>CAYZPH010000021.1:0-39064 GCA_964480495.1 uncultured Sangeribacter sp.
CCAAAATTGGAAAATATGGAAAATTAATCGTGACTCGTTCTGGCTACGGGTACGGTTTTAAAGTATAGCCGATTCAACGGATGACTCAGCTTAAGATCGGCTTCAATACCAGAATTTTTATTTTGGTGGTTATTGTACTTGGTATCTGTGAAGGTGCTTTCCTTGCCTTCCAGTATTCTCGAGAGAGGCAGTATCGTCAAGATCAACTCAATGCTCAGCTCATGGTCTTGAACTATCAGCTTCTTAACCACTATGATGTAGACACTGTGAATGTGGCGGGTTGGGAGAAAATGGTCGATATCCCTATCAAAATGCTGAGAATGTCTGTTTTTGACACCAATGGGAATGTGTTGTTTGATACCGATGGTGAGTATTCAATAGAAAATGCACTCGAACTTCCGGAGTTGAAAATGGCTCTTGAGTCGGATAATCATAAGGGATTTTCTGTTCATGAAACATCTTCTTCCAGCGATACCTTCTATTATTACGCAGCCTTGAAGTCGGGAAACTTGATAGCTCGTACCGGTGCTCTTGAGTATGATGTCGGTATTTCAGAATTTATGCAAATCGACCGAACTTTTGTGTGGTATGCTATACTTACGTATGTGGTGATTCTCTATTGCTCATACATAATTTCGCTTAGAAACGGGATGACGTTCAGACGCCTAACGCAATTTGCTCAAAGAGCTGAAAACGGAGAGAAAATCTACGATGCCGAAGTGTTTCCCAATAATGAACTCGGAAATATTGCTCACAATATTGTGCTCCTTTACATGAAACTTCAACACACGATTGCCGATCGCGACAGAACGGCAGCTCTCGCCATGAAAGAGGAACAGGAGAAAAATAGAATAAAAAGGGAACTTACCAACAATATCAATCATGAACTGAAAACACCGGTGTCGGCAATATCTCTGGAGTTAGACACTCTGGTGATGAGAAAAGAACAGCTGACAGATGCTCAGCGTGATATGCTGATCAGCCGGTGTAAGGCAAATTCCGACAGACTTCTCAGAATGATTCAAGATGTTCTTTTGCTCAATCGTCTTGAAGATGGTGCCTCTGCGATTCAGCGAGAAATTATTTCGTTGAGAGACGTGATAGATGAGGTGATGGAAAGTGTGCGTGCTAAGGCCGATGCGGTTGGAATGATTCTTGACATAAAACTTCAGGAATCGATGATGATGATTGGCAATGCCTCTCTACTTGCTTCGATCTTTCGAAATCTTGTTACTAATTCTATTGCTTACTCAGGAGCTTCAAGATTCTACATCAGACTTCAAGCTGAAGATGAAGCGAGTTACCGCCTGATTATTGGCGATAATGGATCTGGGATACCTCAAGAGCATATAGAGCATATTTTCGATTGGTTCTATCGCATAGAAACCGGTCGTTCACGATTGAAGGGAGGCTCCGGTATGGGACTTGCAATTGTGAAGAATTCTGCTAAATTCCACAATGGAGATATTACTGTCAGGAATATGCCTTCTGGTGGTCTTGAATTCACTCTTACTCTTTCCAAAAAGTAATAGTAGTTTTTCAGTTTTCAGTCCTCAGTCCTCAGTTTTCAGAGATTAGCTAACTCGACAACTTGACAACTGACAACTGATAGCAGTTTTCAGTCCTCAGTCCTCAGTTTTCAGAGATTAGCTAACTTGACAACTGACAACTGACAACTAAAGACTGTAATATGCCGAGAAATTGAATCCGAGAGGTCCTGTGCCATACCCAGGAACAAACCAAGGATTCATTCCTTTACTATTGTGCAGGCCGAGTCTGTATCTTACACTCCATCCTAAAGAAAAAGGACCCACGATTTTTACTTTTAGTCCAGCCAAAAACTCTCCGTAGGTGCTGACACAACTCTGCCCAAGCAACTCCGTATTGCCGGTTTCTTTACCTATGTCGCTTGTCGGACTAATCTCTGTTATGTCCCAACTATGACTGCTGACTCCGAATCGAAGTCCTAAGAATGCCATGTAGTCTGGTTTGGACTTGTAGAGAAAATTGTAGTTTACACCTACTTTGGCGTAGAACGATGGCTTTGCCTTGTAGCGATAATCGATGTCGCCTTCAGTGTGGCTCCCCCAGCCTATGCCTGCCTCTACGGTAGGGAAAAACCAGTTGTGGAGCGACACGGCTGCACTTATATCGTAACTGCTGTGTTTCTGCCCTGTCAGACCAAGGATGGCATCTCCGAAGTTGATGCCTATAATTACTCCGTTGTAAAGAGGGTAGGGCGAACCTGGGCGCACTTTTTTCGCTGTGTCAAGTTCGGCAAGATACAGCACCGGCTCTGCCAGCTTTTCTCCATGTTTGTCATAATAGTGCAACACAGGTTTGGGTGGCGCTTCGTCGTCGCTTTCCACAGGCGTAATCTTACCCTTGTTGCTTTGTGCAACCATGGGTGTTAGTCCTGCCATCATGGCAAGCAACAACACGATTATACGTATGCTTCTTGCGATACCGCTCACCATTCTTCTCCTATCAGATAGTTATTGCGTTCCGGAGAGTTACGTGTGATGAGTTCTCCCACAAATCCTGCGAGGAAAAACTGTAATCCCATCACCATCGATGCCAGCGAGAGATAGAAGTATACCGAGTTGGTTACATAGAAATGATAATCACTGCAGCAGAGACTCACGCATTTCAATGTCAGAACAACAGCGATGGCAATAAAGCCTATCAGAAACATAAGTGAACCAAGAAGTCCGAATAGATGCATCGGCTTGATGCCAAACTTAGACTGAAACCAGAGTGTGGCAAGATCAAGATAGCCGTTTACAAACCGGTCGAGCCCAAACTTGGTGACACCATATTTGCGAGCTTGATGATGCACCACCTTTTCGCCAATTTTTTTGTAACCGGCGTTTTTTGCTAAGTAGGGTATGTAGCGGTGCATATCTCCATATACTTCAATATGCTTTACCACCTCTTTGCGGTATGACTTCAGTCCACAATTGAAGTCGTGTAGGTTTTTGATGCCGCTGACCTTGCGAGCTGTAGCGTTGAAGAGTTTTGTGGGTATGGTTTTGCTCAACGGGTCGTAGCGTTTCTTCTTCCATCCCGACACAAGGTCATAGCCCTCTTCGGTAATCATACGATACAATTCAGGAATTTCATCCGGGCTGTCTTGAAGATCGGCATCCATGGTAATCACCACATTCCCTTCAGCCCTTTTGAATCCTTCGTTGAGTGCCGGCGATTTGCCATAGTTTCGTGAAAAACTTACGCATCTGATATGCTTGTCGTCTTTTGCAATGTTTCTTATAACCTCAAGCGAATTGTCGGTTGATCCATCGTTAACGAAGATTACCTCATATGTAAATCCATTCTGTGCCATGACCCTGCTTATCCAGGCGCTCAGTTCCGGCAACGATTCTGCCTCATTGTATAATGGCACTACTACTGATATGTCCACTTTCTTAATATTGAGAATTGAAGATTACTTCTTGTTTTGATAATTTGACCAAACTGATTCGTGACTGGCGTGAAGCTTCGAATTCGTAAGGTGTCTATCTATGCGTTAACAATATAATGCAAAATTACATAAAAATCCCAACTCATGCAAATTCATACTCTCCAAATTCCTCACCCCTGGGATGCTTTGGTAAGGGGGTGCATCAAAATAAAAATTTTGATACAGTCTAAACAAAAGCATTTAACCATGTCTTAACATTTTTTTTTAATTTTTGTTAAAAATATTTTGTGGTGTTGTGAAAAAATATAACTTTGCGCGAAGTTTTAAACAGATTATATCTCGTAGACTTACGATGTGTTTTTTGTAATATTACTTTGTTGAGTTTTGTGAATGAAAGCCAATAACTTATAATATTTATAAACTTTATGTACAAAATGAAAGCATTGCGTTTGGTTGGCAATTCTGCTCTCCTTTTCGCTGCGATGTCTGGTGTTATCTACCTAACGGGGTGTAGCTCTGAAGATGGTATTTCTAATGGAAATGTAGCAGAGTCACCTATTGACACTGATTCTTACTCCGTTTTCGGCGCTGACCAAAGCCGCGTTCACAACTATGGCGGTTCTTTTACCCGTTCCGGTGAGTATGTAGAGGCAGCAAAATCTTTTGAAATGCCAGAATGTCCGACAATTCCAGCAGATGCCAAAGATTTCAACTCTTCAGACGAATGGGGAAATAAGCCAAATCTAAATTGGGGTACACCTAAAGAAGGCGAATACTATATTAAATCAGGAGACGCTTTAGAAAGTGGTTTGACTTTAAATGGTAATGTCACAATATATGTCGCTGGTACTCTGTCAATGAATTATATGAATGTATCCGGTAGTAATACGATATATGTGCTTGAGGGTGGTGTGCTATCACTTCCAAGTAGCTTAAATCCTGGTGCTACTGTTTACAACTATGGCACACTTAAAGCTACTGACGAATACAGTGGTCTTACTATTGGCGCAGGCGCTGCTATTTATTCGGCTGTAGATATTACTGAATGTAAAAAATTTGGAGTCAACGAAGGTGCTAATTTATATAGCAAGGGAACCATCGATGCAGAAACTGTTCGTTTGAATGGCGATGCTATTGCCTGTGCGTTTATCGCTAATGAGATCGAGATAAATGGTAATGGTACAATTAAGACTTCCTATTTTGAAACTGACAAACTGACACTTCATAGTGGTACTGTTGTTCTTGACAATAATGGTTTGGTTAAGGCAAAACAGATGAATATTTCCAACGGAAATACAAGGTTCACTGTAAATGGTACTAATGCAGTTGTGGTTGCTGATGAGTTTAAGACCAATAACGTTACTTGGGCTAAGGAAACTTTCGGCGAAAATATTGCTTGCAAGTTCGGTAAGTGCTATATCGCTGATAAAGAAGTAAGTTTCAATGATCTTGAACTTCGCTATAGTTCAGAAGAACAGGTTGTTTATGTGCCCTCAGCCGGTTGTCATGGAGAATATGGCACAAAACCTTCCGACCCTTCAACTCCCGAACTTTCAAAGGTGACGGATATTGAGCCACTTACTATCCCGGCAAGTGATCATGGTCATGGAGTGATTTCTGCTACATGTGTTAATTTTGAAGGCAACAATGCGTACGTTTCGTATCATCTTCGCGGTGCAGAGCAAAATGGTTGCATTGAGGTGATAAAAGACAATGGCACTGCAGGGTTTGCTCTTGGTTCATATATGGTTGCTCCAAATTATGACTTCAATCATCTTATCGTAGACAATGGCAATATCGTCACTGTCGGCAATCATATCAAGAAGGGTGCTTTCATTGGTTCTCTTCCTGTTAGCTTCGAAGTAGCGGCAGGCTCAGAACAATCAGACTTCAAGGTTAAGGAACTTACTACTGAAGAAGTTATAACAGAGAAAGGTAAAACAGGAGATGATATTAGTGCCGGTTACAAGAATGCAGGTGATGGCAATTGCGTAGTTCGTCAGGGTGATTACTACTACGTGGCCACAACAAGTGGTTATGGAGCAGTTAAAGCTGTCAACTTCTCTAAGGTGCTTGGTTCATTCAAGGCAACTGTGGGTTCATCTAAACATCTAAGCATAAATGGTGGCAAGACTGCAGCGCTTTCTCTGGACTCAGACAGCGAGACTTCTTCTACAGCTTCTGTTAAAGTGTATGATGCTACCGATTATACGTTTGCAACTGTTCTAAACTCTTACAACTCAGTTGGAACAATTGCTCCTGTAGATGGTAAGAATGTTATTGCAGTTGACGGTGAGAATATCTATGCTTGTCTTAGCAAGGGTGGTCTTGTCAGAGTTAACGATGGCAAGAAATTCCAAAGAGGTAATGCCCCTGTAAATGGTATGGCATTTGATGACAAGTATGTTTATGTCGCTAATGGCTCATTCGTAAGCGTACTCGACAAGACTGATCTTCATGAGGTTTGCTTCTATCATGCTGCATCTGGAAAATCGGCTAACTACATTGCTTTGAATAACGGCAAAATTT
This sequence comes from uncultured Sangeribacter sp., assembly GCA_964480495.1. GTDB lineage: Bacteria > Bacteroidota > Bacteroidia > Bacteroidales > Muribaculaceae > Lepagella. The sequence continues at coordinate 5,951 of CAYZPH010000021.1, forward strand.
ATGTAGCTTTCGGTGAGGATGGTCTCCAGGTATACCAACTGACAGAAAAGACAATAACAGAGGAATAATTTTTCATAGAGTTTTTAGTTTAGGACATCGACCACGATCGGTCGGTGTCCTTTTTTCGAAAAATTACTCAATTTGTTGCATATCCATGTAAAAATTATTATCTTTGTGAGTGTATCACAATGATTTAATCAAATGTTGAAGCTGAAATGACTCTGAAACGATATGTCATATTGATAGTCGCAGTGGTTAGTACGGCTCAAATTTTTGCGCAGTTGCGACAAAAGTTGGATCCGGATTCAATTATTGCTAAGTTTGAGTGCCGTTTTGCTATGCTTGATTCCCTTATTTTCAATGTGAATGGTAGCAATCACAAAACTCAGAGCTATTCATTTAATGCTGCATCGCAAAAGTTTGGTGATACGCTTATTGCCGACTCTCTTTATGATGAAGCACTGAAGAAATCGGTTGATGCACAAGCTCGTTTCATTAAGTCGGCAACAGGTCTGCAGGTTTCCGGGTCAACATACTATCGTCTTGACAATGAGTTCGGTTTCGATGAGGATGATGCAGTGTCGCGCTATGATGCTAAAGTGCAGGCTGAGTTAAGATGGAATATTTTAAAAAGTGGCCTTTATAATAGGTCTGGCCGAATTCAAGAGGCAGAGATTCAGGCAGATATTGACCGACTTTCTTATGCAAAGGAAACGCGTGGCACTGAGTATGCCCGTCAGCGTGAATTCTATCGCACATATCAGGATTCCGCTCTATGTGCGGTGTTGACACATCGAGTGGCAAATCTGAAACTTCTCAGCAATGCGTATCTCTATCTTCTTGGCAATGAAAATATCAGTAGCGATAACTTGATGAATATCCTTAGTGAGACATCTGAGGCTGAAAGAAAACTTGCCGCTCTGACAGTATGCGATGTTTTCTCTCGCGATCTTTCTATGCCGGATGCTTTCTTGGTAAGACTTGACACAACTGCTTTTCTGAAGTATGTGGAAATGAATCAGGCAGATTTCAAGATCGCTCAGCGAAAGAGAGACCTCTTGGAGCAGAGAGCGAAGAATGAAAGCTACTGGAACGATGTGGATGTGTCTCCTTTTGTAAGATATTCTTTCTACATGCGTCCGTATGCCGATAATTCAAGTAATGTGGATGCCGGTATCTATTTCAAACTCCCCATTTCCGGAGAGTCTGCAAAGAAGAGAAAAGCCCTTATTGCACAAGGCGAGGCAATTTCAGCCGAACAATTCCTCCGTATGAGGCAGATTGCAGATGAGGTTCGCTCTATCAGTATTGAGGTGGAACGCCTGAATCGTTCGATTGAGGGCGAGTATCGTCGCAGTTTAGAACTAAAGAATTTTATTGCAACGCGAACAAACGCCTACAGCAACCGAAGAGGTGAGTATGATCGTTTGGCGCGTATGAAGGAATATAATGCCTATCTCCTCTGTCTTGAGCGATTGCTGGAGTTTCGCTACTCCCGCGATGCTCAGATTGCATCGCTTGCCAAATTCCTTGCAGGTGAGACTGTCAGTGATTTTTGCAGTGTTGAATTTCTTTCAGATCAGAAACAATGAGAAATTTCACGTATCGTTCGCTTGAAGAGAAAGATAATATAGAGGCTGTATTGCGACAGCGCAAGAAGAGGGTGAATCGGCAACAAATAGTTGCTGGAATAATAATTACTATTATACTGTCGCTTGGTGTGATGTATGCAATAGATAAGTCGTTCTATACGGAATATGATGCGTATATCCATATTGATATTAATAAGGTGCGCGCACCTTATGATATTTATCTCGATAGCATATATGTAAAACCCGGTGATGTGGTGCATGTAGGTGATACGCTTTATTCTTACTATGTGCTTGATTGGCTCATTCTTGAGGTGAATCCAAACGATGAACCTTCCATGTTGTCGCAAAGCCGTAACCTCAAATTGCAATATGGCAATCTGCAGCAGCGAATTGCGGTGCTGGAGGTAAAGATTGATGAACTACGCAAGCAAATAGTTGTGGAGGATCACAACATTTCGTTTGGCCTTTCCAATAACTCTCACAAACTTGATCTTGAACGGGAACTTCAGGAGGCAATAGCAGAGCTAAATTCGCTCAAAGTGCAAATGAAACTTATTGCCAATCTGAAGCATGAAACTGAATATGCTACTCGTGACACAAATCGTGCTCGTAAGGGTGACTCCCAAATCTATGAGAATCCTTATTCGAAGAGTGATGCCTATAAGATAAGATATAACATATCTAATAAGGATGGCTTTATAACCAATGTCTCTGCTCCTATTGGCATGGTTTTCTTCGAAAAAGAAGATATCATAGATATGCAACACCTCGATCTTAAAGACAATAACCTCCAGGTGGTGGTTTATGTGCCGGTGAATCTTACCAATCGAATAAAAGACAATATGCCGGCTAAGGTGTATGTCAACGATGATCTTAATTTTGCTGCACATGTCGTGATGACTGGCGTTCGATCGGAAGATATTCCGGAAAACCTGAGGAGCTATTTCGCGAAGGCAAACAAGGCGCTGATTGCTATCCTTTCTATCGATGAAGGGCAGGTGATCCCGTTCTGGAGTGCAACCTCAGGGCTTCCCGTGAAGGTGAAAATCAGAAATCTCTTCCCATGGGAAGAAGATCCGCAAGTGCATCGTGTGATGCAATATGAAGTTGGCAAAGGTCTTATTCTCAAGAATGACAGCTCTGTCTCTGTAGATGGAGTCTCTTTCGATAATTCTGGTAGCGATGACGTGTCTGTGCAGGAGCAACATTCAGATCAAAATTCAAAGCAGAATGTAGAACCGAAAGAGCAGAAAGTCGCTCAGAAAAAAGAAGTAAAGACAGGTGAATCTTCTTCTTCTGCACGATATGGTGTGGTCTGCGGAGTGTTTTTATCGGAAGAAAATTCGCAATTATTGTTTGATAAGTTGAAAAAGTTGGGATTTGAAGGGTCTGCAATAATAGTGCGTGGAACTCGGTTCTTCGTGTGCTGTGGCTTCTCTAATTCTTATGATGATGCGAAAAAAATGGCTACAGATTTAAGAAAGAAGCATCCTGAATTTAAAGACGCTTGGGTGTTGGATCATCAAACTGAACATAAGTGATGGACAATCAAGATCAAAGATATACAATTGTTTCAAACCATAATCGACGTCGCATTTTAGTGATTAATTATCTCGTCGATGTTGATATGACTCCCGGAATCCAGTTCGAGGATTTTGATGCGGTATATATCAATGTGATGTCTCCGATTATGGATAGGAATATGCTTGCTATCCGCTATGCATCCCCACTCTGGTCGGAGAAATGCCGCTTTAAACCATGCTACGTCACCGAGCGCTTCAAAGGATGGCTTGGAAAAGCAGAGGTCACAGTAGATGGCTATGCGACTCATCCTCTTGACCATGCAATGGCTCAGGGTATAGAGGAAATATACAATAATATGCGTAGCCTGAACTTTATGCTCGGCACTTCGCCTGTGGTGACTCATGCTGAAGAAATTTTCAGGCTCTGCCGTTATGCAATATCAAGGAGGCAGTTCACGTTTTCCTCTGAGCCTACTCCAGGTTTGAGTTCCGGATATATGGCTGTATATTTCAATACAATATGGAATGAAGATCAAGAGTATATGCAGATGCAGGAAAGACACTTCTACCACGATCATCTGCTTAAGCTCGGCTATATAAAGCGTACTCGTTTCATCCATAAGATCTACGTGTGCCCATCTTGCTCACGAAGTCATCTCCTTTTTCTCGAAAGGTGTCCCAAGTGTAGTAGTTCCAATCTTCAAGAGGAGGCTGTGATACACCATTTCCGTTGCGCCAACGTCTCGCCGGAATCAGCCTATCGTTGGGACGGTGACCTGCGATGCCCTAAGTGCAAGCATTTCTTGCGCCACATAGGAGTGGACTACGATAAACCCTCATCAGTCTATACCTGTAAGGAGTGCGGAAACTCGTTTATGTATCCTAATATGAATGTGTACTGCACATCCTGCAGGAGGACTCACACTACTGACCAACTCAAGGCTGTAGACATAGAGGAGTATGAGTTTACTCCTGAAGGTATCAGGGCTTTTGCTTCTACCGACTATAAGCATGTGGTGAGTCAAGTGGGATTCTATGGGTATTCTTCTATGCGCGATTTTCTTGACTATATTCGTATGTTTGCCGATGCTGACGAGGATACTGATGATGTGGTGATAGTGAGCCGCTTTTATGTTTTCGATCCTACAGCCGACGATTTTGAGTCGGTTTATGCAGTTCCTCCTATTGTGCAGGCAATGAGTCGTTTCTTTAATTATAAAAGTACTCTTTGGGGCAACTATTTCTACTTTTTGCGTCGGGTCAGCCTTGGGGATATTGCTCCTGCTCAGTCGCAGATGGAATATGAGCTTGGTGAGCAATTTGACGACTACAAGAAACTCCACAAAGGGTTTCAGTTTGAACTTGTGGGTAACTATACGTTTGAACGCGGTGATGATGTAGACACCTTTATTGAGCGTCTCGAAGACCGTAGACAATAATAAGGACTCTCATGCTGTATTATATCTTCGAATTCTTTGATGCAATTATTCAGATTCTCTCGGTCAATTTCATAGGAACAGGAATGATCTCGACTTTCTGGTTCTTGCTTTTTATTGAATTCCCAAGATATTATGCCACAGATATTCTTGTAGCTGTCTATCATGGGCTAACATTTAATAAGCGTCGCAAACGCAGAGAGGCTGCCCGCTATGCCTTGTATCTTGAAAAGCCACTTGTCACGATTCTTGCTCCCGGAAAAAACGAAGGCCAGCAGATATATAAACTTGTAACATTGCTGAGCGAACAGACCTATCAGAACTATGAAATTATTATAGTAGACGATGGTAGCGATGACACAACACCTCAGATTTGTAGAGATTTACTGAAGCGTGGCTTTATTCATAAGTATTTCCGAATGGTTGAACGCGGTGGAAAGGCAAGTGCTGCTAACTATGGAGTGACTCACGCTACGGGTAAGTATATAGTGCATCTTGACAGCGACAGTTCTCTCGACAGAAATGCCATCGAGAGAATATTGCTACCATTCTACATTGATCGCAGAATTAAAGCCGTTGGCGGGTGTGTCAAAGTCAGAAACTCTGATAAGACGCTATGCACTTCAATGCAAGCTCTTGAGTATATTCGCTCCATTCAGATAGGAAGAATGGTTACGAGTCGGCTTGGTATCTATCATATAATTTCCGGTGCTTTTGGCGCTTTCGATGCTGAAACTTTGAGAGAGGTTGGCGCATGGGACATCGGTCCGGGGCTTGATGGTGATATCACACAAAAGATCAGAAAGTCTGGCCATAAAGTTTGGTTTGCAGAAGATGCTATCTGCATGACAAACGTGCCTGAAAAGTGGCATGCCCTTTTCAAGCAAAGAAAAAGATGGTCGAAATCGCTTATCCGGTTTCGTATGAGAAAACACCGGGATATCCTTTGGAGTAATAGGAATTTCTCCTTCTCCAATATGATCTCAAACCTCGATAATATATTGTTTGATTGTGTGTTCAACTATGTTTGGCTTTTCTATATGTTCCAGATTGTGCTATCAAATACGGATAGACTTGTGGAAATTTTAATAGTCGGCTTTATTCTTCGGTCTGCTTTTTCTCTCTCTGCCTTCGTGGTGATGCAGTGCATATCTGAGCGAAGTCGTGAGGAAAGACATCTCTTCGCTTATCTGTTGCTGTATACTTTCTACATGGGATATTTCATGCGAATTGTGAGGCTTATTGGTCATACTGAGGAATTATTCTTCCGCACTTCTTACAAAGATAAGTGGAATCCGAAGAAAACTTCAGACATTGCACGCGTAGAAAATATGTAGCCTTTTTTGAATCTTAAATCTTATCTGATATATGAAACTATTCGTGTCACTCTATCATGTTTTGAGAAAAACAGTTTTAGTCTTGCTTGCGGCAATTTCGCTTGTGGCAACATCTTTTACGACTAATTCTGCTGATATTCCGAAAGAGAATATTCTTATTCTGAATTCTTATAGCGAAAGCTCTCCTTGGGTGCAAGAATACATCAATGGGCTGATGTATTATATAGTCAGCACAAAAGGAGCAGTTTGCAATGTGCAGCACTTGAATTCTGAATTAATCTACAATGATTCGGTTTTTAACGAAGCGGTCAGGAAAAGTCTTGACTATTTCAATGGGAATCCCCCTACCGGTGTGATTGTGATTGAACGTCCGGCTTTTGCTGCACGCGATGAAATATACAAGAGATGGAAGAATGTACCGATTCTTTACATATCGGGAAGTGAGAATGTAATTCCTCGGGAGTATGAATTTGCTGGCGTGGATGCTACCGACGCTCCGGTGGTGAGCCTAAACGATATTCGCGAAAGGTATAATTTTACTTTTGTAAAGGTCCCTAACCATTACCGGCAGACTATAGACATGATGGTGATGATGCAACCCCAGATGAAGAAGCTGGTGTTCGCATCAAACAATAGATCTCTCAGCATTGAATTGCGCGATAGTATCGCTAAATATATAAATAACGAATATAAGAATATCTCTTTCGAATGGATTAATTCGTCAGGACGTAATAGCGATAAGTTTAAGAAACTTCTTACACAAAGAGATCTTTCCTTGGGTGTTCTGCTTGGCAATTGGTCGCATGTGAAACTTAATGTGACGGGGCAACCGGTGCTCTTTTTTGGAGATGTCTCTCTTATCGACAAGTCGCCGCAACCGGTGTTTACTCTCAAAGAGAATTATTACAAGTCAGGAGTGGTTGGTGGTGTGCTTCCTTATAGGCAGAATATTCTTTCCCAAAGCAAGCGTGTCATAGACCATATGATGAGAGGTGATGATTTGAGGAAGATTCCGTTTGATTTGATTTCCGGCATTGGAGCTCCGTGTGTGGACTATCCGCAACTTGAAAAGAAAGGCCTTAAAGATGCTAAAGTTCCGGAAAATACCGTGTTTAAGGATAAAAAGGGGGCTTTAATAGATGAGTATCCTTTGGCTTTTTCGGTGGTGCTTCTCGTGATCATAAGTATTATTCAATTGTTGATGTATTATTACCTTGTCAAGGGAAAAACCGACCATCTGATAAAACGTCATCAGATTAAGATAAATAATCTGCCGGTCAATTATTTTATAGGCAAGGTGAAATATGACGTGGATGGTGTGCCCGAGGCTGTAGATATGACTCCGGGCAATCAGAAAGCAATCGAATTTTGGAAAATTCATATTGGGGAGCAAACAAACGAGCCGCTCTTCAACGATGCAGAGTTGCTTAAGGCTGTAGCGAGCCTTTCAGATGATGGAAGTGCATCGGTATATACCGAGCATTTCGTGAAAAGCGATTCCTATTATGAGGTGAACATACACAAAGGTCTTGATCCGGATTCGATTGATATTTTCTGTTTTAATATCACTCAGCGTATTAAGTCTCAGCAAGAACTCCAGAACACCTCTGCAATGCTTGATATGACTCTCGATATTGCTCAGATTGTGCCTTGGCATTGGAATCTGAAGACTCATATGTTTAGGGTTAAGGATAACGAGACTTTGAAGTTGATAAACCATTCTGCTGAAGCCCTTTTGTTTCAAGAAAAGGAGGTGCCGGAAAATGATTTTTTCGATATGGTTTATCCCGACGATCAGGATAAGGTGAAAGATGCTGTTCGGTCTATTATAGAGGGTATCAACCAGTATATGCAGATCGAATTTAGAATTGTTCCTTTCGACCAACCGGCTGATGCGTTGGATGATGCTCAAGTGGAATGGGTTGAGGTTAATGTTAGTGTTGAGAAATATAGCTCGATTGGTGAACCTGAGATCCTTATAGGCTCAATGGCGAGAATCACTGATAGAAAGGAACAAATGCGTAAACTAGTCGAGGCTCGTGAGGCTGCAAAGGAGGCTGATAGACTAAAGTCGGCTTTCCTCGCTAATATGAGCCATGAAATCAGAACTCCTCTGAATGCAATTGTTGGTTTCTCAAATATGCTCGCTGTGACTGATGACCGGAAGCAGAAAAATAAGTATATAAAGATTATCGAGTCTAACAATGATATGCTGTTGCAGATTATTAGCGATATTCTTGACCTTTCAAAGACCGAAGCCGGCACAATGGAGTTCAATATGAGTCCTACCGATATCAATGCAATGCTTATCAATATAGGAGAGTCGGTGAAAGATCGTATTCAGCCCGGAGTGGATCTTGTATGCTCATTCGGTTCTCAGGAATGCTGGCTCAATACTGATCCAAACCGCCTTTCTCAAGTTGTAATAAACTTCATTACCAATGCAGCAAAATTTACGAGCCAAGGTAGTGTGTCGTTTGGATATGAGGTCAGAGGTGATAACCTTTATTTCTATTGTGTGGATACCGGTATGGGTATTTCTGAAGAGAATCAGAAAAAAGTGTTCGAAAGATTTGTGAAGCTTAATAGCTTTATAAACGGAACCGGACTTGGTCTTCCGATATGTAAGGCTATTGTAGAAACGCTTGGTGGCTCAATTGGAGTGTTCTCGGAAGGCGAGGGGACCGGCTCCACTTTCTGGTGTGAGATTCCTTATTGTAAATTGGAGGCTCCTTCCGACGACCAACGACGAAGATATTCTACTGAGCCTTTTGTAATCAACATTTCAGATGAAATGGAGAATAATAATTTTGAACAGCCAGGAGAACAAATTGATAATTTCTACACTCCGCAGAATGATAATATAGAATTGTCAGTAAATACAGAAACAACAGATAATTATAGCGATATTATGCAACAGCAGCTTCAGCCCAATAATGATCCGAATCAAGTGAATGTGGATTATCAGCAGTCCCAGTTACAGCAGCAGCTCTATGGTCAACCCGGTTATCCGCAACAGTCCTACGGTCAACCCTGTTATCCGCAACAGTCCTACGGTCAACCCTGTTATCCGCAACAGCCCTATGGTCAACCCGGTTATCCGCAACAGCCCTACGGTCAACCCGGTTATCCGCAACAGCATTACGGTCAGCCCGGTTATCCGCAACAGCCCTATGGTCAACCCTGTTATCCGAAACAGCCCTACGGTCAACCCGGTTATCCGCAACAGCCCTACGGCCAACCCGGTTATCCGCAACAGCATTACGGTCAGCCTGGTTATCCACAACAGCCCTACGGTCAGCCCGGTTATCCGCAACAGCCCTATGGTCAACCCGGTTATCCGCAACAGCCACAGAAAGTAAACTCTAAGATGCCTGTAGACTCAAATCCGGTTCTGGCAAGACCCTCGTTTGCTACTCCCAAGGATCAGAATCAGGATAATTACAATATGCCTGCATCTAATAAGATGAAGATGCTAATCGCTGAAGACAACGAAAGCAATTATCTCCTATATGAGAACATGCTTGCAGGAAAGTTTGATCTTATTCATGCATGGAATGGTGAAGAGGCAATAGAACTATTTTCAGAAACAAATCCGGATATTATATTGATGGATATCAATATGCCTAAAATGGACGGATATGAGGCAACCAACGAAATTAAACGTATTAATCCGTCAGTGCCAATTGTCGCGGTGACTGCTTATGCGTTTGCAACCGACAAGGAGCGTATGCTCGAGAGTGGCTTCAATGGATATGTGTCAAAACCCATAAATCTCAACCGTCTTAACGAAGAAATTAAATATGTTCTTCGCAATACAGGAAGAGAGGCTTAATAAGTCTTGAAATTTTGTCGATAGCGATATCTGTATTATAGAAATGAAATGCTGTTCAATGCAAATTATTGATATATAGTAATTTACCCCCCCTGAATATAAATTTTGACATAAATAATTTGCAAGTCTAAGATATTTAACATAAATTTGCGTTGTAAATTATTTTTATTCAATATCGTGGAGAAATTTGCAGGACTTCTTTCTCCATGATATTTATATTTTGATTTGAAAACTTAATACATCCAGGAATGAGACTACTTAAAGTTATATTAATTAGTCTGTTTCTTCTTCCGAGTTTGTGTTTTGCCCAAAAGACGGATTCCATTAAGAGAAAACAGCTCGCCGTTATAAGTGCTTATAACGAGGCCGCGCCATGGCCTCGCAAGTATATATCGCTTATAACTCAGGTGATTTCAAATAGAAATGATTTTAATATTGCAAGTGTAGCTCATTTGAACAACATTATCACTTATGATGAGAAAACGTATAATCGACTCTGTGACGATGTGTTCTGCAGATTGAATGAAAATAAACCGGATTATCTTGTACTTATAGGCAATTTTGCTTTTACCCTTCGTGATAGAATAAGGAACGAGTGGGGCGATATCCCTATGCTTCTCATTGCTCAGAATAATAAGTATGGACCATTGGATTATTACTTGACAGACCTGAATGCTTCAGATTCGCTGATGCCACCAGTTCTCAAGTCTCTTGAAGATTTGCAAAAGGATTATAACTTCTCTTTAGTGCAAACTCCAAACAAAGCGAAAGAGACTGTCGACATGATGATACAGATGTTTCCGAATATGAGGAAACTTGTGTTTATGTCTGATCCTCTATATTTCAATCGTGATCTCAGTCATAAGTTGCGCGAGTATCTTAAGTTGAAATATCCGGATGTTGAGTATGAATGGCTTGTGGCAGATGATGACACTTCAATGCAGCCATATCTTAATAATCTTGATTATAATGTCGGACTGTTGCTTTCTACATGGTATTATGTTTCTCATGGGTCTGATGGATTTCCACATATGCGTTCAGGAGATTCATTTCTCATTGAGGGGGCGCATAGACCGGTGTTTGGCTTGAGGTATACTTATTTGCCATATGGAATTCTCGGCGGTTATTTTGCTTCGCAAGAGGAGACTGAGAATTATGTGTTAGAGGCGCTTAACGACCTTATTTCTGATAAGGATATGAGTTCAATTCCTTTTAGAGAACCGTCTATCTCTATGCCTGTATTCGATTATTCCAAAATGCAATTGCTTGGAATTGATACTGATAGTTGTCCGGCAAACACGGCTTTCATTAATAAACCGAAGACCGCATGGGAAACTTATAGCTTATATGTATATGTTGGGGCTGCCGTGTGTTTTATACTGATTGTGTTCCTTGTGGCTTGTATTGTCCTGGAGAAGAGAAAGCAACGGATTGGCAAGGCTTATGATTATCTGGTGTCTTCGATGCCTATTGGGTATGTGAAGGTTATGTTGAAACTGAATTCAACCGGCACAGTTGAAAATGTAAGTTTCAATAAGCGAAATAAGAAACTTATCGAACTGAGTAAGTTGCATGAACTTAAATCGCTCGCTAATATCAAGGATAAAGTTTATTGGCAAGAAATAGCAGATTCTATGCTTGTCTCTACTGGCACGAAAAGTTCTATACTCAGAACTCCAGACGGAAATACGTATATAGAGTTTATTGTATGTCCGGAGATGCGTTCTTCAGATTCTCGAATTGATGTTGATGTGTTCGTGATTGATGTTAGCGACAAGATGAAGGTGGAGCAGACTCTCCGCGATGTTGCCAATAAAGCTGTGGAGGCAGACAATATGAAATCTATATTCCTTGCTAATATATGCCATGAGATTCGTACGCCTCTGAACACAATTGTCGGTTTCTCTGAATTGCTCTGCAAAACGGATGATATGTCTAAAAAGAAGAAGTATATGAATATCATCGATGCAAATAATAAGCTGTTGCTTAAAATTATCGGAGATATTCTTGATATTTCAAAGGTGCAGTCTGACAAACTTGTGCTTAATAATGGCACAGTGGATGTAAATAAATTGATTACTTCTGTTTGCTCTAGTATAGATTTATCGGATTTCACGGATGTGCGTATTTTCGAGGATCCAGGCGAAAGCGAGTGTTTTGTAACGTCCGATTGTTATAGACTTTCGCAGATCCTTTATAACCTTGTTACAAATGCACTCAGATACACTCCAAGAGGATCTATCACTGTTGGCTATAGAGTGGCGGGAGAGACTCTTCGATTTTTTGTGCAGGATACAGGCGTCGGTATTTCGCCCGCTGATATGGGGTCTGTGTTCAAACGCTTCATAAATCAGAATTTATTTGTGCAAAGTATTGGCCTCAATCTTTACATAAGCAAGATTGTAATAGAAAAGCTTGGTGGCACATTGAAGGCTGAGTCTGAGGGAAGAGGAAAGGGGTCGACTATGTCGTTTGCTATTCCGTATGTTCTTGATAAGCAGGCTCGTGGGATTAAGCAGTTGGAAGAGAATCCCGAATATGCAGATCATGAAGAAACGCATGGGTGTGATGCATCGAATAGTGAAAGTGATGCAGTGTATGGCGAAGACGAGGCTAAAGATGAATCATTGCCATCTTATAAGCCGGAGCGAAAGAAATTGCTTATAGTTGAAGATAATGTTGACAATTACGAGCTTTATGTAGCTTTATTAGATGGCAGATATGATCTCGTGCGTGCTTGGAATGGCGAAGAGGCGGTGCAATTGTTCACAAAAGAATCGCCAGACTTAGTGATTATGGATATCTGTATCCCTTTTAAGAATGGATATGAGGCAACATCAGAAATTCGTATGCTGTCGAAAACTGTTCCGGTAATTGCTGTAAGTGCTTGCTCTCAGCCTAATGAGGGGGATAGCATCCTTGAAAAGGGTTTTAATGCTTTTCTTGCAAAGCCTATCAAAAACGAACTTTTCATCCGCACAATTCGCAATTTATTATAAGAGAATTATATAATCAGAAAGGGAAGTGCGAATCGCACTTCCCTTTCTGGTTAATTGTTCGATGTTGCCGGTGATGAGAAATCACACGGGGTGAGGATTCTACTTGCTTTAGCTTGAGTAGGTTATTTCTCTCTACACAAGCACTATTGTGGAAAAGGATTTCTTAATCAGCAAGGCAAAAATCCAATGCTTCGCAAATCCCTTTGCGATCCATGTTCCTTCCTATAAACACCAGCTTTTCCATCCTGTCGCCATATTCCTCATCCCAATCTCTCTTTAATCCAGGTTCTTTTTCAAAAAAATCCTGTAGCTCCTCTTCAGGTGCAGTAGCATACCATTGTCCGCATTCGGTGAGTTTTTTCTGAATGCCCGCCTGCTCAAAAAGGTAGCTCATGTCGCGATTGTCGCTGAAGTAGCAGATCCCTTTGCAACGAATCACGCTCTTAGGCCATTGACGGGAGCAGAAATAATCGAATTTGTTGAGGTCAAAAGGCTTACGTCTGTAGTATACAAATGTAGAGATTCCATACTCTTCAGCTTCACCTTCTCCATGATGATGGTGGTGATGATGATGGCAGTGATGTCCATGTTCTTCTTCATCATGATCACAACCACACTCACATTCATGTTCGTGCTCATGTTCATGCTCATGATGTTCTTCTTCTTCAATCTCATCGAGTGGCTTCTCAATCTCTCTGATCCAGGTTGCTGAAGTTGCAACTTTGCTGAAGTCAAACATATGAGTGTCAAGAATCTCATCGAATTTGATGTCGCAGTAATCGCATTCTATGATTTTTGCTTGTGGCTGTATTGCACGTATTGCTGTGCGTATCATAGTGGCATCTTCTTCCGAAACTTCCGAAATCTTGTTGAGAAGAACTACATTGCAAAATTCTATTTGTTGCACAACAAGATTCTCAAGATCTTCTTCGCCATATTCGCGCACTGTCAGCGACTTTCCGGATCCGAATTCGCTTTGCAGACGCAATGCATCTACTACCGTCACTATGCAGTCAAGGCGTGGAATTCCGTTGCGCACAGCTACCGGCCCCATGGTCGGTATTGAGCATACTGTCTGTGCAATTGGTTCCGGCTCGCATATGCCACTTGCTTCTATTACTATGTAATCGAATCGGTCTCCTTCCATAAGGTCGGTTATCTGATTCACAAGATCCATCTGAAGTGTGCAACAGATGCACCCATTCTGGAGTGCAACAAGTGAGTCATCGTTTCCGCCAACTATCCCATCGCGCGAGATAAGATCAGCATCGATGTTTACTTCACCGATGTCGTTGACTATTACTGCAAATCGTATGCCTTTTCTGTTGTTGAGAATTTTGTTGAGCAGGGTCGTTTTGCCACTGCCCAGATAGCCCGTAATAAGAAGTACAGGCGTTATCTTTGCATTTGTCATAGATTAATGATTCTTTCTGGAGCGATAAACGGGGCTCGAACCCGCGACCCTCAGCTTGGGAAGCTGATGCTCTACCAACTGAGCTACTATCGCATTTCAAATCTTCGTTGGTTTTGTTATGCAAATTTAAATCTTTTTTTATTATAATCCAAATTTATTTGTCATTTATTGCCCGGACTCCGGAATTTTTTGTTAATTTTGTAATGGTTTTGCAAGAACTTTCGCCACTTGGCGATGGCCTCTTGTTTTAGTTGTATCAGATTATGCACACCATGAAGATTTTAATATCGGTTTTAGTCTCATTTTTTCTCTTAATGTTGCCGGCTTGCTCCAATAAAAGTAATGCCGAAAAGGGTTTCCCCGATGATTTTAATTCTCTTTCCGACAATGGCAAGGTGGCATACATGATGCAGCATGTAAGTGCAGATTCTGTGGCGCGTTTCATAATATTCGCATCTCTCGGAAGAATTGATGGCGTGACTATTGATACTCTCAATAATGCAACACTAAGAGCTTACGAAAACTATACCGATACTGCCCTCCAGACATTCAGTTGGGAGTTTGACAGGGTGGCAGAGGAACTTCCGCTCTACGATAAGATGCGTCTTCGTTCCCTCGCCGGTGAGGAAGACCCTCAAGGACTTGGCCTTACTCTTGGTCTCGAATATATGAACCAGATTCGTGTGAAGGATATGAGTGTGAAGCAGGTTGCGGATGAATTGACGGCATTGAAGCAGGCTTGCTCCAATAATCCAGATGTTTATGCCCGCTTTCTAATTGGGTTTCGCACGGTTTTACGCTATGATAAAAATTCTGACATGCCTTCTGAAATCTATTCCACATTTCTTTCTTACGATGAACAAGCGGTGAAGGAATACTATGCACGCAACAAGTCGGTTCCGGCAATTACACAACAGTCGGATTCTGTCGCTGTTGAAAATGTCGTAGCGCCTGTCGATACAATCTCCTCAGAAGAAAACTTACATTAATCTGATAATATTGTGGCCTTGAGGCTTCATTATTATGTGGTTTTCTGCTTGATTTATTATTTAGAGTCTTAGATCTTAAATTAGATATAATGAAAAGAATTTCCGAATACAGCTCCATGGCGGAAGCAAAGATTCGTTCTCTTGAGCTTCCTTCTGGTAACCTTGATAATCTTTATGCTCCTGTGACCTATGGTATGCAGGCTGGTGGAAAACGCTTGCGTCCAACACTTGTTCTTATGGCGGCCGAGGCTTTTGGCGATTGCCCGGAAAAAGCTCTTGACGCAGCTGTCGGCATCGAGATGTTTCATAATTTTACCCTCCTTCACGATGATGTGATGGATAATTCCGACATGCGCCGAGGCAGACCGACAGTCTCTGCTAAATGGGATGCTAACACTGCGATTCTTTCGGGCGACACGATGTTTACTCTGTCGATGCAACTCGTTGCTAAGGTAGACAATGATGCACAGCGTCCTGTGCTTGACACATTTTGTGCTCAGGCTCTTCGCGTGTGTGAGGGGCAGCGTCTTGATATGGATTTTGAGTCGTGCGAAACTGTAGCTCTCGACGACTATATTGAAATGATTAAGGGTAAGACGGGTGCTCTTCTCGGAGGTGCTGCAAAGATTGGTGCAATTATTGGAGGTGCTTCTCCTAAAGACGCAAATCTGATGTATGAGTTTGGAATGATGCTCGGTGTGGCTTTCCAGATTGAGGATGATTATCTTGACACTTTCGGAAATGCCGATGTCTTTGGTAAACCGATAGGCGGTGATATCAACAACAATAAGAAGACGTTCCTCACAGTGAAGGCTCTGTCTACAGAATCAGCCGGTGCGGAGGCACTTAAAGTGGCGATGAAGATGCCTGCTGGACCTACAAAGGTGAAGACTGTTACCAGAATATACGAGTCTATGGATATGCCGGCTATTTGTCGTGCTGAAGTTGCTGCGTATAGTAGCAAGGCTCTTGCTGCTATAAAGGCTACTTCTCTGACAGACGAGAATAGAGAGGCATTCCGTAGTCTGATTGAAAAACTAATCGGACGTACAAAATGATAGATACCCATACCCATCTCTATATGGACGAGTTTGTCGCAGACAACCCCGACGGAGCTGCCTGCGCTGTGGATCGCGCTTTGAAGGCGGGTGTCACTCGAATGTTGTTGCCGGCAGTAGATCGAGAATCTGTCGCTCTAATCTTAGATCTGCATTCTCGTCGTGAGGAGTGCATCTCGGTTGCGCTCGGACTACATCCTACTGAGGTGGGTGAGGACTGGAAAGAGGAATTGAGAGAAATTAAGGATTCTCTTCTTCCGCTTGGTCCGGTGGCTGTGGGTGAGACGGGATTGGATTTATACTGGAGCAGAGAGAATCTTGATTTGCAGAAAGAGGCTTTTGTGGCGCAATTGCTTCTTGCAAAGCAACTGAATCTTCCGGTTATCATACATTGTCGTCAGGCAATTGAAGAGTGTTGCGGTTGTATCGCTCATGCTCGCAAGTTAGTTCCGGATGAAACACTCACACCTCTTGTGTTTCACAGTTTTACCGGTTCTGCCGATGATGTGAGGCGCATTCGCCAGGTGTGCGACCCCTATTTTGGTATCAATGGAGTGGTGACGTTTAAAAATGCCGCCTCGCTGCCGGATGCTGTCAAGGAAATAGGTCTTGATTGGCTGCTCCTTGAGACTGATTCTCCGTTTTTGGCTCCGGTGCCGAAACGTGGACGTCGAAATGAGAGTTCTTATATAATTTTTGTAAACGATAAAATCGCGGAGATTCTTGGCGTTACTCCTGATGAAGTGAATGCCGTGACTTCGCGCAATGCAAACATTCTTTTCAAATTTTGAAAGGTATATTTAGTCTCCCATTCAGTGAGCCGGTATTGATTTTTACTCTCGTGCTCCTTTTGATTCTTGCGGCTCCGGTCGTTTTCCGGCGCCTCAGGATTCCGGATGTGGTGGGACTGATTCTGGCAGGTGTAGCAGTCGGACCGTTTGGCTTTAATCTTCTGGAACGAGATGATTCGTTTCGTATTTTCGGACAGGTCGGAATTCTATACCTGATGTTTCAAGCCGCTGTAGAAATTGATATGTACCACTTTAAAAAAAATCTTAAAGAGGGTATTATCTTTGGCTTAATAACATTTATAGTCCCTGCTGTTCTAGGAATTGTAGCCGTTTATGTGGCTTTTGGAGCTTCGTTTGCCACATGCCTGCTACTTGTCACAATGTTTTCTTCTCATACGCTGATTTCATATCCGGTGGTCAGCAAGTTTGGTCTTCATAATAGTAAAGGGGCTGTCGTGGCAGTGTGTGGCACAGTTATTGCTGTGCTTCTTGCTCTGCTTACTCTGGCAGGATTGGTGGAGATGACAGAATCTGGAAATCCCAACATAGCAGACATTGCGCTGATACTTGTGCGCACGATTATTTATGCTGTGGTCGTAGGTTTTCTTTTTCCAAAAGTGACTCGCTTTGCATTCAGAAATCTTTCTGATGCGGTAGAGCAGTATATTTTCATTCTCGCCATGGTTTTCATAGGAGCTCTTCTCGCTCGCCTTATAGGATTGGAGGCTATTCTTGGCGCTTTCTTTGTAGGACTGGTGCTCAACCGCCTTATCCCCAGTCGCTCAGCTTTGATGCATCATATAAAGTTTGTCGGGAATGCTATTTTTATTCCCTATTTTCTGATAGGTGTGGGAATGCTGATAAATGTCAGAGTGATCTTTAGCAGCTGGAATGTAGCATTGGTAGGGCTGGTCATGATAATTGTAGCTGTAGCTTCCAAGTGGCTTGCTGCTTGGATTACTCAGAAGTCATTGCATTTGTCGGCATGTGACCGCCGCATGATGTTTGGCCTTACTTCCGGGAAGGCTGCTGCAACTATTGCTGCGACGATGATCGGTTATGAATATGGCATAATCAATGAAGATTTTATGAATGGGGCTGTGCTTATGATTCTTGCGTGTTGCATCGTGGCGTCGGTTGTTACAGAGCACAATGCAATCAAGATGAGAATAGACTTGACCGCAGCAGAAATGGAGGAGACCGGTGTGGAACAGCAGGCGTTTGCTCGTCAGATAGTGGCAGTGGCAAATCCTATTACTGCAGAGGGGCTTATGAGACTTGCGGTGTTTATGCGGTCACCGAAAAATACCGAGCCTATTACTGCTTTATTTGTGCGTGATTCAGACGACCGCAGACGCCTCACAAGCGGACGATATTCTCTTCATACTGCAGCTCAGGCAGCTCAGACTATGGGCGTGGAGGTGATAGAGGAGGAACGCTTTGACCTTAATGTGGTGTCGGGGCTTACTAATATGATAAAACAGACTGAGGCGTCTGATATTGTGATTGGCTTTCATCGTCGTACTAATATAGTGGATTCTTTTTTCGGAGCAATGACCGACACTCTACTTAAAAGCACGTTGAGAATGGTGATAATGTCGCGTTGCTTTATCCCGATTTCTACTGTCAGGCGTATCGTGGTGGTGGCTGGAAACAATGCCGAATATGAGACAGGTTTCCACGGGTGGGTGTCGCGTATAGGTAATCTCGCGCAGCAACTCGCCTGCAAGGCGATTTTTCTCGCTTCGTCGGAAACGTCTCGTTTTATTGAAGAAGTGATTGTAAACGATGGTTACGGTATAAGACGTATATATCAGGAAATGACCGACTGGGACGATTTCATCCTTCTCTCAGGTGAGGTTGGCGCTGAAGACTTGTTGGTGATAGTGGAGGCCCGAAAAGGTTCTATATCTTACAGCTCGGAATTGGAACAAATGCCTGAATTCCTTTCTAAAAATTTCGCAAATCATAACCTGATGGTGATATATCCGGAACAGTTTAATGGATGAAATCTGAAAATCGGAAATTGAGATTATCTGAAAGTCTTACTATTTGACATATTATAAAGTGATACAGGATATTCAACCACAATTGTTTTCTCTCGACGTTAATTCCGTCAATGCCACATTTCGCTTGTCGCTGGCTCTCTTGCTCGGGGCTTTGGTGGGAGCCGAAAGAAAACATAAGGGCCAGATTGCCGGAATCAGGACTTTTGCTCTGATTTCAATGGGCGCATGTCTTGCTATGCTACTTTCTATCTATGTGCCACAGGAATATTTGGGGTTGAAAAACGGAGATCCCGGCCGAATTGCAGCTCAGGTTATTACCGGTATTGGTTTCCTTGGCGGTGGCGCGATGATTCAGCAAAAGGGTGCTGTGCGTGGTCTTACTACTGCTGCCGGAATCTGGATTACTGCGATTCTTGGTATGGCTGTGGGAGTTGGGATGTATTTCGCTTCCGTGGTATGCACGTTGTTGATTTTTGCGGTTGTGGTCGGATTTAATCGCTTTGAACACCGGATTAAAATCGGACAGGAGACAAAGGTTATCTCTATTAGAACTAAGGGAATTCTTGAGAATCTTGATATATATGCAGAGGCTCTGAAAAAAGAGGGGGTGACTATCTCAACTTCTCATTTCGAACTGAATTATGAGGAGAACATCTCAGAGATTAATCTTGTGGTGCTTGTGAAGTCATCAAAGAGAATGATGCACGTGATAAGACACCTTGCCAAGTTGCACCCAACACTTACAATAACTTATTCCAACCAAATAGACATATGATGCCATTTATGATTCAGGAGACCACTTCCGATGTTCAACAGACAATTTACACTGAGTTGAATCCGGATGCAGGTAAAGAGGCGAAAGAAAGTGTTGAAGACCACACCAATGGCCTTATTATTGATTTGGCTTGGATTCTCGTCCTCGCTGCTGTGGCTACCCTCGTGTTTAAGAAACTTAAGCAACCGGTGGTGCTCGGGTATATTCTCGCCGGTTTTCTCGCTTCGCAAAATTTCGAGTATCTTCCGTCTATAACAAATCTTGATAATATCAAGGTTTGGGCAGATCTTGGAATTGTGGTGCTGATGTTTTCGCTCGGATTGGAGTTCTCTTTCAAAAAACTGATGAATTCTGGAGCTTCTGCAGTGATTACCGCTCTTATAATTATCACGGGCATGACCTTTGCCGGATTTGGTGTGGGGTATCTGCTTGATCTGAACGCAATAAACTGCGTGTTCCTTGGTGGAATGATTTCGATGTCGTCTACAACAATCATTCTAAAGGCATTCACCGACATGGGGCTTAGGCAGCAGAAGTTTGCATCGCTCGTGCTCGCGGTTCTGATTATTGAAGACCTTTTCGCAGTGCTGATGCTCGTGCTCCTGTCGTCGATAGCTGTTGGTAATGTGCAGGGTGGCGAGTTGATTTTTAGTCTCGCAAAACTTGCATTTTTCTTAATTATATGGTTTGTGGTGGGTGTATATGTGCTCCCTTCGGCTCTCGTGAAAGCAAGGAATTTTCTTAACTCTGAAACGCTTCTTGTGGTGTCGATGGGGCTATGCTTCTCAATGGCGGCTCTGTCGGTGATGTGCGGTTTCTCTCTTGAACTCGGCGCGTTTGTGATGGGATCTATACTTGCCGGTACCGTCTTTGCCGAACGCATGGATAGGGTAGTGGCACCGGTGAAGGATCTTTTCGGTGCTGTTTTCTTCATATCGGTAGGTATGATGGTGCAACCATCTGTGATTGTGTCGTATGCCCCGGAGATTCTGTTGCTTGCATTAGTGGTGATTGTGGGTATGATTGTGTTTGGTACCCTCGGTATGCTTCTTACAGGTCAAAACCTGCAGGTGGCAATTCAAAGCGGATTTTCTCTAACACAAATTGGCGAATTCTCGTTTATTATAGCTTCGCTCGGAATGAATCTTGGTGTGCTTGACGCTTCGCTATATCCAATTATCGTATCGGTGTCTGTAATCACAATATTCACGACACCATATTTTATCAGGTTGTCAAAACCTGCATATGGTTTTGTGGCGCGTCATCTGCCTAAAGGCCTTGATTTCCTGATTACACGATATTCGTCGCAGGCTGTAGACAACAATGAAACATCACGTCTCTGGAGAGATCTTCTTGCTAAATACGTGTGGCGCATTGTTCTATATTCAGTTATACTCATCGCCATAATCTTGCTGAGCCGCACATTCCTATTTCCCCTTATGGCGTATTTTTCTCCGTCTTACGGAAATTTTGCCGCTACAGTATGCACTCTGATTTTTATGGCTCCTTTCCTCACGGCTCTCTCGTTTTCTTCAATTAAACCTTCCACGAAAATGAAGGAGCATACGTCTGCTTCTTTCTATGAGGTGCCGTTTCTTGCTATGAGGATAGTAAGATATATTATGGCTCTGATGTTTATCGTTTATTTCCTTACAGTCTGCTATTCTGCACGAGTAGGATGGATTGGCGGAACGGTCGCATTCATTATTATCGTGGTGTTTGCTTCTTCAAAACTGATGCGTTATTTCCGAAAGATTGAGAAGAAGTTTATCGATAATTTTAACAACAGAGAGAATATCCGTAGCGGTGTGAACAATAACCTTGTGAGCAATCTCCATCAGGCTTATGTTGTGATTAGACCGCAGTGCCGCTTTGCCGGAGATCGTCTGAAAAATTCAGGTCTTCGAAGTGAGTTTGGTGTGAGCGTGTCGAGTATCAGAAGAGGTGATGAATTTATTCCGCTCCCTACGGGTGAAATGCGTATTTTCCCCGGTGATACTCTTGGTGTGATTGGCACCGATGATCAGATTAAGAGACTTAACGATGAAATAGACAGTGCTCAGGTTAAATCAGATTCTCTGACTCGTCAGAATATTGAACTGAAGAGTATTCTCCTCACTGAAGATTCTCCTATCATCAATCGTCCGCTTTATGAGACTGATTTAAGAAATGATTACTTCTGTATGGTAGTATCTATTCAGCGTGGAGAGTCGGAGTATCTTGATCCAACACCAACAACTGTGTTGCAGGCAGGTGATCTCCTATGGATAGTTGGCGATCCAACACAATTCGATAAAATGAAGTAAGTGGAATTTGAGATTTCATCGGTTTGCGTGTGGCTTATTGAAAATTGAATACTAATAATTTACATTCATGAAGAGACCCTACACTTTCGATCGCGTGGTTCGCATCATTTTTTCAGTGTTAGGAATTGTGGCGACAGTCTATATGCTCAATCTCCTGAGTGAAGTGCTGCTTCCGTTTTTTGTGGCGTTTCTCATTGCTTATGTCCTTGAACCGTGGGTTAAACTGAACAAGCGCATTCTTCATTGCAAACGACGTTTATTCCCTGTAATGCTTACTCTTGTAGAGGCTGTGGCGCTTGTCAGCGTGTCGGGTTGGCTTCTTGTGCCTTATCTGATAGATGAATGTGTGGCAATGACTTCTCTGATACGGGAATATGCATCAAGCCAGATTCAGATTCCTTATCTATCACATGAAATACATGACTTTATAAGGCAGAATATTGATCTTGAGCAGATTAGTCGTCTTATGAGTCGGGAGCAGTGGACCGAGCTGATAAAGAGTGGACTTGGAAGAACTTGGTCGTTGATTGGGTCTTCTGTCAGCTTGATTATGGGTGTCGTAAGCTGGATGATCGTGTTTCTTTATCTGGTTTTTATAATGATTGACTATGAGCGTATGGGGCAATCGTTCCGACGTCTTATTCCTTATGGACAGCGCAACCAAGTGTTGCACATCCTAAAAGATATCGAGACATCGGCAAGTCGCTACTTCCGTGGTCAGTTTTGCATAGCACTTACTGTAGGAATTCTTTTTTCTATCGGTTTTCTGATTATCGGTCTTCCGATGGCTGTGCTTTTCGGACTCTTTATCGGAATGCTTAATATGGTTCCATATTTACAACTGATTTCTTTTCCTATTGCAGCATTCCTCTGTCTTGTTGGGGCTATTACAGGTCCTGTAGATTTTTGGATGCTTTTCTGGGAAACTATGGCAGTCTATGTGATAGTGCAATGTATTCAGGATTTGATTCTAACTCCCAAGATTATGGGAAAGGCTATGGGACTGAATCCGGCTATGATTCTCCTTTCTTTGTCTATCTGGGGCTCTCTACTCGGGTTCCTCGGACTTATAATTGCACTTCCTCTCACAACTCTTATCCTCTCTTATTATGACCTATATATAGTGCGCCGCTCTATTCCTTCAGATTCTGATCCAGATTCAGATTCTTCTCAGAATCCGACACCCACTGGTTCATAACTGCCTATTTTAATCAAAACGCTTCGTTAAAAATACTCATTAGTAGCTGCTCGGCAGCCTGCTGGGCATCTGCTCGTCTTCCGATATTGTTCATGAGTATCACGATTGTATGTGTGGGGGCAAACTTTTCATCGAGTTTGTAGCCGGCATAGCACTGTATGCCTTTCATGCTTCCGGTTTTCATCGCTACATATGCGTGGAGATGTGTGTCTTTGAGAAAATTTTTCAAGGTTCCTTCCTCTCCGGCAAGCGGCAAGAACGAGGCGTATTCCTCGCTGTCGCTCATCTGATTTAGGATTCCGTTGATAAAGTTTGCAGTGATTCGGTTGCTTCGAGAGAGGCCACTGCCGTCTATAATGCAGACTCCATTACACTTCAGTCCCTGTTGTTTCCAATATTTTTGCATCTCAGCGGCCCCAGCCTCTGTCGAACCCTCTTTCCCTCTGCATAGCGAGAATGTTCTGAGCAGACTTTCTGCAAAAAGATTGTCGCTACGCATCATGCAACTGCGCATCACTTCTTCATATCTTTCGCTTGTATGGTCAAGAAGAATCTCTGATTCTTTCGAGTTTTTAATTCCGGTGTCGCTGGCTTTTGCTTTTCCGTATGTTTCAATGCCGGCATCGTGCAATGCAGAGGTGAGTTGAGCGAGAAATACTGAAGCCGGATTTTTTTCTGCACGGCTTCCGTGAGCATTGCGATGATAGTTGAGAGCGTGACTTCCGGTGCCATACGCTTCTCGCAAATCGGCTGCAACCCATGAGGGAGGGCAGGCCGGACCTTTATAGAGAGATGTGTCTACACGGATATCTCCACTGATTTCCGTTATGCCCTTGTTGCAAAGAGCTGTCACTATCTCCAATATTATGTCGGCGGATGCTGGTTCGCAGTCTGCTCCTAATGTAGGATCTCCGCTGCCTACTATCACTAAATCACCGTTAAGAATGCCATTTTCCACTTTCCCATCGCTATATACCATGGTGTGAAATCTCTTGTCCGGGCCCTCCTCTTTGAAAAGTCCTGCTATTGTCACTGTCTTCATCACTGATGCCGGTAGCAGTGATTTTCCTGCATTGTGCGACACAAGTATTTCACCGGTTGCAAGATCCTGAATCAATACCGCTGTGGTATTTCTGTTTATCGCCCGGTTTTTAAGAAATATATCTAAAGGTGATGCTGCAAATGAAGAAATCGCTGCCATCATAAGCAGCGTAATACCCAAAACAATCTTTTTCATGTCGCAAAATTAATCATTTCCTTTCAAACTCTAAAACCAAAATGCAAAAACTATATACGCTATTGTAAATTCTAACCCCCAAGGTCTTAAATCTAAATTCTTTTTACTAATTTTGCAATAAATAATCAAAATATTCGCAATAATGGCAAAAATAGGAAGCCTTAATACTCTTGAAGGCCGTAAGGCTCTACTCCTCGGAAGCGGAGAACTCGGCAAGGAAGTTGCAATCGAACTTCAACGTCTCGGCGTGGAAGTAGTGGCATGCGACAAATATCCGAATGCTCCTGCTATGCAGGTGGCACACCGCTTTCACGTGTTTAATATGCTTGATGGTGAAGAACTTCGCCGAGTGGTGGAGCTGGAACGTCCCGATCATATCATCCCGGAAATAGAGGCAATTGCTACATCAACCCTCGTGGAACTTGAAAAGGAAGGTTACAATGTCACTCCTACAGCTCAGGCTGCGTGGCTTACTATGAACCGAGAGGGTATACGCCGTCTTGCTCATGAGCAACTCGGAATCAAGACTTCTCCTTACCTTTTTGCCTCTACTCGCGAGGAATTTGATAACGCTGTGAAGGAAATTGGCATGCCGTGTGTGGTTAAACCAATCATGAGCAGTTCTGGCCACGGTCAGAGTGTGATAAAGAGTGCTGATCAGATCGATAGCGCATGGAAAGAGGCTCAGGAAGGAGGCCGTGCAGGCGCTGGCCGTGTGATAGTAGAGGGCTTTGTGGATTTTGACTATGAAATTACTTTGCTTACAGTGCGCAGTGTAAGCGGAACAGAGTTCTGTGAGCCTGTAGGCCATGTTCAAGTAAATGGTGATTATCGCTATTCATGGCAACCGCAGCCTATGAGCTCTGTGGCAATCGAATCTGCAAAAGTGATTGCCAAGAAGGTTACTGATGCGCTCGGCGGTTACGGCATTTTCGGGGTGGAACTATTCGTGAAAGGTGATGAGGTTATCTTCAGCGAGGTGTCTCCTCGTCCACACGACACCGGTATGGTGACTATGATTTCTCAGGATATGTCGGAGTTTGCCCTCCATGCACGTGCTCTTCTTGGTCTTCCGGTGCCGGCAATAGACTTTTATGGTCCGTCTGCTTCTCGTGCTATTGTGGTTGAGGGTGATTCGGATTGCGTTGTCTTTGACAATCTTGAGGGTGTGCTTGCCGAACCCGGCACTCAGTTGCGCTTCTTCGGCAAACCTGAAGTTCACGGCCATCGTCGCATGGGAGTAATCCTTGCCCGGGCATCTTCTGTAGAGGAGGCTCGTGCTAAAGCTGAGCGTGCTTATAATGCGTTGAAAGTTACAGTTCAGTAACTTTCAACGTCGTGAATGCTACTTCCTTTGAATGTCTGGTCTATTCTGAAGAGTCCGCTGTTGCGGTCGAAGATTATTCCGGGTCGAAGGAAGTAGCGTTCTATATCGCCTGATTCCGTTAGTTCTTTGTGTGTGCCGGTACGTACCCCCAATGATTGGTCGATGAGCCATATTCGGTCAGACAATTGCAGTGCCATGTCAAGGTCGTGTGTCGACATGAATATGGTCTTCTCCATGTCGTGGGCAAGAGAATGGAGAAGTAGCATGATTTCAACTTTGCTTGGATAGTCAAGAAAAGCTGTAGGCTCATCGAGATAAATCACGTCAGTTTCTTGCGCCAGTGCTTTTGCTATCATTGCTTTTTGGCGTTCGCCATCGCTTAGGCTCTGCACCATCCGGTGGCGCATCTTTTCGATGCCTATAAGCGAGAGTGCATGGTCTACTGCCTCTCGGTCTTCTTTTGTCTGTCTTCCCCAGAATCCGGTGTAAGGGGTGCGACCGAATCCGACGAGCGTTTC
Organism: uncultured Sangeribacter sp.; assembly: GCA_964480495.1. Classification (GTDB taxonomy): domain Bacteria; phylum Bacteroidota; class Bacteroidia; order Bacteroidales; family Muribaculaceae; genus Lepagella. The sequence goes on from CAYZPH010000021.1 coordinate 32,295, forward strand.
AACATCCATGTTCTCAAGTATTGGCTTTTCTGTTAGTACCACACTTACTGTGCGGGCAAGTTCATTGCTTGTGTAGTCAGCAAGTGGTCGCCTCTCTATTTCTATGCTGCCGGTAAGCGGATGTTGGAATCCGGCTAATGTTCGGAGAAGTGTGGATTTGCCAGCCCCATTAGGCCCGAGCAGACATGTAAGTTCTCCGCTGAAAAGCGAAGCTGTCAGATCTCCTGTGACGCATTTAGCTCCCTTGGAGTTCCTATAGCCCGTAGTGAGGTTGAAGGCTTTTACTGTTTCGTCCTTCTCTTTCATTGTGTCTTAGAGTTTCGTTTTTTGAGAATTACGTAAAGCACCACCGGAACACCAATCAGAGGGGTAACTCCGTTGAGTGGCAGTATTATATCTGATGGAAGCACACATAGAAGATTACATAGTAGCCCAGTAGCACCGCCAATCAGCATGCAACCCGGTATAATCACACGATGGTCTGAGACTCGGAATATCATTCTTGTTATGTGTGGCACGGCAAGCCCTATGAAGGATATAGGACCGCAGTAGGCGGTAACTACGGAAGTAAGAAGTCCGGTGGCAGCGAGAAGTAGGTTGCGCGTTTTCTGCATGCTTATGCCAAGATTTTGAGCATAATTCTCTCCAAGAAGTATGACGTTAAGCGGTTTTATTAGCATAACCGTCAAGATAAGCCCAATGCTTACGGCTATGATGAAAAGCGGTAGCTGTTCGTTTGAAACTCCGTTGAAGTTGCCCATTCCCCACATCATGTATCCCTGCACTCCCTCTGCCGTGGAAAGATAGTTTAGAAGTGTTATGACCGACGAGGTAAGATAGCCCACCATTATGCCGGTGATGAGTAGCATCAGGTCGTTTTTTAGCAATACTGAAAATAAGAGCAATAACCCCATGATTGCGATGCTTCCTGCGAATGCACCTGCCAGTATAGCCATGTAGCCTCCGAAGGAATATCCGGCGGCTGTCACAGACCCTCCTAAAAGAAGTATCACAAATGCTACGCCGAGGCTTGCTCCTGACGTGATTCCCAGTATCGATGGCCCTGCCAAAGGATTGTGGAATGCAGTCTGTAGCATCAGTCCGGCTACTGTCAGTGCCGCACCGGCAAGTAGCGCGGTGATAGCTTGTGGCAGACGGCTCCCGAGCACGATAAATCGAAGTGCCCCATCGGGGTCGCCTCCGAAAAAGAGTATGTCGATCACTTCATCTGGAGCTATCTCTACCGAACCGACAAATAGGTTCAGCAAAAACAGCACTCCAAGCAGTATGGTAATCAATATAAACCGCATAATCTTGCCTTGTTATTTCAAAAGATGAAAATAATTTAGTTTGACGTCTTCCATAAGTTCCGGATGCAGTATTTTTATGTAGTCGGAGAGAATACGATCTGGATGAAAGGGGGTCTCTTCGTAGAAACCTACGTAGCGAGTGTTGCATCCGTATACAGTCTTTTCTTTAAAAGGTTTGAACTGAGCATTGACCGGTGCATCACCGGCAAGCTCTTCAAGGCTCTTGTCTTTGTCTTGATTGAATTTGATAAGCCATACGTCGGCATCGTGTGCCATTGAAAGCACTTTCTCGGGCGCAAGCGGTATCGATCCACTCTTCTTGAAACTTGAAAACGGATTTATGCCACCAGCGTCTTCTATAAGAATGCCTGTGGTGGAAATGCCACCGGGCACATTCCATATCTGTCCGTATTGTTGGTCGGAGACAACTTTAGGCTTTTTTTGTACCTTCGAGGCAAGAGACTTAAGTCTCATATAGTTTGACTCTACTTCGCTGAATATTTTGTCTGCAAGTTCTTCTCTACCTGTGAGCAACCCGTAGAATTTTATCCATTCGGCGCGTCCAAGAGGAGAGGTTTCCATATAATCGGTGCACTCTATGATTGGAATGCTCAAATCTCCGGCTTTGGCATATCTGTCGTTGTTTTCAAAAGGCGATAGCATGATTACGTCTGGGCGAAGCTTGAGGATCTTTTCTAAATCTGGCGACATACTATTGCCACAGTCGGCTACCTCTCCGCTTTTGATGCGTTGTTGTATGATTGGAGTCCGGATGTATTGTGAGTTACATACGCCTCCGATGGCATCAGAGGCTCCCAATTCATCGATAAGCCCGGTGTGGACAGTGGAATAGATAAGTGCGTTTCCTACCGGAACTTTCACCACTGTTGCCTGTGGAAGATTGTCGGGAAGATGGGTGCCGCGAGGCACAAGTATATATTTGTGAAGTGTTTTTACTGTGTCCCAAGGATTTCTTACTGTCACTTCATGGTATTCGGGGTGCTTGCTTATGGAGATGTTTTCAGCGTAAGCAAAACGTAGTTCCTGACCATTGCTTTCATCGCTCGACGAACCGTGGCTCCCCTTGCAAGAAGCAAGGAAAACCACGGTGGCGACCATCATGAAAAGCTGCATCACGCAGCCTTTTTTCTTGTTTGATGAGCCTATCATTTGCTATTAATCAGATATAAATTCTCTTTTTCTTTCGGGTCCTCCGGCAAGGGGTGAATATGTGAATATGCCCCTTGCCTTTATGATATTTCCGGAATCTGTGGATGTTGCTCAATTATTATCGTGAATGAATGTGACACTGATTGCTCCTACGCCACAGTCGATTCTCTTTTTGAAGTTGCCATCTTTTGTGTAGATATTGGCATAGCAGGGTTCCTTATACTGTGCATAGCCAGCGTCGCTGAGTGTGTATGAAAGCACTACAATGTCTCCGCTTACATTGTCGGCATATACGCCTGAGGGATAGTCGATTGCTGCTTCGGGATTTGACATCTGGTTGATAAATGATTCCTTCTCCTGAAGTGTAGTTGCATCATATGTCTTGTAGGTCGGATCTCCTGCACCATATTGTGAATATATCACATATAGGTCATTGCCGTTCACTTCAATCAAAGAGCCTTCGCAAACTTTGGTTACAGTGTTGCCGGAGATCTTTATTACAGTGTTTTTGAGTTGGTTGTAGTCTCCCATGCTCACCACAAACACATCTTTGCCGTTTGTTACAACCTCTGTGGGGTTCAAAGAAGCTGCTTGGGCTGCGCCAACAGCTTCTTCAACGCCCGCAACTTTTGTTTCAGTGAAGCTGTTAAGATCTACCTTGGCAATGTAGCCGTTGCCATAAGGAACACCATTGGATGCAGTTCCACTCCAGTTCTGTCCGTCGGAACATGCAACGTAGAGCGAGTTGCCAGCGATGCCCATCTTTTCGGGATTAGGTCCTACTTTTACGGTTCTGGTGATTTTATCGGTCTTGCTGTCGATTTCACATACATATCCGGTATACATTGAACAGTAGATCTTGCCGTCTTTCTCAGTCATGAAGCGGGGAGACTTGGCATCGCCTTTAGGCACAATGCTGGTGATCACTTTCAATGTTGATGGTTCTACTACCCATATGAGATTTGAATCATACATTGCGATATACATCTTGCCGTTGCATACGATAGCCTGCTGAAGTCCATCGCCAAGAAGGTATCCGTTTGCTGCATGGAATGCATCCTGAAGAGCCGGCGTTGAGGTGTCGAGAGCGTAGTCGTAGCGTGTGATTGAAGGGGCAATGTTTCCATATACGTTGCCGCTGTTCATTACATATAGACCACTTACGGTTTCACCGCTCGCTCCATTGTTGGGTTCATCGTTGTCGCTACAAGCGGTAAATGCCACCGCCATTATTGCTGTCATCAGCAATAAGTAAATTTTCTTCATTCTTTTTTGTATTTTTATGTTTGAATATAATTTATCTATTTAAATTCTAAAACCTGCTGTGACTTTCCAAGCCCTTCCGGGCATAGGGTAGTGGGCAACGATTTCATATTGAGTGTCGAAAAGGTTTGTGATGTCTAATCGAAGGTCCAGATTGAATCGAGATATTTTGAGGCTTCTCATAAGCGATATGCCGAATTCCATATATCCGGCAAGCCGTGTCATTGGCAGGTTGGAGTTGGTGCCATAACGTTCTCCTACCCCTGTGGTGTGAAACACTGCATCTACCCATGGATTTTCCCAACATAAAGAAACGGCTCCTGTGTGTTCAGGTGTATATGCCACCTGCTTGTTGTAGTCCGGATCTTTTGGCGATGTGCGTGGCTGTACGCGTTGCCAGCTGTAGTTGCCGGCAAACACCAGACTATGGTGGCGAGCAAGTCGCATAGTAACGCTTGCTGTTAGGTCTACTCCGAATGCTCTGGCTTTGTCGAGATTGCTCATTGTCCAGATAAACATGTTGGTTGGTAGTGCCACAATTTTGTCTTTCACATGGTTGTAGTATGCGTCTGCGGTAAGCACAAGTGTTTGGAGTGCGCTCTGTGTGCCATGTTGCCATGTTATGCCTACATTCACCTGCTGTGTGTCTTCCGGCTTCAAGGAAGTGCTGCCCATGTGATAGTAGTAAGACTCGTTGAAGGTGGGCATACGGAAGATGTTTTTGTAGGAAGCTCGGATAAATAGCAATCTGTCGCGTATGGGTTGAATAGATACGCTGACCGATGGAGAGAGTTTGTTGCGGTCTTCGGCGCTTTCTCCTTTCTGAACTTCGTTTTCATACATCGACCATAGCAGGCGTGCAGTCATCAATAGTTGATTGCTTTTAAACTTGCCTGTAAGAGACTGGAGTATGGAGTGCCGATATGGTCCGGTTACTGCCATTTGGTTTGATGTCAGAGAATTGTAGATATAGTCTGCCGAATAGTCGAAACTGAGTTTGTCGTTGGGCATGTAGAGAGCCATAGCAGAGGCATACGCCTCTCTTTGCCAATATTGTTCCACAAGTTTTCCTCCGGGATACTTTCCATCGAAGTCGCTGTAGTGGGTTGCATCCCAGTTAAATTTTGCAATGCCCTGAAAAGAGAATTTATTCAATGATAGGTTTTTGTAGGTCAGTTGACCAAAGAAGTTGCGGTCGTGGAGCTTCTCGTTAGAGTCAGAATTATAAAGCGTTACAGCTCCGGGAAGTTGTCGGTTGTTGTCGTAGTAATATACTTTGCAGTCAAATGTAGAGTAAGGCGTGGCTCTCCAACGCAAGTTGAACTCTGCGTGTCCGGAGTTCATCATGCTGTTTTCTCTCTTCTCCCGACCTGTGAGTATGCCATTCTTAAGAGTGAAAGGATAGTTGTTTTTTGCATGGATATATTCCCCAATAGCAGAGAAGGAGAATTTGTGGTTTAGGTTTTTGGCAATCTTAAAGTATGGATTGTAGGTGCCAAATGATCCGACTCTCATCTGTGCTGTCAGACGCAGTAGGGAGTCTTGTAGTCCGGGTACAGACATAGTCTGAAGTATGATGTTGGCAGCGGAGGCTGATGCCTTGGCGGGAATGAATATGTCGTCATTGTCGCCAACTATCAGTGATACGCTTTTTAGATTGTCAAGCGAATAGCGTTGAAGGTCGATGCTGCCTGTCTGGCAATCGCTGAGCACAACACCATCATATACCACTCCGGTGTGAGTGCTACCAAAACCTCTCACCGATACTGTCTTCATGCCTCCGGCACCTCCGTAGTCTCGGATATTTATGCCGGGCAGGCGATGGAGAGCATCTGAAATGTCGGTTATCCCCATCGTTTTTATCCTCTCTTCAGAAATACTGAAATTCGGAGTGCTACCAATCACTTCCTTTCGTATTCTGTCGCTCAGCACTTCAAACTCATCGAGCCATACCGCAGTAGAGTCGTTTTCAGTGGCATATGTAGGCAACGCAAAAATACTTCCGACAAAAAATGCCGGAATAAGACGTAAAATTTTCGATTTTGATAGTCTTTTTGATAATGCCATATGCGATCTTTTCCTCGAAAGATTATTTCACACGAGTAGACACTTCTCTTGGAAATGCTACTAAAAACGGCGGGTATTCGGACTTCCCTCAGTTTTCCGACGCCTTCCCGGCTCTTTCAAGCCAGTGGCATTCTGTCGGAATCCTATCAAGAGTTACCGCAGCGGGACTGTCCGGGATTCACACCCGGTTCCCCTTTAATGGCAAGTGCCATCCGTTTTCGACTGCAAAATTATCAAATTCTTTTCATTCATCCAAATAAAAAATTTATTTTTCATGTCGGTGACTTTTCGCAGGTTCAAATCGTCATTTGTGACATTGATTGTCAATACATGACTTTTAAGAGACTCGCAATCCGTGTGTCTACAATATTAAAACTCTTTTTTGCTATTGCAGATAGAGTTTTTCTTGAAAATTTCTTGACTATGCAGAAAAATTATTCAAATAATATTTCGCAATAAAAATTTGTAGAAACCAACATTTATTGCTAATTTTGCATCCGCTATCAGAAACAACTCCTTTGGAAAGATGCCGGAGTGGTCGATCGGGACGGTCTCGAAAACCGTTGTACTCTTACGGGTACCCAGGGTTCGAATCCCTGTCTTTCCGCCAATCTGGTCGTAATCGGCCTAATCGTTTTTCCTCAGACTGCACGCCAGTTCTGAGGCTTTTTTTTTGACCATCTCTAATTCTTATTGCCCTTTAAAATATAGCAGGAAGGGTATATTTTGAAATGATATTGATATTTAAGGGAGGTTCTATAAATCAACAAGAAATCAATTTATAGAAGCTCCCTTTAGTGTTTTTCTTTTCCTTTAGCTGGTCTCTATCAATCATTCTGAATTGGGAGAGGATGTTGCTGATATTATGTCAAGCCTTAGATTCAATAACGACGTTTGAAAAAATGTGAAGAATCCAAATAGAAATGCACAGTTTTAGCAAGAAAACCGCAATAGAATTGT
>CAYZPH010000022.1:0-37054 GCA_964480495.1 uncultured Sangeribacter sp.
AAAGCGATTTTTTGCTTTTTTTCGTTAATTTTGCATTTGCTGTTGGACTCTACACGACTTTTTAAAACTGAATTAATTTTGCAATTTCGGAAATATATGTTAATTTTGCATTAATGAATGCTTATGAGGTACGCATGTTGTTCATATGCGTACCTTGTAAGTAATGAGAGTAATTTAATCAACAATGCTTCTGGCATTGTTTTATTATATATCATTATTAGCAGAACTGAAGATGTTTGCTACAAACAATTTTCTCTCATACGTCGAAAGTCTTGAGACTTCCAACTTATCTGAGATGCTTGCCACTAGAATAATTCCATCATTCATTCAGTCGTCTAGACATCATGATGTTTCTGCCTTTTCTGATTTCGCTTTGAAATGTTGGTATGTCGATATGACTATCGCCGGCATGAAAGGTTCTACTTCCAAGAGATATATAGGAGCAATACACAATCTTTATGCAAAATGGTTGGAATCACACCCGAATGCAGAAGATTTTAGTTCTGCTTTTAAGCAAATAGCTTCTTCTATTTCGAATGATAATCTCACAGATAATCTGAAGCGCATCTGCTATAATTACAATAAAATAAGCACTCTCACTAAGTATTCTTCAAGACTTAAAGGGGAGCGCTTTATTGCAAACTGTGTGTTTCAGTTTCTTTTCTATAATCCGATGATATCGATGTCTGATTTGGTAAAATTAAAATTTTCAGACCAGATTCCGGATTTGCATCATCTTAAGGACATTGTCCTGTCGATGAAAAAAATGCCGCAAGCAAAGTATGTTTTCCCCCTTCAACAAGGTAAAAAGAGAGAACCTGCGATCATTCGAGATCTTGTGAAGTTAATTCACACAGAGGCAAAATGTGCTGGAATGAATTTCGGCTCAAATTTTTCCAGAGATTCTATTAAGTCTCTATGGATATACTCGGCTTTGCAACTTGACATCCAAATCCCTGAGATTCTCTCAATTGTCAAAACTTTGCCTGAAGATTACAAGTTCCTTTCTATATTTGATCCCACTGAGCTAAGTGATGAAGAGGAAGAGGATATAATATGTAGGGTGGCAGATCATGTCAACAGCAAATCACTACGTTGGTTTGTAATGAAACTTAGGTCTGGTGTTTCCCCTGACGATATTAAGGAAAAACTTCATGAGCAGAAGAGCCCACTTCTCAATACAATAAAGTTTTTCTATCCACTCAAAGAAACCCCAAAAATTGATAAGAAGAAAGTAATAACGGTTGAGATTCCATATCTCCCCGGTATTCTGTTCTTCAGAATACCGACTGACAAAGTCTCAACCCTTATGAGTGGTGTTGGAGATCTTGCTTGGTGTTATCGCACATCTGCGAGTCCCTCCAGTCCTTACTCAGCTATCTCGCAGAAAGAGATGAAGGCTTTCCAAAGATGTATTGGCTCTTTTACTTCAGATATTGAGATGGAACTCGTAAGCTCACTTCCTGAGTTAAATGTCGGTGATGAAGTCATCATTGAAGACGGTAGTATGCTCAGTGGTCAGCAGGCCACTATCCATAAGATTCGGAGTGTTGATGGCACGGTAACCTACTCTCTACGCCTTTCTGACACTGCGTTTATCCGTTGGAAGGAAATCTCTCTTTCAGCGTCACACCTCACTAAGATTAATGACAGAATCACTGAATCTTCAATGTGACCCGACATAATCGCCGTATTTACTGTATTTTGATAAATACAGCCGAATAGTTATCTGATAATTATTAATTCTTAATTGACTTATTTTCAATTGCAAAAGATATCTAAATCAAAACCCACGATTCTTGCATTGATTCTCGTGTCGTCTCTCTTCTTCATGTGGGGTATAGCAAACAATATGAACGACACTCTAATTGCTGCATTCAGACGAATCATGTCGATGACCGATTTTCAGTCTTCGCTTGTGCAGTTTGCCTTCTATAGCGCATATTTTTGTGTTGCTTTGCCTGCAGCTCTTTTCATTAGTAGATTCAGCTACAAGACCGGAATAATACTCGGATTGTTTTTATATGCTTGCGGAACTCTCCTTTTTTATCCAGCAGGTAATATGTCGAACTATTCGTTTTTCCTATTTGCTATCTACGTTATGGCTGCAGGATGTTCTGTTCTTGAAACTACTGCTAATCCCTATATCCTTTCACTCGGAGATCCTAACACAGCAACAAGACGGCTTAACATTGCTCAGACTCTTAATCCTCTTGGTGCTATATGTGGAATCCTAATCAGCAGGAAGTTTATTCTTTCTCAATTGAATGATGCTGATGTGGTTGAGAGGAGTAACATGTCGCCGGATGATCTTAATATGTTAATGCACTCCGAGCTTAATGCTATTTCGGAAACATATATGGGTATAGGCTTTGTTTTGATAGCACTTCTTTTGTTAATAATATTTGTAAAAATGCCCGGCGATAAGGGAGAGAGTAATTCTCTAAAGATAGGAAAAACATTTGGATTGCTATGGAAAAACAAAAAATGGAGATATGGAGTAGTAGCGCAGTTCTTTTATGTTGGTGTGCAGACCGGAGTCTGGTCCTTTACTATCCGCCTTGCTATGAAGGAACTTGGAGTTATGGAAGATGAAGCCTCCCTCGTTTTCCTTTATTCAATAATTGCGTTCACTCTATTCCGTTTTATTTTTACTTGGCTGATGAAATATTTCCGTCCGGAACGTCTTTTGCTTATTGCTTCGATTTTTGCTATTTTTGCAGTCTTAGGCGTTATGTTTACTCAAGGTTGGACTTCTATTGCATTCCTGATTTCTATTTCTGCATGCATGTCTCTGATGTTTCCTACTATTTATGGCTTAGCTCTTGACGGAGTATCTGGCGATAACGCTAAACTTGGTGCATCGGGACTGATTATGGCTATATTAGGAGGTGCTCTTATCACTCCTCTTCAAGCTCTCGTGTCAGACAATTTCGGAATATCTACTTCTTTTGTTATTCCTCTTGTTTGCTTCATGATTGTATTGGCATATGCGTTTCTATCATCGAATAAAAACGCTATATCATTTGATAAGGATAATATTGTTTAAGATTGTAACAACTCGCGTAAAGTTATGACCTTGAATCGAAAACTTGAAATCTGACTACTTATGATAAAGAAAGTATTTGTATCTGGATGTTATGATATGCTGCATTCCGGCCATGTGGCATTCTTTAAACAAGCTGCCTCATTTGGAGATCTTTATGTTGGCATCGGTTCTGACAAGACTATTGAAGAACTTAAACACAGAAAGACTGTATATTCCGAGAATGAGCGACTCTATATGGTGAAGGCTATTCGATATGTGAAGGATGCTTATATCAACCCAGGATCTGGTATGCTCGATTTCCTTGAACTTCTTGACTACGTGAAACCGGATGTCTTCGTGGTAAATTCCGATGGAGGTTCGGATTTGAAAAGAGATTTGTGCAAAAAGCGCGGAATTGAATATATAGTTCTCAACAGAGTCCCAGATGAGGGACTTGAGGCTAGATCTACTACATCGCTTAGAAGTCAAGTAAAATCCAGACTGCCGTATCGTATAGATATTGCTGGAACTTGGATTGATCAACCTTATGTTTCAATGTTCGGAGCAGGGTGGGCAATCACAGCTTCTATCGAACCTACGGTAGAGTTTATGGAGCGTGGTGGCATGTCTACTTCTACACGAAATGCGGCAAAAAAAATTTGGCCATATGAGTTGCCAAACTATAATGAGGAAATGCTTGCTCGTCTCATTTTTTGTTTTGAAAATGATCCCGAAAATCAAGGTCACGTTTCAGGAGCACAAGATGCAATTGGTATCTGTATGTCCGGTGTTACGCGGCATTGGTATGACGGACACTATTGGCCGTCAAAAATTGAGAGTTGCCACGAAGAGGATATTCTCCAGTGGTTGGAAAGCCATATCGCTATAGTTCCGATGTTCCCTAGAAGAGAAGGTTGTTCAGTGGTAGAAGGCAAGGATATAAATTCTCAAAAAGTAAAGAATCTGACAGATGCCGCATTAAGATGTTGGAACGCAATAATGTCTAAGAATCTCGATGAATTTGCTCGTTCCTATAGTGATTCTTTTAATGCTCAGGTGGCTATGTTTCCGGCTATGATGCAACCAGGAGTGCAGGAGCACATCGATATGTGGAAAGATAAAGCTCTCGCATGGAAGATGCTTGGTGCCGGTGGGGGAGGGCACTTGGCTCTCGTCTTCGATAAGATCCCAGATAACCCCGATTTAATTAGAATTAAAATAAGACGAGAATAATATCCTTCTCTGTTGTGTGAAATAAAAATCGAGTAGATCAGAAACTTTCGTTTACCGACCTACTCGATTTTTTTCTATGTGAAGTTATCAGAGTTTGTAGACTTCAACTCCTGCGAGAAGGAAACATCCTGTGCCGTAGTCATCGAAATCTGGAACAGAATCATATGCTACAGGCTGACCATCTTTTGGCTCCTTGCCGGTTCCCTGTACGTAACCGAGATATCCGTTCTCGTGCACTGCATCATTAACCATAGCATTCCATGCTTTAGTGATAACTGGCATATACTTATCTTTATCAAGTATACCATTTCTTACACCCCAAGCCATGCCGTATACGAAAAGTGCAGTTCCAGACAATTCCTTGCCTCCGAAATTATTTGGATCATGGAGTGATACATTCCAAAATCCATCGGGACGCTGACATTTTACAAGTGCTTCACACATTGTCTTAAGGTCTTTGATATATACATCTCTGTGAGGATCATCTGCGGGTGTATCTTCCAAGACTCTCACAAGAGCTGCTACAACCCAACCATTGCCTCTCGACCAATAGCAGTTCTTGCCGTTTGGCTCTTTGTAAGGAGGCACAAAGTCTGCATCACGCCACCAAAGTCCTTCCTTCTCATTGTATAATCCACCTGCAAGTGTGTTGCGACTCCATTCATACATTTTCCATGCTTTCTCACGGTAGCGTTTGTCGCCTGTCACAGAGCTAAGCTTTGTAAGAACTGGCATTCCCATCTGGATAGCGTCAATCCATGTCCAGTCGTTGACCTGAGGCGTATTCACAAGCATATTACACAAGGAAATAGTTTGTGTTAGCATCTCAGGCTTTGGGGTTAGTTTATAGAGGTCTATATATGTCTGCCCACAGGCATAGTTGTCGGCATTGCGTGTGGTTGTTTCATCACGACGCATACCCCATTTGAAACCATCTGCCCAATCTGTGGCATACTGCCAGTATTTTTTGTCGGGATAGATTGAATGAAGAGCCATAAGACCTTCGAAATAAATCGATCTTGTCCAGATATTGGCTTCATATACGCGCTTGCGAGAATAGTAGGGGATACCCAAAAGAGGATCCGGATGCTTGCGCATATAGAGATTGTTTACCTTAATCAGTGTCTTGAGAGTCTCCTCGCGTGCAGGTAGCGTCTCCGCACCGAACACTGGTACTGCCATAAGCAGTGTAAGCAGTCCTAAAATAACTTTCTTCATGTTGTTTTTATAGATTAAAAATTATTTATTCAATTTCTAATTTTGATTTCGGAGTGAGAGAAACCTTTGAGTTTATTCCGGATGGAACTGTTTCCCAATTTGAGAAATCTACTGATCTGGAATTTGTGACACTTGCCACATTGGCATCCTTAAAGATCTTCCATTTCTTGCCATTACGGTCATAATCCGCAATCCTGTTGGCTGGAAGATTGGTGACGTCTATGTCAAGATGGTTTTTTCCTGAATGAAGCAATTTCCCAATTTCTATTGTGAATGGAACGCTCCATACAATACCGGCTTCCTTGCCATTGACATGAACTCGTGCACTTTCACGAAGATCTCCTAGATCAAGAACCCATTCGTCTGCTTCAATTCCTTCAGGAAGTGTGAAGTCTACTGAATATCTTGCAGTGCCGGTGTTAACTTTTGCTTCATCTATCGAAAGATTAGTCCATGCAGTCACTGTGTCTGTATTAAACACACCTTCGATTTTAGGATCACTTTCAAGGAATCGGATACTCCAACCATTGTTTATAACGTAAGAATCACCTGATTTCTTATAATATGCCCACTCTTCCTCGTTTACATCATCAAGGAATGTCTTAAGAAGTAATGATTGTCCGGGCTGAACTTGGAGATAAATTTCTGTGGTGCCATTCACTCCTTTGCGCGTTTTTGCCTTACCTTTTTTTCCTGTGAGAGGATCAAAAATCATCACACTCTTTGCTGGTGTGGCAAGTGTTTCCCATCCGTCGATAACATTTTCAGTCAGCAGGGCAAGGAAATAGTTATGTCCTCCGACTTCATTTGTGCGTCTCAGTAGCGACACTCCTCTTTCTCTAAGTGGTTCAGGAAATGCTCTTGTCATTCTTATTGCAGACTGTATGTCTTTTGCCGGAGATGACATGTTTGCCTCAAGTTCCTTCAACAGCTTGCGCCTTTCTTCAAGATTGGATAGCCCAGGCACATCTTTGGGAAGGTGCCCGGTAAATATAACATTGCCACCTTGAGCTTTGATTCGGTTTAACGTTTCTAAAGTCTCTACCGGCATATAATTTACTGGTGGCACTATCAATGCCTTGTAAACATTTCCACCTTTAGAAATAATTGTTCCATTTTTCCCTACTTTCAGTTCTGCAGCAAGTGTATCAGAAAGATAGTCTGGATCAAGACCAGCGCTGACTAATTCATTTACTATCTTCTTTATTTCTGGCATCTTCTTATCCATGCTGTGTATGTCAAACATCATGTAGATCCCATCCTGACGTTGCCATAGGTCATCAATTGGATAGTAGAGAAGTACGTCTGAATCAGGTGTCCCTATGGTCAAGAACGACTGGCATCTTGTGATATACTTGAAAAGGCCATTGGCATCGTTCCAAATCGTATTAGTGGGAGACATATTTATTGAAGCGTAGAAAAGCCAACCGGGAAACGCAACTCCCTTTGGAGAGTAGGGAGCTCCATGAAAAAAGATGTGATTCACACCAGCAGCAAGCATCTGATCAATCTCTGGTTTTGTAAGTGACAGAGAGGTATGAAAATGCTCTGTAAGCCATGTGAGTGTCTCTGCTGAAACTAAAGGCTTGCCGGCTAAATGTGCACCACTCGATGCAAATTTCAGAACTGCAGGATCTGAATCACTATGACGGAATGGTCCTGTGGGATGAAGCCCCGGAATGTTAAGTTCTGACCTTCCGAATGATTCACACTCCGGTATGTCTACGATTGCATAGAGATCTATGATATTGGCAGGACTTCCATGACTTTGATTCCTTATTTGTGCACCATGACTATGGGCCCAACGTGTCCATACGTCTGTAAAGTTCTCTTTAAGTACTTTCCCAAGTGTGTATCGGTAGTCACGAACTATGCGACCTCTAAATTCTGTATGGTTCTTTGTGTCTGCAAATTCCGGCAGATACTGCTCCAGACGATAACCATGGTCTTCTGCAAATCGGTCGAATAAGCCTTCAGTCCAGTCTGATCCATACACTTCATAAGAATCATTAAACAATACTCTGGGGAATATGTCTTCATTGCCGGCAAAAGCCTTGTCAAAACGGGCAAGGTATTTTTTTACGGCAACGCTGTCATAGTGGTTCACCACATAACCTTCACCTCCCGGTGCAGCGCGTTTCACCTTTTGAAATGTTCTTCCTGCAAAAAGAGCATACACTTCCCAGTTATCTCCCTTAGGTGCCTTCCAATTAAGTGTAGTGTCCTTCCTAAGTCTGTTGGTGATGTCGATACGACGATCTCCCTTTACTGCTATTATTTTCTCTACTGTGGCGACTATGCGCTGGCGAGCATCTTCAGGCACAATTTTGCCTTCGACTTTCTTGCCAGATGCAACATCCCATTTGCGGATCACAAGTTTACGTGCACTTTCAGCAACAGATACATGAGGACCGCCAAAAGGCCAACCTGTGCCATTGTTCATCTCTGTTTGTAAACCGAGTCGTTTGTTCTCATTACATACATGGCGAAGCATGCCCATCCATTTTTCTGAGAGATAAGGAATGTCGTTTGCTTCATTGCCCTGAACTCCAAAAATCGGGGTTATCTCTACGCCTCCTATTCCTTGACGAGCAAATTCTTCAAGATTGTATGTTAATCCTTCCTTGTCAACAGCACTTCCGTGCCACCACCATCTAACGAATGGCTTATTGACCACATTTTCTTCATACCATCCTGTATTATTACTGTTGGAATAGGCGGCAAAAGTCGCGCTTCCGAGCAATAATCCTAAGGTAATTTTTCTTATACTCCTATTCATTTTACTTTTGTTAAATCTATTTTTGCAATGTGACAGACATGAGACCAATCACAACATCGTTGGATACAGTCTTTAATGTGAGATTCTTCAACTTTTTGCGTTTATCTACTGGTAAGTCGAGAAGTATGCCGGCTCCTCCAGGAATTCTGCGTGGCTCAACGCCTTCGATTCCGAGTTCATCGCCAAGGTTGCGGCTCTGTCTGCCGTTTTCTAGACTGAATCGCATTGGCAAATCTAAACCATCTGGTTGAGCAAACGCGTATTTGTCAGTGTAGAAATCCTGTTCTATTGGCGCCCACGTCACCGGATTCTCAAGTATATAGTCTACTTTATATCCGTCGGTATACTCAACTGTAATAATGCCATTGGGTAGCCCCCATTGCATGTGGTTGGTGCTTCCAGCCATGGCAAGATATATATGACTTGCTTTGCCGAAAAGAGACACCGATATAGAGTCTGGATAATTATCCCACAATGAAGTATAAACAATGTTTTTACCTTCTGATGCCATTCTGAATGGTATTCCTAACTCTGTATTCCATACACCATTGTTTGTTGCTACGACTTTTCTTAACCCTGTATCATCAATCTCGGCTGTCATAGTCGGATGGCACCAGTCTCCGATTCCTTGTGCTGGAATTTCGAGGGTGGTGACATTTGGGCGAGGTGACATATAACGATTTTTAAAGATGTCGCTTGCATTGGCATTATAGAATTCGGAAAGGTCTACTGTAGTGCATGATGAAGATTTAACTTCAGAGAATTTGCCAAATTTGCTAGTCTTTTTCTCATGATTGTCTACTTTTGCTTCATACCACTTCATCAGACCATCGGTCTTTTCAATGAATGTAACTGGACCCTCTTTGCGAATTACTCCTGTGACCATGTCAGCCAACGGTTTACCGTATTCAATAGTAACGATGCTCTTTTCAGAAGATGGAACATCTATGATGATTCGAGGGTAACCTACAGACTGCTTATCCAATTGCCATGCTGCAGTTTTACCATTTACTGTTACTGATGTAACACTTCTGCCATTTGCTGTCAACTGTATAGCCGGACATCCCGGATATCGGTTATTGATAGTATAAGTAGCATTGTTGTTGCTCTTTTCATATGTGTATGCAAAATCAGGCAATTCTACTGATGCTTCTTTCCAGTCTGATGGGAAACCAGGAACAAGATCGATATGAGGATGTTCACTTAGGAGGTCAGGACGTATGCCATAAAGGCCTTCGGTCAGTGCTCGGCTCCAGACTCCTATTGGATCTGCAAAATCTCGATAGCATTCTCCGCGAGCTGCGTCAAGACGGCTGATTTGTCCAAAGTTCAATGGTGATGCACCCATCAACATATTGTCATATGCAGTAGCTTTCATGAGAGCATAAGCTTCATCCGAACGTCCTGCCTGCCAGTATGCAAGTGCTGTGTGAAGTACTTCTGCAACTGCTACATTATTTATACTCCAGGAATATGGTTTCCAGTTTGTAGTTGATATAGTGTAAAGAGTATCTCCGTCTACTACAGTTACGGGAATATGGGGTATTTGCTTGTCTACATATACTGTGGCTGCATAAGCTTTTAATCTGTCTGTAATCTCGGAATCTATAGCATGATATATTGTCCAGATAGCCGGATTTTCGTGTAGCCGAGCATATCCCATCTTATCCTGAAACTCCGCCCAATGTCCTTTGCTTTCAATCCATAGTGCAGAATCTATTGCATTTGTGATTTTTAATGCCTCTGATTCAAAAGAAGTTGGATCTTCACCGATCCTTTTCGCTACTATTGCTGCTAATTTGTTGGCGAATGCATTGTATGCAGATGAATGTGTCACCTTTCCTCCATTGTAATATAAGGCATCACTTGCCCATATGCAACAATATGCATCGTAGAGTCCGTCGTTGTCTGGATCAAAGTTTTTCTTTTCCCAGTCAAGATGACGTTTTAACACTGGAAACAGTTTGCGCATTGTGGTTGTGTCTCCCGTGTGGCGGAAATGCCTGAGCATGGCATCGATATACACCAGATTCATATCATAATGCGACATCTCGTCTTTATAACCTGGACGTCGGCAGATGTATCCATCACTATACATTGGAGTGCCCCATGCCTTTTTGGCTCTTGCAAGATTGAGCGCTGTGTCTTGTTGAGGATGTTGGTAGATTGCCGGAATGCTGTCTATTTGATTATCAGCATATTTTAGGAAGTGTGTTAAGGCTCTGTCATGTCTTCCTATCGCATCCCCGACATATGCTCCGCGCCATCCAAGGTGTGGCGTGCGCCATCCGATTGATCCGTGAAGCCATGCCTCTCCACTCCAGATAGCATCTGCTGCAATTGCAAGAGCACCTCCAACTGGAAGTAACCATTCGTCAGGAGCATTAAATTTCACTGTTGATGCTAATGACTTTCTGTCTTGTTCTGCTTGTATCAATAGTGATTGCAATTGACTATAATCTGCAACTTTTATACCATCCTTATCCGGTATAATTGCAATATATTTTGAGTCTCCTGGTTTTAGACTCAAGTTTCCTTCAAGTGAGGGTAATTCGGTAATTTTTACATTGGAGTCTCCTGTCAGGATATGGAGTGTATAGTGAGCCTTGCCTTCAAAGGCAACAATAATTTCACCGGAATTTTTCTGGTTGTAGACATTACCTTTGCAATTCTCTTCTCTAAAATCAAAACAATCGGCTTTGTCTACTCCGAGGTCTCCTTCACGTGAAAAGCGCTTTCCGGTTGCACCTCCATAGCGAAATGGAATCTCATGGACTACATTTGATGTGTTTGTGAGTTTCCAAATGATGATGTCTTCAGTTTTTCCTGTCAACACCTCAAGATTCACTCCTCCCTGAGAATAGTCCATTCTTCCGGGAGTGTATACGGCATTGCAGTCACCATCCGGCAACCATATTTTCATGTTTCCTCCCATGTTGGGAAGATAAATGCCGAATTCTGGAAAATCTGAACAATCTATTCTAAATCCAGTATGAGCTCCGTAAAGCGCGCGATTATATTTTACAGTTCCGTTGATGGTAGACACTGACATTCCTGAAGGAGTGTAGTGTAGACTGGCAGCAGCCTCAGTTGATAAACTGATGACTGCCGCCATTGTAAATAATATACGTTGAATCTTATTCATATCGGTTAGGGGAGTGGTTTAATACCTTCCCATCTTACGTTCCATGTGCCGTCTTTCGGGAATCCTGGATTCTCTATTTCACATCCATCCCAACCGGCTGTCATAAGTGCTACTGCTGTCAGCAAACCACCATTTCCGGGAAGATAGCATCGCAGGCGGTTGTCTTGGAAATTATGACCATTTGGAAGATAAGTGTTTGTACGCTTATCCATTAGTAGAGCATTGATGGCCTTTTCAGGTTCTCCTACTCTTACTGCACACATGGCTGTAGTGGGATAATCCCAACCCCATGTCTTATCCCAGTTCCAGTTATCGTAGATCCAATCAAATGTGTTGTTCAGTATTTCAGGATTTGCAAGTGGCGAAGCAGGGAGTATACCAAGCGATCCAAGCACTGCCATATGGTCGGAAGTGAAACGGATATCTTCGTATGTTTGAGGAGCTGTCTCTGCTGCAAGATAAAGTGAGTCTTTTGCGGTAAGGTGAGATAGTTTCTCAGTGATCTTGTCCCACTCTGTATTTCTTTCTAGTCCTTTTCGTTCTCTCCATTTGTTGGCTGTGTTTAGTCCGAAATGCCAGTAGGATAATTCAAAAGGAGGATTCACTGTTTCTGCAGCTCTGAGTGTCTCTTGAGCCGGTATTATACCCTTCAATATGTAACGATCATTTTCGCTGTCATAATCAGCAAACGATGCCATGAAATCCGCTGTCTTTTCTATCAAAGGATAATAAGTATTTAAAAGAGATGTGTCTTCCGGATTTGCTCTATGAAGTAGTTCTGCGAGATAGATGAGATGAGGCTGTTGCCATATAAGGAATGAGCCTACGCCCGAAGGTGCTTCAATCGATGATGGATCTGTCATTTTCATCCAGCGAGCTCCTTCAAATCCCTGACGTTTTGCGATTGTTTCTGCATTAGCGAGTGCATTCTCATACCAAGGAAGTGTGCGTGCCAATAAATCTTCGTGTCCATAGAGTGCAAATTGTGCTTGATGCCACCAAATCATTTCGAGGTGGAACTTGCCAAACCAAGAGTTATAGGTAAGACCTGTCTCCTGTGGTGGGGTTGTTCCGGCACAGTTTGTCGCAAGAAGATACTGCGACAGGACTACACGACGTTCGAGCTCTTTTGCTCTCGGATCAGTACATTGGCTGAAGTCTACGACTCCGCCTTCATTCCAGAAATATTGCCACCACACAGAAGCACTTGCTATTGTTTTAGCTGCTTCAGGATTAATGCCATCAGTCTTTTCTTCAGTATATTGAGCTGTAATACTCCAGTTGTCAGTATCTGGTAAGATTAAAACACTGTTTGCTCCGTTCTTGGTTGCTTCGTTATTACCGTTCCAGTTCAAAGTAATGTAATACGAAGTCGAATTAATAGTATGTTTTACGATAGCTTTGCCTGGCTCTGATAGGACTATCTCTGTGGAGTGAAGAGAATCTGCGTTCCAATCACACGCATCATCGCTGTGTTTACCGGTAGGGTAGGGTAATCTTAGCGACACTGCATGGCGTCCCGGATCTGATATCTCTGCTGCTATAAGATCAATGTCTGGATCACATGCAGTCTTTACAGTTACTTGTTTGCCATCTACAGTGAATTTGGAGACAATAACTCCGTTCCACATATCGAGTGTTTGGTCTATATCCGTGATTGAGTTTATATCAAGGCCCGAGAATCCGAGAGCGCCAAGATGTAGTCTATGAGGATTTACCCTAAAATAGTTACTTGCATCTTTCTGCCGACCATCTTCCTTAAACTGAACAGAATATAGTTCCTTTCTTCCTCTACCGAAATCATACTCTTTAAGAGTTTCTTCATGTTGGAAGTTTTCTGTATTTGGATAAGAGTGCCAGCCCCAATCACTCATAGTGCCCAATGGAACTCCTTTAGAGTAGAATTCTGGAAATGACTGAAGCCCTGTTATGTCTGCTGTAAAAGCAAAACCTCCATTCCCAACAGTAAATGAAGCCATTGTATCTATTGCAACAATATGAGGATTATTGCGATTCACAAGGGCAAAACGATCTATTTTTTCATTAGAACTGCTACATCCGGACACAACTGCCGTCGCGACAAAAACACTTGTCGCGACGGTAGTATATGTTAATCCTTTGCAGAGTTTTCTGCTAATTATATTCATACAAACTACTTTTTCAAGTTGTCATATTCAAGACTAGAAAGAATGAACGGACCAACACCTTTCGAATCGTTGTCGCGAATAGGTTCGCTAAGGTAATATTCGAATGTACCGTTGCGACGCTGACTATTGCCACCACCGAGTCCTGCTACTGCACAGCAGTTGGTCAAGGAAATTGTGCCATCAGCATTCTCCTTGATGAATGTTTTAACCATTCCTTCATATCCTTTCTTTGCGGGTTCAAGATATGACTCATCAAGGAATCCGAGGCGTACACATCGAAGCATGTTGTAAACAAACATCGCTGATGCTGTAGCTTCTAGATAATTTCCTTCTCTTTCAGGAGAATCCATAACTTGATACCATACACCTGTCTTGGAATCTTGATATTTCACTATGCCATCTGCAAAGTTATTAAGAATTTCAAGAAGTGCCGGACGATTTGGATTGTCGGAAGGCATCTTTTCAAGTACATCTGTAATTGCCCAGATATACCAGCCCATTGCTCGTCCCCAAGCATGTTTCGACTGTCCTGTTTTCTTATCTGCCCAGAATTGTTTGTGTTTTTCGTCCCATGCGTGTCTGTAAAGACAGGTTTGGGGATCATATGTCTTTTTAGCTGTAATGACAAACTGGTTTGCAATGTCGTCCCAAAGTTTAGGATCGCTATTTAGATACCTGTTTACGTATTCAGCATAGAAAGGCTGACCCATATAGAGACCATCTAGCCAAACTTGCCAAGGATAAATTTTCTTGTGCCAGAAGTTTTTGGTTTTAGTACGAGGATGTTCAAGTAGTTGACCATAGATTGTGTCTGCTGCCATTTTGTAGCGAGGCTCGCCTGTAATGTCAAGAACTTTGAGCAGGATAGTACCACCTTTCACATTGTCGATGTTGTATGCTTCTTTCTTAAAAGCTTTGATAGATCCATCAGGATTTACAAAGAAATCAGCATAATTCTTTACGTAGTCAAGCATTTCCTTGTCATTATATGCCATAGCTGCTGCAAGTATTCCTTCGAGTTCTACAGCGGCTGCGTAGCTCCACTTAACGCCTTTAACATCGATTTTCTCGCTGTTTGGAATACGTATCATCTCTGATTTAGCCATCTTATAGGCAAGTGGCTTTCCATAGAGACATTCTACACCATTGATCTTTAAGTTATCAAATACAACGTCTTTAACTTGACCGGTAATATTGTTACCTGCTGCAACTCCATTGAAATTACAGTCTTTCACCTCTATGTCATATACATTGCAACGGTCTTTGAGACCAACAATCATTACGCCATATTTACTCTTGTTGCAGGTAACGTTTTCAAGATAAACGTTTTTTACTGTAGGAGGAAAGTCTCGACGACATTTTTCTCTTGCTTCGTAATCAAGATTAATCTTAAGCACTGCTTCTTTACACTGTCCGACTTCAACATTACGAACATAGACATCTTCGATGACACCGCCACGACATGGATTCGTCTTGATACGAATCACACGATCAAGTTCAGGGCTATCCATCTTACAGTTTTCTACAAATAGTGTTTTGTATCCTCCTGATATTTCACTACCGATTACTACACCGCCATGTCCATTCTTCATGTAGCAGTTTCGTACGATGATATTTTCACTTGGTATCGCCCATCTGAGACCATCACGGTTACGACCGCTCTTAATTGCTATACAGTCGTCGCCTGTATCAAAAAAGCAGTTTTCAATAAGAACATCCTTACAGGACTCTGGATCACATCCGTCTCCATTAGGGCCATCGTTCTGAACATGTACGCCACGAACTGTTACATTCTGACATCTTAGTGGATGCATAACCCAGAATGCGGCTCGTAGCATTGTTACGTCTTCGATAAGCACATTCTTGCACTCTACAGGATTAACCAGCTGTACTCGCATTCCGAAACCGTCACCCATTTTACGTTCTTCTACAGGAACTCCATTTTCATTCCATTCCTGAAGTAGTGGACGACCAATGTTTTGTGACTGCTGACCTTCTTTCCAACCCCAAGATGCTTTTCCTACCATGCCCCACCAATTGTCGCGACTTGCGCCACCATCGATGGTACCCTTGCCGGTTATTGCAATATTTTCCTGCTTGTAGGCATAAATCATTGGTGAATAGTTATAGCAATCCATGCCCTCCCAACGTGTAAGGACAACTGGATATTGAGATAAATCCGTAGTGAAGAGTAGTGTAGCACCTTCTTCAAGATGTAAGTTAACATTGCTCAATAGAGTTATCGGACCTGTAAGCCATGTGCCGGCGGGGATAATAACTCTACCGCCACCTTCTTTATGACATTTCTCGATAGCTTTATTGATCATCTTTGTATAAAGATATCCCTCTTTTTTGCTCTTTTTACCGAACTTCAAGATATTATAATCCTTGTCGGGAAACACAGGGGCTTTGATTCTGGCTTCTACTTGGGGATAAACATCGTTCCATGCTTTTTGCGCACGCTCAACGATACCCTCCGCCTGTGCCGTCATCATGCATACTACAGCAGTAGCGAGTGTAAATAGTTTTTTCTTCATGATGTTATAATTTGTCGTATTCATTTTCTTCAGGCAAATTCAATCTCTCTACTTTGGGCACAAATGTCTTGCCGTTCATTCTAACATTTTTGAATTCGATATCAGGATAAGCAACAACTGTGATAGATTCATCAATTGCTTTAACATTTACGTTTTCAAACTCAATGTTGTTTACAAGATCATCCGGATTGCCTTGAATATGGCAGAGTGTGTTGCAGTTTACGTCAACATTTTTGATGTTGATATCTCTAACTACTCCATATGGACGCTCTTTACTTCCTTCAAGAGTGAAGAATTGTTTCCAGGGCTTCATATCCATTACTGTGCCACATGTTCCTGTAATGTTCTCAATGTTTATATTCTCATAAACCTGATATGTGTCGGGGCGCATCTTAAGGCGAAGAATAGCAGCATTGATGTCAACTTTACAATTTCTTACTGTAACATTGCGTGCATATATACATTCACTTCCTAATGTCAGAACGCCATGAAGATTTCTGCCAAACTCACAGTTTTCAACAAGTATATCTTCGCAAATGCCATTGTCCATTGTACGGTTTGAATATACACCCTTGCCGCCTTTCAGGCACACTCCATCATCATCGCAATTGAGATAGCAGTTACGAACTGTTACTCTTTTGCATGCATCAAGGTCAAGAGCATCACTGCTTGGAGCACGCACTTCTCCTCTTGGAGCAGTAATTCGGCAGTTCTCGATAAGTACATCATCACACATGTATAGGTGTGTGGTCCAGAATGGTGAATTCTGAAGATTTACTCCTGAAATCAATAAATCATTGCATCCCCAAAGGAAAACAAGTCTTGGACGACTTACTTCAAGGTTAGTCCATTCTCTACCATTATCCACAGCGCGATCACGATTTGCCCAAAACTCAATCCAATATTTGAGTCCGTTACCATCAATTGTTCCTTCTCCGGTAATCTCAAATCCCTTTACAAAGTATGCATTAATCAGTGCAGCATAGTAGTATATGCTTTTACCTTCCATGCGCGAAGGAATATAAGGGTAATCTGCTATATTGTCTGATCCTTTTATCTTTGCTCCTTTCTCAAGATGCAAACGTGTGCCTGGCTTGAAGAAGAGGGCTCCTGTGAGATATGTACCTGCAGGGAATACAATCTGTCCACCTCCATTTGCCTCGGCAATGTCTATTATCTTCTGAATAGCTTCTGTCTGAAGTTTTGTACTATCATTAGAATATACAGCAAGATCTGTCACCCTATATATCATGTCTCTTGCACGCTCTTTAGGAATGACGTATTTGCCAAGTTCTGGAATTCTCACGGCAAGTGAGTCTGCTGCCATTCTTGCAAGCACTGTGGCACCATAGATATTCAAGTGTGTATTATCTATTTTCCCCTTAGGACAGAATTTATATTTTCCTTCAGGTATCCACATGAATAGTTTGCGAGATTTATCGCGACCAAGATATTGTATAAGACTTCTTGTAGACGCATTCATATCTATAAATGTCACTTTCTCTTTCTTTGCAACATTCTTAGGCGACAATAGATAGGCTCCATGTGTGTCTACCAAAGTGTTTCCTTCGAGTTTTGGATCAGTGTTGCTCGGTGGACCAGCTACCTGATTCGATTCTCCATCGCTAACATCATTGGTGTTGTCTATAGTCTCTGATGGAAAATTTCTGCGAGCTATAGAGTTCATTAGGATTGGAGTAGCGCCTTTCTTTTTGACATCTTTCACCATCTTAGTGAGAGTCGCATCAAAGGTGCTTCCAGGAATTGTGTATCTTTCGAGACTTTTGGGCTTCTCGTCGTTATGTCCGAACTGAATGATGACGTAGTCTCCTTTTTTTACGCCAGACATCATTTTGTCCCAACGACCGCTATCCACAAAACTTTTGCTGCTTTGGCCATTGACAGCATGATTGCTCACCTTGACTGGACCATCAAAAAGCATTGGTAGCATCTGTCCCCATCCACGCTCTTGTTTCTCGTCGTCAATTTTCTTATTTGCCATTGTCGAGTCTCCGGCCATCCAGATAGTGATGGTGTCGGTGTGTTCCTCGGCTAAGACACACGCCGGCAGTATCGCTGCCAGCGTGAGTATAAAGATAGTTAGTCTTTTCATGTCTATGTTAAAGTGTGTTACGCAACTTCTATTTTTTTATAGCGTGGCACAAGCAGTTTCATGATACACCAGCCTAACAGGTAAGCAAGACCGCATATGCAGAATACAATGAAATAACCTGCCGGTTTGCCGGTAAAGCCCATGAATGACATTTGCACGAGATCTGCATAGTCGAAGAGTATACCTGATCCATAGTTTATCAAACTTGAACCTATACCTCCTGCCATACCGCCAATTCCGATGATGGTTGCAATGGTGCTCTTGGGGAACATGTCACCTACTACAGAGTAGATATTTGCACTCCAGGACTGGTGTGCGGCACCTGCAATACCGATGATTATAATCGGCAACCATGGCGAAACTCCACTGAGAGGCTGCGCAAGAAGTGCGAGTAGTGGGAACAATGCAAATATAAACATTGCCTTCATGCGTGCAGAGTAGGGGTCTACCTTAAGTCCACGTTTTTCGGCTTTGTCTATAAATATTGCAGGAAGTTTACCTCCATAAATCGAGAGCATTGTAATCAAGTAGAGCACGAAGATCATGAGCATTCCTTCGCCTTCCGATGTAGAAAGTTTAAACACATCGGTGATATAAGCTGGTGTCCAGAAGAGGAAGAACCACCATACACCATCTGTAAGGAACTTCCCAAAGAACACTGCCCATGTCTGTGGATATTTGAAACATTGAAGGAAGGGAATAGTAGACTTTTTGTTTTCGTCTTTCTCAGTCTTTTCTTCAGCAACTTCGTCAAATGTAGCATTATCCTGTTCGATATATGCAAGTTCTGCTTTGTTTACACGAGGATTTGCAGATGGTTCCTTATAGAGAAGAACCCAAAAACCCATCCATACAAAACCGAGACCGCCAATTACTATAAATGCCATTTCCCATCCATTACCCCAACCAATGCTTTGGAAGAATTTGGCAAGAGGACCAATGGTGAATGGTGCGATAAGCGCGCCTATCGCCGATCCTGCATTAAAAATAGAGGTGGCAAAAGCACGGTCGCGTTTCGGGAAATATTCAGCTGTCACTTTGATTGCTGCAGGGAAGTTTCCTGCTTCGCCAAGAGCAAGTATTGTGCGAGCCGCTAAAAAGTAGTATACTGATATGGTAGCAATTGTAACTGCCAAATCACCGGTAGCACCAAGCAAGTCTGCTGTATTGTGCATACCAAGTGTATGTTCAGTTGCCCAACCACATGCTGCGTGAAGACATGCCCCGGCAGACCATACTCCAATAGCCCAGAGATAACCCTTTTTAGTACCCATCCAGTCTACAAATCTGCCTGCAAGCAGATTTGCAACTGCATAAACAATGGAGAATACCGCAGTTATAAGACCATAGTTAGCATCTGTCCAATGAAACTCAGGAGATATAAATTCTTTCCATGTGAGGGAAAGAACCTGTCGGTCCATATAGTTAACTGTTGTAGCAAAGAAAAGTAGTAGACAGATTACCCAACGGAAATTTGTCATCTTCTGATTCGCTTCAGCAAGTTTTGATGTTGTGGCCATAATCAGAATTTAAAGTAGTTTTTGGCATTGTTATAACAGATATCTTCGATCATCTGATTCACTCTCTTTTCCTCATAGCCTGTGTATGGGATTTCTCCATTTTCAATGTCTGTACCTACAAGGTTACACAGTGTACGGCGGAAATATTCATGACGCGGATACGACAGGAATGAGCGGCTATCGGTAAGCATACCTACAAAGCGACTTAGCAGACCAAGAAGCGATAGTGCGTTCATCTGTTTTTGCATGCCATCTTTTTGATCGAGGAACCACCAGCCTGATCCTAATTGAATCTTGCCTGCAACGCTACCGTCTTGGAAGTTACCGAGCATTGTGGCCATAACTTCATTTGCACACGGGTTAAGGTTGTAGAGAATTGTCTTTGCAAGTTTGCCGCGGCTGTTGAGTTTATCGAGATATTTAGCACATTTCTTTGCTGTATTGAATTCTCCGATTGAGTCAAAACCGGTGTCAGGACCAAGAAGTTTGAACATCTTAGAGTTGTTGTCTCTGATTGCTCCGTAATGGAACTGCTGAGTCCAACCACTTTCATAATCCATCTCACCAAACACAATCATCATTGCGCTCTTGAACTTTTCTACTTCTTCAGAAGTAAGAGTTCCACCTCCAATTATTTTTGCGAAGATTGAATCAATCTCAGACTGTGTATACTCTTCTGCATAAAATTCTTCTATGCCGTGGTCTGAAAGACGGCATCCCATCTCCTCGAAGAAGTCATGACGCTTCTGAAGAGCGGCAACGAGATCGTTGAAATTACGAATCTCTATATCTGCAACGGCACCGAGTTTTGCTATGTATTCGCGATACTCTTCAGGCTTATCTACTGCCATAGCTTTGTCTGGACGCCATGTTGGAAGCATCTTAACCTCGAAACCTGATTCTTTTACTTGCTTATGATATTCAAGTGTGTCGGCTGGATCATCTGTAGTGCAGACTGTTTCTACATTATAACGACGCATGAGTCCGCGTGCTGTCATATTAGGATCATTACGCAGTTTGTCGTTACACTCATCAAAGATTTCTTTCGCTGTCTCGGGATTCAGAAGTTTGTCGATACCAAACGCAGTCTTTAGTTCAAGGTGTGTCCAGTGATAGAGAGGATTGCGGAATGTATAGGGTACAGTCTCCGCCCACTTCTGAAATTTCTCCCAGTCAGATGTATCCTTTCCTGTGCAGTATTTCTCTTCTACACCATTGCTACGCATTGCACGCCATTTGTAATGGTCTCCACCAAGCCAAATCTCTGTGATCGATGAGAACTTGTGATCATCGGCTACCATTTTAGGTATTAGGTGACAATGATAATCAATTATAGGCATTTTTGCTGCATGCTCATGATAGAGCTTCTGTGCTGTTTCTGTCTGCAACAGAAAATTTTCATCCATGAATGGTTTCATATGTTTAAGTTTTAGTTGTCGTGTATTGGAAAAATTTGTGTATTTTAAAGAATATTAAAGCGTAACGCCATTCTTGAAAATAGATATCTCGTGGATTCCAGCTTTCTCTGAATTTACAAGTTTTCCACTCGCTACTTCAAGCACAAAGTCGATAAATTTCGATGCCACGTCTTTCATGTCGGCATCTTCCACAAGAACTCCGGCATTAAAGTCTATCCAATCAGGCTTACGCATCGCAAGTCTACTATTGGTTGATATTTTTGCTGTGGGTACAAACGTTCCAAATGGTGTGCCTCGACCTGTTGTGAAGAGTACTATTTGGCAACCTGCTGCGGCAAGTGCGGTTGCTGCTACAAGGTCATTGCCTGGTGCTGATAGTAGATTGAGACCGGATTCTTGAATACGTTCTCCATAACTGAGCACTCCCTTTACTTCACTCTTACCACTCTTCTGTGTGCAACCTAATGCTTTCTCCTCAAGAGTGGAGATGCCTCCGGCCTTATTGCCAGGAGACGGATTTTCTCCTACAGGTTCGCCATGACTCAAGAAATATTCCTTGAAGTCGTTGATAAGATGTATTGTCTTGTCAAGAAGTTTGTCATCGGCACAACGTTGCATAAGGATTGTCTCTGCACCAAACATTTCCGGAACTTCCGTCAAAACTGTAGTGCCACCCTGGCAATCGCATAAATAGTCAGAGAATTCACCGAGAAGTGGGTTGGCTGTTATACCGGAGAATCCATCGCTTCCTCCACATTTCAGTCCGATACGCAGCTTTGATATAGGAAGTTCTACTCGATTGTCTTTTTTAGCATTTTCATAAAGACTGCGAAGCAAATTTACACCATATGTCACTTCATCACCCTCGATTTCTTGACATACCATGAACTTTACTCTGTCATGGTCATAGTCTCCGCAGAATTTTTCAAATTCTGCTGGTTGATTATTCTCGCATCCAAGGCCAACCACTAATATGCCTCCTGCATTTGGATGGTGCACCATATCGCGAAGAATTTTCTTGGTATTCTCGTGATCATCGCCAAGCTGAGAACATCCATAGTTGTGAGGGAAACCGAAAATTCCATCAACACCTTCAGCTCCTGTCTCTGCATTCAGGCGATCTACTATCTGCTTTACAATTCCATTAACACATCCAACTGTGGGTATTACCCAAATCTCGTTGCGAACACCAGCCTGACCATCTTTTCGTAGGTATCCTTCAAAAAAACGCTGAACGCCATCGCATTCACTCTTCTCTACTGGTTCGCGACGTATGCCACTATAGTCAAGCTGACCTTCAAGATTTGTCTTTATATCGTGATCATCAAGAAACGCACCACATGCAATTTCATGTTTTGCATGTCCAATAGGGAAACCATATTTGACAATGTTTTCTCCTTCTTTCAGATCTGTTATAGCAAATTTATGACCTGCAGGAATGTCAGACACAAGTGTGAATTTCTTGCCATCGACATCCACTTCGCTACCTTTCTGTAAAGAAGTAATTGCAACTGCTACATTGTCTGCTGGATTTATTTTTATATACTCTTTCATTGGGTTATAAATCCGATTATTTTATCTTTTTCTATTCAAATTTCAATTCGAAAATCGAATCATATTGATAGTATAACCATGTATTATTTAGATAATTTCACAATGATTAAAATCAGTTGAATTATCTTCAAATTAACTCTAAAAATTATCGTAAAAACCTATAGGTCAATGCAATGATTACACTAATCAAATGTAGTATATTTACATAAATGTGAGACAAAATTAATATTTTGTCTCACACCTATTCCAATAAATTAGAGTATGCTCTCTACTGTAGCGAGCATTCCTTTGTCTCTAATACTATCAAGATACTCTACTACAAGATTTGTTAATCCAGGTATTTTGTTGAGATCTCCATGTTCTTTCCAAATCAATTCATCTGCAGCGAGTACACCTTCAGCAACTTTTCTTGTGTCACCTGTTGACCACAATTCGGTGAGCAGATCCATTATCTTTTGGTCATCTTTCGGTTGTATGGGCGCACCATCTGAACGTGTGCCTCCCTTATAGTAGGTAATGATGGCTGCAAGTCCGAGTACAAGACCTTTCGGAAGTTCGCCTTTGCGTTCCAGATATGTCTTAACTCCGGGAAGATCGCGAGTCTGATATTTCGGGAAAGAATTCAGCATAATTGAGGTGACCTGATGGTCTACGAATGGGTTGTTGAACCTTTCAAGTACGCTCTCACCATAAGCTTTCAACTCATCCATCGGAAGGTTGAGAGTCTGCATGAGTTCGTCAAACTGAACCTTATGGATGTATTTGCCAATCACTGGATGATTACATGCATCTCTTACGATGTCTACTCCACTCAAGTAGCTAACCGGTGAAAGCACTGTGTGAGGACCATTGAGAAGAGTAACTTTGCGCTCGTGGTAAGGAGCTTCTGAATCTGTAATGATTACATTAAGACCTGCCTTTTCTGCGGGAAATTCTGCGCGAAGTTCCTCTATACTCATGTTTTCCGGACGTTCAATGACCCATACGTGGAATGCTTCTCCTTGAACAACAACATTGTCTTTGTAGCCAAGTTTCTCTTGAATATTGGCAATGTCTTTACGAGGGAATCCTGGAACAATACGGTCTACAAGAGTTGCACAAACATAATTGTATGTGTTAAACCATTTCTTGAATCCTTCATAGTCTGAACCAAGCTGGTCTTTCCACAGGTCAATATAGTCGTTGATGAATTTTTTCAAGTGATGACCATTTTCAAATATCAATTCACATGGCATTATGATAAGGCCTTTTTTGGGGTCGCCTGCAAATGCTTTGTATCTTGTATAAAGAATCTGAGTCAGTTTTGCTGGATATGAAGCCGGTGGGGTATCAGTTAACTTGCATTCAGGATCAAAAGCTATTCCTGCTTCTGTGGTATTGGATATTACAAATCGAATCTCCGGCTGTACTGCAAGCCCAAGCACTGCGTCATGCTGTCCCCATGGAGATAAACCTCTGCTAATAACGTCGACACGCTTGAACGAATTGACAATTTCTCCGTTGAGACGTCCTTGAAGATTTACGTGATAAAGATAGTCCTGCGATGAAAGAAGTTTCATTGCAAAATCATCCGGTGTGCCTTGGAGTAATACTACTGACGAGTTGAAATCTGTTGACTCGTTCATATTCTTTACAATCCAGTCTACAAACGCTCTGAGGAAATTTCCCTCGCCAAACTGAATGATTCTTTCAGGGGCCGTCGCTTTAGGGGCGGTCAGTTTATTCAAAACTTTCATACTCTTTATGAAATTTATATTTCATGTTTATTTATTGATTCCGTGGTTAGTTCTATAAAGATCGTTCTATACTCGTAAGTTACTACGATTTCATAACTTTCTAATATGCAAAACTAATTAAAAATTTTCAAGTATGCAAATAAATCATAAAAATATGTTTTTCATATTTAAGATGATCTGTTCTTATTTTGTTAATTACGCCTTAATTTGTTCGCTTTCAAAATGGTCTTTGCAAATGTTCCATTTCTACTCCGCAAAACTTTCGCATACCTTTTTTCTCAAATCCTAATTTTACATATAGTTTCCGTGCATTAGGATTAACATAGTCTACCAACAGACCAAGTCGTTTGCCACAACCTATATGTTTTTCTGCTACTGATTCTATGAGAAGCGATCCTATTCCTTGTCTACGATATTCGTTACGAACCATTAATGTGTCGATATAGATTTCATCGGGAGATGTTTCATCTTCAAGATCTTCTTCAGTCATGGCTAAATGAAATATCTCATTATATTTGTCTATAAAGTCTTTGCGAAGTTCATAGAGTTTAGCTCCATCATATGCTACTATGACGCCTGCAATATTACCGAATTCATCTACTGCTTTTAATGTGTTGAGATAGCTATATTGACTCGTCTCTTTTTCTGCGAGTTCTTTAAAAAAACGCATTACTTCGGGAAGCTTATCTCTTCCTCCTCCAAGATCGATACATATTTCTTCCCCAATAGCTGCCATTACTCCTTCTGCTATTATTTCAGCATCTTCTTTGACAGCTCCAACTACTCTATATTTCATATTATATCATTCATTATATTGAAAAGGTAAGTATTACTCTCTGATAAAAATTAAAGAAACTTGGCGCTACATTAAAATCAAGCGAGGCTCTTAGTTCTACAAATGAATTCTTAAGAAATATAGCTGCAAGTGTAGTTCTATTATAGAGTGATGCTGCATAATATGGTTCCCCTTGATCAAGTATGTAGTTAAATTTTCCATAATATGGATATAGTTTTCCTCCTGCATAGAATGTGTTTTTTAAATCAAGAAATCTCCATGCTAAATCTAAATCTAACCAAATACCAGCAGGTGTTTTCCATTTCTTGTCGCCTCTGTCTCTCGTCAGGCCTCCTAACATTCCAACTCTAAGCGCGCAAGAATCAAGCGGAACTGTGTGAAATTTCGATAAATTAATGCCTATATATGGATTATATACAAAGTTATCTACTACATGTTGGTCAGGATCTCCGGATTTGTCTAACGCAAGATGGTTCATCATTGCAACACCTCCCCAAAAATATTTACCATCATGATAATTGCGTTCACCGCTAGCTATGATATTGAAAGCTTCTCGCTGATCTTCTGTCTGCATACCTCTCCAGTCAACAATCGTCTGAAAGTATCCTTTCGAATTTTTATATCCAATCATAGCCCCTCTCACATTGCGTTGACTATAATTCACAGAGTCATTCCAGATGTAATTGGGCATTTCTGAATATAGCAGATTCTTGCCAAACATGCCAATGGCAAACCTAAATCCTTTGTCTTGATAACGGTAATAAACAGTAGGAGAGATACGATGACCATCCCATTCACAACCTATGGGTTGAGTCCATACTGCACCTGCCGCTATTAAGTGTTTTTCATTGTCAAGACTCACTCCTATTTCTGGAGCTAATTGCGTCTGAAAAAATGTTTTAGCAGATGCATATTTGGTGTCTCCTTCTCTGTTGTCAAAAACAGCCGACATATCTACGCTCCAATAGAAATCAGGATTCTCAGAACGAAGAGTG
The DNA here is from genome assembly GCA_964480495.1 of uncultured Sangeribacter sp. Classification (GTDB taxonomy): domain Bacteria; phylum Bacteroidota; class Bacteroidia; order Bacteroidales; family Muribaculaceae; genus Lepagella. Next base: position 26,220 of record CAYZPH010000022.1, read on the forward strand.
CTTTCTGTACTAATTAATAGTACAAAAAGCACTGCAATAATATTTAATCTATATTTTCTCATGAAAGTACGTCAGGTCTCTTTCGTATTAACGTATACATTCGTGGTATTGTTGCAAAAAATCTTGTTACAATCAGAAGTGACAAGTATCCAAAGACACTTCCAAATGCAGCCCCGCAAAGAATGTCAGAAGGGTAGTGTACTCCAAGATATAGTCTGGAAATACTTACTATAATAGCCCATGCAAAGATTAATATTGTAAATACTCGCATTCTGAATACTATCGAAAGAAGAGTTGCAAGTGCAAAAGTATTGGCTGCATGACACGATGGCCAACTATATCCACCGGGACTAATTCCATTAACTATAGTTATGTATTGATATATAGAACTATCTGGATTGCATGGTCGCAAACGTCCGATATAAGGTCGTATCACGCTTGCACAAATCTGATCAGACATTACAATTGCCAATATCACAGCTATTAAAACCATAGTCGCATTTTTGGGTCCAAGTTTTTTGAATAGCATGTCTACAAGTGCGATATACAATGGTATCCATATCCATCTTCCTGTAATCAGTGACATGAGCCCGTCTAAAAAAGCTGTGTGATTTCCGTTGAAAAACAACAGAACTTGATCATCAACCGATGATAAAAATTGTATCATTATGTTATGTTAGTTATAATTGTTCTATTTGTACTTTTTTTTTGCAAATATAGCGTTTTTTTTCTTACGAGCCTAAGTTTTATAATAATTTTTTGTGATCTAATTTAAAATGCAACAAATAAACTTATATATAGTGTGCAAACTAAATAATAAAGGAGGTATCCACGATAAGAATACCTCCTTTATATAGCATATAAGAATAATATAATCTTCCCTATATTAAACTTTCAATTAAAAATGTGATGACCCATCAAAACAATGAGTACAAATCTGCTCTTTGGGAAGACCAATTGCTTCTACAAGATTCTCAAGTGTGTTAAACTTAAGAGACGATAGTCCATACCTCTCACGCATTACTTCTACCATTTTGCAGTATCTGCAACTTCCGGTCGTTGCATATTCTTTAAGATGAGCATTTGCATCTCCCTCAAGTTCTTCAATTATTCTGCGTGTCAGTAATTCCATCTCAGATTTAGAAGATGTAAAGTTGAGATAACGACATCCATAAATCAACGGAGGACATGCGATTCGCATATGTACTTCCTTGGCTCCACATTCGTAAAGCACTTTTACATTATCATTCAACTGTGTGCCTCTAACTATAGAATCATCACAAAACAATGCTCTTTTGCCTTCTAACATAGATCTGTTTGGCACGAGCTTCATCTTTGCAATGAATGATCGCATTGACTGATCTGATGGAGTGAAACTTCTCGGCCAAGTTGGAGTATATTTTGACACACATCTCTGATAGGGTATGTCACGACCTGCCGCATAACCAAGTGCCATTCCTACTCCTGAGTCTGGAATGCCGGAAACGCAGTCAACTTCGGTCTCTTTGTCTTGTTGTCCTAACGCATAGCCAGAACGGAATCTAACTTCCTCTACATTCCTGTTTTCATATGTTGACGTAGGGAATCCGTAATAAACCCACATGAATGCACATACCTGCATTTCTTTGTTGGGTTGTCTTAGTATTTCCATGCTGTCTGGTTTAAGCTCAACAATTTCTCCGGGACCAACATCGCGAAGCAATTCATAGCCTAAGTTCGGAAATGATGTTGATTCGCTACTAACAGCATATCCATCTTCCTTTTTGCCTATCAAAATTGATGTCCTTCCAAGTTTATCTCGTGCTGCTATCACTGAATTTTCAGTTAGAATTAGCATTGAGCAAGAACCTTTAATCTTTTGATATACGTATTCTATACCCTCAACAAAGTTCTTCCCTTTGTTTATGAGTAGTCCTACAAGTTCTGTGGGATTTGTGCACCCAGAACTTAATTCGGCAAAATGAGCACCTTCATCGATCAACTCTTTTTCAAGCTCGTCGATATTATAGATTTTTGCTACAGTTACAAGCGCATAGCGACCAAGGTGAGAGTTTATTGTAATGGGCTGAGAATCGGTATCGCTAATTACACCTATTCCTATATTTCCATTGTATTTACACAAATCAGACTCAAATTTCGTGCGGAAATACGAATTCTCAAGTGAATGAATAGACCTGCAAAACTTTTTCGCGTCTGCATCGTAGGTCACCATACCTCCTCTTTTAGTCCCAAGATGCGAGTTATAGTCTACACCATAAAACACATCATTGACACACTTTCGTTTTAAGGCTGCGCCAAAAAAACCTCCCATAAGATTACTTACTTATTACCTGTTTAGATTAAAAAAATCCGGTGAGGACTAATTATATCCTCTCCGGATATCTGCTACAAAGTTAATAAAAAGTTACCGATTATCTATCTTTCCTTTTATTTTTTTTGCCTTTTTTTATCTTATCAAGATTCATTTCTTTAGCAATTCTATCTGCAAGTGTCTTTTTGTCAAGCGGATGTATATCATTCCATTCTCCAAGATCATAATTATGTATGAATGTACAAAACTCTATTTGTTCACATGCTGATTTCTGATTTAATCGCATTTCAGCCCAAGCTTGACGCCCCAATTTATCACTCTCTGGAAGATAATTGGCAAGTTCTACTATATAAAAGGGTAAGGAGTTATCTTTTCTGTCTTCTCTCCATAATTTTATCATTCTTTTCAGTAGATCTCCATATTCGTTTCTATTATCTACGTTACTTTCACCCTGATACCAAACAACATTGCCGACTGGATAATGGGTTATCGGACTTATCATTGAATTGTATAGAACGGTTGGCGAATAGCACCAAAATGTACTTCCTGGCGCGGAGGGCATTATCTTTCCTTCCTTATATTTCCATTCTCCACTCAGACTAATTTCTTCTCCTCCTTCAAAAATTATTTTATATGGCTTATCTGGTATAAACTCTCCTGATTCTCCATTAGAAACAAGTCGCACTGTAATGGTGTTTTCACCCGGCTTTATCAGTCCTGGACGAAGCTTATAAATTCTTGGAGGATATCTATAACTAACAGTGCCCACAAACTCCCCGTTAACATACGTTGAGTCAGAATCTACTATTACTCCCATTCGAAGTGTTGCAGGTAAAGAGGCGAGATTTTCAGGGATATTAACCTTTTTTGAAAACCAATGACTTCCAGCTTTCGGATTACACTCATCTTTCGACCATCCCGTGTCATACAGTAAATCAATTTTCTCCCAATAAGTTAGGTCTGTATTCATAGATTCCCAGTGTTCTTTGCGACCTGGATCTCCAGCCCAAAGTGTAGCATTCCATCTTCCTTGTTTTTCTTGCTCCATCCGAGTCTGTCTTTCTCGATAACCACTGTCTTTGTCTATTTTAAGTTGTCCGAGTTGTCGAGAATAGCCGGTTAGTGATTTCTCGCTCATCCAAGACTCTATTGGAGTACCGCCCCAGCTACAGTTGATTATACCTACTGGTCTTCCTGTTTTTGCGGTCATCTCCATTGCAAGGAAATACCCGAGTGCGGAGAAATTACGGCTTAATGATGGCGATGTCTTGGTCCATTGTCCACCTTTTAAGTCTGGCTCAGGACCATCGAAAGATATTTCTTTAGGTGCAATAAACTGGCGAATATTGTCATTTTTATATGTAGTTATTATGTCATGAAACATGTCGTCGACGCGATACACATAAAGCTCCATGTTACTTTGTCCAGAACAGAGAACGACATCACCACTCAGCACATCTTTCAGCACCTTATCTCCGATTGTCAATGTATATGGTCCTCCGGGCTTAAGTGCAGCAAGCTCTACTTTCCATTTTCCTTCTTTATCGGCATGCACTCGCGCCTTTCTAACATTATTAATTTTTATGTCAAATTTTTCATTCGGATCGGCTGTTCCCCACAGCGTAAGGGGCTTGCTGTATTCAACAACCATGCCATCTTGAAGTATATGTGCTGGTTTTACAACTCCGTATGCTGCAGTCGCAATAAATACAGCTCCTGCCAAAAGTATTCTTTTCATTTTAATATCTATATAGTTTCACATGAAGAATTTTATACTCATCTATGCCAATTCTTACATGTCTGCCCTGATGAGTCTCATCTCCGTTAAGTCGTCTGATTGTTTGCAGTTTTCCTCCTTGAAGTATATCAACTTCTTCACAACTGAGTATCCCAACTCGTCCTTTTCCTTGCCAAAAGGTTGATTGTTTCTCATCTCCAGACTCTACAAAACCATCTTCACCGAGACGTGTAGCAGTTCCTGTCTCTTCTGAAGATTCCCATTTGACTACTATTCCAAGACCAGCTATCAAATACTCTAGATCTGAAAGTTTAATAACTATACCTCCTCCATCTGGCCAGTGGCTTCCATCAGAAGAACGTGGATCCCATGGCAAAGTGAGATAATGCGATGATATGGTCTTGATATCTCCTTCACTCACTACTTTCGATTCTTGGTGGTTCGGAGATTCAAAAAGCAATCCGTAATGCTTATGCATTCTTATAAATGGTTCCAGTTTCTCAATAAGATTATATGCATTCTTAAGTTTTTCTGCTGCTTTTTCGCTGGCATTTTCTATTGAAAACGGACTGAAACCAATTGCAGAATGCTCTCCTATGGCATACATTGCATGAACTCCGCTGTCTTCACTTAATCTGATTTCTGGTATGAAGAGAGGATTGCCAGAAAAATCATATTGAGCAAACCATGGAGCGAAAGGGGAGTCGTAGATATCTGGAGAAATAAAATCTATTGATGGCGCACCGGTCTTCCATATTTTTGATAGGCGAGAGAGTGGACCTGCCGATGGGTATTGTCCGGGATGACGCCCACGACTGTCAAGTGCAGCATTAACGTAAAGAGGTATATTTGGCAATATATTTCGAGCATTGTTTGCAAGATTCTCTACATATGTAGCATAATACCAAGCCATAAACATTTCATCTGCATAGTCAGAGTCTTTCGAAAGAAAAGACCACTCGGTTCCTGGAGCAACTCCTAATACTTCAGCCAATGCTTCTGGTACTCCATTTGAATACGCAGCATTGGCCAAATCTGAATGGTCTCGTGCAGATTCGAGCATTCCAATCTCATTTTCTATCTGAATCATTTTTACTCTGTTCAACAGGTTACTCCCTTTTAAGTGTTTGAGAACAGATTTAAATGCTGCGAGATCTGCTTCCAACGAGTTTGTACTGAATGCGCTCAATATCTCAAGTGGTTTCCCTTCATGTGTGTATGATCTCGAAAATCTTTTAGTATCGGTCTTTACCCATGCCGGGGCATAGCAACTCATCGAGTTCTTCCATGCGCCAAACCAGAGTAATACTAAGTCAAGATTATTGTCATCTGCTGTTTCAAGTGCATAATCAATCAAGGAAAAATCAAAATTCCCCTCTTCTGGTTCAACAAGTTCCCAATAAACTGGCATGAGCACTGTATTAAGCCCCATAGATTTGAGTTTCGGAAAGATTTCTTTGATGTCTTCTTTCGACGAAGCTGATGAATTTCCCAATTCTCCTCCGAGCATTATATGTGGCGGAACACGTGGAGTTGCAGCAAATAAATTTGTTACTCCAAAAATTACAGCTAGTGTTGCTATTAAATGTTTGATTGAAAACATATTCATTATCATCTTTTCGAGTCAAGAAGTTGTTGTGATGGATTAGTATAATTGTCTATTCCCAATTTGGCATTAATCATGTCTTTCAATCTGTGCATTGGAAGTTTTTCAGGATCTTTTCCGGCAATTTTTCCAAAATACTCAAGACACGCGTCTCTCCACCATATTGCATCTTTGTGCTGTATCAGCAGACGAGACTCTATATCTGCATAAATATCAGTATCGATGCCACCTCTGAATCCTTTCCATGTTCTGCGCATATCTGCTACTCCTTCCACTCCGCTGTCATAATGTCTGTTAAGCGCAAGCCATAAACTTTCATTACCGTTAAGCTGTTTATCCCATCCTACATGATGAAACCAAAGTAGATACTTTTCCGGACACTTATCAATACTCTCAAGATCTGAACGAAGTGGCTCAGGATATTGTGATGTTGCTCCGCTACCGGTCTTTTCTGTGCGGTCAAAACCGATACCTTCACTGTCTGCTCTGTGATAATATTTGGGCAACCAGTCTTCTCGTGCTCCTTCTACTTCGCACCATGGTTCCGGGCCATAATGATGTCCGAATGCAAATAGATGATGAAGCCCCATTGGCATCATATAGTTTACTACATGCTCTCTACTGTTCATCATCATGTTTATCAGTTTGTTTTTCTGATTATCATCAAGTGAAATCCATCTTGTCATATGTATCCATTCATCAAGAATTGAGGCAGGCGAGAGTTCCGGATTCCATGCTATCCGACCAAAAGCATACCAATTTGCCTGAGCAAGCGGATGTCCTGTAAAGTTTTCGTTGTCTCCGATATTTGCCACACCTGCCACTCCTTTAATTCCCATGCGTGGTGTCTCCTCAAAAAACTCTTTCCACATGGTTGCAAGATAGGCCAAATGATTAGCGTGTCCGAGATATTCCTGTGTGATTTGCAATTCTGCCACAAGAGGTGTTTTCTTCATACCTGCGAAAAGAGGGCTATAGGGTTCTCTCGGCTGAAAATCAACTGGTCCATTCTTAACCTGTATTAGAACATTATCATCAAATTCTCCGTCAAGAGGAGAGAATTCTGTATATGCTTGCTTGGCTCTGTCTGAATCCGAAGGTGAATACACAAATGCACGCCACATCAAGATTCCATTGTGTGGTCTTAATGCCTTGGCTAGCATGTTGGCTCCGTCAGCATGACTTCTCCCGAAGTCACATGGACCTGGTTGTCCTTCACTGTTTGCTTTAACAAGAAAGCCTCCGAAGTCAGGAATCAGATTATAGATTTCATTTACCTTCTTTTTCCACCATAAGGCAACTTTTGGAGAGAAAGGATCAGCAGTAGAAAGTCCCCCTATTGCCATCGGACTTGCAAAATTAACTGAAAGATAAACCTTGATACCATATGGTCTCAGTATGTCTGCAACACTCGCCACACTCTTAAGAATCTCAGGCTTAAGCATGTTTGGAGAGGCGTTGACATTGTTAAGTACAGTTCCGTTAATGCCAACCATAGCATTTGCAAGTGCATATTTCTCATATAATGCTTTTTTACTTTCAGTGAGCGGTGTATTCCAGTCCCAAATGCTTTTGCCAGCATATCCTCGTTCAACCGTCCGGTCCAAATTGTCCCAATGATTCAGTATTCTCATACTGTACGTTGGAGATTCTTCTCTTTCTTTGCAGCCATTGGGCCTATATAATGACAATGCACCATATAGTAAGCCTTTCCCGGATGGTGAGACTACTGTGATTGTTTTCTTTGCACTATCTGTCTTGATTATATACGATTCTGCTGATTTTGTACGGTTTTTCTTCTCTTCAAGTTTGACTATAGTGAAATATTTATCCGGACAAAATGATGAAAGAATATCACAAGCCTTTTTTGCTTCTGAATGTTGACCATTATATTCTGCGATACATCCATTAGTCGTTGACGGAAGCCATAAATGGGCATCTTTTCTTTCGCCATGCATTACACACGAAAGAAAGAAACACATTGTTATTGCTATAATCGTATTTCGTAGTAATAATTTTAGTTTATTCATGCTTTTCAAGGTGATTCGGGATATTAGGTTTAGATTATCCGCAATATTTACAAATCATTTTCATAAAATTTGCACAATTATAGAAGCGGACTTGAATGGTCTTGGGAAGACTTGTCAAAGTCTTCCCAAGCAAAATGGATTTCATTCCTGATAACACAAATTTATATCAAGAATGCAATCAATATCAATCATTATGCATACATGTTGACAATAGCCTCATAGAGCTCTTGCTTGCCACTTGTCTGGGCAGGTTCCGGGTTCTTCTTAGCATATGCAACAACATCTTCAAGCGACAATTTACCTTCTTCGAATGCCTTGCCTTCACCCTTGTCAAAGGATGAGTAACGATCTTCAACCATCTGTTTGTAAGGTGATTTTTCAAGAATGTCAGCTGCACTCAGAAGAGCACGTGCCATAGCGTCCATTCCTGCTATATGAGCAATGAAGATGTCTTCCAAATCTGTTGAGTTGCGACGAGTTTTTGCATCAAAGTTTGTACCACCATTGCCGAAACCACCATTTCTGATTATCTGCATCATAGCCTGTGTCAGTTCATAATTGTCAATAGGGAACTGATCGGTATCCCAGCCATTTTGATAGTCTCCACGGTTAGCATCAATACTTCCGAGCATATTGTTGTCTACAGCTACACAAAGTTCATGTTCGAATGTGTGACCGGCTAGTGTTGCATGATTCACTTCGATGTTTACTTTGAAGTCTTTGTCAAGATTGTGTGCTTTCAGGAAACCGACTACTGTCTCTGTGTCTACATCATACTGATGCTTGGTTGGCTCCATTGGCTTCGGTTCAATGAGGAAAGTGCCCTTAAATCCTTTTGCACGTGCATAGTCGCGTGCGATGGTGAGCATTCTTGCAAGATGCTCTTTTTCTCTCTTCTGATCTGTGTTCAGTAGGCTCATATAGCCTTCGCGTCCACCCCAAAATACGTAGTTAGAACCGCCAAGAGCGATCGTTGCATCTATAGCATTTTTGATCTGGACGGCAGCTCTTGCTACTACATCAAAGTCAGGATTTGTGGCTGCGCCATTCATGTAGCGAGCATGACCAAACACATTAGCTGTACCCCAAAGGTTCTTGATGCCGGTAGCAGCCATCTTCTCTTTCAGATATGCTGTAATCTCATGCATGCGATTCTCATAGTCTGCTATGTCTTCACCCATATCTCCTACAAGATCAATATCGTGGAAACAGAAGTATTCAATGCCAAGTTTCTGCATAATCTCAAAGCCGGCATCTACTTTCTGTTTTGCAACTGTCATTGCATCAGCACCTTCATTCCAAGGAAATTTCTTTGTGCCACCACCAAACTGATCACCACCTTCTGCACAAAGAGTGTGCCACCAAGCCATTGCAAACTTCAACCAATCTTTCATCGGTTTTCCAAGAACGACTCTTTCTGCATCGTAATAACGATAGGATAGTGGGTTATAACTATCAGTACCTTCAAATTTGATTTTCCCTATATTGGGAAAATATTCTTTCTGTGCCATAATATATTTTAATATTTAATGTTTAATATAAAATTTCTTTTTATTAAATAATCTCAATTAATTGCCCATAACTTCTCCAACTCTATCCTTCCAGCGAGAATAAGCCTCTAAATAAGCAGCCATGTCACCTGATGGCTCAATCTCTTTTATTTTTTTTAGTGTGGCAAACGCTTCTTTATTATCCTTATATATACCGGCTCCAATACCAGCTCCTTTGGCTGCACCTACACTGCCGTCAGTCTCGAATAGCTTTATCGTAGCTCCACTTACGGCAGCAAGTGTGTCGCGGAAAAGCGGACTCAAGAACATATTGGCATTACCTGCATGGATGGTGTCTACCTTCAGTCCCATTGCTTCTGTAATTTCAATGCCATACATGAAAGAGAATACTATTCCTTCTTGTGCTGCTCGCATTAAGTGAGCCTTTGAATGAATATTAAAGTTTATGCCATGTATCGAGCAACCTGTGTCCTTATTTTGCAGGATTCGTTCGGCCCCATTGCCAAAAGGTATGATACTTACTCCGTCTGAACCAATTGGCACGGAATTCGCCATTCTGTTCATATCATCATAACTCATTCCTTTATCGGCTAAGTTCCTCTTAATCCAGCTATTAAGAATCCCTGTGCCATTAATACAAGTTAGAACTCCTATGCGAGGTGCCTTTGCTGTATGATTCACGTGAGCAAAACAATTTACTCTTGACTTCGGATCACAGTCAACTCTACCATTAACAGCATATACCACTCCCGACGTACCAGCTGTTGCCGCTATTTCTCCAGGATTAAATACATTAAGACTCAATGCATTATTTGGCTGATCTCCGGCTCTGTATGTAACAGGTGTCCCTGCTGTGAGTCCAAGTTCTTTCGCTACATCTGGCAGAAGTTCTCCTTGCATGCTGAATGTGGGTTTCACTTCGGGTAATATTGACATGTCAAAACCGAAATAGTCCATAAGGAAACGTGCGGGGGCATTCTCCTCAAAGTCCCAAAGCACATAATTTGAAAGTCCTTCAGGTGTAGTACAGAGTTCTCCCGTCATCTTCATAGCTATGTAGTCTGCTGGAAGCATAACCTTGTCGATCCGAGAGTATATCTCTGGCTCATTTTCCTTTACCCACGCAAGCTTTGCTGCCGTAAAATTTCCAGGTGAGTTCAAAAGGTGTGATAGGCATTTCTCCGGTCCTAACTCGTAAAATGCTTTTTCACCATACCTAACTGCACGCGAATCACACCATATAATGGAGTCTCGCAACACCTTGCGATCTCGATCCACGCAGACCAGACCGTGCATCTGGAATGAAAAACCTATTGCTTTAATGTCTGCAGAATTAATTCTTGATGTCTGAAGCACACTGCTTGTCGCATCTTTAAGATATTGCCACCAACTTTCCGGATCTTGTTCAGCCCATCCCGAACGGAGAGCTTTGATTGGAGCCTCTGTTTTGGGATAAAAATCTGTTGCGACACATTTTCCGCTTTCTGCATCAACTATACTAGCTTTTACCGACGACGTACCAATGTCGTATCCTAATAAATACATGTTTTTCTTAAATTATGGTATTAAAATTATTGTAAGTAATAAACGCCTGCTTACACACCGCAAATTTAGTAAAAATTTTAATTCATATGAAATA
>CAYZPH010000023.1:0-36550 GCA_964480495.1 uncultured Sangeribacter sp.
TTTTTGCACAATGTTACTGTAATTCAGCGTTTTAAATAAATGTTAAAATATCTTTTGCGGTGTTAACAACTTTTCGCTATTCTTGAGATGTTACAATTCTTTTAACGAATTATTATAGTTACACCGCAAAACGACTGCGCGCCATATACAAGTGCTTGCTCTATATCTGCTGTCTTTGATGGTCCTGATATAAAAGTGCCAAAACCCATATCTGGCATTTCGATTTTTGAATAAGCCTCATGCATATTGCTGACAATATTTTTTCGATCAACAATAATTACTAGATATTCACAGATAAAGCATAACGATTTTTCCTTCATAGTCTGAGGAATCCACACACAAGCATTCTCTGCACATGCAATCGTTCCTTCTACAACACTTACATCAGTTCCATCAAGCGCCTGAGGAGTATCAACTTCATCTGGATTCAGATTAGCTTCAATTCCAACTATATTGCTTGATATAATATTTGCATTCGGATATGCTTGACGTATCAACACATTTATATCATCCTCATCACGCATTTCTATCACAGACGCACCAGCAGCTGTAGTTGCAGTATGAATGAAAGCCGAAACGGGGTCACGATAAACCAGTTTTTCAAAAGAGAGTGAAGGTTTATCATATATCTCATGTACATTACGGCGGAGCTTATTTAATATATAATCTCTAGAGTCCATATGGGATCATTTTTTCTGTTCAAGCGATTTCCCTGATTCATTCTTCAAACCCTCCTTCCAAATCTGATGGAAAGATTTCTTAGCAAATACAGGCATATTATGTCCTTCACACCACGGCTTCATTGCAATATCCGTCAACCAAGAAGGAAGATAGTTAGCTGCCGGAGCTAAACGCAATGCTGATGTGTATAAAGATGGATGCTCAAACATAACCTTCATTCCTGAAGACATACTCTTCTTCATCGGGTCTGCATGATGAATTTCATCAAGTTGCTGACGCCATTTATATATCTGTGTAGAAAGATCCACTTTCACCGGACAAACGTTATCACATGAGCAGCACAATGAGCAAGCTGAGCAATTATTATAATGCTTATCACTATCGCGAAGCATTCCGAGATTGATGCCAATCGGACCTGGTATAAAATATGTATAAGAGTAACCTCCTGAGCGTCTGTAAACGGGACAAGTATTCATGCAAGCACCACAACGCATACACTTTAGTGTTTGCCAATGATCCTTATTGCCCAAAATATCACTTCTTCCGTTATCTACAAGAATTATGTGCATTTCCGATCCCGGACGAGGCTTGCGAAAATGAGAAGTAAACACGGTAGTAGCCTGTCCCGTTCCATTGCGAGCAAGGAGACGCTGAAACACTGCCATTGAATCATAATCAGGAATCAACTTTTCTATACCCATCGACACAATATGCAATGGTGGAATAGAAGTAGTCATGTCTGCATTACCTTCATTTGTGCAAACCACTACCTCACCTGTGGAAGCTATTCCAAAATTCGCACCCGTCATTCCGCAATCTGCAGTCATAAAGTTGTCGCGCAAGTGATAGCGAGCACATCTTGTGAGATAAGTAGGATCTGAATCTGCTTCAAGACTCTTACGATCTCCGTTCATACTGGCTGCAGCCTTATCCCCATGTTTTTCGAGAATTCCATTTTTTCTAAAGCATTCAGCCACTTGCTCACGTGTAATATGTATCGCGGGCATCACGATATGACTCGGAGGCAACTCCATCAACTGTAAGATGCGCTCACCGAGGTCCGTTTCTACAACATCTATGCCATTTTTTGAAAGATTATGGTTGAGTCCGCATTCCTCTGTCAGCATCGACTTACTCTTGACCACCTTCTTCACTTTATGCTGCCGTAAGATCTGAAGCACTATTGCATTGTATTCATCAGCATCCTTAGCCCAATGCACGTGTACCCCATTGCGTTCTGCATTGTCTGCAAACGATTCAAGATAATCGGCAAGGTGTGTCACTGTATGCTTTTTAATCTCACTTGCCACTTCGCGAAGATCCTCCCATTCCGGCAAATCGTGAGCCATATTGTCTCTGCGAGTACGCACTGCCCAAAATGTAGCGTCATGCCGATCTACAGTGACTGCGTTTTTTACAAATTCATTCGCTTTCTTAGAATGTAGAGTACTCATAATCCTGCAGATAATATTTGTGCAACATGAATGAATTTGATTGGAAGATTTTGCTTAGAAGCAATCCCTTGCATATGCATAAGGCAAGAAGAATCCGGCCCCGTAATAAACTCTGCACCGGTTGCCATATGACGATGCAGCTTGTCTATTCCCATTTTGGAAGACACTCCAGGCTCCTCTATCGAAAACATTCCTCCAAACCCACAGCATTCATCCGGACGTTCCGGTTCAACTATGGTTATGCCATCTATCATTTCGAGAAGATTGCGAATTTTGTTGAATTGAGGAACATTACGCTCAGACATTGACGAAAGTCCTAACTCTCTGACGCCATGACAACTATTATGAAGGCTTACCTTGTGAGGAAATCTTCCAGGTAGAGACTTAACTTCAACCACATCATGGAGGAACTCCACTAAATCTACAATTTTCCCTGCTGATTCACATTCATGTCCAGCAATCTTCGGATGAAAGATTCTGACATAAGCCGAACAGCTGGCCGACGGAGATACCACATAGTCATATCCACGGAATATTTCATCGAAACTATCGACAAGAGCTTCAGCTTTACCCTGAAACCCGGCATTTCCCATTGGTTGCCCACAACATGTTTGCTTTTCAGGATAATACACATCAATCCCAAGACTGCACAATAACTTATATGTAGATACCCCCACCTCAGGGTAAAGGGCATCTACATAACAAGGAATAAAAAGTCCAACTTTCACGATTATATTTTAATGTGTCTGCAAATAAGTAACGTGTGTGCGAAGATATTCTTCAACTCCATGTTTGCCATCAGCTCCACCGATGCCACTCTTCTTCACACCTGCATGGAATCCCTGGATAGCCTCAAAATGGAAGCGATTTACATAAGTCTCTCCAAATTCAAGATCACGAACGCAACGCGCGGCAATATTGATATCATTTGTAAAGATCGAAGATGCCAAACCGTATTCGCAATCATTTGCCCATTCTATCACTTGATCAAGATCTTCCCATTCTACAATTGGGAGAACAGGTCCAAAGGTTTCCTCATGCACTATATCCATATCCTGACGGCAGTCGCCAAGCAAAGTTGCGGCATAGAAGTAACCCTTATCACCAACACGATGACCTCCACAAAGAACCTTTGCACCTTGGCTAACGGCTTTTTCCACTTTGGCCTGAACACTTTCAAGAGCTCTTTCTTCTACAAGAGGTCCCATATCTATATCGTTGGCAGAGAACGGATCTCCAACTTTAACTGCATCGAATTTTTCTATGAGTTTCTTTGTCAAGGCATCCTTTACACTCTTGTGTACATAAAGACGTTCAGCATTGTTGCAAATCTGACCGTTATTACCAATTCTGCTATCTAAGATAGCTTGTGCAGCCAAATCAAGATCTGCATCGGGGAACACGATTACCGGAGCCTTGCCTCCAAGTTCGAGCGACACCTTTGTAATGTTTGTCGCTGCATCTTTCATAATGCTTTCACCAGCACCAACAGATCCAGTAACACTTACAATGTCTATCTTTGGGCTCGATGCGAGTTCATGACCTACAACACTTCCTTTGCCTGTCACCACATTGAAAAGACCTGCTGGAAGACCTGCCTTGTCAACAACTTCAGCAAAAACACAACAGTTTTCCGGAGTAATTTGCGCAGGCTTAACTACTATGGAACACCCTGCAATAAGAGCTGCTCCAGCTTTGCGAGCTATTAGGAAGAACGGGAAATTCCATGGAAGAATTCCTGCTACCACTCCGATTGGCTTCTTTGAGAGCAATATTGTTTCCCCTGGATTGTCACTCGGAATTATTTCTCCTTCAATATGGCGTGCAAAAGTTGCCATATAATCGAAATAACTGATTGTCGCATCAACTTCAATCGTAGCCCAGCCGCGTGTTTTTCCTTGTTCTTTCATGATGATTTCAATAAATTCATCACGACGTTCTTCGACACCTCTGGCAATCTTTATCAGATACTCAGCACGTTTAATAGCTGGAGTTTTCTCCCAAGCTTTTTGTGCTTTGCGCGCTGCGTCAAGTGCGTCTTCTACATCTTCTTTAATTCCCGCTGGCTGACGTGAAATCACCTCCTCTGTTGAAGGATTCAGAACATCAATCCATTTCCCTGATTTACTATCAACGAACTTACCGTTGATGTACATTTTTAAGCTCTTCATGTATGGTCTAATATGTGTTTGTTTTGAGTGACAAAGATAACAAAAATTTTGAATTTATGCAACTTTCATTTTTATGTATTTATTATTTTTTTAATACTTCGCAAAAATTCACAAACAACAACATAATCATAAAAGATTGACGATTGTTATTCCAGCTCCTCCGAATCTCACATCCTCATCTGAATATGACACAACATTGGGATTAACCCGTAATTGCTCTCTGATAAGAGTTTTTAGTATTCCATGTCCTGTGCCGTGAAGAATTCTCACTTTTCCTGCCGAAAACTGAACAGCATCGTCAAGAAAATACACAACTGCTTGAATCGCCTCATCTCCACGCATTCCGCGAACATCAATTTCGTTTTTGAAATTCAACTGACGCTTCCTACTATCTTCAGAAGTCTGGCTTGACACTGTAAGGATTTGGGTGGTTGCCGTATTCTTAGGTTTCTGCGACACCGACAAACGAGAGAGTTCCACTTGTGTACGCAGTGCACCAAATGCTACTTCTGCCTTTTTACCTTGAATACTTATGATTTGACCGGTAGATCCGGAGCCATCCATCTTAACCCAATCACCAACAGTCAACTGTTTGCAATTAATGTTTGAAATCTCAGGTTTTTCAATCTTTTCCTTCGATTTTTTGCTGCGATGCTTCAACGGCTTCAACGCATCAGGAACAGATTTTTCCTCTATCGGCTCTTTTAGACTTTCCTTATAATCTTCAAGTTCCCTGCGAATCTGCCTGGTTCTTTCTTTTTCAGCCTCAGCATTTTTTATATCTTTAATCGCCTTTTCAAGGCGAGCATTAGCCGACTTTAGTAATTCTCTTGCTTCTTCTCGAGCATCTTTCAAAATTTCAGCTCGTTGTGACTTCAAATCAGAAGCAGTATCTTCATATTTTTCGAGCAGTTTGTCAAGATGCTGCTCCTTCTCTTTTATACTTTGACGCTTATTGCTCCAATATTTTCTGTCTCGAGCTATATCAAGAAGGTATTTATCAGAATTAACATAGTCTGAGCCCACAATTTCTTTTGCCATCTCAATTACATCTTGTGGCAATCCGATATTGCGAGCGATCTCCAATGCAAATGAACTTCCCGGATTACCTACAGACAACTGGAATGTAGGACGAAGATGCTGCCTGTCGTAAAGCATAGCACCATTAACAAATCCTGGAGTATCTTCGGCAAATGTTTTCAAATTCTGATAATGGGTAGTGACAACTCCAAAACACTCAGCAACACCAAGTCTATATAGAATAGACTGAGCCAAGGCTCCACCTATCTGTGGTTCTGTACCAGATCCCATCTCATCTGCTAGCACAAGCGTAGTATTATCAGCATTCTTAAGAAAAGTCTTCATATTGCCAAGATGCGAAGAATAGGTAGATAAATCATTTTCCATCGACTGTTCATCTCCTAAATCCACAAGAATATTCTCAAACATTCCCATTCGAGAATTATCATAAAGCGTTGGAAGCATTCCACACTGCATCATATACTGCACAATTCCCACAGTCTTCAAAGCCACAGATTTACCTCCGGCATTTGGTCCTGAGATTATAAGAAACCTGCGGTTTCCTTCAAGATGAAGATTAAGGGGCACTACTTCCCTTCCTTGCTTATGAAGATTTAAGTATAGCGCAGGATGAAAGGCATTATACCAATCAATTTCCGATTTTTTTGAAACAGATGGCAACGATGCATTAACAGAATTCGCAAAACGCGCTTTTGCCTTTATAAAATCTAAAAAGCCTATCGACTTGCAACAAATCTCTATTAGTTCAATGTCCGGACGAATCAGATTTGCAATAGATATCAAAATCCTTACAATCTCACGTCGTTCTTCCATTTGCAATTCTCGAAGTCTATTACCGGCCTCTACAACCTCTGCCGGTTCAATAAACACGGTTTTTCCAGTTGCAGACTCATCATGTACTATACCCGTGATTTGACGTTTCAAAGCCGCAGACACTGGAACTACCATACGTCCGTCGCGCATAGTAGGAGTCACATCTTTCTCTACTATTCCTTCAGCTGCTGCTCGATCCAATACTCTTCGCATAGCGCGAGCTATTGATCCATTGGCCGACGAAATACTTCTACGTATTTCCAATAGCTCCGGAGATGCATTATCCTTGACTTCTCCAAACCTATTAATGCATCGTTCGATTTCCTTCTCTATGGTTGGGAAAGAAACAAGACCTTCGAACACCTTATTAAGTTCCGGATAGAGAGGTGCTCCATCTTCCTCGTCTCTCTTGCAGAAGAAATTCCTCACCTCAGATATTGCAGAAAGCATCTCTTTGAGTTCTTTCAGACGGTCAGGCGACATAAACGATCCTGCTGCCTTTATTTCATTAAGATAAGGCAGAACATCATATACCACATCTCCGGGAATGCTTGATGCACTTTTTATCAGTGTCAGCATTTCATCAGTTTGCTTTAAAAGACTTCTGACCTCTTCGTAGTCTGAAGAAAACGCCATTCGATCAACTTCATTCTTACCCATGCGGGAAGTGCAAAGATCGGCAAGTTGCACGCGAACACTATCAAACCCAAGTTTTATTTCTATGTCGTTAGGATATAACATCAAATAACGATTAATTATTCTGATTTAATGACTCTAAAAATGGTTATAAAAACCTTATCACTATATTTAATTTCTTTATAAATAAATCAACTAATGTCTTTTGTAGTCACTTAACTAAATAACATTAATTAAAGACCAACAAACTCAAAGGGCGATTCCAAATCCACTAAAGATTGGAACCACCCTTATATCCACAAATTGCCTATCACAAAAGAAAAATACTTACTAATATAGTCGGTCAACTATTAGTTTTTGCTATTTTCCTCTTCTAGGATCTTGACTGCCATGTCATAAATGGTTGTATCATCAAGTTCCACGATTCCCCCGTCAGGACCCGGCTCGATGTGCATACCGATGTTCTTACCAAACTCATAGTTTACACCACCGAAATAATTACGGACAGTCTGAACAGTAAGATTTAATTCGTCGGCAATGCGGCGAGTGGCTCCATCTGGCAGACTGTCTTTCAGTCTGCGGAGTTCATTGAATGTGATGGTTTTGCTCATACTATTAGTATTTGAGGTTCATACAATACTTTTAAGAGTTTTCAAATTTACACATTATTTTTGAAAAAACATAATTTTTCTACACCAAAAATATGTGTTTTATAGCATAAAAATCTATTTAATCTATTTATAATATTAACTATTAGAATATTACATCAATCAAATAACCTCAAGATCTCCTGCCTTTAGCCATCCTTCTATATTGGCATTAAGACGAACCTTATACCACATCGGCTTTCCATTAACATCAGATTCCTCTGCAACAATTTCAAACACTGTGCCCTGGCACAAAAAATTCGATGCAGGCTTAGCATCTACAGACGGCTCAATTTTCAGTTCTGCCTTATATGTCATTAATACTGCACTGTCTTTTGCTTCAAAATATTTCGCGCTCATAAATGCAAAAACCACAAATACAATTGAAAGAATTAAAAGACTGATTCCTCCGAAAAAACCAGTTTTCCGAAGAAAGACATTGCCACAGAATAAATACAGAGCCACACCTCCTACAAACAGTATAAAGCAAACTACACCCCACACTGCCCATGTATTAGACCTCACATCGGCTGCAATCAATCGATGTGTTGATGTAAAAAAAGTTTCCGGATCCGGAGACACACTAACTTTTTTACCTCTAAGCTCGGCCCGATTAGAATCCTCAACTTTCGATGAGAAATAATCGAGATTATTTTTTATCTCATCATTACTCGGGTCTAGACGATTAGCTCTGGAATAGTACAGAATTGCATGCCCGATATCATTAGACTGAGCACAAGCATTTGCAAGATTAAAATATATCGATGCTGATGCGCCATCCTTTTCAATAACACTATGATAAACATCTACAGCCTCCCTATACTCTGCTTTCGAATATAGAGAATCAGCCACGGCAACCGAGACGTTTTTGGCTCCAATTGTGGGAGTCAAGAAAAGCGCTACAATCAATAATAAATATATTTTATGACTTAATTTCATAATCTTACAATTTATGTGAGGTGTTATAACAGCACGTAAGACTCTTATATAATTCTATTTGCTACATTAATTTTGTTTCAAATGCGAATCTTCAAGCAGTCCAATCACATCTGCACCTCGACTATAGACATTCTTCAGCTCATCCGATCCTGAACCTGGAGCATATTTAGCATATTCACATTGATCAAGCACATCTACCAACTCGTCTATAACGTCCTGTGTAGCTCCTGCATTCAAAAGGCGATCTGCTAAGTTCTGCCGATTAAGTTCCGAAGTCGGAATATTGAGTTTTGCACCAACATATCCCCACAATGCAATGAGCATCTCATCGTAGAACATCTCTCGTTTACCTTCCCGCATACAGACAGCAGCTTTCTTTAGACGCTTAGCAGCAACCTTGCCGGCTTTCTTCATGCGAGTACCAACAATATCAGCCGCACTCTTAAGCTGGCGACGATATGCAAAAGCCACTCCTGAAAGAATTAGAACTGGCAGAACGAACCATAGCCAATACGCAAAAGAATATACCATCAGAGTAACCGATTTGTCAAGTCCGGAAACTGTCATCAGGTTAGGATTAAACTTAAGCCTATTATTAGTCTGAGACTTTTTTGAAAGAGCCCCCTTATCTACATCTACTTTATATCCTGTAGCCACAGAACGTTCATACTGCCCTGTTGCCGGATTAAAATAAACAAGTGTAACATCTGGTATTTCATAAACACCCGTTTCCAGCGGAGTAAACGAATAGTCAAACTTAACAGTTCCCGAAACTGTTGATCCGTTTGGTGAAACTTTAACATCTGTAGTTGGGGTGAATACCTCCAATTGTTTTGGATAAATATTGTTAAGATCAGGTAGTTTTACATACTTGAGATTTCCACTACCTTTCACAGTGTATACAATCGAAGATGGTTGGTTTGTCTTCAAAGAAGAAGATGAAAGTGAAGACGTCATCGAAAATTGACCTACACCACCAGAGAAATCAGCAGGTTGTGGCGTCGGAAGAGATTTCACGTCGATTACAAGATCGTTGGGGGTGACATTCAACTGAATGGGACGACGCACCGTAAGCGTTCTGAAATAAGGATCATTATAATATTCCTGCTCATCTGTGCTTACTGTATATGTATTGCCTTTCACCGTTAACTTCCCTGTCATCTGAGGGAATATTATATATCTGGCTATAACTGCTGTGGCGTATTCCTGACCGTTATATGTCTCATATTGTAGCGATTTCGAAACATCATCAGACTCCTCCACAACAAAACCATCAAACTTAGGAGCTTCAGTAGCACCGATAAACTTGATGGGGGCATACGAAGAATATAGTTTTACAGTATATACCAAGGCCTCCTGCTCGTATGCTGTAGACTTCGATACTGAGGCTCTGAGAAAGAGTTTGTCATTCCCTTTGCCGATATACTTTGGACCATTTTGCTGAGAACTTTGGTTTTGCTGAGCATTAGGTGCCACTTGCGGTTGCTGAGACTGCTGACGTTGTTTCATTTTCGACAATGAGCCAGATCCAGACTTCACAATCGTATAAGTTTTCTTATTACTGCTAACACCATCTGCAGTTAGAGGACCAATTGTATAAGATCCTTCCTTTGCTGCAGAGCAAGTAGCTACATATGTCAGAGATTGCGTACGAGTCGTTTGCCCGTTGATTGATACAATGCTCGAAGACTGACTACTCAAAGTAAAATATTTCACCACAGCGCCAGGCACTGACGGAGCGCTTAGCTCTGCGTCAATATTCTCGAGTTTCAGATACACATAAAACTGTTCTCCGACTTCTATGTCGTCTGCACCTGTCTGTGTAGCCACATCTATCTGAAACTTACCCGCAGCCCCAGCAAATGATACTGCGAATATAACCAATAGTATTGATATATATAGTCTAATTCGGGTCATTGTCTAATTATATTGAGCACAATTTTAAATTAATCACCAACGCTTATTGTTTTTCGAACGTCCAACAGCTTTTTCTCCGTTGTTTGACTTATTAACGCGAGCACGTGTTTGGTTTTCCTTATTTTCCATTGCATTTAAAATCTGCTCCGCAGCCTGTTGATTAATTTCCTGCTCCTTGGGCTGTTGCTGATCATTTTGAGGTTGGTCTTTCTGCTGTTGATCTTGCTGATCTTTGTTTTGATCCTTGTTTTGATCCTTATTCTCATCCTCTTTTTGATCATCCTTTTGATCATCCTTGTTTTGGTTATCTTCGTTTTGCTTCAACTTTTTCTGAGCAATGCGAAGATTCCTTCGAGTATTTTCGTCTTCCGGTCTTATCCGAAGAGAACTCTTATACATCTGGACTGCATTTGCATAGTCTTCCGAATTAAACGCAATGTTACCAAGATTGAACATCGCATCAGCAGCAAGCGAAGGTTTTTCCTTTGATGCTTGTGCCACTGTCTGCATAGCTTCTGCACCGGTCTTCACAAGTTGAGCCCTCAATGAATCAGACTGCGCAACTCCAGCCCTTCTTATATAAGTAAGTCCAAGATTATATAGAGCTTCCTTTGAAGAGGGGTCAATCTTCAGAGCTTCACGATATTTCTCTCCGGCTTCTAGATAGTGACCATCTCGAAATAATTCATTACCCTGACTCACCGCACGACGTTCTTTGCGATTAGGAGTAGCAAAAACATCAAACGAAGTCACCATAAACACTGCAACAAGCAGAACCGTTATGAACGACGATATATTAAGTCTGTTTTGGATACACATATCTATCTTAATATTTTGATTCCTTCTTGAAAAATGTGATTCGATCTAACCATCGTATCTTTCTATCAAGAATAAACACATCAAGGCAAAGAAGCGTAAGAGCTATCCATGCAAATATAGTGAATAATTCATCATGAACTGCATAAGAATTTGTTTCAAGTGCTGTTTTCTTAACGCTATCCATCTGTTTTTCGAGCTCATTAAGCGCATCTGGGTTGGATGCATTCACGTATATACCATCACCTGCACCGGCAATCTTTGCCGCAAGATTCTCATCGAGAGCTGTTTCTACAGGAGCACCCGTTTCCGGATTAATCATTGGGCCGGCAGCAGTAGGTATATACACCGGAGTTGGAGAACCCACACCTACTACATTTAACTGAATATGATTCTTTGCAGCTTGCTTTGCCGCATCTTCTGCTCCTTTCAAGTCCTCAAGTTCTTCAGCATCAGTAATAAGCACAATCGATTTTCCTATATTTTTATCGGCACTAAAAGAGGAAACGGCGCGATCTATTGCAGCTGCTATATTAGTACCTTGATTTTCATACTGAGTAGGGTCGATAGAATTGAGAAACATTTTAGCCGATACATAATCACTTGTCACAGGAATCAGAGTATATGCATCGTTGGCATATACAATAAGTCCTACCCTATCGTTGTCAAGACGATTAATCATCTTTTCAAGCACCAGTTTAGCGGCTCTCATTCTTGAAGTCCCAGAATTGTCTGACGTAGAAGATGCCAACATCGAATTAGAAACATCGACAGCTATCACAACCTCAATGCCCTCTTTCTCCGACTTTGTGGCGTGCACTCCACCCCAAGGCCGACAAAGAGCGATTATGATAAAAAAGAGTGCACCTACCTCAAGAGCAAGTTTCAATGGAGCTTTATATTTCGAAACCTCCGGCATCAAGTTTTGTATTGAATCCGACAATCCGAATTTGGCAAGATTTTTCTTTCTCGCATACCTCGCGAGTATATATAGCATTACCAGAATAGGCAACGCAATAAGAAGAGAAAGTAAAGCTGGATATGCAAACGTAAACATTATGGTATTCTTCTTATAACTGTGTAACGTAACAAAAGCGATAGTGCAAGCGCAACAAATGAAAGCCAAACCCATGGCATGAATTCTTCCTCAGTAAATGAGATAGAATTAACATCGATAGTTGACTTCTCTAGTGAATCAATCTCTTCAAACACCTGCTTTAGCATACGCTCATCTTTAGCTCTGAAATATTTTCCACCTGTAAGACTCGCCATGTTCTTTAGAAGTGGCTCATCTATCTTTGTCTCGAGAGTAGTTGTAGAAAAACCGTATGGATCAGCAATCTGCATCTTTCCATTCGTACCAACACCTATAGTGTAAACCTTTATCCCTTTCTGTTTAGCGATCTGCGCCGCAGTGATTGGGGGAACATCTCCGGCATTATTACTACCATCGGTAAGAAGAATAATACTCTTTGACTTCGCCTTACCTTGTGATATACGATTGATTGCACTTGAAAGACCGTCACCGATAGCAGTACCATCATTTAGGTCTCCCATCTCAACATTAGCAATAGCATTCACAAGAGCCGCTCGATCATTTGTGAGTGGCATCAGCGACAGCGATTCGCCAGCAAACACCACGAGTCCAATATTATCGTTAGGACGAGAGTTGACAAAAGTGGTCGCCACCTCTTTTGCAGCGACAAATCGATTAGGATTAAAGTCTGTTGCAGACATGGATCCAGATATATCCATAGCTACAACTATATCCGTTCCGAGCACTCTCGAATTCTTCAGACTATCGTGTGTTTGAGGCCGAGCCAGCGCCACAATAAGAGCAGCAATGCATAGCAAACGCAGAGCGAAACAGAGATGAATCACCCATACTTTCCAGGAATTGCCGAGTCTTACAAAAGGCTTAATCGTCGAAATTCCAATTGAAGGATTAGCATTGTGCTGTTTCAGCACATACCATATTATCAAAGGGACTAGCAGTAGAAGCAGCCACAAGACACCTGGATGAAGGAATTTCATTTCTTACCTCCTTTCATCTCTATATCGGTTATCGATTCGTCGCCACTCTCTGTTCCCTTTTTATCTTCTGCTGTAGGAACTTCAACCATGGTAGTTTCATTCACGAAATTGACTGCATTCTCAAAAGCTTCCACATTATCAGAAGGGAGAGGACGCACCTTTGCAAACTTCACAAAATCTGCGATTGCAAGAATCTTACGAACATACACACGTTTTTCTTTGACATCTGTTTGATCTGCAAGCGTACTCATAATCTGATTGGTAGTCATTTCCATTGCGTTAATGCCAAACCTTCTGAAGAGATAGTCTCTAAGGATATCGGTAAGTTCTGTGAAGTATTCTTTCTCCATACCATTTTCCCACAAATTCTTAGTTTTGAGCTTTTCGAGACGATCTAAAGCTACAGTCCATGGTTTTGGCTGAGGTTTCTCAGGAAGATTTATAAATTTACCAGTTTTGCGATATTTTCTTCCAAAATAAATAGCAGCTACTATGAGATGTATTAGAAGTATCCATAGCCACCATAATTCATAAAGCCAATCTGGAACCCAATCCCAAAAAGATTTGTCAGACGGATCAGTGATATCTTTAAAGTCAGAAATTGCATCATTTTCTCCTACTTTAACCGGTCTTACTGTAAGTTCAAGCTGAGAACTTGACACAGAATCTGTTGCTGTTATATACACAAATGGAGGCAACTTGTATGTACCCGAATCAAACACTTGAACTGGAACCACGAGTCGCTCTGTGATTCGTTTTCCATCCTGTTTAAGTGTATCAATTCGAGGGCAACCAAGTTCAACAGTATCTCCGAGAAGAGTGACATAGCCTCCAGGAACAGCCTTATGAAACAGAGGAAACACACCTTGCCTATCAGCGTCTCGCTCCACTATTAGTCTAAGTGTATCAACTCGTCCCATCATAATAGATGCTGAATCGAGAGATGCAATCACCTTGACCTGCGAATCAACCTGAAACGCAGTCAATAATCCAATAAGAGACAATAAAAGATATTTACAAACCGAATGAATCATAGCAATTTGTTAAATAGTCAACCACGACGGCGGAAAAGACCTATAAGAGCCTTCACATAGTCTTCATCTGTACTTACCGACACGGAGTCCACACCACATTTGGCAACAGTAGAAGAAAACTGTTGCTGACGCTCATACCATTCCTTATCATATGCTTTTCTGACTCGGCTTGACGATGTGTCTATCCAAATATCCTGATCAGATTCAAGATCATGTAGACGAACAAGTCCTACATTGGGTAATTTTGCATCACGCTTGTCATAGACCTGAATTGCTGCCACATCGTGCTTATGATTAGCTATGGATAGCGACTTATACCAATCATGCGTATCAATAAAATCACTCAGCAGAAACGCAGAGCATTTTTTCTTTAGCGCATTAGTCAGAAACACGAGCGGAGCATTTATGTCGGTAGCTCGATGTTCCGGCTTAAAATCGATGATTTCTCTAATTATAAAGAGTATATGCTTCCTTCCCTTCTGTGGAGGAATAAACTTTTCCACCTTATCACTGAAAAATATCACTCCAACCTTGTCATTATTCTGAATAGAAGAAAACGCAAGAGTTGCAGCAATTTCCGCAATAAACTCCCGTTTCACCTGACCTACAGCTCCAAAGTCTCGACTACCACTTACGTCAACAAGAAGCATAACCGTAAGTTCTCTCTCCTCCTCAAAAACCTTTATATATGGCTTATTGTGACGAGCAGTGACATTCCAGTCAATATCACGCACATCATCACCAGGTTGATACTCCCTGACTTCGGAAAACATCATACCTCTACCTTTAAAGGCCGTGTGATACTCTCCTGCAAAGATATTAGTGGAAAGTCCGCGTGACTTTATTTCAATTTTTCTGACCTTCTTCAGAAGTTCCTTTGCGTCCATAACGACTAAACATTACGTTTTGTCAGGGCACCTGCACCTTGTCAAGTATGCTTGAAATAATTTCGTCGGCAGATATATTATTTGCCTCTGCCTCATAAGTAAGGCCTATACGATGGCGCATAACGTCATGGCACACGGCACGCACATCCTCAGGTATCACATATCCACGACCCTGCAAGAAAGCATATGCACGCGATGCAAGAGCCAGAGAGATTGATGCTCGTGGTGATGCACCATAGGCTATTATACCTTCAAGATCGTTAAGTCCGCAAGACTCTGGATTTCTCGTTGCAAATACAATGTCGACAATATAATTTTCTATTTTCTCATCTATATAAATCATATTGACAATCTTCTGAATCTCAAGCACATCAAGAGTTGACACAACTGCTCGAATCGCATCAAGAGCACCACGAATGTTCTGACGGATAATTTGTTTCTCTTCCTGCTTTGTCGGATAGCCGATTACCACTTTCAGCAAGAAACGGTCAGTCTGAGCCTCTGGCAGAGGATATGTTCCTTCCTGCTCAATCGGGTTCTGGGTTGCCATCACAAGGAACGGACGGTCGAGCTGGAAAGTCTCATCTCCAATTGTCACTTGTCGTTCCTGCATAGCCTCAAGAAGAGCACTCTGCACTTTGGCTGGAGCTCGGTTAATTTCATCAGCCAACACGAAATTAGCAAAAACAGGACCTTTCTTTACTTCAAATGTTTCTTTCTTCACGCTGTAAATCAATGTGCCAATCACATCAGCAGGAAGAAGATCCGGAGTAAACTGGATACGTGAGTACTTAGCATCAACAAGGCTCGCAAGAGTCTTGATAGCAAGAGTCTTTGCTAGTCCCGGAACTCCCTCAAGAAGCACATGTCCGTTACACAGTAATGCTATCAGAAGAGAATCCACAAGATGTTTCTGACCTACGATACGCTGATCCATACCATTGCGTATCATATTTAAGAAATTGCTTTTAGATGCAATAAGGTCGTTAAGTTCACGAATATTTACAGTCTGTTCCATAAGGGCTTCAGTTATTTTCTTAATTATATCTTGTAAGAATCTAATGCAAAATTAACACTTTAGTTTTGCAACATGAACAATAATATTGTTAAATAATACAAACACACGTTTCAAGCCGTTAATTAGCATCTGATTTCTCAGTAAAAGCATTCCATCCTTGAGCTTTGAGTGGGAATTCCTGTCCGTCGCGTGAAATCATTGCACATCCGAGATCAGGAGCGGTAATATAACCTATCATTTTGATACCCTTCACATTTTCTATGCGATCGTGTTCTGTGAGAGGCACTGTAAATAGGAGTTCATAATCTTCGCCACCATTCATTGCAGCAGTAATTAGACTCATATTCAATTCTTCAGCCATTACTGCAGTCTGATAGTCAATAGGAATACGGTCTTCATAAACCCGGCATCCCACTCCCGACTTCTTGCAAATATGAAGAAGTTCTGATGACAATCCATCGCTAACATCCATCATGGCTGTTGGAGTGATTCCTTCGTTACGCAATGCGCTGATAATGTCTCGACGAGCCTCTGGCTTCAGTTGTCTCTCAAGAATATACTCCTTGCCTGAGAAATCTGGCTCGAAATCTTTGCCCGACGATGCGCTCACGGCATTTTCTCGTTCAAGAAGTTGCAATCCCATAAAAGCAGCACCAAGATCACCAGACACGCATATAATGTCGGTCGGTTTCGCCCCATCTCTACGAATTTCCTTACCCTTCTCACACTCTCCTATGCATGTAACGCTGATTACGAGGCCGGTCACTGAAGCAGATGTGTCTCCTCCTACGAGATCAACTCCATACATTTCACATGCCGTGCGAATTCCTTCATACAGAGCATCGATATGCTCTATTGTAAATCGGCTCGACACCCCAAGCGAAACAGTGATTTGCTTCGGAGTTCCACCCATGGCGTAGATGTCGCTAAAATTAACTATGGCCGACTTGTAGCCAAGATGCTTCAAAGGCACATACCTAAGATCAAAGTGTATACCCTCAAGCAGTAAATCTGTAGTAACAAGTACATCCTTCTCTCCATAATTCAGTATTGCAGCGTCATCACCTACTCCAAACACCGATGATTCATTGCGCAAACAAAATTTCTCGGTGATTCGGTCAATGAGTCCGAATTCCCCAAGATCTGATATTTCAGCCATAACTATTGTAGTATAACAGCCGGGTACTTAATAGCATGAGCACCCGGCAAAAAGACTTATTTTAGATTTTCTTAAGCATTTCTGTAATAAGTTTCACCATCACGGGTGAAGCTGTCTCTGCGGCCTGTTGCACCTCCTCATGAGTAGGAACATAATCCACATCTTTTCCGCCGAGGTCTGTGATTACAGACACACCAAACACTTCCATGCCTGCATGATTCGCTACTATAACCTCCGGAACCGTCGACATTCCTACAGCATCACCGCCAATTATTCGGAAATACTCATATTCTGCCGGCGTTTCAAATGTAGGTCCTGTAGTGCCTACATACACTCCGTGCATAAGTCGCAAGCCATTTTCCTCTGCAATCTCATCAGCATATTTCACAAGATACTTTTTATATGCTTCTGTCATGGCAGGGAAGCGTGTGCCAAGTTCCTCATAATTCTTGCCACGTAGAGGATTTTCAGGAAACAGATTAATATGATCAGTGATCACCATCACGTCGCCAACGCGAAATTCCTTGTTCATGCCACCTGCAGCATTGCTCACAAATAGCGTCTTTACCCCGAGATCCTTCATCACTCTCACGGGGAAAGTAACTTGCTTCATTCCGTAACCTTCATAGTAATGGAATCTGCCCTTCATTGCCATCACATATTTTCCGCCGAGAGTGCCAAATATCAATTTTCCTGCATGTCCGGCAACTGTAGACTCCGGGAAATTAGGTATATCGTGATAATCAATCTCACAAGTTACTTCCATATGGTCGGCAAGACTTCCAAGTCCGGAACCAAGAATTATTGCAATTTCCGGTGTCTCGCCTATACGGCTACGAATAAAAGAAGACGTTTCGTTTATTTGTTCAAGCATTGTTTTTTCCATCGCAAAAAATTTTAAGATAAAATAAATAAGGAATTCTTAATGAGAAACACACGCATGGTGTCTTTAGTTCTATTTATTTGTTGATTGCCTGCATCAAATCGGATATAAAATCATTCCCGAAATTAGACTCAAGCATTCTGACTCCTATCGGTATGTAGAAAATGAAGGGTTTAATATCATGAGGAAAATATGGGTTATGACAGAGCCTTACAGCATCTTTCTCGGTCGTGATTATTATTTTCCGTCTCCCTGTGTTTGACCTGAATTTACTTCTAATCTCTACTAAATCACTCTTCGAAAAATCATGGTGATCAGGAAAGTATAGAACCTTCCGTTTAAAAGGATACTGACGGAAATGATTTACAAACGGTCGAGGATTCGCAATTCCTGTTAAAAGCAAAACGGTATCCTCCGATGAAAACTCTTCAAGAAGAGCTCTATACGGACAGTCATCTGGAAATACGGGAATCAAACCTCCGTAGTCGAATGTTGAAAAATACAATTTTTGGTAAGGCTTCAGATTCAGACGTTTCGACACTATGCGCATGTCAAGAGCAGCGATATTCGATGGACACTTAGTTGTAATCACAAAGTCTGCACGCTCCACTGCACCCGCACTTTCACGCATTCGTCCGAGAGGCAACAAATTGTCTGTATACACCGGATGAGAATAATCCATTAAGAGTATATTTACCTTCGGCTTTATATAGCGATGTTGAAAAGAGTCGTCAAGCAATATCAAGTCAAGTTTAGGGAACTCCTTGATCAGTTGTTTAACGCCATTCACTCTACTTTCACAGACAGCAACTTTTACGTTTCCTCCAAACTTTTCATAAATCTGAAGAGGTTCGTCACCGATGCTGTCTGGTGTACTTTTCGATGAAGCCAGGATAAAACCCTTCGTTTTGCGTTTGTAACCTCTACTCAAAACAGCAATATTTCGCCTATAACGAAGATATTCCAATATATATTCAACATGAGGTGTCTTCCCAGTGCCACCAACTGTTATATTGCCTACGCCTACCACAGGAACGTCAAACGATGTTTCCTTAAGCAGCCCATAGTCAAACATTAAATTGCGTAGAGCCACTCCCATGCCATAAAGCCACGACATCGGAGTTAGAATATATTTAAGGAATTTTTCTATTTTTTTCATATCCTGTAGGGGTGACCCTTACGCTTCAAGAATGATTATTATTAATTAAATCTCACATCAACAGGCACTGTATAAGCCTGAATAGGATTGCGACGTAAAATTCGCGCAGTCTTATACACAAGATAAGTGTCAGGTCTCATTCCGGTTATACTGCCAATTTCTTGATTGATAGTTTCCAAACCCTGAGATTTGAGAATATCCCACATATCCGGTTTGAATTTGGGATAAATCGACACTCCATATTCATCTTCTTCCAATTTTGCTTTGGAAGCTGCAAATGCCACTGCGTTATCGAGCGAACCAAGTTCATCAACAAGTTTTAGTTTCTTCGCTTGCATTGCGTCATACACACGCCCCTCTGCTATCTGAAGCACACGCTCTTCCTTCAACTTTCGACCCTTTGCCACTCTTCCGGTAAATCTTGCATATCCTTCATTGATATACGTCTGAAGCACCGTAAGTTGTTCTGGTGTAGGATCATAAAAAATTGATATATTCTTCCCGGGATTTGTGCTTACAGTCTGCGGAGTAACCCCGAGTTTTTTCGCAAGCCCCTCTGCTGATGGGAAAAGGCCGAAGATGCCAATTGAACCTGTTATAGTCAATGGATCGGCATAAATTTTGTCTGCCGTACAAGATATCCAGTAACCTCCTGAAGCGGCATAATCACCCATGGAGACAACAAAAGGTTTTCCTTTCGACTTAAAATAATCAAGAGCCTCTCCAATCTGGTCGCTACCGAACACTGATCCTCCAGGCGAATTTACCCTTAACACAAGAGCTTTTACATTATCGTCATCTGCAAGATCTGTTATTATTGGCACAAGCTTATAGCAGTCTATACCTTCACGACTATTCTCCGCTATTTCTCCAGTTGCATAAAGCACTGCAACACGGTTCTTTCCAACATAATCTGATCCCCATCCGGAAAATTTAGACAAGGTCTCAATAGTACAATATTCTACGTCTTTTCCCTCTTTGCCTACGAGACGTCCGATTTTGTCGTCCATCTCTCTTTCATATGCAAGGCCATCCACAAAACCGGCAGACTTAACATACTCTGCACTTTTTGTCATTATAAACTCATCCGCAGCCTTATTGAGCGAATTCTTATCGAGTGCGTTTCTGTTTTCAGTTACAGCCTCTCCGATATATCTCCACATATTGCCATAGAGTGTGTCGAGTTGTGCTCGAGCCGGTTCACTCATCTGGTTAGAAATATAAGGCTCAGCGGCAGATTTGAACGTGCCGACCTTAACAAGAGTCATCTTCACACCAATCTTGTCGAGCAAATCCTTATAGAAAAGCGATGTTCCACCAAGACCGGAAACATTGAGAGAACCGGCAGGATTCAAGAATAAACTGTCGGCCTGAGATGCTACAAAATAGTCGCCCATTGTGAGTTGGTCACCATAAGCATACACCTTTTTGCCTGTTTCCCTAAACTCCTTGACAGCCATGCGAATTGCATTAAGTGTAGCTGCTGAAGCAACAGCTCCGCCACATTTGATATACATAGCCTTAACGTCTTTGGAATTGCCTGCCTCACGGATTCCGTCTACTATTTCATTAAGTGGTTGGCTATCATCCTCATTGCCTTGAGCAAGTGCCATAAAATCAAGCTGGCTTGGTTCTCTCGTTTCGCTTATAACGCCCGAAAGATTAAGCACCAACACAGAGTCAGACCCTACAGCACCCGACAATTTGACAGAATCTTCACTTATGCGAGCAACTATGCCCACTACCACTACCACAGCCACCACGCAGAAAAGTACTATTGCTATCCACGCGCCTACAAATGAAGACAGAAGATTTAGAAAAAATTTCTTTAGCATTTCGTAAAAGTTTTTCCGATAAGTCGCGGAATCCGTTATTTGAGAGAGTCTATCACGTTTCTTATCTTATCTGCAAGAGATTCAGCTTTTTCCATTGTCTCAGCCTCACTATATATACGGATAATAGGCTCTGTGTTTGATTTGCGAAGATGCACCCAGCTGTCAGGGAAGTCTATCTTTACTCCATCTATATCTGTAATGTCGCAATCCGAGAACTTCTCTTTCACTGCATTCAATATTGCATCAACATCAATATCCGGAGTCAACTGTATCTTATTTTTAGCTATCTGATAGCGAGGATAAGTTTTCTTTAGTTCACTAACCTTTTTACCATATTTGGCGAGAAGCGTAAGGAAGAGAGCCACTCCCACAAGAGCGTCACGTCCGTAGTGCAGTTCAGGATATATCACACCGCCATTACCTTCGCCACCAATCACAGCGTCAGTTTCTTTCATTTTGGCTACTACATTCACCTCACCCACAGCTGCAGCATTATATTCACACCCGTGTCTGCGAGTCACATCTCTAAGAGCTCTCGAACTGCTAAGATTAGAAACAGTAGAGCCGGGGGTATGCGAAAGCACATAGTCTGCCACCGACACGAGGGTATATTCCTCGACAAACATCTCACCATTTTCCATCACTATAGCAAGTCGATCCACATCCGGATCTACAACGAATCCTACATCTGCACGTCCTTCCTTCATCAAGTCTGCAATCTGAGTCAAATTTTCCGGTATCGGCTCCGGTGTATGTGCAAAATGTCCGTTGGCTTCGCAGTTCAGTTCTATAACATTCTTCACTCCAAGGCTACGAAGAAGATCCGGAATAATCGTTCCTCCAACCGAGTTTACGGCATCAACTGCCACAGTAAAATTGGCATTGCTAATTGCTTCGGTGTCTACAAGTTTAAGAGATTTTACCATTTCTATATGGCGTTCACCCCATGTATTGTTTGTATACTCTTTGCCGAGTTCCATCACACTAGCGAAATGATAGTCTTCAGACTCCGCTATTCTTATCACTTCCTTACCTGCGGCATCGGTCAGGAATTCACCTTTTGCATCAAGAAGTTTCAATGCGTTCCACTGAATAGGATTATGGCTCGCTGTAATGATGATGCCACCCGATGCATTCTCACCGGTAACGGCAAGTTCTGTTGTCGGTGTAGTAGCAAGATCGATATCGACTACATCAAATCCCATAGCCATTAGAGTACCCTTCACAAGATGAAGCACCATAGGCCCTGAAATTCTTGCATCCCTACCAACTACAATTTTGCCGGTTACACCATTATTGGTTCTTTTAATATATTCTGCATATGCAGCTGTAAATTTTACTATGTCAACACCACCGAGACCGTCGCCGGATGCGCCACCAATTGTGCCGCGTATGCCGGATATAGATTTTATCAAACTCATATGATACTTATTGTAAATGCCTGCTATAAAGCCGTAAAAAAAACAATCTAAAAGTAACTCTTAATATTCACCTTTGAAGTAGCGAGTATTGACCAGATATGGCACACAGGTCGTATTATCGCTTTGGAACCCGTAATAAGACTTGAGCAGAATATTTACCTCCGAGTTATAACCCAAATAACTCAAAGGCTTCTGAATGCCCGAACCAAACTTTGCAGACGACGAAACATTAAGATTTCCATAGATAAAGTAAGTATCTCCTACGGAATTTAGGTAGTCTGACTGATTGCCTTCTCCTTCTACTTCAAGCGTATTATTGTTATACATTGTCTGAATGTCGTAACGGGTAAAAGTAAAGTAAACCTGATCGCCAGTGTTCGGAATTTCACGGTCACCGACCTTTAGAACTTGCATATATATATAGCCATCAGGATCTATACGATAAAACGGAGCGTCTTCTCCCACTTCAAACACACTGTCGGCCGGAATTTCATTGCATACATGATGCTGCGCAAGAAACCAGTTACTTACTTTCTGTTCATCCTTCAATAAGTCTGAATAACTTTTGGAATCACTACACGATGCAATCAGAATTGCTGCAAATACCATTATTCCAAAAGATACTTTTGATATTAATCTCATTATATTTTTCTTATATTGTCTGACACAAAACATTTGTCAAAATTATTCGTATTATTAATCACCTCTCGTCTTTGGAAGATACTATTTATTTTCAAGAGCTACCGGCTCAAAATAATCAAGTTTCTCCGTGCGTCCCTTCAACAGATGAGAATACTTTGGGAATGACTCAACCAACAAGCGTCGGCACTCATCGAGCGACCCGTAATACTCTGCTCCGGCTGCCATTACATGTCCCCCACCGCCAAAAAGTTCCTTACACATCTTATTCACAGGAAAATCCATTACACTGCGAGCAGACACCTTCACGCAGTCGGTATCCTCGCGCAAAAAGAAACTGAATGTGACACCCTTTATTTCAGTCGGTCGGTTTACCAAGCCCTCTGTATCTCCCTTCTCATAGTGGAATCGCTCACACTCTTCCTTGTTAAGGCAAATCACCGAAGAATGATACTCCGGGAATATTTCCATCTTCTCAGCAAGAGCATACGCCTCCAACCGCAAAGCTCCATAACTTTTTTCAAGCAATGCAAGCCTTACTATCCGATTCTTGTCACACCCTTTCTCCAAAAGGCGCTGCAATATCTCATATAGATCTGGGTTCTTACAGTTGACTGTAAAATTCTTTGTATCTGTAATTATTCCCGTTAGCAGACATGTTGCGGCGTCACAATTCATATCGTTATAAAGCCCCAACTCTGCCATTATTCTAAACGACAGTTCACACGCGCTCGACATCTCCGGAAAAGAGAATAGCACATCCGGAAACGAATCTGGCTCCACATGATGATCTATCAGCACTTTATGGCTGTTGCTACCATCAAGAAGAGACTGCATTTTGTCGAGCCGAGACGACTGATTAAAGTCGCAACAGATAATGAGATCTGCTTCTTTAAACAACTTTTCACAATATTCCTCGTGACGTGTATATACAGCAAGACTATCGAATCCCGGAAGGAACGACAGCGAACGAGGCGCATTGTCAGGCACTACTACGGTCACCGACTTGCCAAGCGCTCCTAATATATGCTTCCAACCAAGTGTGCTTCCTATCGCATCTCCGTCAGGTCTGACATGACACGTCAATACTATTGATGTTGCCTCACTCAGAAGTTTGTCAAATCTGTTGACTTTTCTTGAATCTAAGAATTTATCCATTGAATATCAACCAATTGGCAAGCATCCACAAAAAAGACTCTCTTATTTCGGGGTTAAATATGACTCCAAAATTGGCTGCAGACGCTAATTTCAAAAGGCAAAGATAGCAATTTTTGCCGAATTTTTAGTAATTTTGCACTAAATTCTTCATTTGATATATACATTTTTGAATGAAGTTGTTTTATCATATGGTTTGATTCTGATTCTCAAATGCTCAATAGAGTCGCTGAGACAAATCAATTTACAATTTATACTCCATGCCACACACAAGACAAGAAAAACTTGAAGCATTCGGACGCATGCTCGATGTGCTTGACACTTTGCGTGAAAAATGCCCTTGGGACAAAAAACAGACCAACGAATCTTTACGCCCGAACACAGTTGAAGAAGTGTTCGAACTTTGTGATGCTCTCGCGTGCGATGATGTCCCTAATATTAAGAAAGAACTCGGAGATGTTCTTCTTCACGTGGCGTTTTATTCTAAAATCGCTGACGAATCAGGACGTTTTGATATCGCAGATGTCTGCAATGCTCTATCAGACAAACTAATTTTCCGACACCCTCATATATATGGCAACGTTGAGGCAAAAACTGCTGATGCCGTTGCCGACAACTGGGAACAGATTAAATTAAAGGAAAAGGGAGGCAACAAAACAGTGCTTTCCGGAGTTCCAAACGCACTTCCGGCTCTCATCAAGGCATACAGAATTCAGGAAAAGGCCTCTCATGTCGGATTTGACTGGGACTCTCCTGAGCAGATATGGGAAAAGGTGAAAGAAGAAACAATGGAAGTTGAAGCTGAAATAAAAGCCGGTAACTCCGCCAAGATAGAAAATGAGTTCGGAGATTTACTTTTCTCCATTGTCAACGCAGCCAGACTCTACAAAGTGACTCCCGAAAATGCCCTCGACAAAACTAATCGTAAGTTCATTTCTCGGTTCAACTATATTGAATCTAAAGCCAAGGAAGCCGGAGTTGAACTCAAAGACATGACTCTCGCCGAAATGGATAGATTATGGAACGAAGCCAAACATCTCGAATTCAAATAAAGACAAAGATTTTTAACAACATATAAATTCTCAATTCTTTATTCTCAATGATTCTTTGCATCACCGAGAAACCCAGTGTGGGTGCCGACATTGCCAAAATTCTTGGTGCCAATACCAGGAGAGATGGCTATTTCGAAGGAGGAGACTACTGCGTCACATGGACTTTCGGACACCTTTGTGAGCTGAAAGACCCAGCCGACTATACCACCGACTGGAAAAAATGGTCACTATCAGCACTCCCAATGATACCCTCTCGCTTCGGCATTAAGCTAAAAAATGACAAGGGCATTCAGCATCAGTTTGAAGTAATTGAGCGTCTAATATCGCAATGCGAAAAAGTTATAAACTGCGGTGATGCCGGCCAGGAGGGTGAACTAATTCAAAGATGGGTAATGCAAAAAGCCGGTTGCGACAAGCCTGTGGAACGACTTTGGATTTCTTCCCTTACAGATGAATCTATTCGCGAAGGATTTCAACACCTCAGACCTCAAAAAGAGCTTGAAAGTCTGTACATTGCCGGTCTGTGTCGTGCCATTGGCGACTGGATTCTCGGCATTAATGCGACTCGGCTCTACACCCTCAAATACACCCAAAGGCAACCCGGCGATAGGAACACAAACATTCTGTCTGTAGGACGCGTGCAGACCCCAACTCTCGCCCTTGTGGTTAACAGACAGAAAGAGATTGAGAATTTCGTACCTACCACGACTTTCGAACTTCGAACTGAATATCGGGGCGTTGTCTTCACCTCCAACGTAAAACCATTTAAGACTGAAGAAGACGGCAAAAACATACTTGAGGAAGCTCGGCAAAATGACTTTGAGGTTACGGATGTTTCTAAAAAGAAAGCAAAGGAAGCTCCACCTAAACTCTTTGACCTGACAAGCCTACAAGTGGAAGCAAACAGAAAATACGGTCTCAGCGCAGACGAAACCCTGAAGACTATTCAATCGCTCTACGAAAAGAAGCTCACCACATACCCACGTGTCGACACCACATATCTCACCGACGACATGTACCCGAAATGTGGATCAATACTTAATTCTCTCAAGCAATACCAGGATATTCTAAAACCAATCAGAGGAGAAAAACTTAGAAAGAGCAAGAAAGTATTCGACAATTCTAAAGTTACAGACCACCACGCCATAATTCCAACCGGACAGCCTCCACTGATGCTATCCAAACCGGAATGGCAAATCTACGACTTGATTGCAAAGCGTTTCATATCCGCATTCTTTCCCGACTGCGTTTACAATCAGACTCAGGTGAAGGGGAAAAGCGGTAAAATAGAATTCAAAACGTCAGGCAAGACAATAGATGAACCCGGATGGAAATTTGTATACATGCAGGAAACCGCTGATACAGCATCAGAATCTCAGGCTGATAAGACCGACGAAAAGGAACAGTCTTCTCTTCCTGATTTCAAAAAAGGAGAAATGGGGGCACACAAACCTTTCCTCGGTAAAAAGACCACTACTCCTCCTTCTTATTACACAGAAGGAACACTTCTGAAAGCAATGGAAACAGCCGGAGCTACTGTAGATGACGATGAACTGCGAGAGGCTCTCAAAGCAAACGGCATTGGCAGGCCATCAACAAGAGCTGCCATAATAGAGATTCTATACAAGCGTGCATACATACGCAAGCAAGGAAAATCACTACGTGCCACTGAGGCTGGCATAGAACTTATCAATCTTATAAAAGAAGAGCTATTGAAGAGTGCAAAACTCACCGGCATATGGGAAGGTAGACTCCGTTCAATAGAACGAGGTGAATACAGCGCCTCTGAGTTCATTGCCCAACTCAAGGGAATGATAGGAGAAATAACATTATCAGTTCTCCGCGACCCCTCAAATCGCCGAATCACTCAGGTTGCCGAAGACAACACCACGAAAAAGAAAAAATCAAAAAAACAATGAGTCTCAAACTCCAATACGTCATAGTCTGCATAATCCTCCTCATAGCCATAGTCTATGCGGCTGTAAAATTTCATCGCACCATAAAGAGCAAAAACCCCACATGCTCAGGATGCGGACTTAAAGATAGATGTAACAAGACAAAAGAAGAATTTGGTTGTCCAGACGATAAAAAGGGAGACTGCTGCAATAACAACTGATGCGCTGTTGCTTCACTGACTCTTATGCCTCATTATCTGCCATGAATTGATAATGTTCTGCCAAGCTATGTATGAAGCTGGTGCCACCGATGCTACCGGATTCATATAGGCAAGCGCAATCCATACGGCAAGCACCGTGTTTTTCTGTCCCATCCCCTGACCTCCCGACACAGGGTCACCATAATGCCTACCCACCATTCTGCCGACCTTAAACTGAAACAGACACACTGCAAGCGAGCCAAGTGCGAGCCACCCCATTGTGGCAACATTGTTCTTATCGAAATGCTTGATAATAAAACTGACGCAACCGCCCACAATGATAAAGAGAGACACCGCCCACATATAGAACGACACCGATTGTTGTTCCCGAACCTTAGCATGCAGTCTCGGACAAACTTTCATGAGAAGACCGGCTGCCACAAGTGGGCCTAAAAGCAATGGCATCACCATCTTAAGAATCATAATAAATGACTCCCTAAAAGTGTATTGAGTGTCTCCTATCGCCGCAAGCACAACAGGTCCAACAATAGCCACAAACACATTGCACAATAAAGAATAAGTGGCAAGTTTCGGAAGACTACCACCAAGCATCTGGCAAATAACGGGAGCTGCCGTAGCTGTTGGTATGAACACACATATAAAGATTCCTTCCGCCACGGTATGGTCAAGCCATACGACAGATATATATGCCAAAGCAGCCGTTAGCATCTGAACAGCAAGAAGCACCCACTGAAACTTTCCAAGCGAAATATGCCGAAAATCAAGCCTACAATAGGTGATAAAGAGCATTCCGAATATCAGATATGGTGAAAGGAACTGAAGGTGTTCCATCCAGGGATAGAAAATTGCCCCCCCGGCCATAGACAAGGGGAGCATAAAGGGTTTAATCCGTTGAATTTTTTCAGATATATTCATTGAATTTTAACAACCTTGTTTTAATATCATTTATCAAAATTCAATTCCATCAAATGCTTGACTGCTTGGAATGTCTTCTGTGGAGCTTCGACCCAAAAATTTGCATATTGCGACACATTGTCTCCGCTTCCCGGAGTGTCGCTAACAACTCTTATCACAGCACATGCCACGCCACATTCCCTACACGCATGAGCTATCGATGCAGACTCCATATCGCAAGCGAGAGCATCTGGATATATACTCTTGATCTGAGAAATCTCTTCAGGAGTGCTGATAAACTTGTCGCCCGTACAAATAAGTCCAAACCTAAATTCATCCGAGCCTGGCAATCGACGACACTTATCTACAATGTCGGCATCCATTTCAAATCGCTGTGGCATTCCATCTATCTGTCCTTTGATCGTACCGGGGCCGCACCAAACATCATGATAGGCAGCACATGTTGCAACAAGCACCGATCCAACTCTCATCGAACTGTCTGCTCCTCCGGCAACTCCTGAATTAATCACAAGATCCGGATTGAAGAAACGTATAGCTCTGAAAGCATTAAGTGCAGAATTAACCTTTCCAATACCACACTTCATAACACACACATCATGTCCACATATATTACCAATATGCACACAGCATCCTTCTGCATTTGTTTTCTTCATGCCCAAAAGAAGTGGTAGAAGAAGTTCTACCTCCTTATCCATCGCCGCAAGTATTACTATTCTCATTCTAATTCAATTTTAAGTTTGATGGTAGCAAAACGAGGTTATAATTGACCCAATCGTCCAACCGAAGCGACTCGAAATGCGCCCTAAAATATCTCCACATTATGGGGTCTATATAAAAAACACTCAAAACATAATTTATATTATCTTTTTTTTGTAAATTTGCATTCTAAGTTCAATCGATAATATCATGAAATCAATAAAAGTTTGGAACGACTCACCCTCCGATAAGCAGATTGAGCAAATTGCTGATAGGCTTGCAGCAGGTGAAGTATGGATTATTCCCACCGATAGTATCTATGGAATAATGTGTGATGCCTTTAATCCAAAGGCTATCGATAAAGTATGCCGCATTAAAAACATTAATCCAGAGAAAAATAATCTCTCCATCGTCTGCACAGACATTTCAATGGCATCGGAATACGCAAGAATCGGCAATCGCACCTACACATTAATGAAAGAACTCACACCCGGACCATACACATTTTTGTGCAAGACACAATCCACTCTTCCGAAAGAGTTTAAGAAGCGACGAACTGTTGGTATTCGTATTCCCGACTGCTCCACTGCAAGATCTATTGTAGAAAGGCTCAGACACCCACTCCTGACCACTTCAATCGAATTTGAAGATGAAGACTATGCTCGCAATCCGGAACTAATTTGTGAAGCATACGAAGGCAAAGTTGATGGTATTATAGAAGGAGACGATGGAGGCAACATACCCACTACCATCATTGATTGCACAGAATCATCACCGCAACTCACACGCGAAGGTCTCGGACATTTCGACATAGAATAGAGTTTTTTCAACTCGCGACCATATCTTTCTGCTAATAAATTAAAGACTAACCGCATGATTTTTGCTTATCAGTTGCGAAATCCAAGTGTTAACAATATGTTTTTTTTGAATTTTTGCTTATAGAATTTTGTATCCTCACATATTTTTCATAAATTTGCATTACTACAATATAACAAACTTATCTAAATAATAAAACAATGTCAAAAGTAACAGTTGTAGGCGCCGGAAACGTTGGCGCAACGGCAGCAAATGTGATGGCTATCCGTGAGGTTGCCGATGAAGTCGTAATGATCGACATCAAGGAAGGCGTATCTGAAGGCAAAGCTATGGACATGATGCAGACTGCAAACCTTCTGGATATGAACACTCGCATCACAGGTGTCACAAACAACTATGAGGCAACCGCCAACTCTGATGTGGTGGTAATAACTTCCGGTATCCCCAGAAAACCTGGCATGACTCGCGAAGAACTCATTGGTGTGAATGCAGGTATCGTAAAGCAGGTTACTGAAAGTGTTCTCAAATACAGTCCAAACGCTGTGATTGTATGCGTTTCAAACCCGATGGACACTATGACCTACTTAATCCATAAAGTTTCCGGTCTTCCCAAAAATCGCATCATCGGTATGGGTGGTGCTCTCGACAGCAGCCGTTTCAAATACTATCTGAGCAAAGCTCTTGGAGCAAACCCCAATGAGGTTGAAGGATTCGTAATCGGCGGACACGGCGACACCACAATGATTCCAATGCGTCGCTTCGCTACTCTACGCGGTATTCCTTGCGAGTCTCTTCTCGACAAAGAGACTATGGACAAAGTAGTGGCTGACACTATGGTTGGCGGTGCTACTCTTACAAAACATCTCGGCACAAGCGCATGGTATGCTCCAGGTGCAGCTACTGCTGAAGTTGTTGAAGCTATCATCCACGATCAAGACGCAATCATTCCTTGCTCTGCTCTGCTCGAAGGTGAATATGGTGAGAGCGATCTCTGCATCGGTGTTCCTTGCGTGCTTGGCAAAGGCGGTATCAAGAAAATTGTTAACCTCGACCTTAATGCAGAAGAGAAGGAACTCTTCGCTAAAAGTGCTGCTGCTGTTCACAAAACCAATGCTGCACTCCCCTGCTAATAAATTTCATAGCTCAAAAATAAAAGCTCCGTCCTCAAAAGAGGTTGGAGCTTTTATTTTTTATGCACTTAACTCTTAATTGTAGAATACCAAATATTCTATTAGAAGACTGACTAAAAATAAGGAAAATGCTCCAATCGCAAAATTGCGGATAGTAATACCGGACAAAGGTATTATCCTACCGATTGCAATAGACATCATCCAGAGGAATGATGCCATAAACAGAGCAAAGCAATCAATAAATGCACACCATCCGAAATCCTTCCGCAATCCGAATGTCACTAAGATATACACTATCGATATTATTAACGCCAAGGCTGAAAGAATCATCTTGACCTTAAAATTTTTATCCTTAACCATAAATCATCTTTTTCTATAGCTCACTACCTATATAGTTTCACCGCATGGCACCCATTAACTTCATCGATTAACAATGCCACATAAAATCCGTTGGGGTGTGCTGCAAGGTCTATGTACGCCACATTAGTGCTACGATATTTCTTGTTATCAACCATCGAACCTGTCAAATCATACACAATTACACGATGGATTGCTGTTGACAACGACAATGAAAAATGCCCGGCGCCATTTGAAATAACTTTGGGAACTTCTTCAATTTCAATTTTCGAAGATGCAGAGATATGTCCAAGTCCATATTCTTCCGGTTGTCCTGTCTCAAAATCAAATTCTGTAGCATAGCGCCTAACCATCCACACAGTCTCATTGTCGTCGAATGAAGCAGCGTAATAATCATCATTCTCCGGATTTTTAAGCATATCAAATACAACCTCCGGATATGTTGACCACTGCCTTATAGCATCTGTAGGGATACGACTGTCATATCTAATCATCTCAATGTCTCGCGAAAAGTCACTTAGAATAGATTTTACCATTGGTGTCAACTTGTTCTTGTCAAACTTTCCGCTTAGTGAATATCCGAGAATCGGGAATGCCTTATTTTCTGCTGACACAATCACAAAACCACCTCTTGGAGAATTGAACACATAGAATGGAGTAAAAAGTCTCTGAGTAGTAAGGTCTTTACCATTGTAAACGTATGTCACAGAAGCCGTAACTAAGTTAACAGACTCATTGAAGAATTTCTGAGCCATAGCCTTTGCTTCCTTCTGACCTACAGTCTCGGCATAAAGTTGATGACCGCCCACACAAATACAAATGTAGACAGTCATCAATCTTATTATTCTCTTCAAAATTTCCATACATTTATATAACGCTGGA
Source organism: uncultured Sangeribacter sp. (assembly GCA_964480495.1). GTDB lineage: Bacteria > Bacteroidota > Bacteroidia > Bacteroidales > Muribaculaceae > Lepagella. The sequence continues at coordinate 32,304 of CAYZPH010000023.1, forward strand.
AATGCATAAAAAGTGTATCTGGTCAATCTTCGGCTGCTACAACCTCAGATGCTTCAACTTCAGCTGCGTCTTCTCTAATGTTGGGCAATTCAAGTCCAAGATTATGCTTGCGGTCTATAACCTTAAGCCATATACCGATAAGCAGCGCTGCCACACCGAGACAAGCAAGCATCACGAGGGGCCAAGTGTAGTCGTAGCTTACCGCCGCCACTTCCTCAGAAATAGTACCGTTTGCCAATCCTTCAGCTATGTCAGGGTTAGTTTTGTCGAGCACCTTACCTATCAGAAGCGGGAACAACCAAAGACCAATGTTCTGAATCCAGAAGATAAGAGCATAGGCAGATCCGATAATTTTCGCATCTACAAGTTTCGGAACAGATGGCCACAGTGAAGCCGGAACAAGCGAGAACGAAGCGCCAAGCACAAGAATCGTGACATATGCCACTACAACTCCTCCCACTGGATTCCCTTTGAAAAGCGGCAGTATAAAAGCAAATGTTAAATGGCAAACGATCAATAGAAGCGAACCGAACACAAGCATCGATGCTGCTTTGCCTTTGTGATCAACAAACTTGCCGAGTATCGGAGTGATTCCAACTGCGAGAAGCGGGAATACTGCAAAAATTGATGCTGCACTTTGACACATATAGCCCATATAGCAATACACGAGTAGCGATACGACAGCAAGCGTAAGCATACCGCTCTTCAACACCTTCTTTGTTGAGAAATTACTTATGAAGGCTGAAGCCGCTGTCACAAGCATAACGATATACTGAACCACTGTCACTGTGTCTGACGCCCAAAAACTATCTTCAGCTACCGGTGTGAACGATAGATTGCACTGAAGCATATTGACAGCATATTTCTGAAACGGGAAAATAGCTGAATAATACAGCACGCAGAGGAATGCTACGAGCCAGAAACCGCTACTCCGGAGAATCTGACCGATGTCGCTAATGCGGAACGGATCATCTTTCTCCTCTTCTGCATGTGTCTGGGAATCCAGAGTTTTGTCCATGAAGAAATATACTATAAACATTATCAGAGCGATCATCAGAAGCACCACGCCGAATGCTACAGAGTTGCTTACCTTCGGTGTCTCGCCTATATTGGCGAAGAGCGGAGAGAAAATCATGCAGGTCGCCACACCAAGACGAGCAAGTGCCATCTCAGACCCCATGGCAAGAGCCATCTCTCTACCCTTAAACCACTTCACTATGCCTCGGCTCACGGTGATACCTGCCATCTCTACGCCACACCCAAATATCATGAATCCTATGGCAGACAGTTTCGCTGATGCCGGCATTCCTTCGTAGAAAGGCGACACGCCAAGCTCATCAAAGCCAGGTATATAGTTTAAGTGTGTGGTAAACCACTCCTCGAGTGAACTTCCGGCAAACATATCGGTCACTGCATACCAGTTGATAGATGCTCCGATAAGCATCACTACTCCTGAAAGCACCGCAGTAAAGCGGACACCCATCTTGTCGAGGATGATGCCAGCAAAAATCAGAAAGAAGATAAAGACATTGAGAAAAGTCTCACTTCCTTGCATTGTGCCGAAAGCAGTATTGTCCCAACCAAGCTGGCTCTGAACCAAATTCTTGATTGGAGACATTACATCCATGAAAATATAGCTACAGAACATAGCCAGAGCGAGCAAGAGCAACGCTGTCCAGCGTGCCCATGCCTTGTCGCTCAATACTGTTACTGATCCTGCAACCATATCAGATTTCTTTGTCATGCTCAAGAAGCAGGGTCATAGACGGACGGTCGCAAACCTCAGCAGGGCCGAAATACTGAATAGGACCGGGATACTGATACAAAGTGTTCAGCATGAGGGTCTCTCTCATAGATGCATATTTGAGGTAGGGTTTGCCCTTCAGATCCACAAGCGCTTTCTGTATCACTGGTTTCATGTGGCCATTGCGTTTTTCCATATTCATCATCATTGTGATTGGAATACCACCGGCTACCCAGTTCTCTGGCTTATCTGTAAGGTTACGCACCGAACTCATATAGCCTGTTACACCACTATTGATGAGCATTGTAGCATTGTAGCCAAGTGAATAGCAATAGTCAGCATCGAAGTTTGTCGGGTCTGCACAACGTCCCTCGTAGCCGAAGAAGTGATGCTGTGTCGCGAATTTACCGGAGTATTCACCCTCTTCCTCAAGCTGCTCGAGGCGAGATGCCACCATGCTTGCAAGCAGGCATTCGGTATCGATGAGCGACACTTGCACATTGCCGTGGCTGTCGCGATCAAGACTAAGCTGAAGTGCGATGTTTTTCGGCAACGAACGGAACAATTCTGCTTCTGAAGGCTCAAGATACTTGGCGATAGCCTCAAGTTTCTCTACTTCTACAAGCGGATCAAGTTCTTCTGCATGATTAGCAAGTATGTCGTTGAGCTGCTGTATGAGCACCTTCATCGACGGAATAAACTCGATAAGACCTTCAGGCACAAGCACTGTTCCAAAGTTCCAACCCATCTTAGCACGTTCTACTATCATGTAGCAGAGCGAATTGACGATGTTGTCGAGTGTCATCTTCTTTGCTTGAACCTCTTCTGAGATGATGCAATAGTTAGGCTGAGTCTCAAGTGCACACTCGAGAGCTATGTGGCTTGCAGAGCGACCCATTAGCTTGATGAAATGATAGTATTTCTTTGCAGAGTTGCAGTCACGCTGAATATTGCCGATTACTTCGGAATATACCTTGCAAGCTGTGTCAAAACCGAATGAGGTTTCGATCCATTCGTTCTTCAGGTCACCGTCGATAGTCTTTGGAACACCAATCACCTGGATTTCCTCTCCCTTAGCTTTATAATATTCGGCAAGCACACAGGCGTTTGTATTGGAATCATCACCACCAATAATCACAAGAGCCTTTATGTTAAGTTCCTTCAGAATCTTGAGACCTGAATCAAACTGATCGGGATTCTCAAGTTTTGTACGGCCACTACCAATTATATCGAAACCTCCGGTGTTGCGATAGTCTTTAATGTAGCCTTCTGTTAGTTCTACATACTGATGATTGATGAAACCTGCAGGGCCCATAAGGAAGCCGTAAAGACGATTTTCCTTATTCAACTTCTTCAGTGCATCAAAGATACCACTCACCACATTGTGTCCACCTGGAGCCTGACCACCGGAAAGGATAATACCTACATTGAACGGCTCCTCAACCCTCTGCGGATTTGCATCATGCTTGAATTCCACAATTGGCAGGCCATAAGTGTTTGGAAACAGTTTCTTGATTTCTTCCTGATCGGCAACTGACTCCGTTGGAGCACCGAATTCCAGTTTTACCGGACCCTCTTGCAGGGTCTTGGGGAGCTTGGGCTGATACTCAGCACGTACTCTCTGAAGGGGACTCTTTTTCATTTTTATCGAACCTTATATTTGGGGTTATTATTTAGTTAAATAGATTGATTTTGACTTTGCATTTCTCTTTAACATACAAAATTAATCATTTTTATCTACTTTGCAAAAAAAAGTAGCAATCACATATCAATTTTGTTATTAAAGAACTATTCAAAAAATCCGTTGACCTTTTTTGGTTGCTAAAACTTCCGGAGAGACACAAAATAAAAGAAAAAAGTCCTTCAATCAGTAGATTGAAAGACTTCGAGGTTCCAAGCGGATTCGAACCGCTGTGAACGGTTTTGCAGACCGGTACCTAACCACTCGGACATGGAACCATTTTATACAATCAAGAGGCTCTCCCCCTCATTTGCAGTGCAAAGTTAATACATTTTTTTCATTCCTGCAAATTTTCCTCTAAAAAAGTGCAATTTTCAAATTCGCAAACACTGCAAACAGCAATTTCTAATCATATCTTCTTTCCATAACGGGCATAAATCTCAATTCCCATATTCTTAATCTTTTCTACATCCCTTTTATTAAAAGGATCTACACCATACTTACTAAGCTTAGGAATTACGACCGGAGTCCCGGGGCGAATTCTGTCGGGATGCCCGAGTTTAGTCTTGTTTTCCTCATATATCACAGGCCAAAGATTATAATTGCCATAATGAGCCTTTGCCATAGTAGTCAGATATCTTGTTTTACCTATCGTATCATATACCAAAGCATCAGAAGGAGCTGTTGGTACGTCATCTTCTGTTGCCATTGCTATCTGACTTTCTTTCTTAACCGTTAAGCTATCCTCTCTTATCAATGAAGCTTCAGTCTCTAATGCTACGGACTCTTCTGCTTTTAAGGCATCTAAAATAGCACTATTCT
>CAYZPH010000024.1:0-33371 GCA_964480495.1 uncultured Sangeribacter sp.
AGAGCATCTGACTACGGATCAGAAGGTTACAGGTTTGAATCCTGTGCGAATCACAACACACGTGGATAATTTTAGCATTGGTTCGCTAGCTCAACTGAATAGAGCATCTGACTACGGATCAGAAGGTTACAGGTTTGAATCCTGTGCGAATCACAGAAAAGAGGTTGTCGTGAGATGGCCTCTTTTTTGTGTATGTCAGATAGTTAAGCTCCGATTTTTGATTGTCTAGTTCAATTGGGTAACCTGATTTTACCGGCACAAGCCGGTAATCCTACAATACAAGCACCGGAAAATCCGCTGAGCCTTTCAATTTTTACAAACTCTGTTTAAATTTTTGAAGAGTAGATTCATTTGAAAGAGTCTGTTCTCTTTATTGTTTGGATAATTTTTTGTAAATTTGCAACTGAAATTTGGCTCTATAACGAATTATCATATCGGAGATGATTGTAAGACGTAAGAATATAGCAAATGTTCCGATTTCGCAACACTTATAACTCGTTATAGCTCCCCAAAAATGCGTAAACTGATGAAAGTATTAAAATTCGGAGGATCTTCAGTAGGCACACCGGAAAGCCTTGCTAATGTGAAACGTATTGTTGAGGCTACTGATGGAAAAAAGGTAGTGGTTGTCTCGGCATTGGGAGGCATCACAGACCTTTTGCTTTCAACCGCAAAACTTGCTAAAAATGATGATGTGTCATATCTTGAGCAGTATGCAGTGATCGTTAAGCGTCATCGTGCCGTGATAAACGAAAGAGTTCCTGTGTCAAGGCGTGAACAAGTAGAATCTGTGGTGATGAAACTTCTTGAAGAGCTCGCCAATATATATAAGGGTGTAATGCTTCTCAGAGATCTCTCACCGAGGGCAATGAAGATGATTGTCAGTTATGGAGAGCGAATGTCGAGTGTGATAGTCGCTAATATAATTGAAGATGCTGTGCATTTCGACTCCAGGTCTTTCATAAGAACAAAAAAAGGACCTCATGGTGAGGAGATTCTTGATACAGAACTGACAAATTCGTTAATTCATAATGAATTTGATGGAGGCAACTGGCAAACAGCAGTATGCGGTGGTTTCCTTGCTACAGATTGCGACGGAGAAGTTTCTAATCTCGGAAGAGGTGGAAGTGATTACACTGCCTCTGTATTAGCAGCAGCTCTTGATGCAGAGGTGCTTGAGATATGGACAGATGTTGACGGTTTTATGACCGCAGATCCAAGAGTCATAGATAATGCCTATGTTATCGATGAACTTACATTTACAGAGGCAATGGAGCTTTGCAACTTCGGTGCAAAAGTGATATATCCACCAACAATCTATCCCGTCTACCATAAGAATATTCCCATCAGGGTTAAGAATACATTCAACCCTAGCGCAAAGGGCTCGCTTATAAGCAACCATGCGGCTCCGACCGAAAAGGTGATAAAAGGTATATCATCAATCAACGATACGGCACTTATCACTATAAGCAGTCTTTGTATGGTAGGCGTAATTGGTGTAAATTCGCGAATATTTAACGCTCTTACAGCAAAGGGTGTGAGTGTATTCCTCGTGTCGCAGGCCGCAAGTGAGAACAACACTACGATAGCGGTTCGCAACGCCGATGTTGACCTTGCGGTTGAGACTCTAAAAGCTGAGTTTGCGGAGGAACTTGCCGATGGAATGTTTAATGATGTCAAGGCTGAACTCGATCTTGCTACTGTAGCAGTGGTAGGGGAGAACATGAAGCACTGCACCGGAATTGCCGGTAAACTTTTCAACACTGTCGGTAGAAATGGTATTGATGTAATCGCTTGCGCCCAGGGGGCCGCACAGACCAATATATCGTTTGTGATTGAGAAAAAAAGTCTTAGAAAGGCTTTAAACGTGATACACGATTCTTTCTTCCTCTCCGAGAGTCAGGTGCTTAATGTCTTTATTGTCGGCGTGGGCAATGTAGGAGGAAGCTTGATGCTTCAGATTGCTAAGCAGCAGGAAAAACTTCTTAAGGAGAAGAATTTGCGTATTAATGTGGTAGGTATCGCATCGAGCAAAAAGGCAGTATTCTGTCGCGAAGGAATGGATGTTTCTAATTTCCGTGACCTTCTCGACGAAAGTCCATTGGCTGCTACTCCTGAAAATATAATGGCAGAGGTGCTGAAGATGAACGTGTATAATTCTGTATTTGTTGACTGTACTGCTTCATCCGATATAGCAGCTCTTTATCAAGGTCTACTTGAGCATAATGTGAATGTAGTTACAGCCAATAAGATTGCGGCATCATCGTCATATCCTTCGTATCTCAAATTGAAGAACACTGCTCGTGAGAAGGATGTTAAGTTCCTGTTTGAAACTAATGTTGGAGCCGGTTTGCCAATCATCAATACCATCAATTCTCTGATTAATTCCGGCGACAAAATATTGAAAATAGAAGCAGTTGTGTCGGGCACACTCAACTATATATTTGATGTGTTGTCTGCAGATGTTCCGCTCAGCAAAGCTGTAGAGATGGCTCGTGATGCGGGATATGCAGAACCGGATCCTCGTATAGATCTTTCAGGCACAGATGTAATCAGGAAGATTGTGATTCTGGCGCGTGAAGCCGGATATGTGGTTGAGCAGTCAGACGTAGAGAAGAATTTGTTTGTGCCACAGCAAATGTTTGAAGGAAGCGCTGCCGATTTTATAAACAATTTGCGCCAAATGGATGCAGATTTTGAAAAAACTAGGTTTGAGGCAGATCAGAAAGGCGACAAATTCCGGTTTGTGGCTTCGCTTGATTCAGGGAAAGTCAGTGTAGGACTACGCAGAGTGTCTCGTATACATCCATTCTATAATCTTGAGGGGAGCAACAACGTGATACTTCTCACTACAGAGCGTTATCGCAGATATCCTATGGAAATAAAAGGATATGGAGCCGGTGCTGAGGTTACAGCTGCCGGAGTATTCGCCGACATTATCAGTATAGCAAATATTCGATAAATATTCCATTACAGAAGGGTGAATAAATTCACCACGGTTTCATAACCGTCTGCAGTTCTTATCCAATCCGGTCTCGTACCGGATTGGGAGAATCCTGCTTTAATGTAGCATCGCATTGCATCTTCATTGTGTTCGGATACAGTTGCTACAAGCTGATGCAGCCCTAATCTGTCGCGGCTATATCGCATGAGTTCGCGAATGGCTTCTGTTGCAATACCTTTACCGCGGAAGTGAGGAAACACGTATATGCCGGTGTCTGCTCTCAGATGCCTTGCAGAGATGTCAAACAGATCGAGTATGCCGGCTGGTGTCCCATCGGCATCAATGATGAGTCTCAGTTGTCCGGCGCGAAACGGATCTGCGTCATAAGTCAAGGCATACTGCTTGAGCATCTCCATACTTAATGGGGCGAGATAGTCGGAATATTTCCAAGCAGACGGATCAGATTCAGCCTCAAACATTGAAAGGGCATCTTCCGGCTCTACAGCGCGTATAGATAATGAGTACTTCATAATTCAGCGGTAAGGAACTCGGTTGATAATCGATCTTCCAAGAGTAAGTTCATCTGTGTAGTCAAGGTTGTTGCCAATGCTCACTCCACGTGCGAGCATACTTATATCTACAGAGTATGGTGCAAGCTTTCTCGAGATGTAAAAGTTTGTAGTGTCACCCTCCATTGTGGGGCTTAAGGCGAGAATCACCTCTTTGATGTCTCCTGAAGCCACTCGGTCAACAAGCGAAGATATTTCAAGATCAGACGGCGACACTCCTTCAAGAGGGGAAATTACACCTCCGAGCACGTGATACAGTCCTCGGTGCTCACGAGTAGCTTCAACTGATATGAGATCCTTTATATTCTCAACTACGCATATCACAGACCTGTCACGTCTGGTGTCGGCACATATGTCGCAAGTCTCTTTGTCTGAAATGTTGTGGCACGTGTGGCAGTATCTGATATTTCTGCGCATGTTTATGATGGATTCTCCTAGAGCGACAGCCTCGTTTTCATCTTGCCTTAGCAAGTGGAGTGCGAGGCGCAAGGCGGTCTTATGACCGATGCCGGGAAGCTTTCCGAGTTCTGCCACCGCGTTGTCAAGGAGTTGGGAATTGTACGACTGATTCATATTGCAAAATTACTAACAATTCACTAATTTTGCAAAATATAATGTGGCTCAAAATTCCCCCAAGTTGTTTTGCGGTCGCTAAATTAGACTTTTTTTATATGATAGAATATATCAATGGCACGATCGGCGAACTTGAGCCGACGTTAGCGGTGCTGGAATGCTCCGGAGTAGGATATGGTCTTAACATCACACTGATGGACTATGAGAAACTCAGACAACTGAGTCTGGCAAAACTATATGTTCACGAAAGTATACGAGAAGATGCACATGAACTTTATGGTTTTATGACTCGCCAGTCGCGCGACCTTTTTCGTCAGTTAATAGGCGTTAGCGGAGTCGGTCCCAACACCGCTCGGCTTATACTTTCTTCGTTAACTGAAGATCAGCTTGTAGATGCCATAGCCAACGATCGGCCGGAGGCTCTTAAGAGAGTGAAAGGAATAGGGGGAAAGACGGCTCAAAGAATAATTGTTGATTTGAAAGATAAAATAAAATCTACTGATATATCGTTTAATTCAAGTACGCCCTTGGCTGGAGAAGTCTACGACGACGCTGTTGCGGCATTGGTGATGCTTGGATTCAATCCTCAGGCAAGCAGGATTGCGCTGAAGAAAATCTTTAGTGATCAGCCTGACCTTACTACAGAAAAGGCAATAAAGATTGCATTAACAATGCTTTGAGCGGTATTAATAAGCGAAGTCACTGGGCGTCGGTTTTGTTTTGAACAATTACGGCTTGAACAGACGCAAATACAACATATTGCAAATTCGCATAGTGGCAGCACTCATAGCAGTGCTGACACTTTCTATTGCGTCATTTTCGCAATACACCAAATCTACGCTTGATCCGCCGCCTCCACCTCCTGTAGAAAGTTATTCGTTGCCATCCGATGATTCTGCAAAGATGCTCTCCCCTGTGCGCCGCACAGTGCAGATGCGCGCAGAAGATTTTAAACCCGGAGAATATCCGGCAGACCTCAGAACTCCATCCAACATCAAGACTGATGCTGTATATGACCCTGAGACTGGCATGTATGTGCTTCACACAAAAATTGGCGAGAAGGATATTATCACTCCGTTTCTAATGACGGCTGAGCAATACCATGAGATTGCCAACAAGAGTGAGATGTACGACTATTTCCATAGCCAAAACCAGTCTAATTTTGAAAACAAAGGGAAGGAGGCATTCAATATCCTGGATATGAACTTCTCGCTTGGCCCGCTTGAGAAAGTGTTTGGTCCGGGCGGAGTGCGCCTTACCACACAAGGATCTGTGCAACTATCTGCCGGCATCAAGAGTAATAAGACCGATAATCCTGCTCTTTCGTTGAAATCGCGCAGAAAGACATACTTTGACTTCAATCAGAAGATCCAAGCCACTATCAATGCCTCGGTAGGCGACAAGATGAAGTTCAATATGAACTATAATACTGATGCTACTTTCAGTTTTGACTCTCAGAAACTCAAGCTTCAATATGAGGGAAAAGAAGATGAGATAATCAAGAACATAGAGGCTGGTAATGTAAGCATGACCACCGGAAGTAGCCTAATCAGAGGTGGTACGGCACTATTCGGTGCTAAGGCAAAACTTCAGTTCGGAAAACTGACACTTACCGGACTTATTTCACAGCAGAATTCAGAGTCGAAGACGATATCAACGCAAGGAGGAGTGCAGTCTACAAAATATGAGATCTCTACAGCAGACTACGATGCAAATAGGCATTTCTTCCTTAGCCAGTATTTTTATAGCAATTACGATAAGTTTTGTGAGAAGTTGCCGTATGTGTCGTCGGGCATAAATATCACCCGTATCGAGGTCTGGATAACAAACAAAACTCAGAAGTTTGACGAGAGTCGCAACTTTGTGGCGTTTATGGACCTCGGAGAGAGTTCGAGACTTGGCAACGACTATTGGATTCCGGATACTTCAATACCGGTGCCTTCAAACGGTAGCAATAACTTGTTGGATGTGCTGAAGTCTTATCCATCAGCAAGAAACATCAATCAGGTTACAGAAGTATTGAAACCGCTTCGCAACTATGGCATCGAGGGTGGAAAAGACTTTGAGAAGGTAGAGAGTGCCCGACTGCTCAACTCCAGCGAATACACGCTCAATTCTACTCTCGGCTATATCTCGCTTAAACAAGCACTCAACACCGATGAAGTGCTCGCGGTGGCATTTGAATACACTTTCAATGGCAAAGTGTATCAAGTCGGTGAGTTCTCAGGCGACGTTACTTCAACAGAGTCTGCGCTCTATCTTAAAATGTTGAGGGGTACCACAGTTTCACCACGTCTGCCTATGTGGCAGTTGATGATGAAGAATGTCTATAGTCTTGGAGCGTATCAGATACAGAAAAATAATTTTAAACTGAATATAAAGTATCTAAGTGACTCCACTGGTATCGAGATTCCATACCTACCGGTAAGCCCAATTTCCAATCAACCACTTATTCAGGTAATGGGACTCGACCGCATTGACTCCAACGGAGAGTCGGTGAGCGACGGTATCTTCGACTTTATCGAGGGGTATACCATTCAGTCGTCAAGTGGAAAGATTATTTTCCCAGTTGCCGAGCCTTTCGGTAGCAATCTTCGAAATAAACTCAGAGGCAATGCACTTGCAGATAAATACGTATATCAGGAACTATATGACTCTACACTTGTCGTAGCTAAGCAATTTGCCGACAAGAATAAGTTTACCATCTCCGGAGAGTACACATCCGGACGTGGAAGCCAAATTAACCTCGGAGCGATGAATGTACCACGCGGATCTGTTGTGGTGACTGCAGGTGGTGCGGTGCTGACAGAAAACAGTGACTATACTGTAGACTACTCCATGGGTATTGTCACAATCACCAACCAGAGCATAATTGACTCCGGCACTAATGTGAGTGTGTCGCTTGAAAACCAGTCGATGTTCTCTATGCAGCGAAAGACGTTGATGGGGCTTGACGCTCAATACCGCTTCAATAAAGATTTTACAATTGGCGGAACACTTCTTCATTTCGGAGAGAAGTCTCTCACTGAAAAAGTAGCGATAGGTGAGGAGATTATCAACAATACGATGTTCGGTTTCAACCTGAGCTACAATAAACAATTTATGTGGCTTACCAACCTGCTAAATAAAGTCCCAACCATCAATGCTACCGCACCATCGTCGCTTAATCTTGTGGCAGAATACGCGCAGCTCGTACCTTCTAGTCAGAAGACCGGTACCAATCAGGGTAGCTCATACATTGATGACTTCGAAACCTCTCAAACAGGAATAGACCTTAGAAATCCTTACAGCTGGTTCCTTGCCTCCACACCTCAGGATAACTCATCTGATGCATTGTTTCCGGAGGCATCTCTGAGCAATAATCCAGACTATGGCAAGAACCGAGCACTTTTGGCATGGAACTATATAGACCGTATATTCACACAGAAAAACAGTTCAATGCTACCGGGTTATCTTAAGAACGACCTGAAGCAACTCTCCAACCCTTATGTGCGTGAAATCCAGGTGCGAGAAATTTATCCGGGGCGTGAAACTAACTATGGCGACGCTAACTACATTCAGACACTCAACCTATCGTTCTATCCAAAGGAACGAGGTCCCTATAATGTTGATGTTGACGATGTAGACAGCGATGGCTCGCTTCTGAACCCAGAGAAGCGGTGGGGTGGTATCATGCGTAAGATAGAAAACTCCAATTTCGAAAGTTCAAATGTTGAGTATCTTCAGTTTTGGATGCTCGACCCATTCCTAGATAAGGATGCTGCCCCAAATCCAGGTGGCGACCTTTACTTCAACTTCGGAGAAATTTCAGAAGATATTCTGAAAGATGGCATGAAGAGCTATGAAAATGGTCTTCCTGTCGACGGCAACAATGAGTTTATCGAAGAAACTGTCTGGGGTAAAGTCTCCAAACAGAACTCGCTGACTTATGCTTTTGAGAATACCCCGGATGCACGTCTACTTCAGGATGTGGGTCTCGATGGTCTCTCAACTGAAGAGGAGTTTAATTTCTCCACTTACAAAGACTTCATCGATAAACTCCGTGCAAAACTTACTGCCTCCACAGTAGCGGCTATGCAGGATGATCCGATGTCGGTATTCAACGACCCGGCTGGAGACAACTACCATTTCTTCCGTTCTGATTATTTCGACTCACAACATACATCGATTCTTGACCGTTACAAACATTATAACGGAGTAGAAGGAAACTCTCTTTCTCCAGACCAGAGTTCAAATCCTCAATATCAGTCAAATCGTGCGGTGCCGGATGTCGAGGATATCAACCAAGATAATACCCTGAATGAATATGAACGCTATTTCCAATATAGAGTATCTATTCGTCCTGAAGATCTTGTTGTTGGAAAGAATTATGTCACCGATCGACAGGTGACTCAGGTGTCTACTCGCGACGGGTCGCAGGAAGCGGTGTGGTATCAGTTTAAGATTCCATTGTCAAGTCCCGATAAGGTGGTTGGTGGCATTTCCGATTTTTCTACCATAAGGTTTGCGAGAATGTTTATGACCGGATTCTCAGAGGTGACACACCTTCGTTTCGGGTCGCTCGAACTTGTTCGAGGTGAATGGCGTGACTATAAGTTCAATCTTAATTCGCGCAACGACTCGCCCGCCGAAGGTGAACTCGACATGAGCGTGGTCAACATAGAAGAGAACTCCAAGCGCACACCGGTCAACTATGTCCTGCCTCCTAATGTGACGCGGATCCAGGATGCAAGTAGTGCATCTGCAACATTGCTCAACGAGCAGTCGCTTCAGCTTAAGCTCACCGGAGTGCAACCGGGAGATGCTCGTGGCATTTACAAGAATACTCAGATGGATCTGCGTATTTACAAACGTCTGCAGATGTGGGTTCATGCCGAGGCAGAAGTCGAAGACAATACAATACTAAAAGATGGAGATTTCGCCATTTTCGTGCGTTTGGGATCTGATGTGAAAAATAACTACTATGAATACGAGATTCCTCTTGACGTGACTCCTCCCGGCAGTTATAACAACATGTCGAGTGCGGATCGCTCGCTCGTTTGGCCTCAAAACAACTTTGTAGATCTTCCTTTTGAACTTCTCACCGAAGCAAAGGTTGAGAGAAACCGCAGAATGTCGGAAGGACTGGAAGGTGCGTCGTATGCGAAACTATATTCAATGCGCGATCCTAACAACCAGCGAAACACAGTTTCAGTGTTAGGTAATCCCTCACTTAGCGATGTGAGAACTATGCTTGTGGGTATACGAAACAAGTCAAACACTACAAAAGACGGCACAATCTGGATCAATGAGCTAAAGGTTACGGAATTCAACCAGCAGGGTGGTTGGGCTGCTAAGGTTAATGGCAATCTTGCCATTTCTGACATTGCTACAGTCAACTTTACCATGCATAAGGAGACAGATGGTTTTGGTAGTGTAGATCAAGGTCTTTCTGCTCGCCGACTCGACAATTACGACCAATATAATTTTTCGGTGCAAGGCAATGTCGGTAAACTTCTGCCTGAAAAACTTAAACTCAACGCACCGGTGTATTATTCACGTAGCAATGAGACAACGACACCAAAGTATAATCCTTTAGATCAGGATATTCTATTGAAAGATGCATTGTCTGCTGCCACAACAAAGGCTGAGAAAGACTCAATAAAGAGTTATTCTGTGACAAGAAAGACAACGGAGTCTTTCTCTCTATCCAATATGCGTTTTAACGTGTCATCGAAAAATGCGATGCCATGGGATCCCACCAACTTTACAGTAGCATTCAACTTCAACAAGCAGAGGAATACCGACCCCACCACAGAATATGAGAACACCTCTGACTATCGTGGCTCGTTCCAATATTCTTACTCGCCATACTTCAAACCCCTTAAACCTTTTTCAAAAATCAAAGGGAAGGGAAAGTTTCAGAAATTCTTGAAAGATTGGCAGTTTAACTGGCTGTTCAATAATCTGACATTCTACACAAGCATGTCGCGCCATTATTATGAGCAGCAAACTCGATCCGAAATGGATTTAGATATGCAATTACCGGTTCAGGTAAGCAAAAACTTCTTATGGGATAGACAGTTCTCTATAAACTGGAATCCTATTCAATCTCTCACACTCTCATTCTCAAGCAATACGATAGCAAGAATTGAGGAAACTATCGGAGCAGTCAATAAGAAACTATTCCCAGATAAATATCGTGATTGGAAAGATACTGTGATGAACTCTATAAAGGGACTTGGAACGCCGTGGAACTATACCCAGACTTTCACCGGCTCTTACAAAGCTCCCTTCAACAAGATTCCTTTCCTTGATTATCTTACTGGTTCTCTCAACTATACATCCAACTATCAATGGGATCGTGGCACTCAGGTGCAGGGTGTGGATTTAGGTAACACTATTCAGAACCAGACTACTTGGAACGCTGATGCTCGCATTAATTTCGAGACACTGTTTAACCATAGTAAATATCTGAAATCTATAAACCAACGTTTTGGAAAGTCTGGAGGTATGAGAAATAATAGAGATGCCAAAGGGAAAAGAAATTTTGGTAAGAAAGACGATAAAAAAGAGGATAAGAATAGAAGAGTAGAGAAGAGCATCCAGCTTTCTCCCGACACCACAAGATTATTAAAACATAATCTGAAGACCAAGAAAGTCCTGATTAGTGCATCCGTAGGTGGCAAACGCTTTAAACTCGACACTCGAATAGTGGATGAAAACAGTATAGAGATTCTGAATAGAGGAGATTATATTGTTACTGTTGTGGTGAAAGAGGATCCAAACAAAGACAAGAAAAGTATTGGTACAGAAATTCTGGAACACAGTCTTAGGTTTTTGATGGCTCCGCGTAGCTTGTCGTTCCGCTGGCGTCAGAATCATTCTCTCAATCTTCCACTCTTCATGCCGAGTGTTGGCGATGTGTTTGGTCAGAGCACTGCCTACGGACCAATGACTCCTGGTCTCGATTTCGCATTCGGATTCTACGATGAGTCGTATGTAGACAAAGCTCTTGATCGCGGTTGGCTTATTACCGATGGGTCAAGCACCTCTCCGGCTGTTTGGAATAAAGGAGAGGAGTTCCACTTTGAATTTACTCTTGAACCTATCAGAGGACTCAAAATTACGTTGACTGAAAACCTTACAGACAACCGTACTAATCAAGTTCAATTCATGTATAACGACATGCCGACATCTCGCACCGGAAATTATACTCGCACACATATGGCTATCAAGACAGCATTAAAATCATGTAAAGCTGAAGATGGCTATAATTCAGAAGCGTTCAATCGTTTCCTCGAGTATATTCCTATTGTGGCAGGTCGTTATGAAGCGCATTATCATGGCATGCGATATCCTACAGGAGGGTTCCTCGAAGGTAATCCTCTCGCGGGCTCAGTCTACAATAAAGAAGTTGGTAGCGTGAGCCAGACATCGAGCGATGTGCTTATCCCGGCGTTCTTGGCCGCCTACAGCGGTAGCGATGTAAATAAGGTCTCTCTTGATCTTTTCCCCGGTCTTTCCGCTATGCTACCTAACTGGAAGGTGACCTACGATGGATTCCTAAACATTGGAAATATGAAGAAGTGGTTCAAGTCGTTTACCGTGCAGCATGCCTACAACTGTACCTATTCGATAGGTGGTTATACTTCATATCTCAATTGGATTGGAGTAGATGGCGACTATGGTTTTACACTCGAAGAGTCAACTCAGAGTCCTGTGCCATCTTCCCCCTACAATATCTCTTCGGTAGCAATTACCGAACGATTCAATCCTCTCATCGGTTTTAATTTTACTCTTCATAATGACTTGAAATTCAATATGCAATATACCGATAGCCGTACGCTCAATCTAAACTCTCAAGCCGGTCAGGTAGTAGAAACCGGTTCGCGCCAGATTACTATCGGAGCAGGTTATAAGATTGCTAATTTCAACAAGATAATCAAGATAGGAAGCAGACAAGGAGGTATCAGTAATGACCTTTCGATAGATCTTGATTTGAATTTTGCCAACAATTCAAGCCTTATCAGAAAGATAGAGACTGCTTATACGCAAGCTACACAGGGCACGAAATCATTCTCACTCAACTTTATGGCAAGTTACGTATTGAGTAGAAGGATAACACTTGCAGCATATTTCGATCATCAAGTTAATACGCCACTTGTGTCATCGTCAGCATTCCCGACATCCAACTCAAACTTTGGAGTCTCAATCAATATGTCTCTCGCCCGATAAATAGTATTATTATCGAGAGTACCATCGGAAGTGAAGATTTTGACTTGATTTAGCAAGATTGTAGGTAATTCCTCACAACAAATGAGCCTGCCAACATATGCACCGTTCCCTTTTTATTGATGAAAAGGTTATGTTGAATAGCATAAAATATGCTGTATAACATATTTTGTTGAAACAAAAATCGTTTTTGTGCGTTATATAATTAGAGTGCATATTGAAGGAATAGAGATTCCGGAGTGCATGATAGTTATAGCTTCGGCTTGCAATTAATTGATAGTGACGTAGATAGCGACTATTGTGATGAGCGAGCGGCAATTTGCAGTTTTAATGCCGCAAAATCCGAAGCGCCTCGGCAATCTCCTTGGCCCGCGTTGACGCGATGCTTTTGCCGGGTAAGTTTAACCAAAATACATTTTTATGAATTTCAAACTGAAAACTGCGGGACTCGCTGCAGGTGTTGCCGGCATGATTATGCTAACATCGGCAATGTCTACCAGTAATGTTCCGCTTGAGGTTGGAAATCAGGCTCCTAATTTGTCAGTATCAGATTCCAATGGTAATTTGTTGTCTCTGTCTGACCTTGAAGGTCAGAATGTGATATTGAATTTCTGGAGCATGAGTGATGCGGAGAGCCGCATTAGTAACGTCCGCCTCTTAAGAGACGCTGAACGCACGGGTGCAAGATTCATCAGTATGTGTGTCGATTCTGACACGAAACTTGCAGAGGAGGTTATGAGAGCCGACAACCTACCCGAAGATTCGAGATTTTTTGTCGATGAGAGAGCAATCGACATGTTTATGCTCGATGAAGGCGTTCGGACCGTTAAAATCGACCCTTACGGCATAGTGGCCGCTATTGATTGAAAAAATTAGGTTGTGTCAGTGTTGGCACAACCTTTTTTGTTTTATTACTTAAAGCTACTAAAGAATCACCTAATTCTTCGCCTCTGATGATTGATACTTTACAATCCATTTTATCAAATCGTTACTGTCAACAATAGTCCAAGAATGGGGATGATAAGTTTTGCCATTATTGCGATATCCTTTCCCTGTTGTGACGATGAGTTGGGCATCTTGATTTCCGATTAATCGCAAATCATTTATGAATGCTGTGGCATCAAGTATATTCAGTCCAAGTACATCTGTTTGTCGATTGTCAAGCCACCACTGTTCAGCCGGTTCTATGTAGTATCTTATGGGTATATCCTTCAATGGCTGAATAGCTTGATGCGTGGTGTCTGATAGTAGATATGGTGAATCCCTTACAATTGGGGTGATTTGATCCAATAGCTTGATATAGATACTGTCTCCATCGGCTATACCTTTCTTGTATGTCGCAACATCCCTTTCGGTAGAATAGCGGAAACGCTCGTAGTCTAATGGAGAGTCTATGGCGAAAATGCATGCAGGGGGATTGTCGGGAGTTAATTCTGCATAACGAATTGCAGCGCTACCGCCCATCGAGAACCCTCCGATGCAATAATTCATTTTACTCAACTCGAATCTGCTTCTGATGTCAGTCACAATGTTTTTTAAGGTGTTTTGGCTTTCGGTTGAAAAACTGTATGACTCAGCCCCGTCTTGAAGAACAGGAATGAATACGGCAATTCCTGATTGGGCAACTTCAAATGGGAGTTTTGTCGCCTCTAACACATTTTCTACAGTCTCTCCAAATCCCGGGATGAGCAACATATAAGAGTGAATTGTTTTGCTTTTGGGAAGAATGGCTGTATAGCCATATGTGTTAGAATTATTTGAGTTTAATGCAATTTCAATTGCTTCAGTAGTGTCTTTTTGTGAACAAGCAAAAGTTATTGCTATGAAGATGAATGTCCACAGTAGTTTTATTTGTCTATACATCTTGATTTCCTATTTATTGCAAATTTAGGTTATATTTCTTGTAATTACAAATTTTTGAGGAATATTTAAAATTTCAAATCTCAGACCAATTGCTTAAAGCAAAACAGTTCTTATTATACTTATTTGCTCCACGAATCTTATTAGTCTGAATCGTGCATAGCTTTTGGGTTTTTGAACTGATTTGGAACGAGATTTGTTGATAGTTTGAAAAACACATAAAGTAACTCCTTATGAATTTTAACAATTTTACTATCAAGTCGCAGGAAGTTATTCAGAAGGCTATTGAACTCACGCGGCATGAGGGTCAACAGCAAATAGAACCTGTGCATATTGTTAAGGCTATCATTTCGGAGAGCGAGACGATTGTCAATTTTGTCTTTCAGAAACTGGGAGCCAATCTGAATGCCGTAAACATTTCAATAGACAACGAGATTAAGTCATTCCCAAAAGTAAGCGGAGCTGATGTAGTTTTAAGCAGAGACTCAAACGATGCATTGCTTAAGGCTCAAGACTACGCTAAGAAAAATGGTGACGAATATGTCTCAGTTGAGGCTATGTTGATGGGTGTGTTGGTCACTAAATGCAATGCTTCGCGTATCTTAAAGGATGCCGGAGTGACTGAAAGTGGACTGGATGCTGCTATCAAGGAACTTAGAAAGGGCAACAAGGTGACCGGGCAGAGTGCCGAAGAGTCTTATCAGGCTCTTGGCAAATATGCTATCAATCTTAATGACCGTGCGAGAAACGGAAAACTTGACCCGGTAATCGGACGCGACGATGAAATTCGTAGAGTGTTGCAGATTCTGTCAAGAAGAACTAAAAACAATCCTATGCTTGTAGGTGAACCGGGTACCGGTAAGACTGCGATTGCAGAAGGACTGGCTCAGCGTATAGTGCGCGGCGATGTGCCTGAAAATCTTAAATCGAAGCAGATATTCTCGCTTGATATGGGTGCCCTTGTGGCAGGTGCCAAATACAAAGGTGAATTTGAAGAGAGACTGAAGTCTATTGTAAACGAGGTTACTCAAAGCGATGGTGAAATAATACTTTTTATTGATGAGATCCATACGCTTGTAGGTGCCGGGAAGGGTGAGGGCGCTATGGATGCCGCCAATATTCTTAAACCGGCCCTTGCGCGTGGAGAACTGCGCAGTATTGGTGCTACTACTCTTGATGAATATCAGAAGTATTTCGAAAAGGATAAAGCTCTTGAAAGACGTTTCCAAAAAGTAATGGTAGATGAACCGGATGAGGTGGCTGCCATTTCGATTCTTCGAGGTTTGAAGGAAAGATATGAGAATCATCACAAGGTGCGTATTAAAGATGAGGCAATCATCGCAGCTGTAAGGTTGAGTGTGCGCTATATCACAGATCGTTTCCTTCCTGACAAGGCAATTGACCTCGTAGACGAGGCTGCCTCAAAATTGAGACTTGAGATGGATTCAATGCCTCAGGCGCTTGATGATGCCACTCGTAAGATTCAGCAACTTGAGATCGAGCGAGAGGCACTGAAACGAGAAAATAATCAGTATCGTCTGAAGGAAATTGAAGAAGAACTCGCCAACATAAGAGAGACAGAGAAGTCGCTTAAGGCAAAATGGCACGCAGAGAAGAATGAGATAAATAAGATTCAGCAGAATAAGATAGACATAGAGCAACTCAATCATGAGGCTGAACGTGCCGAGCGAGAGGGTGACTATGCTAAAGTGGCTGAAATCAGATATTCAAAAATTAGACAGAAATCGGAAGAGATTGAGGCTACACAGGCAAAACTCCGTATACTTCAGGGCGAGAATGCAATGATCAAGGAGGAGGTAGATGCCGAGGATATAGCCGAGATTGTTAGTCGCTGGACCGGTATCCCGGTGAAGAAGATGGCGCAGAGCGAGAAAGAAAAACTGCTCCATCTCGAAGAGGAACTGCACAAGAGGGTAGTAGGGCAAGACGAGGCCATTCGTGCTGTGAGTGAGGCCGTGCGCCGTTCGAGAGCCGGACTCAATGATCCCCGACGTCCGTTGGGCTCCTTTATCTTCCTCGGTTCTACCGGTGTGGGAAAAACAGAACTTGCCAAGGCTCTTGCAGAGTATCTTTTCGACGATGAAGACATGATGACACGTATCGACATGTCGGAGTATATGGAGAAGCATTCTGTGAGTCGTCTTGTTGGAGCTCCTCCGGGATATGTTGGCTATGAAGAGGGTGGGCAGCTCACCGAGGCTGTTCGTCGTAAACCATATAGTGTGGTTCTCTTCGATGAGATTGAGAAGGCGAATCCGGATGTGTTCAATATCCTGCTTCAAGTGCTAGATGATGGTCGTCTTACTGATAATAAAGGTCGGTTTATCAATTTTAAGAACACGATCATCATAATGACGTCTAATGAGGGATCTCCAATTATAAGGGAAAACTTCAAAGACCTTGATTCGAAGTCGGAGCTTGAAAGAGAGGAAATCATCTCAAAGACACATCAGAATGTGATGGATCTCCTTAAGATGAAGATTCGACCGGAATTTCTTAATCGTATAGATGAGATAGTGATGTTCACACCGCTCAACAAAAAGGAGATTGAGGAGATTGTAGGTATTCAGGTGAGAAGTGTGCAGAAAATGCTTGAAGCCAATGGCGTAAAGCTTAATGTTAC
Organism: uncultured Sangeribacter sp.; assembly: GCA_964480495.1. GTDB lineage: Bacteria > Bacteroidota > Bacteroidia > Bacteroidales > Muribaculaceae > Lepagella. Next base: position 16,805 of record CAYZPH010000024.1, read on the forward strand.
GAAATCAGCAATGGAATATCTTGCCGAAGATGGATATGATCCTGAGTTTGGCGCAAGACCCGTGAAACGAACTATTCAGCGATTAGTGCTTAACCGGCTTGCTAAAGATATATTGGCACAGAAGGTTGACAGGGAACATCCGATAGTGATTGATGTCAAAGATGGCGAACTGGAGTTCAAAAACTGACAAATCTGACATAGAAAATCCCCGAGCTGTGAAAGTTCGGGGATTTTTTATGTGTAGTTAATGACTTTTAGTTGACGTCAGCCTTTCTTTTAGCTTCCCATCCGAGTGCAGAAGCACCGAGCACTGCGGCATCGCTCTCTTTGAGTTGAGACACCAGAATCTGAGTCTTGCCACGGAAGATAGGCATAACGTTGCGGTCGAGCGATTCCTTGATTGGATTCAGAAGAAGATCTCCGCTTTTGGCGAGACCGCCAAAGAGGATGATTGCCTCGGGTGATGAGAACGCAATCATGTCGGCAAACGCTTCTCCGAGAATGTTGCCGGTGTAGTCGAAGATCTCTTTTGCCAGTTTGTCTCCTGCCTTTGCAGCATCATATACATCTTTTGAGGATATTTCCTCGATGTCGAAATTGCGCAGAAGTGATGGTTCGTGTCTGATTTCGAGGAATTCGCGAGCCGTACGAGCCACTCCGGTTGCCGAGCAGTATGCCTCAAGGCATCCTGTGCGACCACAGCCACACATTCTGCCATTGTTTCTTTTCATCACAAGGTGTCCAAGTTCTCCGGCGTTGCCGTCATGACCATAGACCATATTGCCGTTGATAACAATTCCGGAACCGACACCGGTGCCGAGTGTGATCATGATGAAATCTTTCATGGCTCTTGCTGCACCATATGTCATTTCTCCAAGTGCTGCGGCATTGGCATCGTTTGTCACTGCCACAGGTATGCCTCCAAACGCAGAACTTATCTTTTCTGCAAGTGGGATTATAGGTCCCCATGGAAGGTTTGGCGGGTTTACAATTTCTCCGGTGTAGTAGTTGGCATTTGGAGCGCCTATTCCAATTCCTTGGATTTTGTTTTCTGCATCGTTTGCTTTCAATAGACGTGTCACGCTATCATGGAGTTCTGCTACATAGTCGTCAAACTCTGCGTGTTTTTGAGTTTTGATTGAGTCGCTGGCAATCACCTGTCCACGTGCGTCAACTATACCGAACACGGTATTAGTGCCACCGACATCAACTCCTAAAACATAAGGTTTAGTCATTTGGTCTGTATTGTTTAAAAAATGGTTAACTTTTCTTATTTTTTTTCTGCCAAATAAGTAAAAATCGGTCAAAATCTTTTGCAATCACAAAGATATACAAAAATAGTGATAATAAAAAATAAAAATTATAGCAAAACTATAGTTTTTAAGTGGTGTTTTCTAAATAAGGACGTTTTTCTGCAAATAATCTGAAATAATCTATGAAAAAATTCTTTACATCCTTAGTGTTTGTTATTGTCATGGCATCGATTTTGTCTCTTCCGGCAGTAGGGGAGAGGCAAGGAGGAATGTGGCGTTATTTTGCGGGTTTGAATGTGGGTTGCGTCGGAGCATTCCATACTCCTGATGCCAGGATTCCGGTACGCATTCCATTCGGTGCATTCTGCGGTGCTATGAACGACCATGTGGGAGTTTATATGCGGATGTCGCTGTCTCCAACTATCAATACCAAACTTAAGGTTGACAACGTTTTGCAGCTTGTGGATATGCCTCAAGATCAGATTCTTCCGGATGGACGTGTGTCTCTCCGGTCTGTATATAACCAAGTTGTGGTGGGGCCAGTGATCAATCTGTCACGTGGCTTCAGCGTGTATTGCGGTGTCGGTGGCTATCAGATGAGAGCATATGTAAAAGACTCGAAAGACAAATATGTGAGGATTTCAGACAGATGCTCGGCAAGTTTTGCAATAGATGCCGGTGTTATGTATCATTATCGACATGTTTTTTTTACAGGCGGCACAACACTCGACACTGCAAACTGGACTGACAACTCTCCATACTCACCATTCTGGTCAGGAAATATGACAGTGGGATATTTCTTTTGATGAGGACTCTTATTTGTTGCTTATGTGCGTGATGATGTATCGTGAAACAAGGTTATAGATTTCAGACTCATCTTGCATACCGTGATCTTGGAGTATGGCCAAGTGTTTTTCTATTGTTGGCGTGTCTTTTCTCATTGCCGGTCCTGTCTGTGCCTCTTTAGCTGGCAGAGACTTTAGTTTCTCTACTGTCTCGTTGACAAGAGGGGTTACAATCTTGCCGTTGATACCACACTCTTCGAGTATTTTTTGAGCAATTGATATCATTGCGTTTGGAAAGTTGCTAACAAAGATTCCTGCAAGATGCACCTTGCGACGCATGTCACTGTCTGCTCTGCTTATGTCGGTGAAGCCGTAGCCTTTTGCTATCTTTTCAAGAAACTGAGTCGTATTTTCACTGTCTGATTCGATTAGAATTGGAATAGACGATGGCGGAAGAGGACGACTCTTGCTTATGGTTTGGAATGGATAGAACACGCCTCGACCTCCGCATTTCACGTTTTGTAGGGCATCAATTGGTACGCTTCCGGTGGTGTGTACTACAATTCCACAAACTTCTGGAAGGCGTTCCGCTACATCTTTCACTGCAGAGTCGCTGACTGCTATGATATATAGGTCTGCATCTGCTGGTAGATTGTCAAGAGTGCGTGATGATATGCATTCCGTGCCGAATACTTTGGCAAACTGCGTTGCGACGTTGCCACTGCCTATTACAGCTATTTTCATGTCAGAAATCAGATTTCAGTGTTTTGTAAAGTTGATGCACTGGTAGCCCCATGACATTGTAGTAACTACCATCAATCCCGGCTATTGCCGCTGCTCCGATCCATTCCTGTATGCCATAGGCTCCAGCCTTGTCGAGAGGACAGTATTTCTCTACATACCATCGAGCCTCTTCTTCAGAAATATTTGAGAAGGAAACTCCGGTATATGCTGAAAAACTCTTGATTTTCTCTTTTGTTGCTATGCAGACTCCGGTCGCAACAGTGTGTGTATGTCCCTGAAGGGTCATCAACATTTCTACGGCCTCCTGTTTGTCTTTTGGTTTGCCGAAAATCTTGTTGTTGAGTATTACTACCGTGTCTGCAGTTATCACCAGGTCGTTGCTCTTTATTCCGGAAGAGTATTCTTTACCTTTTTTGAGAGAGATGTATTCTGCAACATCCATTGCACATAGGTCTGAAGGATAAGATTCGTCGATTCCTTCTTTTGTGAAGACTGTGAAAGGAATGTCGAGCATCTTTAGCAGTTCGTTTCTTCGCAGAGATTTGCTGGCGAGAATTATGTTGTATTTTGCAAGATTATCAAGCATGACGTATTGTGTGTTTGTTTGTGTTGGAGTAAATTTGTTTCACTCTTTTACATAAGTGCGCCATTTTTCGAAGAGTGCGGTCATGTCGGGTGGTATAGGGCACTCAAAGTCCATTTGCTCTCCGGTGCGTGGATGCCTAAACCCGAGCGTTCGGGCGTGTAGTGCCTGACGCGGACATAGTGCAAAACAGTTTTCGATAAATTGACGGTATTTTGCAAATGTAGTACCTTTTAATATTTGGTCTCCACCATATCTAGCATCATTGAAAAGAGGATGCCCCTTCCACTTCATGTGCACACGAATCTGGTGAGTTCTGCCGGTTTCAAGAATACATTTCACTTTTGAGACATATCCGAATCTTTCGATCACTTCGTAGTGTGTAACCGCGTGTTTCCCAATTTCAGGGTCAGTGAATACTGCCATCTGAAGTTTGTTGCGTGGGTTGCGTGCGATATTTCCAATGATTGTGCCTCGGTCATCTTCGAAGTCTCCCCACACTAAAGCCACATATTCTCTGCGTGTCGTTTTGTTGAAAAACTGCGTTCCGAGGTCCGTTTTTGCTTCCGGAGTCTTCGCTACGACGAGCAGTCCGCTTGTGTCTTTGTCGATGCGATGCACGAGACCAAGGCGTGGATCGCTGACGTCATAGTTATCGTCGTTGCGGAAATAGTATGCAAGAGCGTTGACAAGGGTGCCGGAGTAGTTACCATGACCGGGATGCACAACAAGCCCGGCTGGCTTGTTGACCACGAGCACATCGCTGTCTTCATACACAATGTCTAGAGGTATGTCTTCCGCAATAATCTCAAACTCATATCGAGGGCGATCCATTACGAGGCTTACCACATCGAGTGGTTTAACCTTATAGCTTGACTTCACAGGTTTACCATTGACAATGATGCATCCGGCATCGGCAGCCTGCTGAATTCGGTTGCGCGATGTCTTGGTCATGCGGTCAACAAGGAACTTGTCTACACGAAGCAGTTGTTGCCCTCGATCTGCCTCGAATCGGAAATGCTCAAATAGTTCTCTCCCGTCTTCAGTGATAAAGGTGGGTTCGTATATGCCTGTATCCTCTGCATCGGAGACGATGCCCGTTACTTCGTTGTCAATAGTATTCATAAGATTCTGTCTGCTCATTGGCTTCTTGTTCGGTGGGATATGTCTCAGATGATATTTCCTCTTCGGGAGAATATTCGTTGTCTATAGCATATGTGGGGTCTATGTCTTGCTGGATTGAGTCTCTTACAGCTTCGAGGTTGCCGTCGAAAACTTCCATGACGATTTGTGCGTTGACAGGAGTCTTCTGCATTTTCTTGACAACTTGACCATTAGCAAATATCTTTGATATGCAGTCGTTTTCTCCAAGCACTCTTACCACTCGGATGTTTTTGAATCCAAGTTCTTCAAGACGCGCTATGCCCTGACGGAAAGATGTAGACTTCAAGGCATCCTCGCGAGGATTGTTGTCTTCATCGATGATTACCTCTTTGGGATGGACTGCGTTGATGTATAAAAATATCTTGCGCCCCGGTTTTACTACAGAGTTGGCTTTTGGGAACTGCTCAATTACATGTCCCGGTTTTTCGCCTTCCTTATAAAGAGAGTCGCGAATATCAACCTTAAATCCTTTGGAGTGCAGAATTTCTATTGCTTGAGAATATGACATTTTTTCCACTCCGGGCACCACTCTACTTTCGCCATGCTTGGTGAAGATGGCAAACGAGAAATATACTATTCCAAGGCCGGCAATACCGACCAAAATAATGATTATTAAGTTGGCAAGCACCGGATGGCGAGCGATAAATCCATTGTCTTTCATAAGAAATCAGTTCTATATGCAAAATTGACTTCAAAGTTAGTAATTTTTATTGTAATTTTGGTCGTTGTTTGCAAAAAAATTATTAACTTTGCATGCTAATTGTGCAAATTGCGTAAAGCAAACATCCATTAGAATTTGATTTTAAGAATGAATAATCTTCTCAAAATATGCGTTGGCACCGTGGTCATGACGTTTATGCTGTCTTCTTGCGGTGAATATAACAAGGTGCTGAAAAGTACAGATATGAACTATAAGTTCGAATATGCTAAAAAAGCATACGACCAGCGCAAATATATGCAGGCGATTACGCTGCTTCAAGATCTTCAGATGCCAATGCGAGGCACTGAAAATGGTGAAGACGCTACTTTCCTGTTGGCAATGTCTTATTTTGAAAACAAGGATTACCTCAATTCTGCAGTTTACTTCAAAAACTATTACCAACGTTATCCTCGTGGTAAATATGCAGAACTTTCTCGCTTCTATAGTGGCTATGGCTACTATTTGGACTCCCCGGATCCTCAGCTTGACCAGACTTTTACGCTGAAGGCTATAGAGGAACTTCAAGGATTCCTTGATTATTTTCCTCAGAGTGATAAGGCAGGTATTGCTAAGAACGCGATATTTGAAATGCAAGACAAACTGACTCTTAAGCAGCTTCAGAACGCACAGCTATATTATAATCTTGGTAATTTCCTTGGTAATAATTATCAGTCGTGTATCATTACAGCGAAGAATGCACTAAAGGATTTTCCATATTCAAAATATAGTGAAGACTTTGAGATGCTGATTCTTAAGGCTAAGTTTCAGGAAGCTAAAAATTCAATTGCGGAGAAAAGTGAAGATAGATATCGCGAGGTTATCGATGAGTATTATTCCTTTATCAATGCTTATCCAGAGTCGAAAAACCTTTCTGAGGCTAATTCGATTTTCAATATAGCATCAAAGCATCTTGGCGAGTGAATCAATGCTTGTGTTTTGATTATTTCATTAATTGCTAAATATACAACCCTATATACGTAAATCATAATTGCATATTATGGACTACAAGAAGACAAACGCACCTCTCACCACCGTAACGAGAGATATGATCGCAATGGCGGAGCAGACAGGAAATGTTTATGAGACTGTTTGCATCATCGGCAAACGTGCAAATCAGATTGCCGTTGAACTTAAAAAAGAATTGGAGAAGAAACTTGCAGATTTCGCTTCATCAGATAATCTTGAGGAAGTATCAGAAAACCGTGAGCAGATAGAGATTTCTCGGTTCTATGAAAAGCTCCCCAAACCGACACTAATAGCAACACAGGAGTATATCGAGCATAAGCTCTATTTCTCAAATCCCCTTAAGGAACGCGAGAAGTTGAACGACTGATGAGGCTTTTGCTCTTTAATCCGGATACAGAATACGCCCTCGCTACGGGGGCGTCTTTTTATACCCCTCCGGCAACTGTGGCTCGACTTATGAGTGATATGAAGTTGCTCCCGGAGGTGTGGGCTGAGTGTGGCGACATTATTCTTGTGGATGACTGCCACGCTGTGGAGTCTTCTTTCCGTCTTGTAGACTGGAGCATGCTTGCAGACCTCTTTGCCCAAGAGCCAAACGTAAAGATTGAACCATGGGGCTGGAACCATGCTTTGCGTCGCAGATTCCTTGATGCAGGAGTGCCAGAATCGTCGTTGCCAACATTGACTTATATTGATCGTCTGAGGTCTCTTGCCCACAGACGCACTACAATTTTACTTAATTCAAGATGGAATGAGCTGACAGATGAATCAGCAAGGGTTGATCTTCCGGTTGAACTTTCTACTGAGGAGGATTGTGTGCAGTTCTATCGCTCGAATCCGGGTTGCTGGATGAAATCTCCGTGGAGTTCGAGTGGTAGAGGGGTAGTGAATACCGGTGCAGATATGAGCGAATGTCATGTCAGACCATGGTGCAGAGGAGTCATCCGCCGTCAGGGAAGTGTCATAGCAGAGACACCTGCAAGCAAAGCAGCAGATTTTGCCACAGAGTGGAGACTTTCCGCCGGCGAAGCTGTATATCTTGGTCTTTCTTCATTTAGCACTTCCAATCGTGGTAAATACATTTCAAACTATCATGCTCCGCAGAAAACTCTCGAGGCAGATTTCCTAAAATTATGCCATTTCCCACTGGATAAAATCATTGGTACACAAAAGAAAATTTTGGAAGAAGTGCTTTATGGCTACGAGGGTTTGTTTGGTGTTGATATGATTGTAGAGAATTCAGGTGCGCTCCGGCCATTTGTGGAGGTTAATCTCAGGCGCACTATGGGAATGCTTCATCTCAATTGATAAAACCCGATTTTGAAGAATTCTCGTATGTAGTCAGTCTCTCTCAGTATCTTGTCATCGTAGACCACAACGTCAATGTCGATGGGAACATCGCCTGCTTCTCTCGCTTTTTCATCACGTCCCAATTCCTTCTCGAAATTCTTACACATGATTTCTAATTGCTGAAGTGTAATGTCGGTCTTGCCGATTGCCACAGCATTCATGTATTTCCTCGGGCCTCCCTTACAGTCTGGTGTAGCATAGATGGTAGATGTGCGAAAAGTGCTTAAAATGGAATTAATCCAATTGATGCCTTTATCTACATTCTGATATCTATCTCCACAGTTGGAGCCGATACATATCACTACCTCTACTGTGTTATCAGGGTATGTCATTTTTTCTTCAGTGTGATGACGGTTATTTCCGGTACACATGAGCCAAGACGGAACGGCATTCCGACTTCTCCAGCTCCGATGTTTACATATACCGAAGGTTTATCAAGATCGCGAATGATATTGTTGTCTGAAGGATTGCCTAAATCTATTATATTCCCGTCAGAATCAGATGTGTAGAAACCTCCCCATGTTGGGTATTTAAGTGCAGACAGCGACCATCTTTTGCCAAATAAATCTGCGCTCATCTGCATGGCGTGGGTGTGACCTGAAAGACTGAGGTCGATGTTGGAAACCATTCTGACTTCTTGAATCCAATGTTCCGGATTGTGGGTGAGAAGTATCTTGAAGTTGGAGTCGTTTAAATCATTGTTATTATTGCATAGATAGGCAGCTCTAAGGTCTCCATATTGTCCGAATGGTGGTTCTCCCCAGTTTTCCACACCAATAAGGGCTATCGAATCGGTGTGTGTGTCGGTGGTCTTGAAGATGAACTCATGTTGATTATTGAGTAATTTCCATCCGCACTTTTTATGGTTGCTCTTCAAGTACTCAAGATTATTGTATCGCTGTTTTGCCGAGTCCCAGTCAACGTAGTCTCCATAATCATGATTGCCAAGAATAGAGTAGACCCCATCTTTGGCTTTAAGTGTTGATAGCAACTTAATGAAAGGATTCATCTCGTTGGCTTTTTGGTTGACAATATCGCCTGTAAATACAATCAAATCCGGCTCCTGTGTGTTTATGTCCGACACAAGTTTGCTGATGAATGTAGTGTCATTTCTCCATGTGCCGAGGTGCAGATCGGAAATCTGTGCTATGCGGTAGCCGTCAAATGCATCTGGAACACGTGATGACAAGAGTGTAACCTCTTTGATCTGTGTTTGATGTCTCGTATGAAAAATGCCATACCAAATGTATCCGAATGTCACTACTGCGACAATGATCCCGACACTCCTTCTCCGGAACTGGCGTTTGCACCTGAAAATTGATGGGATTATACCCAGCAATGAGAATAATACATAGACTATCTTGCTGATATAGATGGTTGCGTAGGTGGTAAGCATCCACATTATGTGGCTGATTCCGCCATTTGCTGAGCGATGTGGCAGACTAACGGTGACAAGTAGGAATATCCAAAGCAGAATAGATGATACTATATAGGCTTTGCTCCATTTCAAGCGATTCCATGATTTACTTTTCTTAATGTCTACACAAATGTAAAAGTCTATTATAACACTAAGGATAATAACAAAAATCGATATCAGTGCAGGCAGTCTCATCACTCAAATCCTCCAAGAATAGATTTTAGCTTGTTCTTTAATGGATTAGCATACATGGTGAGAATCATTTCGCGCATGAATGCACGCTCTTCATCGGTTATGTTTTTTACGTCAATCTTAGTCAATTGGGTGTCGAAATACTCCAAGCATTCTATCTTCTCTTCTTGAGTGTACTTATGAGCAAAACGCTGTGTCTCATGAAGTGTGTCGTATGCTACATAGTTTACAGGGAATATTTCATATCCTCTGTGGATGGCTGAGTCTATAAGTGCACAGACATACTTGGCAGATGTGTTGTTGTCGCGGAATTCTCCAAGTTCATCAATCCTTACATTTATGCGAGGTGTGAGTTGGAAGTGAACTCTTCCCTTGAACTGAAGGAGGCCGGTCTCCATTGAAAACAGGTCATCGCGTTGCGACTTTTTGAAGTCCGGATCGCGTCTGCGTAGAAGGAACTCCTTGACTTTTAGATAGTCGTTTGGGTCATACTCGTAGCTAATGGAGACGGGCATGAGGTTTATTTCCTTTATTTTTTGCATAAAAGAACCTTCACCTCCTAAAGCCAACATTTTCACAAGAGATTCCTGTGTGTGGTCGCTTGAGTCTTTTGCACGACCCTCTCTTTGCGCAATCCATACCGATTCATGTTTCTCTATGATGCTGTAATGGATGTATGCAGAGAGTTTCTTTGCAGCTTCGAGACTCTCTCGAATGCCTGTGTCTCGTTTCACAATAAAACTATTGTTGAGCCTAACGAGGTCTGATATCCAGTCAAAAACAAGGAGATTGTTGCCGATTGCAACTTCAGATGATGGCCAATCTCTCCTAAGGAATGTGAGGTTGAGAAACGAAGCATCAAGAACAATGTCGCGATGGTTTGTGATAAAGGTGTAGTTAAGAGCGGGGTTGAAATGTTTCACACCTCCAAGAGTTATGCCGGAGGTTGTGGTCTTTGCCAGCATCTCAAGAAATGGGAACATCACTCGACGTTGGAAGTCACGACGATTGTCGGTTGTGCTTAGTTCTGCAATCAATGACGGGATGTCTTTCTGAGGCATCACATAAGATATTGCATGAAGAAACCCCGGATCTTTCACCAGTTTATCTAAAATCGTGCGGAATACGGAGTCGTCATATGGCGCGATATCGCTGAAGTCGAAATCCTTGTTAATCATCTCAACAATTCTTATATATTGTGTAGGGATAGAAGAACCCCTAATGTAGTGTAAAAAATTAGTTGTTTTGCAAATTTAATAAATTATTCCTTGTTAGCAAAAAATATAGCTGATTCATTAGTAGAATAAAGGATAAAAATTGTTAAATCCGCAGTCTGAAAATGATGAATGAATTGCAGGATTATCAGAACTTTGATGCCCTGCGATATAGGAATATTCCAATAATGAGGTATACCATGTTGGGAATCTGCATCGCCACTGCTGGTGACGTGTATCCACTGATTGCAAAGGATGAAGTAATACTACTGAAAAGTATATAGCTAAAACTTAATGCCAAACCAATGCCAATGTTGATGCCCATACCACCTTTCACTTTCTTCGACGACAGAGACATTCCGATTAGAGTTAGAATGAATGCTGCTGCGGTTTCTGCCAAGCGTTTTTCTTTCTCAATCTCGAATTTCTTGATGTTTGCAACCCCTCTCATCTTCTGTTTGCGAATGTATTCGGTAAGTTGTGGGGTTGTAAGCATCTCTTGGTCATTAACCGCTATAAGAAAGTCTTTGGGCTCAATGGGTATTATACTGTCGATTTCTGTACCTCTCCTGATACTCTCGTTCATGCCGTCGAAATCTCGGATCATGTAGTCACGGAGCTTCCAGTGATACATTTTTGTGGAGTCGTATTCCACTGTCGATGCAGTTAGTCTGGAGGTGAGTACTTTCCCTTCAAATTTATCGAGCGAGAATCGGTAGCCTCGTTTTATTGTATTATCGTATCGTCCGAAATATGCCACTTCTCCCGGACGCACCATCAATTGGATGTTGGTGCCATATTCCACCGCCTTATTTCTAACATATTTGTTAGTGTACGCTATTCGGTCTACATTAGTCGGCGGAATAATGTAGTTCGAAAGAACAAATGTTATAGACGCAATGATGGCCGCTCCTATCATATAAGGGCGAAGCAGTCGTCGGAATGTAATGCCGCTCGACAGCATTGCGATAATCTCGGAATTGTCGGCAATCTTTGTAGTGAAGAATATTACAGATATAAACACAAAGAGAGGCGAGAGTTGGTTGGCGAAGTATGGAAGAAATGATGCGAAATAGTCAAACAGTGTTTCTTCGAGTGGAGCTGTGAGGAATGCATCAAGCTTCTCGGTGATATCAAACATCGAGATTACGAGAAGAAGTAGGATTGTGGCAAGAAAATATGTTCCGAGAAATTTGCCCAGAATATACCTGTCGATAATGGAAAGCGGCTTTCTGAACTTAAATTGGAAACGTCTTTTCGTTTTTATCTTCTTCTGTATTTTATTTTGTTCCTCCGATTGGGATATTTCGGTTTCTTCCATCGCAGTGTGTCTTAATATGGGTTAAGGCATTCTCCTGCTCACTCTCTCAACCATTACCCGTTTCCATTCGGGGAAGTCTCCGAGTTCAATGTGTTTCCGAGCTTCGCCCACAAGCCACAGGTAGAATCCGAGGTTGTGTATGCTTGCAATCTGCATGGCGAGAAGTTCGTTGGCAATGAAAAGATGTCTCACATAAGCTTTCGAGTAAACCTCATCCACATATGTCGGACCACCCGGATCAAGAGGGGAGAAGTCGTCTGCCCATCTCTTGTTGCGCATATTCATGATGCCGTTGCGGGTGAATAGCATGCCATTACGCCCGTTTCTGGTTGGCATTACACAGTCCATCATGTCTACACCTCTGTCTATTGCCTCAAGAATGTTGGCTGGAGTTCCTACACCCATAAGGTATCTTGGTCGATCTGCGGGAAGAATCTCGTTGACAATCTCAATCATCTCATACATTTTCTCGGTCGGTTCTCCTACAGCGAGACCTCCGATAGCATTACCATCTGCATCAAGATCTGCTACAAATTTTGCTGCTTCTCGGCGAAGGTCGGGGTATACACAGCCTTGCACAATCGGGAAGAAGGTTTGCTGATAACCATAGAGTCCTTCAGTGTTGCAATACTGTTGCCAGCCACGCTTCAGCCAACGGAGAGTAAGCCCGAGCGACTTCTTTGCGTAGTCATAGTCAGCATCGCCGGGTGTGCACTCGTCAAGTGCCATCATAATGTCGGCACCAATCTGTCGCTGAATGTCAACAACTCCTTCGGGTGTGAAGAGATGTTTACTGCCATCGATGTGGCTACGAAAATGCGCACCTTCTTCAGTAAGTTTGCGGTTTGAAGAAAGTGAAAACACTTGAAAGCCTCCGGAATCGGTTAGAATAGGTTTCTCCCAACCATTGAATTTGTGGAGACCTCCTGCCTGATGCAAAATGTCAAGTCCCGGACGCAAATATAGATGATATGTGTTGCCGAGAATAATCTGAGCTTTGATGTGGTCGCGTAGCTCGTGCTGATGCACGGCCTTCACACTACCTACAGTGCCCACGGGCATAAAGATAGGGGTCTTTATTTCTCCGTGGGCAGTGGTAATGGTGGCTGCCCTGGCTGCTGTGCCGGGGCAGGTCGCTTCGAGTTTAAATTCGAGAGGCCTCACTTTATGATGCCGTGTTTTTTAAATACTTTTTGGATTGCTTCAAGCGAACGAGTGACTTGCTCTTTTGTGTGTGTAGCCATCAGTGAGTAGCGAATCAGCGTGTCTTGCGGAGCTACTGCGGGCGATACCACAGGATTTACGAATACTCCATCCTCGAGAAGGTCGTGAGTGACAGCGAATGTCTTATAGTCATCGCGAATAAAGAGAGGAATGATAGGAGTAGAAGTGTTTCCTATCTCGCAACCCATGGCGCGGAAATTGTCGAGCGCGTAGTGTGTGATATCCCAGAGGTGCTCCTGGCGTTCCGGCTCATCGATCATAATTTCGAGTGCTGCCATCGCTGCGGCTGTTGATGCCGGAGTGACAGATGCTGTGAATATATAGCTACGAGAGTGATGTCTCAAGAAGTTGGTGATTTCCTTGTCTGTTGCTATAAATCCACCCAATGATGCAAATGATTTGGAGAATGTCCCCATTATCAAGTCTACATCATCAGTCAGGCCGAAGTGATTCACGACTCCTCGTCCACCTTTTCCAAACACTCCAATGCCGTGTGCTTCGTCTACCATGAGACTTGCATTATACTTCTTGGCAAGGTCTACAATTTCCGGCAGTCTTGCTACGTCTCCTTCCATGGAGAACACACTGTCGGTCACAATCAGTTTGATGCTGTCTGGTTTGCACTTTTTGAGTGCAGCCTCGAGCGATTCCATGTCGTTGTGTTTGTATTTGAGAGGCTGGGAGAAAGATAGTCTTCTGCCCTCTATGATAGATGCATGGTCTTGTTCGTCGCAGATTATGTAGTCTTCACGACCTGTCAGAGAGCTGACCACACCAAGGTTTGTGCCGAATCCGGTAGAGTAGAGTATTGCATCTTCCTTGCCAACGTAGTCTGCGATTTTTGCCTCAAGCTCCTTGTGGATGTCAAGAGTGCCATTTAAAAATGGACTGCCGGCCATGCCAGTACCATATTTTTTAGTGGCAGCTACGGCTGCTTCAATCACCTTTGGATGGTTGGTGAGTCCCATATATGAATTAGATCCGAACATGAGAACTTTTTTGCCGTTCATCAATACTTCGGTGTTCTGTTCGCTCGATATGGGGCGGAAATAAGGATATATGCCCGCAGCTTTTGCTTTCTGCGGTACATCATAGTGTGATAGTTTTTCCTGTAATGGCTTCATAATCATTATAGTTGTGCCTATATAGGTAGTCCCTATCTCAGGGACACAATTTGGTTAGGCCTGCAAAATTACTAAAAATATCTTAATTTTTAAATAAAAATGGGTGTTATTTTAATTTTTTTGAGTCAAAATAAGCTTTTTCTGTGTTCTTAGTGTTGCCTAAATTTATAAAAAATGTAGTTTTTTTGTCAAATTTGTCACACTTTTTTTGATGCTGACAAAAATTTTTAGAATAAATCAATTGATGTTAAGGTGCTGAATTTATTAGGATTAAGTTCTTTTATAAATGTTTGTGAATTTATAATTGAAACATTTAGCATGACATTTGTTAGTATTTGAGACGATGATGAAACGTAAAACCGTCAAACATTATTAAGCGTGGAGTTTCATCAAGTAAAAAAGTAATTATTAACTCATAAATATATAAAATAGAATTATGGCAAAAATTATTGGTATTGACCTTGGCACCACCAACAGCTGTGTATCTGTGCTTGAAGGTAAAGATCCTGTTGTGATACCCAATGCAGAAGGTCGTAATACAACTCCATCTGTAGTTGCATTTGTAGACGGTGGCGAGATAAAGGTTGGTGACCCGGCAAAGCGTCAGGCTGTCACTAATGCCACAAGAACTATATACTCAATCAAGCGTTTTATGGGCGAAAAATGTACGAAGGTTTCTGACGAAATCAAGCGTATGCCTTATAAAGTAGTTTGCCAGAATGATATGCCGAAGGTAGACATCGACGGCAGAGTTTATACTCCACAAGAGATTTCTGCAATGATTCTTCAGAAGATGAAGAAAACAGCTGAGGATTATCTCGGACAAGAAGTTCATGAGGCTGTAATCACAGTGCCTGCTTATTTTGATGACTCTCAGCGTCAGGCTACAAAAGAAGCTGGTGAAATTGCAGGTCTTAAGGTAAGACGTATTGTCAACGAGCCTACTGCGGCTGCGCTTGCCTATGGCCTTGACAAGAGTGATGCAGAACAGAAGATAGCTGTCTTCGATCTCGGTGGTGGTACATTTGATATCTCAATTCTCGAACTCGGTGACGGTGTGTTTGAAGTTAAGTCAACTAATGGTGATACTCATCTCGGTGGCGATGACTTTGACCACGTGATTATTGACTGGCTCGCAGCTGAGTTTAAAAATGACGAAGGGGTAGACCTTAGCACTGATCCAATGGCTATGCAGCGTCTGAAAGAAGCAGCAGAGAAAGCCAAAGTGGAATTGTCAAGCTCAACTTCTACAGAAATCAATCTTCCTTATATCACAGCAACAGCAACAGGCCCGAAGCATCTTGTGAAGACTTTGACTCGTGCAAAGTTTGAGCAACTTGCAGAGAGACTTATCGATGCAGTTGAAGCTCCTTGCCGCAAGGCTCTTCAGGATGCAGGTCTTAATGCAAATGAAATCAATGAAGTTATCCTCGTAGGTGGTTCAACTCGTATTCCGGCTATCCAGCAGAAGGTGAAAGAAATCTTCGGTAAGGAGCCAAATAAGTCTGTTAACCCTGATGAGGTGGTTGCTATCGGTGCAGCTATCCAGGGCGGTGTCTTGAGTGGAGATGTGAAAGACGTGCTACTTCTTGACGTTGTGCCTCTTTCAATCGGTATCGAGACTATGGGTCGCGTTATGACTAAACTTATCGATGCTAATACAACCATCCCGACTCGCAAGAGTGAGACTTTCTCTACTGCGACCGACAATCAGCCGGAAGTAGCAATCCGTGTGCTTCAGGGCGAACGTCCTATGGCAGCCGACAACAAGTTGCTCGGAGAGTTTAACCTTGGTGGCATTGCTCCTGCACCGCGTGGCGTTCCGCAGATTGAGGTTACATTTGAGGTTGATGCTAACGGTATTCTTAACGTATCTGCTAAAGACAAGGCTACCGGCAAAGAGCAGTCAATCCGCATTGAGGCATCTTCCGGTCTTACCGATGCTGAGATCAATCGTATGCGCGACGAGGCAAAGGCTAACGAAGCTGCCGACAAGAAGGCAAGAGAACGTGTTGACAAGCTCAACCATGCAGATTCGATGATCTTCCAGACTGAGAAGCAGCTTAAAGATCTTGGTGATAAGATCCCTGCAGACAAACTTGCTCCCGTGAATGCTGCTCTTGAAAAACTGAAAGAGGTTCACAAGAATCAGCTCGTAGATGAGATTGATTCTGCTGAGAAGGCGTTGAGCGACGCTCTTCAGGCAGCAGCACAGGACATCTACGCTGCTCAGCAGCAGGCTAGTGCTGGTGCAACAGCAGGTCAAGGTGCTCAGCAGCCAAACAATCAAGAAGGAAAAGACGCTGAAGACGTTGACTTCGAAGAAGTGTAGTAAGATAGATAATTATCCGAAGAGATAAACAAGAAAAGGAGTGTGACTCACATTGAGTTGCACTCCTTTTTTTTATTTTGTTAATGTTGATATATCTCTCGTTATTTACTGTTTTTTTTGCCGTGTAGAGTCCAACAGCAAACGCAAAATTAACGAAAAAAAGCAAAAAATCGCTTTTTCGGTGTATCAAAGTTGATT
>CAYZPH010000025.1:0-32532 GCA_964480495.1 uncultured Sangeribacter sp.
ATTCCAGGCACACCCCTAATTGCCTCCTCTATGCTCGTTATTCCTTGCTGTTCGAAATCCTCTGAGTTTTTAGTATATGATGAAAGAGACTCATATATGTCTACATCCTCATTTTTTAATGCTTGAACCACGATTTCATCGAGCATAACCCATCGGCTACCTCTAAAGAATTCCGCAATCTCTGACTCACTACGATTCCGATCTGATTTCGGAATCAGTGACTCTGCATGCGGGAACCTATCGTTATATATGTCATAATTCCCCTCGTTTCCGCCCTTCTCATTCATCGCTCGAAATATAAATGGGGTTTCTTCTGGAAGATCAAAGCCATTGATTCGGAATATTCCTGCACTGTCTGTCTCAGCATATGTACCAAAGTCTGCCTTCGGTGAAATCGCACACACCATTACTCCTTCAAGTGGTCGGTTTCGCCAACGAGAACGTACTTGTCCACATATCTCCTGACCTATCTCTAGTGCTATATCCGGCTCTGAATACTTCCCTAGAATTGCATCGGGAAGATTGTAACGACTCCAACCATTAACCATCATAAGCAAGTCAAGATTCCTATGCGACTCTCTATCTCCTTCCCGAAAATAGTATCCGGCATCTTCTATCCTTCCTCGTAGCTCGCTCTGAAGTAATAGTTGTGTTCGTATGTCTGTTACTTGAGAAGTGCATCCTACATGAGTTCCTACAACACGCAAACTGCAATCTGCATTCATACCCTCTGGAGCCCTCAGTATAATCGTCATCGAATCTGAAGACACTGTCGCTACTTCTGGAGACTTTCTGTCTGCTCCGATGAAGAACAGTCGCTCACTCACAACTACGCTATCGCTTCGCGACACGAGCATGGCTTGGTAAAGTCCTGTGACGAGAGTTTCCTTATCTACTGTCACTGAAGACTCCCGAGAAAGTGGACTTGATAGTACGCCTCTTCCTCTACACGCTACAACAAGTTCCAAATCCATGCCGGCTCCACCTGCTACGCTAAAAAATATACGGGTTCCTGACTCTCCATAGCGAAGAGCTGCGGCTCCGGGCTTCGAACTGCCTACTTCTGCTATCCGGAAAACTCCTTCTGGTCCTGTATACTCTGCTGTATACACACAACCTTCATCCGGAACTATCCCAAATGTACCCATCCCATTGTGGCGAGTAGAAAATCGCGTAACCTCCGCCCCAGAGCTATCGCGTACTACCCCAGAAACGGATACTCCACGACCTTCTTCATCTTCTGCCTTGAACGCCACTTTGCACAACTCCCCTGCTATCAACCAGCCTCCCTCCGGATAAAAACTTATCGATGTCTTGCTTACTGGATAATCAATCGGTATGTATCTTGCATAGTCTCCAAACCTCACAAGTACCACAGTCTCGCCTTTTGCTCTGCTAAACTTCCTTGTGAAACCTTTCTTTGAATCAGGCATCTCAAGCGTCTTGCCGTCTGGCATCTCCCACGACATTATGTTGTATACCGGTCGCTCTCCTGTCTGCGACCGAAGCCGGAAACTGCCTCTAACCTCTCCGTCTCCTATGGTTGAAAACTCCGCGTCTATGGTGTATCTCGAACTATGGGGGGCTAGGATACGAAGAGGTTTACGGAAAAAGTAATCTCTCCCTACATTCTCCAAATACATTGTATAGGCAACCAATGTGTAGTCTCCTTCTGGAAGATTCTCGGATAACGGAACATAGCCGGCATAAACTCCTTCTCGCTCTATGATTTTAATGCGACGGCTAACTCCGTTGAAGGGATTGCGAAGCTCTATATAAGCATACTTGCTGACGGATGTCTGACGAAGGGTGGAGGCATCGGCGACAAATACACGAAGCCACACAGTGTCTCCGGCGCAGTACATGTCTCGGTCTGTAACCACATGTAAGCGCTCCTGTGGATAAAGATCACACTGGCGGTCTATCCGAGAAAGTGCATCTTCAGCACACACTGGCACCTTACCTGCACAATATATACAGAAAAATATGATTGTCAAAAAAAAGACTTTATGAATAGTTATGACGCCTCTCCTGATTCCTATCGTTGCCATATTGACACATTTTTAATACTTGCTTGCCTTTACTTCGCAAATATATATATATTATTCAACTTTTACAACTTTTAGACAATAATTTTTATGTTTACAAAAATTTTTAATATACAAATCATAAGACATGCGCATTTGCAAACATATTTTATTGTAATTATTGCAGATTCAACCAATTTGATATAACTTTGCATAAAATGAATACATAAAGACTATTACAATATTATGTAAACATATTGGATATGCATTATGTGATAGCAAACAATTGAATTAAAAATGCTAAAATCTTTGTTAATAGTAGGTTCAGGCAGCTTCATTGGAGGAGCTTTAAGATATTTAATTTCCACTCACATGAAGGATCTGTTAGTAAATGGATTTCCTTTGGGAACCTTAGCGGTAAACCTTATAGGATGCTTTATTATAGGATTTATATATGCAATATTCAGCAGGTATGATACCACAAACAATACATTTTGCCTATTATTGACGACGGGAGTTTGTGGCGGATTTACTACATTTTCCACGTTTGCATACGAAAATATACAAATGCTTCAGAATGGCAACATAATAGGATTTATTGGTTACATAGTAGCAAGTGTCGTTTTGGGCATTGTTCTTGCTGCATTAGGTTATTGGATAGTGAAGATGGCATGAACAATATCCAAGAAGAATTCAATTTATGGAAAACTGATCAAAAAAAAAGACAGAATGATATTATGAATTGACGATTTATATTTCTTGTTGTAATGGTTGTTTCATTATTATCAAATCAGTCAAGCGCACAAATACCAAACGTACTAATGATGGAGGGTGAGTTGAGAGTAGATTGACAACACCGCTTGGATATTATCATACAGGCAAAGCAGAGATAAGTGCCGAACTTGGCATAGAAGGAAGATACAATTTCAAAGACACACATTGAGATTGTGGACTCATGCTTGACCTCTCTACAGCTCGCAGAGGTTACGAACATCTTTATAACGATGGTTATAACCGTTGGCAGAGCAACCGAACATTAGCATTGACAGCAAGGATACAACAATTTCAGCAGTGATGTCTATGTTATCTTCCTTTGAATTAAAGTCTGATTTTATAATATGACGGTAAATAGACGGTAATGAGTACTGATAAAAAATGAAGCTTGAATATTCCGTTATTTAAGATTGCGTTGCTTGATGATTAGGATCCTAAATCGATCTTACCAAATAGAATGAATTAGCTGAAATTAAAAAAAATTTTAATTTTTCAAAAAAAAATTGTAACTTTGCAAAGCTAAGGGTATATTGGGCAACGATGAACATCTCGCCCAAGAGAAGATACAGGTAATTATTTTAAGTATTTGTCGGTGAGACTGAAGTTGAAATGTTAAAGAAAAGTACACTTGAGCATATCATTAGTCATGATATGTCTGAAATGTGGAACGCTTTGCTTCCAGAGGAGAAAAGGATTGTCACTGACAATTTTATCATATCCAACTATAAGAAAAACCAGATTGTTTATTCTGAGAATGAACAGCCTGAGTTTCTGTGGTGCCTTTTGAAAGGGAAAGTCAAGATGTATAAAAATGGCATCGGTGACCGCGTCCAGATACTCCGACTCTATAGTCCGGTTCAGTATTTCGGCTATCGCGCCTACTTTGCAAAGGAGCCTTACCTGTCGTCAGTAGCAGCTGTTGAAGAATCAGTAATTGGACGTGTACCAATGAAGGTTGTTGAACAACTCGTCAGATCCAATATCAATTTGGCAATGTTTTTCATCCACGAACTCTCGCGCAATCTTGGAGGCTCAGACACAAAACTTGTAAATCTCACCCAAAAACACATACGTGGACGTCTTGCAGATGCTCTTCTGCTCCTGCGCGACAACTACGGTTTTGAAGACGACGGAGCCACACTACGTATATACATGAGCCGAGAGGATCTCGCCAGCCTAAGCAATATGACTACAGCCAATGCAATTCGCACACTTGCTGCATTCGTAACAGAGAGGCTAATACTCGTAGACGGACGTCGCATCAAGATAATCAATGAAGACCAACTTCTGAAAATCTCCAAAAACGGATAATACTGAAAAAATACTATAAACAAGACCTCGCATGGACACGTAGCTCGAGCTCCCATGCGAGGTCTTATTTATTACTTGCAATTATTTTGTAAGAGAAGAGTCTTAAGTGTAGGGCGATCAATTTTGCCATTACGGGTTCGTGGCAGTTCATCAACGCAAATCACTTCCTTCGGAGCTTTGACTCCAAGTTCCAAACTCTTGCGATATTGATTGAGTCGCACTGATACGGCCTTATTAAGAAACTCTTTGCCAAGTTCTGACTTTCGAACTTCCACTGCCAAAACAAGTCTTTCTCCCCATTTACTGTCAGGGACAGACGATATGCAATAGTCAAAAGCTATAAATGGCCCCAGTCGACGTTCAAGTTCTTCAGGCATAATCTTGATGCCTCCGCTTATCACGCAATTGTCTGCCCGTCCGAGAATCCTAAACTCTTCAGGAGAGTAAACTTCTGCTATATCATTTGTTACAAGTTTTTCAGTGCCAGGCATCTTAACTACAAGTCTTCCATCATTTTCGAGCTCTACCGTAATGCCCTTGAGCGTAACAAAAGGCACGTCCTCTTCTTGTACTCTCCTCAAAGCAATATGAGATGCAGTCTCTGTCATACCGTAGCTTTCCCACACCTCATATTCGGAAAGAGTTACTCTCCTACGGAGTTCCGGAGGAATTGGAGCGCCACCAACAAGAATTCGACGAATACCACTCCACATTGTGGGAGAAGCAAGTATCCACTCCATCTGCGAAGGCACGACCGACAGAAGATCTACTCGTTCTTGTTTGCCTATATCAGAAAGAGGACGATTCGACGGAGTTTCAGAAGTCAATCTACATCCTGCCACATCTGCCCTTACTGTCATCATCTTCGATGCAATGTAGTCAAAGTCAAGACATGTATGCAGACGGCTCTCAGCAGATATGTTGAAAAACGCATTGCTACGGCATGCACTCTTACGCATAAAATCCTTTTGCAGTTTTATGTTTTGCGGCTCACCTGTAGATCCAGATGTATGACATTCCACATATTCAGAATCGTCCTTCCATATTTCTTCAAATACACTCTGTGTCATTATTCCCTCCAGTCAAGTTTTGAGTAAATATCATCTGTAATTGGAACTGCCACGTCATAACTAAGTCTATCAGACTCAAGCCGTAGTGGACAATATAAGTTATTGGTGTAAAGGCCACCTGTGCCGAGTCCCTGCGGCATAGAAGTGCCAAGTGTTGCTGTCCATTGTGCAATAGCATTCAACCCGACATTCGACTCCAAAGCAGATGTAACCCACCATCCTATGCCTCTCTCCTCAGCAAGTGCAATCCACTCCTCCGCGCCCGAAAAACCGCCACACAGCGTCGGTTTCAGAATAATGTAGGAAGGGCGCACAGTATTGAGAAGTGCAGACTTGTTTTCAGTGCCATAAACTCCAATCAGCGACTCGTCAAGAGCAATAGGGATAGGCGAGACTCTACAAAGGAATGACATCAGTTCTGTATTGCCGGCAGGGATAGGTTGTTCAATACTATGCACACCAAGATCAGCAAGTCGCCTAAGGCGTGGAAGCGCCGTATCCATTGAAAATCCACCATTGGCATCCACGCGAATCTCAAGGTCATTCTCACTATAGCGACGGCGCACATACTCAATCATCTCCACCTCTCTACTCCAATCGATAGCACCTATTTTTAGCTTTATGCAACGAAATCCTTCTGCCACCTTACTGTCTATGCGAGAAATCATCTCATCAAGACTACCCATCCACACAAGACCGTTAATTTCTATTGCAGAGTTTCCTTCAGTAAATTCCGACGGGAAATATACGTGACGGCAACCACCTGAAAAGTCTCGGATAGCCTGTTCAAGACCGAACTGGATACTGCTATGACGAGAGAGGTCTGTATCTCTGCCGAGAGCAACATTAGCAAGCGTCTCCATCAACTTATAGACATAATTGCCGTCAGCCTCCGGAGAAAGCCCCGGAAACACCGAGCACTCACCTATTCCAAAGTGAGAAGGATCATCTTCATCAAACAACTTGATGAAGAAAGTCGGTTTTTCGGTCAACACTCCTCTGCTTGTTCCCGCAGGATTGCGAAACTTCAGCATGTATGGCGCATATGCGAGTCTCATGGCATCATTGGAAACTGGTCAAAGTCCGGATCACGCTTCTCAAGGAAAGCATTCTTGCCTTCCTGTGCCTCGTCCATCATATAATACATCATTGTAGCATCTCCGGCAAACTCCATCATGCCACGCTGACCATCAAGTTCGGCATTTAGGGCGCGCTTTATCATGCGAATAGCAAAAGGGGAACGTTTCATGATGGTTCGACACCATTCTACTGTTGTCTCCTCCAGTTTATCGAACGGCACCACACAGTTTACCATTCCCATTTCAAGAGCTTCTTGCGCTGTGTATTGCTTACATAGGAACCATATCTCTCGAGCCTTTTTCTGACCGACACACCGCGCAAGATAAGATGATCCAAAACCGGCGTCGAAACTCCCCACCTTCGGACCAGTCTGTCCGAAGCGAGCGTTTTCCGAAGCGATCGAAAGATCACACAACACCTGAAGCACATTTCCACCACCTATTGAATATCCATTGACCATTGCTATCACTGGTTTAGGAATGCTACGTATAGCATGGTGCATTTCCAGCACATTGAGACGTGGCACGCCATCATCACCAACATAGCCACCAACACCCTTCACATTTTGGTCGCCACCTGAGCAAAAAGCCTTATCACCGGCTCCGGTCAGCACGACCACTCGGATATCATTTCTTTCGCGGCAGATACGCATCGCATCAAGCATCTCAAAATTGGTTTTCGGTCTAAACGCATTGTAGACTTTCGGACGATTTATAGTAATCTTAGCAATTCCTTCGAATTGATCAAAAAGAATATCCTCATATTCCTTGATAGTTTTCCACTCAAACATATTATTTTTTCTTATTTAGATTAAAATAATTACGAAGAATTTGTGCACTTTCTGTTGCAAAAGTTCTAACGACAAGAAGTCTCGGGCATTCAGAATCTTCTGAAAGCCATTTAACACCTTCATAAAGAGACTCTTCATCGTCAGCTTCAATAGTCTCTATTCCATAAGCCCTCGACAATATCGCCACATCCATTTGATCCCTCACACAGAAATAACGTTCAAGAGTTTCCGATGGTATTTCTGAAGTTGCCTTAATAAAGCGAAAAATACCGCCACCAGAATTGTCTATTACTACCATTCTCATTTTTGGTGGCACATCGCATAGAGCCGATGCCCCTGAATCATAAAGCCATGACGTATCACCGGAAATTAGCATCGTTTTTCCTTTGTATGCACGAGCTGCGCCAACTGCCGTAGATGTCATGCCATCGATACCTGACACACCTCTGTTACAATACTCAGCATGGCATTTATGGGGCAACAACTGAGAATATCTCACCGACGTTCCATTTGAAACGAACAGATTGTCAAACTCCATACTCTTCATCAGAATGTCGAATACTTTCAAATCTGACCAACCGCAGTTCTTTATATAGTTGTCAGCAACCTTTTTTGCCATCTTGCGTAGGCTAAGCCAAGAAGAAGAATAATTATCCACTTCACGCGAAATCGTGAACTTCTTTACTACACTATAAACCTGCTTAAAAAATGATGCCGGAGCTATCTCAACTTTGTCGGTAAGACACTTGAAGCAGTCGCAGAAATAATTTGAATGTCCTACACTCCAATGATGCTTAGGTTGACAAGAACGCAAATACTGCTTTAGCATTCGCGACACAAGGGCTCCTCCAATTGAGATTACAATGTCGGGGCGCATAGACTCCCTCTCGGCTTCAGTCATTCTGCATAACACAGAGTCGATCATGGTAGAGTCGTCTAAAGGATCGTGAAGATTTGAAAGAGTCTCAGCCATGACAATTACATTAGGTAAGCTTGCAAACTTTCTAACAGCCTTAATCAAATCATCATCGGGAGGTAAAGACCCTGCCACCAACAAAACTTTAGAAGAGCAAAGAAGCGAAGCCATACTTTTCAGAGCATTCAGATCAATAGACTCCTTTGTCTTCACAAGAGAAACCTTTCGCTGTGCAGCATCATCAACGGAGCTACAGTCGCCAAGTGGTTCCCCAAGCTGCACGTTAATGTGGACCGGCCCCTGTTTGCCGTCAAGAGCTTTTAACATAGCCTCATTGACAGTTCGATTTACCATCCACTTCAGATCGTCGGAATACTCACATAAGGAGCCTTCAGGAATGGCACGAACATCGTAGCTTCCTTTAATTATTGAGTCAAGAACACCATACTGACGAATTGTCTGGGAATCGTCTTGGTCTATCCACTCTGCAGGACGGTCAGCAGACACTACTATAAGCGGAACTCCTGCATAATAAGCTTCCGCTACAGCAGGTGCATAGTTAAGGACAGCAGTTCCAGATGTACACAAAAGCAAAACAGGCTTCTTTGTCACAAGGGCACACCCAAGTGCTTGAAATGCAGCACTCCGTTCATCGACCACAACATATTTGTGAATTTCCTCCCGTGCTTCAAACGCAAGCACAAGGGGTGCGTTTCTCGAACCGGGACTGACGTATGCCGTTTCAACACCATGCGCAATTATCACATCGGCGATTTGCCGACAAAATTCATTTGAACTGCTCGTCATCATTATATGATTAAAATAAGGAGCGACGCAATCAAGTCGCCGCTCCATAATATTGTCTTTATCCGACCATGTTTCCACGTCAGATTGCAGATCTGATAATACCTCTATTTGAATTTTCAATAAACGACACTATCTCGTTGCGGAAAACAGACGGTGCACATACCTCATTGATCATTTTTATAGCATTTGTCACGTTGAGATCGCTCAGATAAAGAATGCGATAAATCTCCTGAATCTGCTGAATCTCTTCAGGTTTGAATCCGTGACGCTGTAGACCTACCGAGTTGAGACCCACATAAGATATCGGTTCTCTCGCAGCTTTTACAAAAGGAGGAATATCTTTATTGACCAAAGCCCCACCTTGAAGCATTACATTTCTACCGATATGGCAAAACTGATGTATAAGACTGCCTCCACCTATCACAGCGCAATCATCAACTATTACCTCACCTGCCATTTGAGCAGCGTTGGAAACAATCACTCCATCGCCAATCACACAGTCGTGAGCGACATGCACATACGCCATAAGGAGGCAATTCTTACCTACCACAGTCTTACCCTTAGAAGCAGTGCCACGATGCACTGTGACACATTCACGAAGTACTGTGCCGTCACCAACATAGGCAAAAGTTTCCTCACCGCGGAACTTAAGATCCTGTGGCACTGCAGCCACAGTAACTCCAGGGAATATCTTCACTCCACTACCAATTCTAGCACCCGGATATATGTTGACATTGCAATCAATCTCACAATTGTCGCCAATCTCAACATCCTCGTGAATAGTGGTATAGTTACCAATCTTAACATTCTTTCCGATTTTTGCATCGGGATGAATACTATTCATGACAGACATAACACTTACTTATTATTAACAATTTGTGCCATAAACTCAGCCTCGCAGACTATTTTTTCTCCCACAAAGGCATAGCCCTTTACCACAGCGCAACCACGACGAATCTCAGTAGCAAGCGATACATTAAGAATCAATGTATTGCCGGGAACTACCTTTTGACGGAACTTTACGTTGTCTATCTTAAGGAAGTATGTTGAATACTTTTCTGGGTTTTCAAGGAAATTAAGCACAAGTACGCCTGCAGCCTGAGCCATTGCTTCAACTTGAAGCACGCCCGGCATCACCGGCTCCTCCGGGAAGTGTCCCTGGAAGAAAGGCTCATTTACAGTGACATTTTTCACTGCCACACAATGTTTGCGATCAATTTCTATCACCTTATCGATCAACAAGAACGGATAGCGATGAGGAAGAAGTTTTTTCACTCCGTTCACATCAATCAGTGGTTCTGTATTTGGATTGTAGACCGGACACTGAATTTCAGTATGCTTAACTTCTTTTCTGAGCATACGAGCAAACTTATTGTTGATAGTATGCCCCGGACGAATTGCAACAACCCTGCCTTTGAGCGGACGACCGATAAGTGCAATATCTCCTATCACATCCATAAGTTTATGGCGTGCCGGTTCGTTATCCCACTTGAGTGGACGCGGATTGATGTAACCTAGTTTGTCAACTGTCATGTGTGGAACTTTGACAGCATCGCATATTTCATCTATCTTCTGCTGTTCTACAGGCTGATCGTAGATAACAATACTATTCTGAAGATCACCTCCCTTTATGAGGCCATACTGCAGAAGAGACTCTATCTCGCGCACAAACACAAATGTTCTTGCGCTGCCAACTTCCTGACTAAAGTCTGCAAGATCATCGAGCACGGCAAACTGATTGGGAAGAACAGTGGAATTATATTCCACCATCACCTCCACGCTGAAGCCCTCATCGGGATAGAACGTAATAGTTCCTCCGTTCTCATCCTTATACTGAAGTTTATTCTTTATTACATAATAATCCTTTTCAGCATCAAGTTCCTCAAGTCCGACTTCATTGATTTTTTCACAATATTCTTTTGCACTACCATCAAGAATCGGAAGTTCCGGGCCATCTACCTCTATAAGGCAGTTGTCTATACCATAAGCATATAGAGCCGCCATAGCGTGCTCTATTGTGCTGACACGAGCGTCTCCCTTTGCGATAACAGTGCCGCGAGTAGTATCTACTACATTTTCGGCAAGAGCATCAATCATGGGCTGACCTTCAAGGTCAGTTCTCTTGAACTTTATTCCACTATTTGCAGGAGCGGGATTGAACACAGCAGTCAGTTTACATCCCGAGTGAAGGCCTTTGCCTTCTACCTTGAATGGAACTTTAAGAGTAAATTGATTCATATTTTTTTATTTTTTCTTACTTTACTTAGATTGGGAATTGAAAAACTTGTCAAGACGATTAACATAGACAAGGTTTTTTGCCCACTTCCTCGCATCTATAGCCGGATAACCCATCAGACGCTTACCGCTTCCAACGTTTCCCGGTATGCCCGATTGGGCACCGATGTCATTATTGTCTCCAACTGTGATATGTCCGGCAAATCCGACCTGACCGGCAATTCGATTAGAGTTGCCAATCTTGGCACTTCCTGCCACTCCAGTCTGAGCAGCGAAAACATTATCTTCACCAATCTGAACATTGTGAGCCACCATAATAAGGTTGTCAAGCTTTGTGCCACGACCAATTTTTGTGCATCCGAAAGTTGCGCGATCAATAGTTGTGTTAGATCCGATTTCGACGTCGTCTTCAATCACGGCAATACCAGTCTGCGGAATTTTTTCATATTTTCCTTCAGGGCTGGGAGCAAAACCGAAACCATCGCCACCTATCACCACACCACTATGCAAAATGCAACGATTGCCTATTTTGCAACCATCATAGACTTTGACACCGGCATATAGGATGCAGTCATCACCAATTTCAACACCCTCACCTACATAAGACTGGGGATAAATCTGACAACCCTTACCTAAAACAGCACCCTTTCCTATATAAGAGAATGCTCCTATGTATGCATCATCGGGTATTGACACGCCATCAGCCACAAAACAAGGAGACTCCACCCCCTTCTTTTTGGGCATTGAAGACTGAATAAAACGAAGAAGAGAAGCAAGTGTTGCATACGGATCTTCCACGCGCAACAATGTCACGTTCTTCGGGTTGGGATGATTGAACCCATTAGACACAAGAACAGCCGAAGCTTCGGTCGACTCAAGATAACGAGAATATTGGGGATTAGCTATAAAAGTAAGCTGTCCGCTGGAAGCCTCTTCAATTTTCGCGAATCCAGACAAAATTATATCGGAGTCACCGTCGATGACGGCTCCGATCATCGAGGCAAGAGCCCCTGTGGTCATTTCCATATTTACGCATCAGAGAGGAGATATTAATAATGAAATATAATGGTCAAGCAGACGTCTCTGCTAATATTTTTTTGCAAATATCGGAAAAAAAACTGATATAACAATGATTCCAAATAAAAATTTGCCTTAAAGTATAAAAAATAAGCATTATTCCGAATAAAACTTCCAATTTCTTTCGCTTTTTTTAAAAAAAATTGTTAACTTTGCCAATGAGTATGTCGGTACTTGCGCACATGCAAAAAAACGACTAGCTTTATCTGGCAACAGATATAAACAGACATTGTATAACTAACCAACAAAAACAGAACGATATGGAAATTTCACACATCGAACACATCGGCATAGCAGTGCCCAATTTGGCAGAAGCCATTAAATATTATGAAGATGTCCTTGGACTCAAATGCTACAAACAAGAGGTTGTAGAAGACCAGAAAGTAACAACAGCATTTTTCAAAGTTGGAGACACCAAGATTGAGCTTCTTGAAGCAACATCTCCAGATAGCACAATTGCCAAGTTTATCGAGAAGAACGGTGGCAAGGGAGGCATGCACCACATGGCATTCGCAGTAGAAAGTGGCGTAGCCAACGCACTTGCAGAGTGTGAAGAGAAAGGCATCCGCACCATCGACAAGGCACCACGCAATGGAGCAGACGGATTGCAGATTGCATTCCTTCACCCCAAATGCACCGAGGCTGTACTCACCGAGCTATGTGAAGATCCCAGCAAGAAATAACTATAACAATTCACAATAATGACCACTCAAGAACAAAAGATTCAAGAGCTCATCGAGAAGCGTGCGCAGGCACGCCTCGGCGGTGGCGAAAAGGCAATTGCCAAACAGCACGAACGTGGCAAATACACAGCACGCGAACGTATAGACCAACTTCTTGACGAAGGAAGCTTTGAAGAGCTTGACATGTTTGTGACTCACAGAAGCACAAACTTCGGAATGGAGAAAAAGCAAATTCTCGGCGACGGTGTAGTAACCGGCTACGGTACTATCGAAGGACGTCTCGTATACGTCTTCGCTCAGGATTTCACAGTGCTTGGAGGTTCTCTCTCAGAGACTATGGCACAGAAGATTTGCAAAGTAATGGATCTAGCAATGAAGATGGGTGCTCCGGTGATCGGTCTTAATGACTCAGGTGGTGCTCGTATTCAGGAAGGTATCAATGCACTTGCAGGCTATTCCGAGATTTTCCAGCGCAACATTCTCGCTTCTGGCGTAGTGCCACAGATCAGCGCAATACTTGGTCCATGTGCAGGTGGTGCGGTGTACTCCCCTGCTCTGACAGACTTCACTATCATGGTTAAGGGAATGTCTTATATGTTCCTCACCGGTCCATCGGTAGTAAAGACTGTTACCGGCGAAGATGTAACACAAGAGCAGCTTGGCGGTGCTTCAGTACATGCCTCTAAATCTGGAGTTACCCACTTCGCATGCGAAGACGGAGAAGAAGCTCTCGGACTTATCCGCAAGCTTATCAGCTTCATACCTCAAAACAACATGGAGGAAACACCGCTTGTGCCATGTTCCGATCCAATTGACCGACTGGAAGACAAGCTTAACAACATCGTTCCCGATAGTGCCAAGAAGTCTTACGACATGTATGAGGTGATCGGAGCCATCATCGACAACGGAGAGTTCCTTGAGATTCAGAAAGACTATGCGCGCAACATCATCTGCGGTTTCGCTCGTTTCAACGGACAGAGTGTAGGCATTGTAGCTAACCAGCCCAAGGTGCTCGCAGGCGTACTCGACTGCAATGCATCTCGTAAAGCTGCTCGCTTCGTAAGATTCTGCGATGCATTCAACATTCCTCTCGTAACTCTTGTTGACGTGCCTGGATTCCTCCCCGGAACCGGACAGGAATACAATGCAGTTATTCTTCACGGAGCAAAACTCCTCTACGCATATGGTGAAGCAACTGTGCCAAAAGTAACAGTTACACTCCGCAAGAGCTATGGTGGCAGCCATATCGTGATGAGCTGCAAGCAGTTGCGCGGTGACATGAACTACGCATGGCCAACCGCTGAGATTGCTGTTATGGGTGCCGAAGGTGCTGTAGGTGTGCTCTACGCTAAGGAAGCAAAAGAGCAAGAAGATCCGGCTGCCTTCAAGAAAGAGAAGGAAAAAGAATACACCGACCTCTTCGCAAATCCATACAATGCAGCTAAATATGGCTACATTGACGATGTGATCGAACCTCGCAACACTCGTTTCCGCGTGATTCGTGCACTTCAAATGCTTGCCACCAAGAAGCAAAGCAATCCTGCGAAGAAACACGGAAACATTCCTCTATAATTACAGACCACCATGTTGAAAAAATTTATAACATTAGGCATTCTCAGCCTCACACTCACCTGCGGCAATGCTCAGGCTCAGGAGGTGTCCGGACAGAGTGACGAGACCGTGGTGGAATGCATGGCATGTGAGCAGGACCAAGTTGAGCTTGCTGCAGTAGCCACAGAAGGAACGAGTGTCAATGAACAAAGCATAAGCGACAAAAAGATGCGCCAGCTTGAGAAAGCCAACAATATGAAGAAAAATGACCCATTTGGCTTATCTCTGACCATCATCGCAATGGCTATTACAATTGTAGCACTTGTGCTTCTGAGCATTCTCTTCTTTGGATTCGGCAAAGTATCAGAATACTTCCTCGCAAGAAGCAAGCAAGAGGCAGCAGCAAAGGTTGGAAAGCAAATAGACTCGACAGAAGAGGATCTTGCCAGTGGCGAGACAATCGCGGCTATCGGCATGGCTCTTTCAGAGCATTTCGGACAGGGTCACGACATAGAAGACACCATCCTGACCATACATCAGATCAAGAAGGCATATTCTCCCTGGAACTCAAAAATCTACAATCTGCGCACATTGCCTGAACTTCACCGCAACATCCGCAAATAACATCTAACAAAAATGAAAGAATACAAATATAAAATCAACGGAATAAAATTCAACGTTGAGGTAGGCGACGTCGAAGGCTGCCACGTAGACGTAGTGGTCAACGGCACGCATTACACCGTAGAACTTGAAAAAGAAACTAAGGCTCCTGTAAAAGTCAATGCTACAAAGGCAGCCGCAGCACCCAAAACACCATCAGGTGAAAAAGTTATCTCCAAACCGGCATCTACCGGCAGTGCTTCAGGTTCAATCAAAGCTCCGCTACCTGGCACAATCATGAACTTTAAGGTAAAAGAGGGTGATACTGTAAAACCTGGAGATACAGTTTGTGTGCTTGAAGCCATGAAAATGGAAAACGACGTGAAAGCAACTGTAGCCGGAACCGTACAAAAGATTCTGGTAAGCGTCGGAGACTCTGTTCTCGAAGGCAACGACATCATGACAATCGGATAATTTCCATAAGCTGATACAATATGATACTTGCACAGACATTCTGGGAATTTCTTTCCGAAAACATAGAGACGTTCTGGAACTTCACCGGATTCGCAAACTGCCGGTATGAGAACCTGATCATGCTCGCTGTGGGTTGCTTCTTCGTGTGGCTTGCAGTCAAAAAGAACTTCGAGCCTCTGCTCTTGGTGCCCATCGGTTTCGGTATGCTTATCGGCAACATTCCCTTTCAGCCCGGTATGGAAATCGGCATCTATGAGCCAGGATCCGTACTCAACATTCTTTACAATGGCGTAGAGAAAGGATGGTATCCACCATTGATATTCCTTGGCATTGGAGCAATGACAGACTTCTCTGCACTGCTCGCAAATCCAAAACTGATGATAATCGGTGCTTGCGCACAGTTCGGTATTTTCGGTGCATATATGCTTGCATTGGCTATTGGCATGGATCCACTTTCAGCCGGTTGCGTAGCTATTATCGGCGGTGCCGATGGACCTACAGCCATATTCACCACATCGAAACTTAATCCGCAACTTCTGGGAGCAGTAGCAGTTTCTGCTTATTCCTACATGGCACTGATACCGCTTATTCAACCACCGTTGATGCGTCTCTTCACAACCGAAAAAGAGCGTAAAATCAAGATGAAACCAGCGCGCGTTGTTTCGCAAAACGAGAAGATTATCTTCCCAATCGTAGGTCTCATTCTCACTTGTTTTATCGTGCCTTCCGGTCTACCACTGCTTGGCATGCTATTCTTCGGCAACCTTCTTAGAGAAAGTGGCGTGACCACTCGCCTCGCAAAGACCGCAAGCAACGCCATGACCGACATTGTAACAATTCTTCTCGGACTTACAGTAGGAGCGTCAACACAGGCAGATCTTTTCCTTACCAAGGAAACTCTGTTTATCTTCGCACTCGGATTTATAGCGTTTATAATCGCATCATCTACCGGTGTTCTTTCTGTGAAACTCTTCAATCTTGTTCTTCCGAAAGGACAGAAGATCAACCCGCTCATCGGCAATGCCGGTGTGTCGGCTGTGCCAATGGCAGCGCGTATCTCCAATAATCTCGGATTGGAATATGACCCGACCAACTATCTGCTCATGCATGCTATGGGTCCGAATGTGGCGGGCGTAATTGGTAGTGCTGTAGCAGCCGGTGTTCTTTTAGCATTCCTCGGATAATTCTTATTCAACTTAATTTTTAGAGAGGGTGTATCAAAATGAATGTTTTGATGCGCCCTCTCTAAATAATCTTAGTGTATCAAAATCCTCACTTCCAGTGGAAGTTTGATATTTTACACTCTTTTACTATATGAAGAAAATAGCATCAATCTCAACAATATGCGCGGCGCTACTTATTTCTCTTTCCGGATGCAGCACAACCGCTAATCTCGACATGAATCGTCTGGCACAAGGTGGTGCAAAGATGGCTCAGTCTCTTACCATAACCAATAGCCAGATTCAGGAATATGTAAAATCATATATCATACAGACGGATGCGCAAAACACCGTGTGCGGTGCAAATGACTCCTACACAAAAAGACTGACTAAGATAGTAAGTGGAATCACTAGTGTAGAAGGTACGCCATTGAATTTTAAGGTTTACCGCACAAACGATATTAACGCATTTGCATGTGCCGATGGGTCGATACGTGTATATTCCGGACTTATGGACACAATGACAGACGAAGAAGTGCTGGGGGTAATCGGTCATGAAATAGGCCATGTGGCTCATCAGGACACGAAAAACGCGTTTAAAAACGCATTGCAGACTGCAGCTTTCATGGATATTCTTTCATCCACAAGCACAACAGTGGCATCCCTCACTGATTCGCAGCTTGGTGCGATTGCTCAAAGTCTTGCTTCGGCTAAATTCTCAAAAAGTCAAGAAAACAATGCTGACGACTATGGCTACTCTTTCTTGAAGCAACATGGAAAGAATCCGGCTGCAATGGTCAAGGCTTTCAGAAAACTGCAACAAATGGAACAGGCTTCAGGTCAGCAGACAAGCACCGGCCTCGCGCAATTATTCTCAACCCATCCCGATATTAATAGCCGCATCAAACGCATGGAAGCCAAATGCAAAGCTGATGGTTATGCTTACTAATTTTAGCATTTGAAATAATCTGATATAAAACAACACAAAAATATGCTCCTCTACGAGCATATTTTTTTATGAAAATATTGGATATAAAATATAAATGTATTAAATTCGCAGTCAAATATTCAGAATAACAGGTTTTAATTATTGGCTTGTTGCGGTTCTATCTCGGAAATCGAGACGACTCTGGTAAGAGGTCGGTCAAGAACCTGAATTGTTTAGTAAATAACCCCGGTGGGTATCAAAATCATAAGACCTGCCTTAATATCAATTATATGGTATATCGTTTCAAACTTGTTAGCGATGAGGCTCCGAACTTTAGCCGAGAAATTGAAATAGACTCTGAGTCAAGTTTTCTCCAACTTCGCAATGCTATTCTCGAAAGTGTAGACTACTCAAAGGATGACATTGATTCATTCTACCTATGCGATGATGACTGGCAGCGTCAGGAAGAGATTACACTCGAAGACATGGGCAGTAGTTCCGACTGCGACATTTGGATTATGGAAGACACTCCGGTTGGTGAGCTAATAGAAGACGAAGGCCAAAAGTTGGTGTTTGTGTTCGATTATCTCACAGAGCGTTCATTCTTCATGGAGCTTAAGGAGATGCTTCCCGGCAGATCACTTTCCGAACCTATATGCACTCTCAAGAAGGGGAAAGCACCGGCTCAGAATGTTGACATGGATGAATTTGATCGTAAGATTGATGAATTAGCAGTGAAGCAGGCTGCAGACGTACTCGATGAAGACCTTTACAGTGAAGATGGCTACAATCCGGAAGATCTCGAAGGATTGGATGATTACAACTTTAATTGAAATATTTCTCTTGTTCTAATCACATGAACCAAACTAAAATACAGCGTCTGCGGAATATTAATATTTCGCAGACGTTGCTTTTCTTGATACTCTAAAACCGATATCTATCATTTCATTCTCATGAAGAGACGCTGAAAAATATTGGTATTTTCCTTTAATGAACGGAAATGTACTCTCATTTCATCTGAATCTTTACCAAGAAAGAGAATGTGGTTGCGAAAAACAAACGCTACCTGCTTATCAAACTCAACTATTCCGTTGAGACTACGCAGAAGGAATCTGCGAAAAGGACATAACTCATCCTGATCTTCAAATACCACCTCTTCAGCGTTCATCGTGATATGATGCATAGGTGCGAGTATATTTATGAAATAGGCAAGACGATTTCTTTCGTGTCTATAAGCGGAGTTTGCAAACTTTTTGTAAATTTCGTTTATTACGCGATTCGTTATCATAGTATTTGATTTATTGTTCTATTCCATTCTTGGAGTCGCAATTTTACTATAAAAGACTATTATCGACAACTTATTTGTAATGATTTTGTAACT
Organism: uncultured Sangeribacter sp.; assembly: GCA_964480495.1. GTDB lineage: Bacteria > Bacteroidota > Bacteroidia > Bacteroidales > Muribaculaceae > Lepagella. Next base: position 18,865 of record CAYZPH010000025.1, read on the forward strand.
ATAACGAAACAACACAAAGATTGTTCACTACACGGACCATTTTTAACACTCAAAAAAAATTTTTGAATCTCATGTTACAAAATCATTAACGTTGCGTATTTAATATAGATAAAAGATGATATTTTGACATCAGCCTATCGAAGGCTAAAGACAAGAATTATCGGGGACGACATTCCCGATGATATCCGAGACTCCCTTCAGGAGGCATTCTGCCGTCTTTGGTCGCGCAAAGAGACCATTGCCAATGCAAAGCAGGCAGAGAGAATGCTTACTATGGCTGCAAAAAAATATCAGAATAGACTCACTGCGCAGACAGAATGCACATCCGGCAATAGACATTGAGGCAATCAAAGAGCCACCGGAATCTGAAACAACAGAGGATGTAACCGATTTATTTAAAGAAATAGACAATCTAATAAGACAACATCTCTCCAAACGAGACAGAGAAATCTTATTCCACAGAGAAAGGGATGGTTGGGAATTTGATGAGATTGCAGACTATTACTCAATATCTGAAACAAACGCACGAGTTATAACAGCGAGATGTAGAAATAAAATCAGAGAACTTTATATAAACCAAACCAAGCACACACAATGAATACAGACAGGCTTCACACAATGATAAACAGATACTTCTCGGGCGATCTGGATGTGAAAGAAGAGCGGAAGCTTCTAGAAATGTTGCTTTCTTTAGATAAAAAAGACGTGAATGCAGAAGAGGCTCTGGCTGTGATGAGTTGGGCCCGTCAGCAACTACCGCGTAAAGACCTCAAACAAAGGAATGTAAACAGCCATAAGAAATACAAAATAAAAGTTACTCTATCAAGGATTATTACGTTTGCAGCAGCTTCTGCAGCTATTATAATCGGCATATTCTTTTATATGGAGGATAAAGCATACAGCACTCCGAAGTGCTATGCATATATAGAGGGGAAATACACTAATGATCCGGAAGTGGTAAGTTCCATGATTATGAGCCAACTTGGAGAGATGAGCGTTGCCTCACAAGAGACATCTAATGAGGTGATGTTTGAATTTGAAGAAATGAGCCTTGCTATAAAAGAGCAAGCAACATGCAATCATAACAATAGTGACAAATATTAAAACAGCCATATGATTATGAAAAGACTTATAATCCTAACACTTTTGGCAGTTTTGTCGTCAATAGCCGGATATGCCCGTGGTAATCTAAATATAGATTCTTTCTTCGAAAATGAAATCATAACTCAAAGCGGAGTGTCGATGATATCATACCACGATTGGAAGATTTGCGGACATAAACTGAAAGAATACAAGAGCGTCACTATAAGTGGCAACAAGCTACTCGCAGACCGCCTACGAATAGCTGTCACTAAAGATGGAGCAAATGCAGTAAGCAAAGAGTCCTCCTACAAGGATGGAGAACTTTACTTCGGATTCTATTATCTTGGAGGAAGCGAGAAACGCCAGCGTTACATCCTGTATCTTAACCGGAGACCCGCGAGCGAAGAGAAATCCACTCTCATATATCTCTAGGGGGATGTAGACACCAGATTTGTAAGAGATATGCTTAAATTAAAATAATACGCTATGAAAATCAGTTTACTATTATTTCTCACTGCACTCACAACTATTTCTGTTGCGAGTGCACAAGAAACTACAGATACGGTTAAAGTCATTGATAATGTGAACTCTGTCATAGTGAGCAAAACCGGTGATATCACCTCAATAGATGCTATCCACGACGACATTGATTCAAATACAAAAAGACATTATAAATATGAAGTATAAATTGGAAGAGACAATGACATCTCTATCTCAGACTTTCCTTCCGATTGGGGAATGACACTACCATTTCTTAACAAAGAACCCAAAAATTCTTCCAATTCAAAAAAGCAAACAAAGAGATATTTTGTAGGCTTCAACCACATATTCTGGGGATGGAAATTCAACTATGCCGGCAAAACCAACATAAAGGAGAGTTTTGAAATAGGAATAAAGAATCTTCTGGGATTGGCGTGGAAACGTAGAAACTCGGAATTTGAGATAGGATTAGGTATTTCTGAATCGAGATATCTCTGTGGCGAGGGGATGATCTTTGTCAAAGAGGGAGACAAGCTTGGAATTGCCGGAGTGGATGAAGGCATCAAGGTAAAACACTCTCGTCTTAATGTATACACCTTCCACATACCTTTGATTTATACTCAAAAAATAACAAAAGACTTTTCCACTTCAATTGGAGCTACTATCAACCTTAACACCTATGCTAAAGCATGGAATGAAATTGAAGACGGAAGTCTCACTATAAAAAACGAATGCAAAGGGCTACATCAGAATCTTTTCATTGTCGAACCTTATGCTTCCATTCAAGTCGACTGTATTGGAGTATATGTAGCATGGAAACCAATAAAAGTATTCGACAATAGATTCGGACCGGAAATAAAATCATGGTCATTGGGAGTGGAACTTATACTTTAACCAATAAGACAACACTATGAACTCTATCAAAAGAATAATGATATACACACTGTCCGTAATATTCACTACAGCAACTGTATATTCACAACAAGAGAATGCAAGCCAGCAAGAGACCCTGCTAACCAACAACAATTCGCATAAAGTTACCATTATTGAAAGTTCAGAGGGAATTATAGTGCAGACAACTAATAGCATAGGGGAACTATCAGACAGCATAAGGATATCATACCCATCAGCGGCAGTTATAACCACCAGACAGAACGACATTCAAATTTCTGAAAATGAAGACACTTTCAGCCTAAACAAAACCAAGATAAACAGAAGGCAAAGATGGAACATAATATTTGGCGGCGTTTGCATCGGACTATCCAATCCGATAGGTCAAGGCTTCGGTGGAGGACTTGAATGGTCTAAGTCTATAGAAGTCGGTTGGTTTAAATGTATCGGCATTTCCTATGAAATGAGCAGATATACATGGCTATCGCTCGGCATCGGTTTGGACTGGAGAAACTATAAGATTACGACTTCCGACAAACACCTTGTAGTAAATCCCCAACGTCAGTTAGAATGGGGCGCATACCCAAATGGGACCATTGCCAAAAGCTCTCGGTTAAAGATTTTCAGTCTTCAGTTTCCGCTGATGTTTACCGGTCGGATACCAAGCACTTCTCTGACAATTGATGTTGGGCCTGTATTCAACTTAAACACCTATGGTTCCGTTCTGACTCGTTATGAAGACAATTTGGGAAACAGATACAAAGACTTCACTAAAGACATCGACAAACGGTTGTTTACAGTAGATCTCTTCGGAAGTGTGTCTCTAAAAAAATGTATTGGAATATATGCGAGATATTCACCAATGAAGGTAATGAACGGCAATAGTGGCATCAATTTTACACCTTTTAGTATCGGTGTCACTATTGGGAGCCCCACTTTCATGTAATATTGCTATCTGTTCCGCTTTTGCCATTTCCAAATAGGAAGTAAGACTCATTATTAGGGATATTTTGTAAGAATAAAAGGCTCACATATTCTAAATATTGAAGAAACATCACTGAGAAATGATAACCAAATAATTCTTTATAGCTATTAGATATTTGACAATTAAAATTAAAATACTAAATTTGTAGCTGATTTAAACAAACATCCATAGCAGTCCAAAATCAGGACTATCAAGTAAGGTCATTATTCATGGAACAAAACTTACAGACAGTAAGACAACGCACCAAAGAATGGCTGAAGGGCATTCCCTATGAGGTTGCATTCTGGCGTAGTTATTATGGTAACAAAAAACGCAGAGCAGACCTCTTCAGCTGGTCGCTCTACGACAAGGAATGCACCCTCGACAATTATGATGTGGCAGCCTACATCAGAAGTCTTGACCACAAGCCAATTATTATGGATGTAGGATGTGCGCTCAGTTATGCTTTTGGCAACCGATTTGACGGCAAAGAGATGCCAGTGATATACATCGACCCCCTTGCTCCGTTTTACAATCGCATATTAGAAAAATATAAAATTAATCGACCGCAAATAGAATTCGGAATGATCGAAACACTCTCATCCAACTTTAAGGAAGAGACTGTAGACTTCATTCACATCCGTAACGCCCTCGACCACTGCGCAGACCCGGTAGGCGGAATAATACAGTCGCTTAATTGCCTCAAGACAAACGGTATACTCTATCTCAATCATTTCCGCAACGAGGCCTGCAACGAGGCATACCGTGGATTCCATCAATATAACATCACCGAAGAAGACGGACACCTGAAGATTTGGAACAGAGAGAAAGAGATCGACATCACTAATCTGCTTTCTCAATTTGCAGAAACTATCACCTCTGTCAGCAATGACGGGCGAATTGTTGCGGTAATAACTAAAAAAGCTCCTATTCCGGAAGAAATATTCGACAGGCAAAAGACAAACCTCTTCATTTCCCAGATGCTAATGACTTCAACCGAGTTCTTCCATAGCACTCACTTCGCCTTATCCTACCAATGGGCAAAGGTTTACACCACAGTGAGCCATCGCATCATGAGGCTACTCCCCTATAGTTGGATTAATCGGCTGAAGAAACTCCTCAGCCGATTACACAAATAATCAATATAAATCTCTCATAGCCGGAGCATCAGGCCAATGATGGTCTTTTGGAAAAGGTTTGCCATTCCAAGCTTTTTCCTGGGTGGTTGGAGCCGGAGCATCTGTCCAGAACGGATGGGTAGCCGAAAGGCCAAGTGGCATGAATGCCAAAGAAGTCATATATAGGGAACCGTTGTTGGTATACCAATCTGCCACGTTGGGCTGACGGCCACAAAAACCAATGGTCAGAAAACCTCCTTCATTGAAATTCTCTTTTCCATCAAACATCCGATGCATCACCTTGGTGAGAGCAGAACGCACCTGACCATAGGTAAGTCCTGCCGGCAACTGCTCTTTCCAAGCCATCAGAGCAAGAGGCTGAAGGCATGCCATGCGATAGGGAATGGATCGTCCGAAAACAGGGAATGTTCCTTCAGGCGACACCATACGCTCAAGCACTATCGCATACTTTTTGGTGCGTTCGAGCGCACGATTATAATATTTGCCATAATGAATGCGAGTTCTACTTTGAGCATCAATCATATTGCCCAGTGTTTCGAGATACATCGGGTGGAACACGAAACTCGAATAGTAGTCGAACGAGAACTCCGGACCGTCAGCATACCAACCGTCGCCAGTGTACCACTCCTCCATTTTTCTGACTGCAGAATTCACGCGATAGAAATCTCCTTGCTCACCGGCTTTGAGAAGAAAACTCTCGATTGTAGATGAAAAAAGAAGCCAGTTGGTATATGGCGGGTCTATTTTGCGAATATTCTTAAACTCTGTGACATATCTCTGCTTTGTCTGCTCGTCGAGCGGCATCCAAAGTGCATCATAGGCACGCGTGAACGACTCCGCAATATATGCGGCATCTACCATTGCTTGTCCCTCTCCTTGCCAGAGGAGATAGTCAGGACTTAATGGGTCTACTGCATTCTTATAGCTGGCAAGAGCCCATTCTCGCAATTGTTTGCGTTTTGCTCCTTCCTCTGTGTCATCGTCAGGGAGAGCTAGCCATGGAGCTATTCCAGCCATAAGGCGACCGAAAGTCTCCATAAATGTCACTTTACGGTTGCGACCATCCCAAGTAGGACTTACTTCAACCATCATATTTTTCTGAAGATTACCCTCCGCCATATTGCTTAACACCGGAGCTGCCATCGAATACGCGAGATCAACCCAATACTGGCGATCTGAAAGAGACTCTTTCTCAAGGAAACGAACATATTCGCACGCCGCAAGCAGAAACGCACCAGTTCCGAAATTGGAAGTAGACTTGCGATTTACCACCTGTCCGGGAATCGCCTTCTCCCCAATAGGCTGAACATAGCCCACAGAACCATCTTTCTGTAAAGCTGTCTTCGAAAGATAATTCCAGCCTTTTATAGCAGCAGTTACATACGTCTCGCCATTAAGATAATCATTGTTTATTCCCCAAAGTAGCCCATATGTGAAGAATGCTGTGCCACTCGTTTCGCAACCGGGAGCATGCTCCGGATCCATCATCGAACGGGTCCAATAACCATCTGGCTGCTGCAGAGCTACTACTGCGTCTGCCATTCTTTTAAACTTATTTTCAAAAAAAGCTCTATGGGCATAATTCGCAGGCAGATCCTTCAGCACCCTTGCAAGTCCTGCAAGCACCCATCCATCGCCACGAGCCCAGAAATCTTTCTTTCCATTTGCACTCTTATGCTTTGGATACACATACTTTCCGTCTCTAAAATAAAGACCGGTCTCGCTGTCATACATGATGCTGTCGCTTACAAGAATATACTCATACAGTTTATCAAGATATTTGCTGTTGCCCGTAATCTTGTGAAGTTTAGTCATAACCGGCATAACCATATAGAGTCCGTCAGCCCACCACCAATAATCTTTGATAGGTGTAGACATCTCATATTCCATCACCTCCTTTGCACGTTTTATACGCTTATCATCCGGCAATATATTGTAAAGATCTGCATATGTCTGAAAACATATCTGCCAGTCTCCGAAAAGCACATGGTCGTTAGTCTCGCCATAGTTATATTTCCACTTCGAGCGGTCATTGCCCTTAGCACCCTTCCATTCGTTGTGTTCTGCCCATTTCAAAGAGTAATCAAGCCAGGCCTCATTTCCTGTGAGGAAATAAGCTTCTATATTGCCGGTGTGATATGCAGCTTCATCCCAAAACGAGTTGTGTTCGGCGGGATGATTCGTCTGCCAATGATTATTGACAGTATTTATAATTTTTCTTACTTTCTCTGCCTCTTTATTGTCTGCTGCAGAAACGTTAATGAGAGCAGACAACAATATAGAGAGACTTATAATCGTCTTAATTGAAATATAGTTCATGACGTTTTTAGGTTGTTATTCTTTTTTCTGTAACAAATCGACTATTACCCCATAAGATATTAACACAAAACAGTTCACTTTAAATGAGTTGCCAGCCATTCGGCCGCATAATTAGATGATTCTGTAGCAGTCTGAGAAAATCCATGATCCTCCCCTTGGATCAAATACAACTTGCTATTTTTATAACCCATATCATATCTTTCACCATACGTATATGGAACGACACGGTCATACGTTCCATGCATTACCAGAACCGGGCCGTTGTATTTGAACGCTGTTTCATATATTGGAAGTGTAAGAGCCGTCTTGATATACTCACGTCCTAACTTCATTCCACCAAACGGCAACTGCACATACTCCTCTTTCATATTCCATGGGTCATACATCGCGCCCATAGTGTTACCCCTCAAGGCATCATCGCGCAACACCGCTGCCGGAGCCATAAGAACTGCACTTTTAATAACTTTGTCGCCAAGTTCTCCGGCAGTCATACTTACCACTACTCCTCCTTGTGAATGTCCGAGAAGAGAAATATTTTTCACCCATGATTGAGTCTGAGCCCATGTGATAATATTCTTCAGATCCTGAATTTCATTCAGAACAGTCATGTTTTGAAATTCGCCATTACTTTTACCATGTCCATTAAAATCAAAACGTATCGAAGCAATACCCTTATTTTGCAGGTTATCTGCAATGTCTGTAAGAAGTTTTGATTCGCAGTTTCCTCCAAACCCATGGCATATAATAACCAATGGCACCTTCTTTTCTTTTGAAATTTCAGGCTTTTGCAATTCAGCATGAAGCATGCCTTCACCGCTTTTCACTGAAAATGATTCACCCACCTGTGCATACCCGTTAAGGCAAATACACATCATAAATATACACTTGATAATCAGCTTATTCATATATTCATTAGTTAAAGTTCAATTATGATGCGAATCAATAATTGATTTCAGACCAATCGGGAGGCGTTACACCCATAAGATGTTTCACAAAAAAGTCGTAGCGTTTATGATCGCCAAAAGCCTCGCCCATAGTGTGATGCGCACCTGGAATTACCACCAATTCAAAGTCTTTATTGGCTTTCTGCAAAGCATTGACCACTTGCATGGTAGATGCCGGGTCTACATTATCGTCAATTTCGCCTACCACAAGCATCAGCGGGCGTCGTAGCAGATGAGCATTCTCCACATTGGAGCAACGCTTATAGCTATCATCCACAGGATATCCCATCCAAAGCTCGTTCCACCAGATTTTGTCCATACGGTTGTCATGGCAACCACACGCACTATAAGCCGCCTTATAGAAATCGGGATAAAGAAGCAATGCGTTGGTAGATTCCTGACCACCGGCAGAACAGCCATAAATACCGATGCGATCTAAATCAAGCTCTGGATATTTGGCACCTGCAGCTTTGAGCCATGCCATATGGTCGGGCAGAGCGGCGTCAGACAAATTCTTATAGCAAATATTCTCGAACTCACGACTGCGGAAAGAAGTGCTCATGCCATCCACCATCACAACAATAAATCCAAGTTCAGAGATCGGCTGTAGCCAGTAATTCGACGACATAAACTGCTTAGGCACATACTGGTCGCCAGGACCTTGATAGATATATTCAATCACAGGATACTTCTTATTCGGATCGAAGTTAGTAGGACGCTGAATAAGACCCCACATCATAGTTTTACCGTCACGACCTGGAGCTGCAAACACTTCGGGAGCTCGCCATCCTCTCTCCAAGATCTTAGATATATCAGCCTTTTCAAGAGCCATGAGTTCCTTTCCATTTACAGCACTACGCAATGTGGAGACAGGTGCTTCAGTAGGAGAACTTACCACATCTACTACATACTGCATATCGGGAGAATACGTTGCCACATGAAATCCCTTAGCAGGTGTGAGATCTATAAGCCCCGTACCATCAAAATTGATGGAGTAATAATGTATATTGTAGGGATCTTCATCTTTGTTCACACCATTTGCGGAAAAATAAATCTTACCATTAAGTTCGTCCACATACTGAACTTCGCGCACATACCATTCACCCTTCGTTATCTGGTTTATTGGTTTGGCAGAAGCGCGGTCGTACATATATAAATGATTATAATTATCGCGTTCACTTGACCAGATCATACGCTTTTCATCAGTAAGCATGTGGCGATAGATGCGGGGATAATTCACGTATTTATCGTGAGTTTCCTCAACAAGTGGACGAACAGATCCATCGGTTGCCGACATCTCGAGAACGCGATACACCTTATGACCTCGCTCGTTATATTCAAAAGTGATTGCCTTGCTATCTGAATTCCACACAGGTCCGTAAAGTTCATACTGTTTGTCGAAAAGACGTGTATCGGGAATAGCGGCAGCACCTGTCTCCACATCGAAAACACAGGGATGTTTGAAGCGTAGTTCATCGCCAGGCTTAGCGTATTCCTGCTTGTGAAGTTTCGGTTGCAACTGATCGGAAGGAGACGACTCCACATAATATACATATCTCTTCTCTGCGGGACGAATTTTATTCACTGCAACTTTCTTGCTATCAGGCGACCAATATATCCAAGATGAATAATAATTACCCAGTGTTCCATCGATACTCAGTTGTGTGGCTTTACCAGTGGAGAGATCACGCACCCAGACATTGCTCTCACGAATAAAAGCCTCCTTAGTTCCATCTGGAGATATAGCAGGAGCTGCGTCCTTCTCATCGTTTACCTCCATCCAATGTGGATACTTACGCGGAGCAGGCACTTTGCCAATGTTGCGAAGCGAATTTCGCTTCACATCATAAGCATACATCGAACCTCTATTATTGAAGAAAAGAGAATCTGCCTTATCATTAACCCGAAGATACTCAAGATACAGACTATCTGGATTAACTTGTGTTCCAACTTGTGAGGAAAGTGCCGAGGCAAGACGTTTGTGGTCAAACAGTTGAGTGCGCTTTTGGCTCTTGGCATCTACAAAGGCATAGACACGTCCCTGTGGGGTTTCACGCACATACCAAAAAGCTTTGCCGCTATTCAACCAAGTAGGATTTACGTTGGCATAATAAACGTTTTGAGAGCCGAAGTTTCGTCTCGCAGCATAGGCACGATTATAATCTTCGAGAGTACCTTGAGCTGAAGCAGGAAGCATTGTTCCTGCTGCAATCACTGTAAGCATAATAGATTTTAAATGCTTACAAATTGATGGTGTATTTTTATCTAACCTCATAGTTATTTATTGTGTTATGAATATTTTTTTGGGTAAGCAGATGTTTGTTATTTTCATCACTGCTCTTCCGACATGGTATTATCTTTTTTATTCAACGCCAAATTTACGAAAAAAAACTGAATAAACCTCACGTTTTACTGTAAAAGATATCTAAACTTGACTATCAGAAATACCATCACACTTATCATTTCACTTCGACAATTAGCTACACCTTTTCAATGACAATCAAACAATTGACAAAAAATGCAAATATATAGCCCCAAAAACTTTTATATTTTAGTTTTTATTAGCTAATCTCACATTCTTTTATTAATTTTACCCATTATTGGCCTTATATAATATGAATGATGAGAGTTTCTTTAAATGAATGATTCTCTTATTGCACATATTTAAGCGTTTGCCAATTTTACGAAAGACACTAAAAATAACACCTATTATGTATCAGACATTAAGTCGCGAAAAAGAGGTTGCCCGAGTTACTTGTATAGGCAGTTTGGCAAATTTCTTGTTACTTATATTCAAGTTTATAGCAGGCATAGCAGGTCATAGTGCAGCAATGATTGCTGATGCAGTACACTCTTTATCAGATTTCATTACTGACATCATCGTCATTGTTTTTGTTCGTATATCTGGAAAACCCGAAGATGAAGGGCATGACTACGGACACGGTAAGTATGAAACTTTGGCTACAGCTATAATAGGTTTGATTTTATTCTTTGTTGGTATAGGGATTTTGTTGAATGGGACAACGAGTGTTATTGACACGATTCAAGGCAAACCGTTAGCAGCACCAAACATGTTGGCACTCATAGCAGCAGCATTATCGATAATATTTAAAGAAGTTTTATATCGTTACACGATAATCAAGAGCAAAAAACTTAACTCGCAAGCCATGGTTGCAAATGCTTGGCACCACCGTAGCGATGCATTTTCGTCAATAGGTACATTTGCCGGTATTGGCGGAGCCATCTGCTTGGGAGAACGATGGAGAATATTAGATCCTCTGGCAGCTATTGTTGTTAGTGTATTTATTATGAAAGTATCCTTCCAATTATTGAAACCTTGCGTTGATGAATTGTTAGAGTGCTCTCTACCGGAAGAAACTGAAAATAGAATATTAGAGATTATTCAATCTTTTCCAGAAGTCAGTGCACCGCACCATCTTCGTACTCGCCGAATCGGAAACCATTTTGCTATTGAAGTGCATATAAGGATGGATGGTAATATTTCGCTTGTGAAAGCTCATTCTTTGGCTAGCAAAATCGAAAAAGAATTAAAAGATGAATTTGGTGAGGAAACACATGTAGGAATTCATATGGAACCTTTGAAATAAAGCTATTTTTTGGCGTAATATTATTTGCTGTTTTGCAATTACAAATAAACAATTAAGCGTATGAACCCCAAATTGACCTATGGGTCAATTTACTTTTGAGACAAGACAACATAAAACTGATTCTATTTGCATGAATCAGCTTAAATCGGTTATTTTGCTTCTTCGAAGATTATTGGTACTGAATATCAAAGAGTTATATTTGTGTAGTACAAATATGGATGCTTATAATGATAGGTAAAAGTAGGGAAAAATAGGAAAATCAAGAGAGGAGTGAGTGAGCTTTGTTCAGATTTGTGTGTTATCACAAACGAAGTAGTATTCTTTTTAAAAGTGAACTTTTCTCACCAAATTGGTGGATAAACATAAAATATTAGATGCTTTCTGCATGATTGTTGTGTTTTATAGCTACCTTTTTTAGCAAAACACATATTCGAATATGGCAAATAGAGAATTGAACAGGCTAAAAGTGGTCCTTGCCGAGAAGAAGAAGACCAACAAATGGCTTGGCGAACAACTGGGAAAAGACAAGACCACCATATCAAAATGATGTACGAACACCTGTCAGCCAGACTTGGGCAGTCTGATGAAAATCGCAAAGCTGCTTGAAGTTGTGGTTACAGACCTTCTTAGGGAGGATAATATTGATTGATAAGATGAGTGCAATAAATAACAACATTCCGTTACCAGTGGATCGTAATGACTATAGCGAAATACTGCAACACGCTGTCGCTGTGATAGAGCATACTCGGACAGAAATTGCCAAGCATGTCAATGTCTCTGTGGCTTCCGCTTATTGGGAGATAGGCAAATTGCTTCATGAACGCAAGATAGAAAGCGGACATGGTGATAATGTGGTAAGGCAACTGTCAGAAGACTTGAAAGAACGCTATCCCAAATGGGACTTTCCACTCGCCAACTGTGGAACATGAAGAAATTTTATCTTCGATATGCAGGGCATGATGAAAAACTGCTACGCTCCGTAGCACTTTTGCCATGGTCGCACAATCTGCTCATCTTGAATAAGAAATTGGGAGACGAAGCCACTTTATATTATGCCGATGAGGTACTGGAGAAAGTTTGGAACCGTGACTTGCTGCTTAATGCCATCAAGATGAATATGTATGAGTTGCAGTTAGCAAAAAAGGTGGACAACAACTTCAGCCGAACACTTCCTGCCGAACAGGCAAACTATGCCAATGAGGTGTTTAGTAGCAGTTACAACCTCGGTTTCTTGGGAGTGACAAGTCCTATTTTGGAACTTGAACTTGAAAACAGACTAATGAAGGCTATCACGCGCTTCCTTATGGAACTCGGCAATGGTTTCACGTTCATTGGTAACCAACACGTGCTGGAGTACAACGGCAAAGAGAGCAAGGTGGACATGCTTTTCTTCCATCGTGGCTTACGCTGCCTTGTAGCGGTCGACTTGAAAATTGGCGCATTCAAGCCTGAGTATGCAGGAAAGATGAACTATTCTATTATCTTTCACTGCTCGACCGTCTGGAACGTGGCGAGGGTGAAAACCGCTCCATAGGCATCATTCTCTGTGCGGAGAAAGACCGTGTGGAAGTGGAACTCGCCCTCGAAGATATGGGCAAGCCGATAGGCGTGGCAGACTATCAACTGATAGTGCCAAAAGAGAAATTACAAAAAGTACTTGCTGACGAGATTAAGGCGTTTGGTGAGGAAAAAATAAACGAAAGCAAAGAAACAAAATAAAATATGCCCAAAGTAAACATCTTTTCGTCTTTCTCAGGAGCTGGTTTCCTAGACATAGGCTTTGAATTACAAGGTGATTTCAACGTTGTTTTTGTAAATGAGTATCATGAAGCATTCAACAAAATATACAGATATGCAAGACAGCATATGGGTATACAAGAGCCGCGTTATGGACATCATGTTGAAGACATTACAGAGTATATCGATGGACATCATGAAGACAAACTACAACGTTTAATTGGATGGGTGGAAGAGTCTAAAGCTGAAGAATTGACCGGCTTTATTGGAGGACCTCCGTGTCCGGATTTTTCGGTGGCAGGAAAGAATAGAGGACGTGACGGCGAAAACGGAAAGTTGTCAGAGACTTATGCTGAACTAATATGTAAAGCCACACCAATTTCATCTTGATGGAGAAACTTCCTCAGGGACGCAAAGCCATGCCGACTGCACTAACTGTAGTAAGACTGTTATTCCCATTCCGCAATACGTTGCGTACAATCACAACTGACAATGGCTGCGAG
>CAYZPH010000026.1:0-32530 GCA_964480495.1 uncultured Sangeribacter sp.
TACTCCAAATTATATTACACATTATGATTTGCTCGTTTTTTTTAGTAATTTTGCAACTATAAATAGTTGAATCATGAAAAATACCTCATCCATAAAGCCACAGCGTGCAAAAGTTGTAGTCTACATCATTCTATTACTCCTTGTAATCATCGCAATGACAGCCATTAGAGTGTCAATAAACCGACACACCGGCAATAGTGCAACATCAGAAGCTACAGATACCATTCACGCGGCAATTGTATATGGTCCCACTAGTTTTCGTGTTTTGGAATCCGAAGATGGCAATGACTCCATAATCGGCATCAACTATCATCTGCTCACGCTACTCCAAGACAGTCTCGGAATTCCTGTGGTGAAACATCCAGTAATAAACCGCGACGAAGCTCTTGCCAAACTTGCAAGCGGAGAGTATGACATTCTTGCATCTCTTCCTGCCGACAACCATCTGAAGAAAAACTATCTGACATCGGAAGAGGTGTATCTCGACCGTTTAGTCTTGATTCAGAAGAAAGCGCCAGACGGCAAGCTCAAAGTGAAGAGTGCCCTTGACATAGAAGGAGACACCATACACGTAGAGCAAGGGAGCGCTGCGACCAGGCGTCTGGAAAACCTTCAGAAAGAAATAGGTGGCAATATCCACATAAAAGAAGAATCCGGACTCAGCGAAGAATATCTCGCCATGAAAGTAGGTTCCGGAGCATGGGATTTCGCAGTTGTCAACGAGCGCACTGCTCAAGACATGCAGGCACTCTACCCGGACCTTGACTTTTCGACTCCAGTTAGCTTCACGCAGTTTCAAGTATGGGTACTACCCCACTCTGCAGACTCACTTCTCTCCAAAGTCAACCGATTCTTGAATTCTACCCATGACTATCGAAAATCTCTAAGTGATCAGAAAAACTGAAAACCTCGCTCCCTTGTTATAGGGATATGAAACGAATTCTCACACTTGCAGTGCCAATATTCTTGACACTCGCATTCATGCGTCCCGAAGCACATGCTTGGGACATAGACAATATAAGTAAAGCTCCCGCCCATATCGAAACAGACACTTCATGGCACGATGATATTCTCCCCGGATATGAGGCTCGCCATGTGGACCAAGGACAGCAATTCGACGGTCCTTGCCGGAGCACCATCATACGCAAAAAGCAACAACCCGGCACCAACAAGGGCGTACTCTACGTACACGGATTCAACGACTATTTCTTCCAATCAGAAATGGGTGAACGCATTGCAGATTCCGGCTATTGCTTCTATGCCGTAGACCTGCGCAGATATGGACGCAGCAGACTTCCGTGGCAATATCCGTTTGATATCCGAGACCTTAAAAAATACTACGCTGACATCGATTCCGGCATATCTCAGATGCATCGCGACGGAGTTGACGACATAACTCTATCAGGACATTCCACAGGGGGGCTGATTGTGATTTCATATGGCACTGACCGCGGACAGGAAATCACAGTAGACCGCATAGCCACCGACTCACCATTTCTTGCTTGGAACTTCAATTCCTTCTACCGCCACGTGCTGATACCCGGAGTCAGGAACCTCTCAGTAATCTTCAAAAATGCCAAGGTGAAACAAGCACACTGCGATGGATATGCCTATTCACTCCTCAAAAGCCATTACGGAGAATGGACCTACGACACCGAATGGAAAATGATTTTCTCACCTCCTGTCACCTTCTCTTGGACCGGAGCCATACAGTCTGCACAAAGCCGAGTAAAGAAACATAGTGACCGGCTTGCGGTTCCGGTGCTTGTGATGCACAGCAGTCGCAAGGTAGAAGGATGCGGATTCACCGACGAATTCATGTATGGCGATGCCGTGCTCGACCCACACATGATAAAAGACGTGGCACAGACCATCAAGAAGAGCAGTCACAATCCGGTGTGGATATGTACCATCGACTCCGGAATACACAATCTGATCTTGAGCAGGCAGCCACAACGCGAAGCCGCCTACGACACCCTTTTTCGATTCTTGAAGTCACATAAAAGATAAAAAGCAAACTTTTATTTGCTCCATACCGCTAATTTTACTAATTTTGTCAATCATCAAATGACCGACAGTATGAAGGAAGACACCGGAACACCACACACAACCCTTCCTCTCTCCTCTCTGCGACGCTGCCGCACTCTTTACGAAACAATATCGACTGCCGCGTCGCTGAAAGCTGATACAGACAGAATGCTTCACACACTGCTTAGGAAAACCTGCCAAGCCGGTGTGTCGGCATACGACCTCAAGGGGTTGCCGAGAATGCTCATGGCTTTGGAAACAGCAGAGGCATTCATCCACTTCATAGACGCAGACACAAACATCATTCAAGCCATACTGCTCTGTGATTTCTACGAAGAGAGCACCGACATTGACGAGATTGAGGCGGCATGCGGAAGCGACGTAGCAGGAATAATACGTGGTATAGAATCCGTGTCGCAGTTTTCTGCAAAGAGCAATATCCAAAACCAAGACAACTTCCGCGGGCTGATGCTCTCGCTCGCCGACGACATACGAGTGATCATAATAATGATTGTGCGCGACTTAGTGCTCATGCGCTCCATCAACAACCATCCCGATCAGGAATGGGTAAGCAACGTAGCTTTTGAAGCCAACGTGCTTTATGCACAGCTCGCACACCGACTCGGTCTATACAAAATAAAGGGGGAACTTGAAGACCTTTCCCTAAAATATACAAACAGGGAGATATACAAGCAGATTGCCCTCAAACTCAACGAGACAAAACGTTCTCGAGAGGAATACATTCAGCGGTTTATCGAGCCGGTAAGAAAAAAACTTGAAGATGCCGGGCTCACCTTCACTATCAAGGGACGCACCAAGTCAATATCCTCGATATGGGCAAAGATGCGCAAACAGAAAGTGGATCTCGACAGAATCTACGACCTCTTTGCCATCCGAGTAATCATCGACACACCGCCGGAGAAGGAGAAAAGCGACTGTTGGCTCGCATACTCCATACTCACCGATATGTACACTCCCAACCCTGCCCGTATGCGCGACTGGATCTCGATACCGAAAATCAACGGATACGAGAGTCTTCACGCCACTGTGATGGGACCCGACTCCAAATGGGTAGAAGTGCAGTTCCGCACACGCCGCATGGACCTTGTGGCGGAAAAAGGTCTTGCCGCTCATTGGCGCTATAAAGGAGTAAAGTCAGACTCCACCGACCAATGGATGAACAACATCCGAGACATCCTCGAAGCCGGAGAAGAAGACCCCATGCAGCTCATGAAAGACATGCGCCTCGACATTTATACCAAAGAGGTGTATGCGTTCACCCCCAAAGGAGACCTTTTCAAGTTGCCAGCCGGCGCCACTGTGCTCGACTTTGCATTCCATATCCACACAAACGTAGGATCGCACTGCACCGGAGGAATCGTCAATGGTAGGCACCGAAAAATCAGCTATGTCATAGAGAGTGGCGACACAGTAGAAATCCTTACATCTGCCACGCAGACTCCAAAGCCCGACTGGCTCAACATTGTGGTCAGTTCAAAAAGCCGCAACAAAATACGACTGAAGCTCAACGAGGAACTTCAAGCACGTGCAAATCTCGGCAAGGAGGAGCTATTGAGACGCGCAAAAAACAGGAAAATCGAAATCGACGAAGCAGTCCTCATGAAACTCATCAAAAAAGAGGGCTACAAATACGTAAACGAGTTTTTTGCCGACATTGCCGACAATAAGACAGATGCAGGAAAAATCATCAACGCTTATTTAGTGGCAGCTGCCCCAGAGGAAGAAATTGCAACACATGCCACAGCTGAAGACTTCGAGCTCGTAAGAAACAACTCCGAAGACTATGGTGAGGTGCTGACCATCGGAGAGAAATCGATCAAGGGATTGAGCTACAAATTTGCAAAATGTTGCAATCCTGTATATGGCGATAAAGTATTTGGATTCATCTCATCAGACGGAGTAGTGAAGATTCACAAGAGCGATTGCCCCAACGCACGCAACATCCGCGGACGCTATCCCTACCGACTGATCAGAGTGAACTGGAGCGGCAAAGGGGGCGGCGAGCTTCCCACACAACTGAGAATCATCGGGCACGACGACATCGGAATCATTGCCAACATCACATCCGTGATCAGCAAGGAACAAGGAGCGAACCTGCGCAACATCAATGTGGACTCCAACGATGGTCTGTTTCAGGGGTTCCTCACAGTTGGTGTCTCAGACAACACAGTGCTTTCCTCTATTATAAAAAAGATAAAGACTCTCAAAGGAGTGAAAGACGTGACACGCATCTGACAATTTCTTTCCAATAATAAATAATCGCATGAACAAGAAAGCTATAAAAACTACACTACTGCTTGCCCTGACGGCAATCATTGCAGGCGGCACTGCATGCCGGCGACATAACGAAGCCAAGGAACGAGTAGAGACACAGCGCAAGGCTTGGTATGCAAGTCTTCCAGACTCTCTGAATTCAGTGAAACGTGCCACAGACTCTATCCGAAACGAAATTGTCTCTCTCGGAGAGCAGGTAGACAAGCTACTTCCATATTTCAATTATATCGATAATCCCCGCGAAGTAGAGGGATACTACATCAGCAAAGACTGGGCATCATCCTATCCACTCAAAACGACAGGGCTGGTGATGAGACTCACCAAAGGAGAGAAAGCAGAACTTATAGCAGCTCTTGCCGGAGGTGCCCACTTCAACCGCATCAGGGTGACAGCAGGCGGAATGACAGCAGAGTCAGGCATCGTGCCTCACGACCAAGCTCTAAACTACCGCATGGACAACCTTAACACCGTATGTTTCTCCGACAGTGCATCCGACTCATGCGCAAAACTCATAGCCGACAACGCTGACTCTGAAATAACCATATACTACCTAAATGGAGACCGCCAGACCGGGAAACTGAAATATCCGGCAAAGTCGCAGGCCACACTTGCCAAGACCTGGCAACTCTACGACCTTCGCCGACGCACCACTCATGGCGAACGCATGCTCCCCATTCTTGCAAAAAAAGCTGCAATAATCAGCGAAAAAATTGAGAATACAACGAAAGAACATGAAAACAAATAACTAAAAAATCTCATACAATGAAATTGACAGAAAAAGACTCAGAAGTGCTAATGCGAAAAGGCATTTCCGAACAGCAACTCGAAGATCAGCTCTCAATGCTGAAAAACGGATTCCCATATCTCAAAATAGATTCCGCAGTAACTCCGGGACATGGTCTTACAGTAGCATCGTCTGAACTTGTGAAGCAGAGCGAAGAAATGTGGAAGGAATACCTTGCAGGAGGAGCTAAAGTGATGAAGATGGTACCGGCAAGCGGAGCGGCATCCCGAATGTTTAAAGACCTATTCTCATTTCTCAACGGCAATAGCGAAAAGCCCGACAATGACTTCATGAAGAAGTTTTTCGCCAACGTCGAGAAATTTGCATTCTTTCCCAAGCTAAACTTCTTATGCCTGCAGATACATGGTCTCAGTATCGACAGCCTCGTGAAAGCAGGACGATACAAAGACGTAATAGACCTACTGCTCACCAAGGCCGGCATGAACTACGGCAAACTGCCCAAAGCACTTCTTGAATTCCACAAAGAGATGGGAGGAAGTCGCACTCCACTGCAAGAACACCTTGCAGAAGGAGCACAATATGCGGCAGGCAAAGATGGTACTGTACACCTCCACTTCACAGTGTCGTCGGAACACGTGCCTCTTGTTGAGACAAAACTTGAAGAAATCAAAGCCGTGATGGAACACGCCTATGGTGTGGAATATGACATATCGCTAAGCGTACAGAAACCCTCGACCGACACTGTTGCCTCCAATATGGACGGCACACCATATCGCGAAAACGGCGAATTCTTCTTCCGGCCGGGAGGTCATGGCGCTCTCATTGAAAACCTAAACGACCTCGATGCCGACGTTATATTCATCAAAAACATCGACAACCTCGTGCCCGATGCGTTGCGCCAGCCCACCATCACCTATAAGATGGTGCTCGGAGGAATCCTCGCCGGAGTGAAGACAAAAATCAACGGCTACTGCGAACGCCTTGCCAAAGGGATTCCATCTGACGACGAGATGGCAGAAATGCTCGAATTCCTACGCGGAAAACTGTGTGTAACCCACGACAATGCCGACAACATGACCCGCGAAGAACTCCGCGATTACCTTTTCAAGAAACTAAATCGCCCCACACGAGTGTGCGGAATGGTGAAAAACGAAGGAGAACCAGGTGGCGGTCCGTTTCTTGCATATAATCCCGACGGCACAGTCAGTCCTCAGATTCTCGAATCATCACAAATCAATCCCGACGACGAGTCAGCACAAAAACTCCTCAAGAGCGCGACTCATTTCAATCCTGTAGATCTCGCAGTCTGCATAAAAGACTTCGAAGGAAAGAAATTCAATCTTCCCGACTACGTAGACAAAGCCACCGGCTTCATATCTATCAAGAGTCGCGAAGGTGTAGAAATCAAGGCGCTTGAGCTTCCCGGACTATGGAACGGCGCCATGAGCGACTGGAACACCGTGATGGTAGAAGTTCCGGTAGAGACATTCAACCCGGTAAAAACTGTCAACGACCTGTTGCGTTCCTCACACCAGCCATGTTGACACCATTGTATCATAAAAAAAAATCCGAAGTCTTTCTAACGGCTTCGGATTTTTTTTTCACACTCTGAATAAACCTTTGAGCAATCTTTCAGTCTTAATAAATGAGTGTGAGAAAAACACTCATTTTTCTAATGAACAAAAACAGCATACCACATTCAATTATGTCAAAAAGAATGCTCACCTCGATGGCGCTCGTTCTGCTCACGGTTGCCACAGTAATTGCCGCAACAGTAAAAGGCAGAATTATCGATTCGCAAGGGCATCCGCTCGCAGGCGCCACCGCCACGCTACTCGCGCTACCCGACTCAACAATTGTAACCGGATCCATGACTGATGAATCCGGACAATACTCTTTCAATAAACTTAAACCACGGCGATACGCGCTGAAAGCGTCAATGACCGGAATGGACTCGGAGATAGCCGACTTCACCGTAACAGACACTACCAAAGTGGTAGCTCTTCCTCCACTGAAACTATACGACACGTCTACCATGCTGAAAGAGCTTGTGGTCAAAGGCGTGAAGGCAGCTGTAGTAGCCAAAGAAGACACCATCGAGTTCAACGCAGACTCCTTCCACACCACCGACAACGCTGTGGTGGAAGATCTGCTAAAGAAACTTCCCGGTGTGGAAGTAGGATCAGACGGTTCGATAACCTCCGGAGGTAAAACAGTCACCAAAATTCTCGTTAACGGCAAAGAATTCTTTGCCGACGACCCACAGATGGCGACTAAAAACCTCAGTGCAAAGATGGTAGACAAAGTGCAGGTGCTTGACCGTAAAAGCGAACAGGCACGGCTCACCGGTGTAGACGACGGAGAAGACGAAACCGTTATCAACCTCACAGTAAAGAAAGGCATGGAAGAGAGCTGGTTTGGCAACGTACGCGCCGGATATGGCACCGATGGTCGCTACGAAGGCAACCTGTTTATCAACAGAATGACTGAAGGCAATCGTTTCACACTAATCGGACGACTCGGAAACACTAACAACGGAGGATTCTCCGACATGGGACGCGGAAGTTTCAGAATGAACGGAGGCAATGGTGGCATCAACACCACCCAGATGCTCGGCATGAACTTCGTGGTCGGGAATGAGGAGAAATTCCGACTTGGAGGTGACATAAGCTACAACCATTCCAACAGAGACGTAGAAAACAGTAGCGAGGCAATGAACCTGCTCGCAGACTCTACAAGCTATCAGAACTCAAGTTCCAAATCGATAGATGAAGCTCACAGTGTGCGAGCCGCACTTCGCATGAAATGGGAAATCAACGACAACAACACCCTTGACTTCCGCCCATCGTTTGACTTCAACCGTCGCTACACAACGTTGGGAAGTAGCACCGAACTCTTTGCCGGAGATGCAGACCGCACAAAAGTCAACAGCCAAATCAACGACCGCACCAATCATGGTGACTCATGGACCGCAAGAGGCGAACTCACATACGTGCACCGATTTGCAAGCCGTAAAGGTCGCTCTCTCAGTGCCCGTGCAGAATACTCGTTTAGCAATACCAGCCAGTATGGCACCTCACTTTCAGAAATCACGAGATACCTCCTCGATGAAAACAACCAAGACGAAGATCTCTTCCGCTTTACCGACGACCACACCTGGAACAACAACATTCGTGCACGTGTCACATGGACTGAGCCGATTGGTCGCGAAGGCAACTTCCTCGAATTAGCCTACAGCATCAACACACGCCGCAACAATGCAGACAAATACGTCTACAACCTGCCAATGGGATTACTCGAAGGCACACCCGGCAACTACCTGATGCCCGACTATTCAGTAGTTCCAGACGGAGCAGAGATGTCTGACACACTCTCCAACAGATTCCGCAACGACTTCCTGACACAGAGCATACGACTCGGATACAGCCGCACCACAAAAAGCATGCAGCTGAACACCGGTATCGAACTTACTCCCTCAAGCAGTAAGAGCACAGACCTCATAATGCAAGAGCGCAACATTCCGAGAAGAAACGTTCTGAACTTCGCGCCATTCTTCCGCATGCGCTATAAGTTCTCTAATTCAGCCTCCCTCCATGTGCGCTACAACGCCCGCTCATCAGAACCATCACTCACCCAACTTCAACCGGTGGCTGATGTCTCAGACCCGATGAACATTAAGATCGGTAATCCTGAACTGAAACCGACCTTCACTCAGAGACTCAACGCTATGTATCGAGACTTCAACAGCGAGACTCAGCGTTCAATCGTAGCAATGCTTAATGGTTCATACACCATCAACAATGTGGTAAGCAAAACAACGACCGACCGCACCACCGGAGCCAGAACCACTACCTACACCAACACCTCCGGCGACTTCAACATGATGGGTATGTTCATGTATAACCAGCCACTCCGCAACAAAAACTGGCGAATCTTCGCCAACATGCATGCGAGCTACAGTGCATACAACAGCTACATCAATGGAGCCTACAACCGAAGTGGCAACCTGAACCTCAGACCTCGTGCCGGAATCACCTTCTCCACCGAGGTAGTGCAGATCTCCGCAAACCCGACATATTCATGGGGACTTGCCACCAACACCCTTGAGAATCAGGAAAACCGCAACAACTCAAGCTATGGCTTCGACACAGACTTCACACTGACCCTTCCCTTCGGGCTCCAGTTCACCACTGACCTCCGCTTCTCAAAGACAGAAGGTCTTTCACAGGGCTACGACTCTGAATCATGGATTTGGAATGCAAGTCTGCAGTATACAATACCCCACACCTATGGGCTCAACGTATTCGCAGAAGCACGCGACCTCCTTGCAAACACAAAAAACATTTCCCGAAGTGTGTCTGCCGCCTCTATTGTAGACAGCCAATACAACAATCTCTCGCGCTACTTCATCTTCGGTCTTAGCTGGCAGTTCAACTCTCTCACTTGGAAAAAGAGCAAGAAAGAGATAGAAGAAATGGGGGAAGACCTTCCGATGCCAGGTCCCGGCAGATTCGGAGGTAACGGTCGCCCCATGGGTCCGCCTCCAGGAGGCCGTCCGTTCTAATCATATAAAATAGTATATGATGTCTATTCATAAATACATTCTTGCGGCAGCCGTCTTCACGTCGGCTGCCGCTATGGCTCACCCCCCACGCGTCTATGAGCTACAACGCGACATGCCTCTTTTTCTCGACAGCCTCAAAAAAGAGCTGACCTATCCTCTTGCTTGGGGGAACTCCCCCATCTCCGACTTCAGCCAATGGAAAACCGAGGCACGCGAAATCATGAAAGAAGAACTTCTTCCACCGCCACCACGCGCTGACAGATACGACATGGAAGTGATTGCCACAGAAAAGAGAGACGGATATACCGCCAAGAAAATAGCATTCAACCTCACGAAATACTCCAGGGTCACAGCATATCTTCTTGTGCCGGACACACCCGGGAAGCATCCCGGAATTGTTGCTCTTCACGATCACGGGGCACACTTCACCATTGGCAAAGAAAAAATGATCCGCCCCTTCGAAGTAGACTCGCTGACACTCACCGACAGCGATGCCTGGGCAGATAATCTCTATGAAGGGCAATACGTGGGAGACTATCTTGCGAAAAACGGCTACACCGTAATTTCTACAGATGCCCTCATGTGGGGCGAGCGAGGATGCAAAGAGGGAAGCGACAACACACATCTCGCAAGCGTAGCTGGAAACATGATGCTTCTCGGAAGAAACCTTGCCGGATGGATGACATATGAAGACATGTATGCCACAGAGTTTCTCGCATCCCTTCCCGAGACAGACTCAGAGCGCATCGGTTGCGTAGGTCTCTCTATGGGAGCCTACCGCTCATGGATGCTTGCGGCAATGTCTCCGCTCATAAAAGCCTCTGCAGCCATCTGCTGGATGACCACACAAGACGCCATGATGGACTGGAAATATGGGCGCCACGAGCGCGGAGGCTTTGCCAATAATCTCGCCGGAGTCTACAACCATCTCGACTATCCACACATTGCCAGCATTTCATGTCCGAACGCGATGCTAATAGTGAATGGAGAGACCGACAAACTATTCAAGCCTCATGCCGTAAGACAATGTTATGACATCATGCATCAGGTTTGGGAAAGTCAGAATGCAGACGACAAACTTGAGACCAAACTCCTGCCCATGGGTCATGAGATGCCACGCTCGGTGCAGAAAATAACCCTCGACTTTCTCAACAGCCATCTGTTGCCATAATTTTTTGCAATTTCAATAAAAATGGCTACTTTTGCCATAAGATTATAAAAACAGTGACACCATGCTAAAAAAATTGTTTCTTATTGCATCAGTCATTATCTCAATGGCATCATGCAAAACCCTTACTCCGGAAGAGAAAGCTGCCAAAGCCGAAAAAGAGGCTATGGAGCACAAACTCGACTCCGTGAAGTTTAAGGTGCTAAAAAATGACATGATAAACAAGTCATTTGTTCTCGAAGCAGAGAATCTAATTTTCAAGAAAGGAAACAGAGCCTTTGTCAACAGCAACACCAACTTCATTGCATGTCATGGCGACAAAGCCATAGTGCAGGTAGCCTCATACAAAGGAGGGGGACCCAATGGAGTCGGAGGCATCACTGTGGAAGGCACCTATTCCAAGTATGAGACTAAGAGTGACAGAAAAGGCAATTTCATTGTCAGATTTTATGTTCAAGGAACCGGCATCTCTGCAGATGTAACAATAACACTGCTGAAAAACTCCAGCAAGGCATCTGCATATATAAATCCGTCGTTCAATTCCCAAGACCTCACTCTTGAAGGCGACATAGTTTCCTTCAAAAACAGCACTGTAATCAAGGGCTTCACTTGGTAATTACAAAATACAGACAAGTAAGCAACGTCAAATCAGCGAGAGCATATTCTGCTCCTCGCTGACTTTTTTTATACTGTCAAGGCGATCTTGCTCCACAAGTGCATCATATTCCGCCGCTTTTTTCTCCAGACTCTCACGGTCTTCAAGATAGCTACTAAACCTTGCAGCCACCCATGCTTGTTCAAGCATCTTCATATCTTCCGCAGCCTTGTCGAGAACGCACTCTATTTCCTCTAAGTTTTCCGCTTCCATAGCTAATCGTAGACTTGATTCGGGGATTATCTGCCCACCGAGATCTATCCATTTCTCTGCCAACGCATTATCAGCGGCAACAGAAAGAATACCTTCTTCTGCAATTGTTTGAAGATATTTACACAGCGCAAGTTCATAATAGCGTACTCCCTTCGAGAGAGAATTCACACTTATTTTCATCCCCTTATACATCATGAAGCCATCAGAGTTGCCTGCTCCAGACAGAAGTCTGGAACAAATATCCAAAGCATCTGCAACGAGACCAATCGTGTAAGGGGTAAAAATATGAGGATTCACACGATCATTGTATTTCTTCAGTTCGAGACTCTTTCTGCGGTCTCTGCTTTGCCATTTTTTTTCATCTCTAACAAGTCCACAACTCTTCAGCATAGCTCCCGGCACAAGCACCGAATGTCCTCTTGCGTCTCCTATAACGTAGGAAAATGGGAACTCAGATGAATCAGGATGATTTTTATGGTCGCCCATCAGAAGAGAATAGGCACCAATTCTTGCACCGTGCATCAGATACGAATTTGACGAGCTTTTCACACCTCTTTCAAGTACCCCCCAATGAACCGGTCCGAGCTTATACATATGGTTGCTCATGTTTGTTCCTGACCCTGCATTCATGAATGCCGTCTGGCAAGCAATCAGAAGCGAACTCTTGTGCATACTCACCGTGAAAGGACCGGCGAGCACAGCGCAAGCCTCACCATTTTCCAGGGAGCAATTGGAAGAGCAAAACATATCGTGAGAAGTAAAGCCCTTATCCAAAACAGAGCCCTGCCCCACATATGTGTTGCGCAGTAATGAACCACCATCCACACGGGCATCTTCTATTATACAGTTTTCAGCATCCACACCATAGCCAACATAAGCAGATTTTCCGGAAGACCTTGAATTGCTCACAATACTACAATTGCGAAGACGCGAAGCTCCTTCAATCCTAACTCCTTCCCATATCCTGACATCGACAAGAGGTCCGCAGTCCACAATCACCGCATTATCACCAACTTCCGGCATATCAGAGATAGAGGACACATGAGTTTTTATCATTGGATTGAGAGATTCGGTTGCATACTCCGGCATTCTCGCTGCTATTGTGGCAATCTGCATCGAAATGCCTGGATATATCCTCACACTATGGCTTCCGGTCTCATCGAGCACCGACACCACAGTTCCAATACCAAACGATGCGCCCGGTGTTTTCTCAATCTTGGCAACATTATTGATTCTGACATTGTCACCAATTCTGACATTATTAAGGCCGCCTGGCACATTTACAATTTCCGTATTTGCACCAACAGAAACATTTCCACGGAAACACACATTGCGAAATTTCGCAAGATCTGATTCAGGGGAAATAGACACAAGACTCCAGTCATCGCAAAAGCAGCCTTGACTTTCGAGTCTTACTATGTCACTCTTCTTCATCATATTTTTGGAAAAGGAAGTCGTTGTATGGGAAGCGCTCCACGTGTATCTCCTTAGCTTTTCTGTAAAGAATCTCTTTTAGTTGCTCAACATTAGTCTTCTCCTTAGCCGAGATAAACACGCAATTATTGTTCATCTTCGCCATCCATGTCTTTCTAAAGTCTTCGAGACTTAAGTTCTCTTTAGTTATAGGCGTAAGGTCGTCCGGATCTTTCGGTTTGTAGGTAAAAGCATCAATCTTGTTAAAGACAAGAATCACCGGTTTGCTACCGGCTTCGCACACCTCGCCCAGAGTCTTCTCCACCACATCAATCTGCTCTTCAAACTGCGGATGACTCACATCCACCACATGAAGCAGCAGGTCGGCGTCTCTCACCTCATCGAGAGTAGACTTGAACGACTCCACGAGATGAGTTGGAAGTTTTCTAATGAAACCAACAGTATCAGTGAGCAGAAATGGGAGATTGTCTATCGTAACCTTTCTCACTGTTGTGTCGAGAGTAGCAAACAATTTGTTTTCAGCAAAGACCTCACTCTTACTCAGCAGATTCATCAGCGTAGACTTTCCCACGTTGGTATAGCCCACAAGCGCCACTCTGGTCATTTTGCCGCGATTTTTGCGCTGCATACTTTTCTGCTTATCGATACTCTTAAGGTCTTCTTTAAGACGAGAAATCTTATCAAGGATTATTCGTCGGTCGGTCTCAATCTGAGTTTCACCCGGGCCTCGCATACCGATACCACCACGCTGTCTCTCCAAGTGGGTCCACATTCGGGTGAGTCGTGGCAATAGGTACTGATATTGCGCCAACTCCACTTGAGTTCTTGCCGTAGCAGTCTGAGCACGTTTTGCAAAGATATCGAGGATCAGGCTCGTGCGGTCAAGAATCTTTGCCTTTAGTTCCCTTTCGATGTTTAGCACCTGCTTCGACGATAAGTCATCGTCGAAGATCACAAGACCGATTTCATTGTCTTCGACATACTTACGAATCTCCTCCAGTTTTCCTGTTCCCACATAAGTGCGAGGGTTTGGGAAATCAAGTTTCTGCACAAAACGCATCTCCGGTTCGGCACCGGCAGTGCGAGCTAGGAAATCCAATTCGTCAAGATACTCATTGACCTTACTTTCACTCTGCTTCTGAGTCACCAGACCCACGAGCACAGTGCGCTCATTCTCTTCTTTATTAATTATGTTGTCTTCTATCATCTACTATTTTTCTTAACTACCCCTCCTACAGCAATCCTTACCCCCGAGTATCAGCAAAGTCTTCTGAGCAAATCTGTCAGGAACTTCCAGTATTCCTCCACCGATGGTATATATGCCTTTTCGTTGGGACTATGAATATCTACCAAAGTAGGGCCAAATGAAATCATATCCATATCCGGCATCTTCTCCAAGAAAATGCCACACTCCAGGCCAGCATGCAGAGCCTCAACCTTAGGCTTGCTACCGAAAAGATCGCTGAAACTCTCCACTGCAGTCTTCAGGAGCTTGCTTTCCGGATTCGGAGCCCAGCCCACACTTGGGTCATTGCACTCCACTTCGCAACCTATATTCTCATAGAGAGCAGTGATTCTGCCCGTAATCTCATCCCTCTTGCTATCGACAGATGAACGTTGATGAGTTGTAATAACCACAGTATCTTCTGAAGTTTTGTGTACGCTTGCCAAGTTGCTTGACGTCTCCACCAGTCCTGGCACAGCAAGGCTCATGCCCTGCACTCCGTTTGGTGTGCCAAACACTGTTGCCACGAGAGGCATTGCATATGCATCTGCAATCACCTTGGTGGGAGCATCTGCCGCTTTTACTCCAAACTCAAAGTCGCTACCCTCTGCAAGAAGCAACTCTGCGTGTATAGTGTCTGAATAATCTTTAGCCATCGCCTCGAAATCGGCTGTGTTCTCAGCCGGGACACCAACGAGGGCATGTGCCTCTCTCGGAATAGCATTTGGAAGACCACCACCTTGGAAGTCGCTCAGAAGAAGCCCGAACTTCTGATCGGCAAGCCAGATGAAGCGCGCCAGAAGTTCATTGGCGTTACCTCTTCCAAGCTGTATCTCCATACCGGAGTGTCCGCCTTTCAGATGATCTATCTTGACTTCATACCAAGCATAACCTTCCGGAGCAGCCTCCTCCTCTATCGGATATGTTGCCACCGTACAGATTGAGCCGGCGCAGCCTATCACTATCATTCCATGTTCTTCAGAATCAAGATTAAGAAGGATACGACCGCTAATTAAGTTCGCATCAAGTCCATTAGCACCAGTCAGCCCCTGTTCCTCATCAGTAGTAAAGAGCGCCTCAATTGGGCCGTGTATTACGTCAGGATCAATCATCACAGCCATAGCAGACGCACATCCGAGTCCGTTGTCAGCTCCAAGAGTGGTACCTTCAGCCTTGACCCAGTCTCCATCCACCACAGTTTTAATAGGGTCTTTCATGAAATCATGTTCCACATCGCCTCTCTTCTCTGCCACCATATCTTGATGTCCCTGAAGCACAATTGTCGGAGCATTCTCATATCCCGGGGTTGCCGGACAGTACATCACCACGTTGCCAGCCTTGTCTGTGGCATATTTCAGATTGTGACGTTCCGCCCAACCAGTCAAAAACTCCTTCATTTTGTCGAGATGATGTGTTGGTCTCGGCACCTTTGTTATCTCATCGAAGCATTGCCAAACAAGCTTCGGATTCAAATCTGTGATTTTCATTTCTCAATGGATTTTGAAAAAGATTAACCCATAACTCATTACTCACTCTTCTCTTTCTCCTTACTTTTAGAGAATTTTGCGTACTCCTTTGCCATTCGGGTGTGATACCCACGTTTGGCATATGAAGGGCCGTTGTATTTTCTCGCAAATTTCCTCCAATCCTTCTTTTGCAGCGCGTCAAGCATTCCTGCATTTCGGATGAATACGGCAAACATTTCAAGCTGGCTGAATTCCGAGTCGCTGACACGCTCCACCATCTCCTTCACCGAAGAGCATCCGCACAACTTATAGTTGTATCCACCTATCTGAAACATTCCCCAATACGTGCCCAAATCCGCAGCCTCGGCATTTATTTTCCGAGCGTTGATCAAAGAAGTCCACTCCCTGAGGGCATATCCCTTTAGGCCTTCCGGAACTTCTGCATCTTTATCTTTCTGTCCCTTCACTTTCTTGCGATATCTATTGAAGAGACTTTTGCTGTAGTTTGCCACCGGCACACCCGGGGCCCAAAACCCCTGCATAGCACTGCCGGCTTCTATTCTCACCACAGCCTTGATTGCCGCCACCTCCACTCCAAGTTCATTTGCCACAATCTCGAAGTCTTCATCGGTGAGCGATTCATAGCGTGTAAGTGAATCTGCCTCAGGCATGGATTTCATCACTGCCGACACGAGTTCGGCAACGTCAGTCTCCGCATTGCGTTGTGCCGGAGTCTTAACCGAAACGGCAAAGACTCCGACCGTTGCAATCATAGCAAGAGGCAGAAAGCGCCTCATGACTTTGCCACCTTTTCAAGTGTAAGACAAAGATGACGCCAGAATTTTTCTACAGTAGGAATGAGCAGTTGCTCGTCGGGTGAATGCACACCGGTCATTGTCGGGCCGAAACTCACCATGTCGAGATTTGGATATTTGTCAAGGAATAGACCGCACTCCAAACCTGCGTGAATAGCCTTGATAGCCGGTTTCACACCAAACAATTCCTCATAAGCTTCAGCCGAAGTCTTCATGATCGGAGACTTCATGTTTGGTGCCCAACCCGGATATCCGTCTGAGTGGTCGACTTTCGCACCTGCGAGTTGGAAGTGAGCCTCCACCTGCCCTGCGATATCATATTTTCTGCTTTCAACGCTTGAACGCTGAGAAGTAGTCACTTTTATGCGGTTGCCCTCCACCATCTTCACTGCAGCAAGATTTGTAGAAGTCTCAACCAAGCCTTCAATGTCGCGACTCATCGAGATTACTCCATGGGGAGCACTGTAGAGAGCACGCACGAGCGACAGAGAAGTATCCTGATCAATGCTATATTGCGGTTTAGCAGTCTCTTCAATAGAAATCTTCACAGAAGGTTCAACACCGGAATACTCATTTTTAATTTCTTCGGCATAAGCACAGAGAGCATTCTTGATATCATCTGCAAGTTTCGTTTCAATACCAAACACAGCGTGAGCCTCTCTCGGGATAGCGTTTCTCAGGTTACCGCCGTCGAATTCGATCAGTTCCAGATTCCATTTCTGAGAGCAATTCCAGAGGAAACGAGCCACGATCTTATTGGCGTTGGCACGCCCCAAATGGATATCGCCGCCAGAATGACCGCCGAGCAGTCCGGTAACACTAATCTTCAGATATGAGAAATTGTCGGGAGCAATAGACTTTTTATAATCAAACCATGCAGTAGTATCGATACCGCCGGCGCAGCCCACGAAAATTTCTCCATCGTCTTCTGAATCGAGGTTAATCAGGATATTACCTCCGAGCATATCATCACCAAGATTCTGAGCGCCCTCAAGACCAATTTCCTCGTTTACAGTAAACAGAGCCTCCACCGGGCCATGCTTCAAATCGGGATCAATCATCACCGCCATTGCAGCAGCGATTCCAATACCGTTGTCAGCGCCGAGAGTTGTGCCACGAGCCTTAACCCAGTCACCGTCGATGTATGTATTAATCGGGTCTTTTAGGAAATCATGCTCAACATCGCCATTCTTCTCAGCCACCATGTCCATATGAGCTTGAAGAATCACGACCGGAGCATTTTCATTACCCGGAGTTGCATCTTTGTGCATAAGAACATTGCCACACTTGTCGGTCTTGACAGCCACCCCATGTTTCTTAGCAAAATTAACAAGGAACTCCCTAATCTGCTCTTCATGGCAAGAGGGGCGTGGCACTTTAGTCACTTCATCAAAACATTGCCAGATAAGTTCCGGCTTCAGGTCTTTTACTTCCATATCATTAATCTAATCAAACTGGGACAGGCGTAATCGAGCCAACAAGTTGCGTCAGACCTATTCCAAATTATAAATTTTTCCCAAAGATATTAATTTTATTTCATTTTAACAAATCTTTTTCATTTCTTATATGGCTTATCGTGTTTTTTTATTAACTTTGCAGTCGGAGTGACGCAAAAAGCAATTGCCACTTTACGATTTTTGATACGCATCATAAAACAACAAAACCAATATAATGAAAAAAAATCTTTACACAGTTTTTGGATTTGCACTCGCTGTCGCATTTGGTTCGATGGCTGTGTCATGTGGTGATTCCAAAGACGAGAAGTCAGTTCCCGAAAAGAAAGAGGTCAAAGCAGAAACAGCAGGTCTACCCAACTACAGATATGTGGATCTTGACACACTACTAACAAAGTATATTCTTGCCAAAGACTACAACGAGGAAATGATGAGAATGCAAGAGAATTTGGAAAAAGAGACCAAGCGTCACCAGACATCTCTTCAGTCGCTGGCTTCCCAGATTCAGAACAAAGTTCAGAACAACTCTTATCTGTCGCAAGAAAGTTTTGACACCGATCAGCAGAAACTCGCTTCAATGCAGTCTAACGCAGAGAAAGCTGTAGGCACAATGCAGCAGAAATATGCAGAAGCAGCAGCAAAGGCACAGCAGGCAGTCAACGACTCCATCAACACTTTTGTTGAGGAATACAATAAGAAGCATGGCTATGATGCCATCTTTAACAAGGCAGCTGCGCTCCACTTCAACAAAGCACTCGACATCACAGACGAGATTGTAGAGGGTCTGAATGCCCGTTACAACAAAGTCAAGAACTAAAGTTGGGTCAAGATAAACTTTCACTCTTCTTATGTTTCGACACCGGATTAGATCCATCATAGCTATTGTCGCATTCCTTGCAGCTACGTGTGTGTTTCCGACTTTTTCAAAAAGTTGGGAGCCGGTGCGCACGGTAATGTCCGGACTAAAATCTGTGGCACAAGGAAGCGAAGTAGAAGTGAGAGTCGGTCCCGGATGCCTTGTGGTCTCCACCTCGCAACAGATTCAGATTAAAGTCTTCACAATACTTGGTCAGATCATAAGCAATGAGACCATACCTGCGGGCGTAAGTCGCCTGAGTCTTTCTCATGGCGTCTACATAGTGAAAGCAGGCGATCTCACATGTAAGATTGCCATATAAATACTGTCAATAATCCGGCAGGTGTCTAAAATATAGAACTTGCCTTAAGTTTATACCTCTATGGAAAATATCGATTGGAAAAATCTTCCCTTTGGATATATACGTACGGACTACAACGTGCGATGCACATTCAGCGATGGGAAATGGGGACCAATAGAAGTCAGTGATTCGGAATACATTCCGATGCACATGGCAGCAGCCTGCCTCCACTATGGCCAGGAAGCGTTTGAGGGATTAAAAGCGTTCCGTGGTGTTGATGGCAAGATTCGCGTCTTCAGAATGGACGAGAATGCAGCCCGTTTCCGCCGTTCAGCTGAAGGCATCATGATGGAGCAACTACCCGAAGATATATTCTGCGAGATGGTTAAGAAAGTGGTGTCGCTCAACTCACGATTCGTGCCTCCCTATGGCACCGGAGCAAGCCTCTACATCCGTCCTCTCGAGATAGGAATTTCTCCCCAAGTAGGTGTAAAGCCCTCCAAAGACTACATGGTGGTAATTTTCGTGACACCGGTTGGACCGTATTTCAAAACAGGTTTCAATCCAACCAAAGTGTGCATGAGTCGCAACTACGACCGCGTAGCGCCACTTGGCACCGGAGCTTTCAAGATTGGTGGTAATTATGCCGCATCTCTAAAGGCTGGAGAAGTTGCCCACGACAAAGGTTATTCAGTAATGCTCTACATCGATCCGAAGGAAAAGAAATATTTCGATGAGTGCGGTGCCGCAAACTTCTTTGCAATTCGTGGCAACTCTTATATCACACCTCATTCCGATTCAATACTTCCATCCATCACCAACAAGAGCATCTGCCAGCTTGCTGAAGATCTCGGCATGACAGTGGAACGCCGACATATACCAGTAGATGAGATTGAGACATTCGACGAAGTTGGAGCTTGCGGCACTGCAGCCGTGATCTCACCGATTGGAATCATTGATGACCTCGACACAGGACGTAGCTACTCATTTGGCGACGGCAAACCAGGGCCAAAGTCAACCATACTCTATGAGAAATTGCGTGGCATACAGCTTGGCGAAGAGCCAGACACCCATGGGTGGACTGTAGAAATTGAAGAGGCAAAATAACACATGGAAATAGACGCAATTCTGAATATGTATTACGAGGAGGGTTCTGCCCTCCTCGATTTGCTTCTGACACATTCACGCAATGTAGCACAGAAAGCCTTGCGTGTGGCAGAAGAATGCCATCTTGATATAGACCGCCAGTTTGTGTCAGACGCCTCCATGCTCCACGATGTAGGCATCATCCGCTGCAATGCTCCATCCATATTCTGCACAGGGGAAGAGCCATACATACGCCACGGCATAATTGGAGCCAAGTTGATGCGCAGCATCGGACTCCCCGACATAGCAAGCGTATGCGAACGGCACACCGGTTCAGGGCTTACCGCAAAAGAAATTGCGGAAGCAGGTTTACCACTTCCGCATATAGATCTTGTGCCCGTTTCTCTTGAAGAGAAACTTATATGCTATGCCGATAAATTCTTCAGTAAATCGGGCAATCCCAATGAAGAGAAAACGCTTGAACGAGTAAGGAAATCAATGGCTAAGTTTGGAGAAGAAGCACTTGACCGCTTCAACGCGCTCCACACACTTTTCACTCCTCACTAAATCGATTCTTCTCCATAGTTGCACACCAGTCAGCAATAATGCACTCACGGCATTTTGGATTTCGAGCCGTGCACACGTAGCGTCCGTGGAGTATCAGCCAATGGTGAGCATCGGCAAGAACATCACCCGGAATATTCTTCACGAGTTCTCTCTCTGTACTTGCCGGATTTGGAGAGTTGTAGGTAAAACCTATTCGGTTGCTCACACGAAACACGTGCGTATCTACCGGCATCGCAGCCTTATGCCACACAACAGCGAGCATCACGTTTGCCGTCTTTCTCCCCACGCCGGGGAGCTTCATCAGATTGTCTATATCAGACGGCATTTCCGAACCGAACTCATCTCTAAGCACACGCGCCGCCTTAATCAGGTGGCGCGTTTTATTGTTGGGAAAAGTGACGCTTTTTATATATTGATACACGTCTTCTTCAGAGGCATCTGCAAGAGTTTCCGGATTTGGGAAAGCAGAGAAGAGCGCAGGTGTCACCATATTGACACGTTTATCAGTGCACTGCGCAGAAAGGATCACAGCCAAAAGCAGATGAAAGGGAGTATCATAGTCCAACTCTGTCTTCGGCGACGGCATAGCTTCGGCGAATGCCGCTAACACCCTTTCATATCTCTCCTTCTTTCTCACTTACAGCAACTCAAATCATGCATTTAGCATGAATAATCAATAAGAATTAATGCGCAGCTACAAATTCATCTAAGAAGCGCACGTCATTCTCACTAAACAGACGAAGGTCTTTCACGCGGTATTTGAGGTTTGCAATTCTCTCCACTCCCATTCCGAAAGCGTAGCCGGAATATACCTCCGGATCGATGCCGCATGATTTCAACACGTTGGGGTCTACCATACCGCAACCGAGGATTTCTACCCAGCCGGTACCCTTGCAAAGAGCACACCCCTTACCGCCACAGATGTTGCAACTGATATCCATTTCCGCACTCGGTTCGGTGAATGGGAAATAGCTTGGACGAAGACGAATCTTGGTTTCGCTGCCAAACATCTGCTGAGCAAATTCGAGAAGCACTTGCTTAAGATCAGCAAAACTTACATTCTTGTCGATATATAGGCCCTCCACCTGGTGGAAGAAGCAGTGCGCACGTGCTGAGATAGCCTCGTTGCGATATACACGACCCGGGCACACGATACGGATTGGAGGCTCTGTGTGCTCCATTGTGCGAGTCTGCACGCTCGATGTGTGAGTACGGAGCAGAATGTCATCTTTTCCATCTCGTTCTATAAAGAAAGTGTCTTGCATATCGCGAGCCGGATGGTCGGCAGGGAAATTCAGAGAGCTGAACACATGCCAGTCATCCTCAATCTCTGGACCTTCAGCAATGGTGAATCCCATATTGCCGAAGATTTTGATTATCTCATTTTTCACGAGAGAAAGCGGATGGCGAGTGCCGACAGGCAGCGGTGTTGCAGTGCGAGTAAGGTCTATATGAGACTTTTCCGCTTCTGCATTCGCGGCAAGCGACTCTTTTAACTCAGCCAATTTCTCAGTTGCAATGTTTTTCAGTTCATTGAGTTTCTGACCGAATTCCTTTTTCTGCTCTGGGGGCACAGTGCGGAACTCGTTCATCAGTGCGGATATCTCGCCTTTTTTGCTCAGGTATTTGATACGGAGCGCTTCCACCGCTTCAGCTGTGGATGCAGTTAGTCCGGATATTTCACCTTTTAGTGCTTCTATCTTTGATAACATAAGTAAGAAGTTGTTTGTATTTCAAACCACAAAATTACAAAAAAATCTCAACATCCGCAATATTCATTTTATAAGGCGGATTTAACCGAAGCCTACAATAATTTTTTTCTTAGATTTGCAAGCATATCCTTGGTCATCGCATCAAGGTCGAACTCAGGCTTCCAGTCCCACTCTTCGCGAGCACATGTATCGTCTAAGCTATCCGGCCACGAATCTGCGATTTTCTGACGCAAAGG
Source organism: uncultured Sangeribacter sp. (assembly GCA_964480495.1). Taxonomy (GTDB): domain Bacteria; phylum Bacteroidota; class Bacteroidia; order Bacteroidales; family Muribaculaceae; genus Lepagella. Next base: position 22,821 of record CAYZPH010000026.1, read on the forward strand.
ATCAAGTTCATACTCCATTTCGAAATTAGGCACATACTCCTTAATTTTTGCGAATATCTCCTCCGGTCCGAAACTCATTGATGCGATATTGAAAGAATTTCTGTGTTTGAGTCTTGTTGGGTCAGCTTCCATTATCTCCACAGCTGCGCGCAGAGCATCGGGCATATACATCATGTCCATGAGAGTTCCCGGCTTAAGCGGGCATTTAAACTTCTCGCCCTTAACAGCTGCATAGTAGATATCAACTGCATAGTCGGTAGTACCACCACCTGGAGGCGCCACATAACTTATAAGTCCGGGGAAACGCACAGAACGAGTGTCGACTCCAAATCTCTTCGCATAATAGTCGCTGAGCAATTCGCCCGACACTTTAGTCACGCCATACATCGTGTCAGGACGCTGTATGGTATCTTGCGGAGTCTTTGTGTGAGGAGTAGAAGCTCCAAAACTTCCGATTGAGCTCGGAGTAAACACAGCACAATTTTTCTCGCGTGCAACTTCAAGGGTATTGAAAAGTCCCCCCAATCCAATCTTCCACGCCAGTTGCGGTTTTGCTTCAGCCACTGCGCTCAATAGTGCAGCAAGATTATAGATTGTGTCGACATTATAACGATCCACGGCATCAGCGATTTGAGCTGGATTGGTAATATCTACCACTGCAGAGGGACCTGACTCCAACAGATCGCCTTTGGGCTCAGCCCCTGGAATATAGCCGGCAACAACGTTACCTTCAGGATAAAGACTACGGAGTTTCATGGTCAGTTCACTGCCAATCTGGCCTGTACTGCCGATTATGAGAATATTCTTCATATCAATACAGATTGGAAATTAAATTCTTCGGATACGGCAAAATCAACCGCTCCAAAATCACTTGCAAATTTACATCATTTTTTTGAAATATTACACATGCAACCTACATTTTTTTAGAAATCTGTCGCCTACACACATGCACTAAATTCTATATCCAATTCAGCCAAAAACATCTGACGACACAACGTTCTCACCTCAACAGAATTTATTATATACCAATTTTCCTATATTTTAGTCAATTTAGGATATACACTATTCAAAATCGACGATTTTTATTATTTTTGCGAATTCTAAGTTATATATAAAAAAAGTTGCATAAAAATAGGCTTAAAATGACTATTTTTATGTTTTTATTGACCCAAAATCAGAAAAATTCAGTAAATAATCCGGCAGGTGACAGATTTTCAGAACCTGCCTTATATTCATTCTTAAATTTTATACAAAATTAACAATGACAAACCATCGACATCGACTGCTAATAGTCTGTGCTTTGTCTATCTGCCTTGGATTTAATGCCTTTGCACAGACGGATCAGCAGCCTGCAATCATGGGTATCCTGTCGGAGGATTCCGATTCCGTACCAATGTCGCGCGAAGAGTGTGTGGAGATTGCACTTAGCCAAAGCCCCACAGTGCGCATAGCAGACATGGAAGTGAAACGGGTGACTTATGCAAAACGTGAGACTATTGGCAATCTTCTTCCACAGATTGGCTTCTCACTTTCGTATCAGAGAAGCATTGAGCTCCAGACCATCCGAATGAACATGGGAGGGGAAAGCCAGAAATTGAAGATGGGTTCTGACAACACATGGAACACCGGATTCAATCTTTCGCTTCCGATCATAGCTCCGACTCTTTGGAAAGCCATAAGCATCTCGGAGACTCAGATTGCACAGAATCTTGAGAATGCCCGTTCAAGCCGTCTGGAAATGATCAACCAGGTGAACAAGGCATACTATTCCCTCATGCTTGCCATATCATCAAAAGAGGTGATAAAGCACAACTATGACAACGCAGTTTTCAATGCCGAAGTATTCCGCAAGAAATTTGCCCAGGGCACAGCATCTGAGTATGACGTATTGCGTTCGGAAGTACAGGTAAAAAACGTAGAACCCAACTTGCTTGACGCCGACATTGCAGTGAAGCAATGCCAGTTGCAGCTCAACGTACTGATGGGCATCGATGATGCGCTGAATATTGTGCCAACGCTCAAGATGGAAGACATGCAAAAAGACATGTACGGCTACGTGCTTCAGTCGAGGAGTCTTGCCGACAACTCAAGTCTTCGTTCTCTCGAACTTCAGCAGAAGATGGCAGCACAGAACGTCACGATGAAGAAATTCGAATGGATTCCGACGCTTGGTGCAAGTTTCAACGTAAACTGGCTATCGCTGAGTAATGGTGGAATGTTTCACGACGTAGACTTCTCCCCGTACTCTTCTCTCGGACTATCTCTCTCGATACCGATATTCTCAGGAGGCACAAAATGGAACGCGCTCAAGCAGGCTCAGGTTCAGGCAAACGAACTTGCACTTCAGCGTGAGAACTTAGTAAACAGTCTGAACATGCAGGTAGACCTCGCACTCGACAACATCAACAAGCAGGTGCGCCAGATAGACTCATCGAAAGAGGGCGTAGCGCAAGCACAGAAAGCTCGAGAGATTATGCAAAAGAGTTTCGAGATCGGAGCCGCATCATATCTCGAACTGCGCGACAGCGAGCTTGCCGACACAAGCGCACAGCTCTCCTATCTGCAAGCAATCTACAATTATCTGATATCCACAAGCGAACTTGATCTTCTGCTCGGCAGAGATAAGGGCTATACAGAAAATTCAAACAAATGAAAACCATCAAATATTATGCATCGGTTATGCTTGCTGTCCTTGCATTGACCGGATGTGGCAAAGACAAGACCAACGAAAACGAAGGACAGGAAATTGCTCAGGTAGTAAAACTTGAGAAAGTCTCAGAGCAAGATGTAGATCAGCTTGCAGTGTACACCGCAAGTGTAGAGCCGGAGATAATCAACAATATTTCCGCTCAGGCATCCAACCGCATCAAGGCAATCTATGCCGATGAGGGTGTGAGAGTTGGCAAAGGTCAGAAACTGGTAGAGCTCGACGACGTGAACACCACACAGTATGAGTTGGCAGTAGACAATGCCAAGGCTGCGCTTCGCAACGCACAGTCAAACTATGACAGAGCGGTTGAGCTCCTCAAAATCGGAGGTGGCACACAGCAGCAAGTAGACCAAATGGAGATGACGCTAATCAATGCGCGCAACTCTGTGGCTCAGGCAGAACGCACACTGCGCAACGTGCTTGAGAATACAGTGCTCACATCTCCGATCGATGGAGTGGTGACAGCTCGCAACTATGATCCGGGCGACATGACAGGTTCACAGCCCATCTTGACTGTAGCACGCATCAATCCTGTGAAAGTTGTGATCAACGTCAACGAATCTCAGTTGGCACTTGTGAAGAAAGGAATGCCAGTCGACCTTACATTCAACTCTTTCGGCGATGAGGTGTTTAAAGGCACAGTTTCACTCGTGATGCCTACCGTTGATGCTACAAGCAGAACCGTTGGTGTAGAGATCACACTTCCTAACAGCGACTCAAGAGTTCTTCCTGGAATGTTTGGCAGAGCTACAATTGCGCTTGGCAACTCACGCCATGTAGTGGTGCCAGACCGCGCTGTAGTGAAGCAGCAAGGCAGTGGCGACCACTACGTATATGTGTATAACCAAGACGGCACCGTTTCTTTCAACAAGGTAGTGCTCGGACAGCGTTTGAACACAAGCTATGAGCTCATCAGCGGTGTGCCCGATGGCGCACAGGTAGTAGTGGAAGGACAGAACGGTCTCTCCAACGGCAAGAAAGTGGAGGTCATCAAGTAATAAGTTAAAACAAATAAGAACTCAAAACAACCTGATATATGAGTCTATATGGTTCAGCGGTAAAACGCCCGATTATGACCGCCCTCTGCTTTGTCACGGTGGTGATTCTTGGTCTTTTCTCGCTTGCAAAACTTCCAGTGGACCTCTACCCGGACATCGACACAAACACCATCATGGTGATCACAATGTATCCGGGCGCAAGTTCAGAGGACATAGAACAAAATGTGACAAAACCGCTCGAGAACGTGATGAACTCGGTTGAACACCTGAAACACATCACTTCAGACAGCCGCGAAAACACATCGGTAATAACTCTTGAGTTTGAATATGGATATGATATCGACAACCTGACCAATGACGTCAGAGACAAGCTCGACATGGTGGCATCATCTCTCCCGGATGACTGCCAGAACCCTATCATTTTCAAATTCTCTAGCGACATGATTCCTATATGCCTACTCTCTGTAGAGGCAAAGGAGAGCATGGCGGGTCTTTACAAGATTCTTGACGACGGAGTAGCCAACCCGTTGGCTCGAATTGACGGAGTGGGCACCGTGTCAATCTCAGGAGCTCCGAAGCGTGAAATCCACGTTTACTGCGATCCCCAGAAGCTTGAGGCATACCATCTCACCGTAGAAGGAATAGCCGGTGTGATTAGCGCCGAAAACCGCAATATACCCGGTGGTTCGTATGATATCGGCAATAATACATTCTCAGTGCGAGTGCAAGGAGAATTTGATGAGACATCTCAGATGCTCAACATTCCAGTGGGCTCCTACAATGGCTCGATCATCTATCTGAAAGACGTAGCCAAAGTTGATGACTCCCTTGAGGAACGCACACAGCATTCCTACATCAACGGAAAGGAAGGAGCCATCATTATTATTCAGAAGCAGAGCGGAGCCAACTCCGTGCAGATTTCTGATAAAGTGATGCAGATGCTCCCGAAACTGCAGAAAAACCTGCCCACCGACATAAAGCTTGGAGTGATTGTTGACACGTCAGACAATATCCGCAACACAATTGCCTCTTTGGAGGAGACAGTGTTTTATGCACTTCTCTTTGTGATGATAGTGGTGTTCTTCTTCCTTGGAAGATGGCGCGCCACCATGATTGTCGTGATCACTATTCCGGTGTCGCTTATCGCATCGTTCATCTACCTTTACGCCACCGGCAACACGCTCAACATTGTGTCGCTCTCGGCATTGTCGATATCAATTGGTATGGTGGTCGACGATGCAATCGTGGTGCTTGAAAACGTCACAACCCACATAGAACGAGGCTCCGATCCGAAGCAAGCAGCAGTGCACGGCACCAACGAAGTTTCTATTTCTGTAATCGCCTCCACGCTCACCCTTATCGCGGTATTCTTCCCTCTGACCCTCGTCACCGGAATGACTGGTGTACTTTTCCGCCAGCTTGGCTGGATGGTCTGCATCATGATGATAATCTCAACTATCTGCGCACTTTCTCTCACTCCAATGCTCTGCTCCCAGTTGCTCAGAAGGAACACTCATCATGGCAAACTTTTCTTGAAGTTCTACACCCCTATAGAGAAGGCACTTGACAAACTTGACAATTACTATGCACGCCTGTTGCATCTCGTAGTTGGACATCGCACAGTGACAGTGCTTGTTTGTATGGGCATCTTCGTGTCATCGATCTTCCTGATGAAGTATGTCGGCACAGAGTTCTTCCCGACGCAAGACAATGGACGTCTCGGAGTCGAATTGGAGTTGCCGATTGGCAGCCGAATGGAACGTGCATACGACGCTACATATCGTCTTGACTCGCTATGGAGGGCAAAATATCCAGAGATTAAGGTGACATCGTTTACGGTTGGACCGGCATCGTCAGACAACACGTTTGCATCGCTAAGCGACAATGGTGCACACATCGTGTCGATGAACATAACCCTCTACGACAAAGTAGACCGCGAGCGTGGCATAAAGGAAATTGCCGATATGATGCGTGAAGACATCCGCACACAATTCCCGGAGTTTTCCAAGGCTCAGGTAAACGTGGGTGGTGGCCGTAACTCAGGCATGGGAGGACAGTCGATCATCGACTTCGAGATCTATGGCTACGACTTCGCGGAGACCGACTCTGTGGCAAAGACACTCAAACAGATTCTCGGAGGTATTGAAGGCACTGCCGACATCATGATTTCGCGTGGTGACTACCAGCCTGAATATCAGGTTGACTTCGACCGCGAGAAACTGAGCCTCTATGGTCTTAACCTTTCAACAGTGGCCAACGTGGTTCGTAACCGTATAAACGGCTACACCGCATCTCAGTTTAGAGAAGATGGTGAGGAATATGACATCAAGGTAATGTTTGACAAGGAGCACCGCACAACTGTAGAGGATATCGAGAATATCACCGTCACAACAGCCACCGGCGCACAAATACGCCTCAAGGAGCTCGGCACGGTAGTGCAGCGTTTCACACCGCCTACTATCGAGCGCAAAGACAGAGAACGCCAGATTACGGTATCGACAGTAGTAGACGGAGTGCCAATGAGCCAGGTTGTAGAGCAGGCGCAAGCCCAAATTGACAAGTTGCATCTTCCCGCCGGCATAAACATTCAGCTTGCCGGAAGTTTCGAGGATCAGCAAGACTCCTTCAGCGACCTTTTGATGTTGGGAGTCCTGATTATTATCCTCGTGTATATTGTAATGGCAGCACAGTTTGAAAGCCTCACCTATCCCGGCATCATCATGACCTCACTTCTCTTTGCGTTCTCCGGAGTATTCCTAATTCTATGGATGACCGGGCACACCCTCAACGTGATGTCTCTGATTGGAGGAATCATGCTTATCGGTATCGTTGTGAAGAATGGTATTGTGCTGATTGACTATATCATCCTCAATCGCGAAAGAGGACTCAGCATCCGCACCGCAGTGATCGATGCTGGACGTTCTCGTCTGCGTCCGGTGCTTATGACCACCGCCACCACCATTTTGGGTATGGTGCCGATGGCAGTCGGCTCAGGACAGGGAGCCGAAATGTGGCAGCCGATGGGTATGGCAGTGATCGGAGGTTTGACATTCTCTACAATCCTTACCCTTCTGTTCGTGCCGGTACTATACTGTTCGTTTGCCGGAAGAGGAGTACTGAAAACACATCGTAAACTCTCAAAACTGAATGTAAAATGAAATCATTATTTATAGCTTTCGACCAGGCACACTACGAAAAGATCGTTGACATCTTGACTCGAAGCAATTGCCGTGGATTTACGGCATTCAACGATGTTCAGGGAAGAGGCAGTGTAAATGGAGAGCCACACTATGGCAGCCATGCATGGCCGGGACTCGCAAATGCGATTCTGACAGTGGTTGAAGACCGACAGGTAGACCCACTTTTAGAGAAGCTGAAAGAGCTCGACAATGATCGACCGATGCTCGGACTCAGAGCATTTGTCTGGAACATAGAGAAATCTATTTGATATTTCCAATACCAAGAAGGGGCGCACTTACCATGCGCCTCTTTTTTGTTTCGCCGCTACTCATTTATGGCATTTGCATGAATGAATTTTTTTTTATAATTTTACCGAAAATACCAACCGAGTGTGTTAAAAAAAAATCCACTTGGTAAAAAAGTGACTAACGGCCATGAATGACCTCTAAATCTTAAGAGAATGTATAAGAATTTTAAAACCCATCTTACGAAAGAACTGAACTCCATCAAGGAGGCAGGTCTCTACAAAAACGAGCGAGTGATCGTATCTCCACAGAGCTCAGACATCAAAGTTGCCGGCACAGAGGGAGACGTGCTCAATTTCTGCGCCAACAACTATCTCGGTCTTGCCGACAATTCGCGCCTTGTAGAGGCAGCCAAAAAAGCAATGGACACACGAGGCTACGGCATGAGTTCCGTACGCTTCATCTGTGGCACTCAGGATCTGCATAAAGAACTGGAAAAAGCTATTTCTGACTATTTCAAGACAGAAGACACGATACTCTACGCAGCATGTTTCGATGCCAACGGAGGACTATTCGAGCCACTCTTCACAGAAGAAGATGCCATAATCTCCGATTCACTCAACCATGCATCGATCATCGATGGAGTGCGACTCTGCAAGGCAAAACGATTCAGATATGCCAACGCAGACATGTCAGACCTTGAGCGTTGCCTGAAGGAAGCAGACGAACAGGGATGCAGATTTAAAATCATCGCAACAGACGGAGTCTTCTCTATGGACGGCAACGTAGCACCGATGGACAAAATCTGCGAGCTTGCCGAGCGCTATGATGCCCTTGTGATGGTAGACGAATCTCACTCTGCAGGAGTTGTCGGCCCGACGGGTCATGGTGTAGCCGAACAGTTTAATTGCTATGGCAAGATTGACATATTCACCGGCACACTCGGTAAGGCATTTGGCGGAGCCATGGGTGGATTCACCACAGGTCCCAAAGAAATAATCGATATGCTTCGCCAGCGAAGCCGTCCATATCTCTTCTCAAACTCTGTAGCACCCTCAATAGTAGGTGCGAGTCTTGAGATGTTCAGAATGCTGGGCGAGTCAGATGCACTCCATAGCAAGTTGATAGACAACGTAAACTATTTCCGCGACAAGATGCTTGCAGCAGGCTTTGACATCAAACCGACACAGTCTGCCATATGCGCAGTGATGCTTTATGATGCCAAACTCTCGCAAGAATTTGCCGCAGAAATGCAGAAAGAAGGAATCTTCGTGACCGGATTCTATTATCCTGTTGTACCCAAGGGGCAAGCAAGAATCCGTGTGCAACTTTCCGCTGCTCACGAGAAATGCCATCTCGACAGAGCAATTGAGGCATTTATAAAAGTTGGTAAAAAGCTCAATGTGATTAAGAGCTAATTATTGTAATAATAACCAGGCAGGTATCCAACAATCAGACCTGTCATTTAAAACTAACGAAAAAGATGAAAAAAGTATTATTTTCGCTTCTTGTGCTTGCGCTGTCGGCATGCGGAGCAAAGGCGAACAATGGTCAGGCAGCGACCGACTCTGCAGTAGAGACATCAGAGGCACAAGCTGCAACAGAGGTACGCAAACCGGCACCTCAATTTACGCTCAATGACATCAATGGAGCTCCCCTATCGCTTTCAGACCTTAAAGGCAATTGGGTTATTCTTGACTTCTGGGGTTCATGGTGCCCTTGGTGCATTAAGGGATTCCCTGCTCTCAAGGAAGCATATAAAGAATATGATGGCAAGGTAGTGATCGTCGGTATCGATTGCCGCGACACCCAGGAAGTATGGAAAGAGGCTGTGAGAACACATGAGCTTCCATGGCTACAAGTGTATTGTCCGGACGACTCTGATCTTCCAAAGAAATATGAGATTCAAGGATTCCCCACCAAGTTTATCATCGACCCGGAAGGCAATATTGCCAATGTCACCATCGGTGAAGATCCTGAATTCTTTAATGTACTTAAAGAGCTTGTGAAGTAATATCGAGATATTGATAATTGTAAGAAAGAGGGTGTATCAAGATGATTGTTTGATACACTCTCTTTCTGTAATTCTTACCCCCAAAAAATCGGACTTCCCCCTATCTGCTGACCTTGGCCTACCATTGATGATTGACGATAAAAAAAGACTCGAAGTGTGAACAACACTCGAGTCTCAAAGTTGGGTGGAAGATGGGGCTCGAACCCACGACCTACGGAACCACAATCCGTCGCTCTAACCAACTGAGCTACATCCACCATGTTGCTTTATCGAGAGTCACCCTAAAGGCTTCGCGCGGTTTCTCCCGAAAAGCAGTGCAAAATTACAGTTTATTTTTGAAACATGCAAATTTTCTTGGCATTTTTTTTATTTTTTTTGAAAAAAACTCGAAAAACCGCAAAAGCAAGCACTAAAACCTTATTCTAAAAATAATATTGGCATAAAAAAAGTGGCGACAACGATAGCAACACCGAAAACGCCGACAACATCACAAAAAAACACCATAAAAAATTTGCTAAACAATTGTGTATCTCTTCGGAAGAGATGCATATTTGTTTTGCAAA
>CAYZPH010000027.1:0-32465 GCA_964480495.1 uncultured Sangeribacter sp.
ACAATATCATTTGTTCTAAATATTGTTATTTTCATAGGATAAAATCACAGATAGCATTAACTTTGCATCGACAAAAAAAGAAATAACTCATCTAAAAAAATGAATACAATGGTTCAAAACAAACTTCACTTTGAAACGCTCCAACTTCACGCCGGACAAGAAACACCAGATTCAGCAACAGGAGCTCGAGCAGTGCCCATCTATCAGACAGCAGCTTATGTTTTCAACGATGCAGCCGAAGCAGCCGATCGCTTTGCCTTACGCTCTCCGGGAAACATATACGGACGATTGACCAACCCTACGCAAGACGCACTCGAGCAACGAATCTGTGCTCTTGAAGGGGGTGCGGGGGCTTTAGCCGTAGCGTCAGGAGCAGCAGCTGTTACATACTCCCTACTCAACGTGCTCCGTCCAGGAGACCATATTGTCGCCGGCGATAATCTTTATGGAGGGTCTTACAACCTCATTGTTCACACACTTGAATCGTTGGGCGTTGACTATACAATTGTCAACCTCAACGATAGCGAAGCATTGGAGAAAGCCATAACGCCCAAGACAAAAGTAGTGTATGGTGAAACATTTGGCAACCCTAACAGCGATGTCACCGACATTAAGAGAGTTGCAGAAATTGCCCATAAGCACAACGCTCTGTTTATCATTGATAACACCTTTGCTACACCTTATTTAATGCGTCCGATCGAACATGGTGCCGATGTAGTAGTTCACTCTGCGACAAAATTCATTGGCGGACACGGCACAAGCCTCGGTGGAATCATCGTTGATGGCGGAAAGTTTGATTTCAAAGCCAACGCTGAAAAATTCCCCTCCATTGGCAAACCAGATCCGAGTTATCACGGAGCCATATTTGCCGATGCCGCTCCCGCTGCACCGTTTGTGACTCGCATTAGAGCTGTCGTACTCAGGGACCAAGGTGCAACTATTTCGCCTTTCAACTGCTTTATGCTTCTTCAAGGCTTGGAGACACTTTCACTGCGTGTGGAACGTCATGTTGAGAATGCCTTGAAAATAGTTCAATTCTTGCAAAGCCACCCGAAAGTAAAATCCGTGAGCCACCCATCAGTGACGACACATCACGATCACGAATTATATAACAAATACTACCCCAACGGAGCCGGCAGCATCTTCACCTTCGACATAGACGGCGGACGCGATGAGGCATGGCGTTTTATCAATTCTCTTAAAATATTCTCACTATTGGCAAACGTTGCAGACGGAAAAAGCTTGGTGATTCACCCTGCTACAACTACACACTCACAAATGAATAACGAAGAGCTTATCCAACAACACATCCAACAATCGACAGTTCGTCTTAGCATTGGAATCGAACACGTCGATGACCTCATTGCCGATTTAGCTCAAGCTTTAGACAACGTATAACTCTACTAATTAAATAGTTTAGTCCTCAAAAAGTGACTTATGGGACAAAATGGACATTTTCGCTTAAAAAACACCCATTTTGCCCCATAGGTCGATTATTTTTACCTATCAAACAAAAAATCTTCGAAAAATTGTCTCTCAAATAGAATAATTAGTGAAAAGAATGGAGTTGCAGATAGTATGCGACACCATTGAGTTAAAAGAAAGACATAAAGACGGGAATTTAGGATAAAACAAAGGAGGGTGCGAAAGTGTTTAAATATATATGAAGAAATCAATAATTTGGCTGCTAACAGCAGTCATGGGGATAACATTCTGCGCCCTACTATATTTTCAGATCATGTATCTTGAAAACATGATAAAAATGCGAGAGTCCCAGTTTTCCGAAAGTGCCATGCGTGCGCTCTATGGCACAGTAGGATTATTGGAACGCCAGGAGACTCTTCATTTTTTGGAAAAGGACATCAACCTTATTGACAACGCATATGGTGCCGACAACTCTTCGTTTGACTCAGGCACATCATTGCTGGTTAGCCCCCAGGCAGGACGCGGCCCGATAATCACATTTCCACAGCCTACAGAAAATGTAGCCAAACGCTATCAAGACCTTCAGGAAACCATCAAAAACCAATATATATATCAAAGCGGACTTCTCAATGAGATAATTCTTTCAATCCTCTACGATGCGTCACACCGCCCCGTAATGGAAAGGGCAGATTCTGCCTTTATAAGAAATGTGCTGACAATCGAACTGGCAAACAATGGTCTCAGTGTGCCATTCAGTTTTGCTGTTACAGACAAGAAAAACATAATCTACGCTACCACCGACAATGAGCCAGACATGAACGACAGACAGATATATTCAGCACGGCTCTTCCCCAACTCAGACAGTCGCTATGAACTGAAAGTAGAGTTTCCCACAAAATCAAATTATATTTTTTCCTCTGTAAGATTCGTGATTCCGACTCTCGCCCTCACTCTGCTTTTGCTTGCAATCTTCATTTTTACAATGATTCTGGCTTTCAAGCAAAAAAGACTTGGAGAAATGAAGACTGACTTCATTAATAATATGACCCACGAATTGAAAACACCAATTTCGACAATATCACTTGCAGCTCAAATGCTTAACGATGACTCGGTGAGGAAATCTCCGGAAACCCTCCACCATCTGTCGGAAGTGATCGGTGCAGAGTCGAAACGTCTGCGTTTCCAAGTAGAAAAAGTGTTGCAAATGTCTGTGCTTGACAACAGCAATAATGCAATCACACTCACTGCTGTGGATGCCAACAAGATAATTGCAGGAGTCGTGTCAACATTCAAGATAAAGGCGGAACGATTCGGGGGAAGTCTTAAGTTTTACAACGGAGCCGATGAAGCCACCGTAATGGTTGATGAGATGCAGTTTACGAACGTAATTTTCTCGCTGCTCGACAACGCTGTAAAATACCGCAATGAGGAAGTACCACCGCAACTTGTGGTCAGCACTGCCAACGAAGGCAACAATAAGCTACGCATCTGTATTCAAGACAACGGCATCGGGATAAAGAAAGAGGATCTCAAAAAAATCTTCGACAAATTCTACCGCGTACACACAGGCAATAGGCACGACGTAAAGGGTTTCGGATTAGGCCTTGCATATGTGAAAAGAATGGTCACAATCTTCAATGGAACAATTAATGTGGAATCAGACCTCGGTAAGGGATCCACATTCACCATACAGCTTCCCTTGAAAAAACAAACCGAAGAAGGCGTATAGTATCTTTAACCCGTGCAAGAAAAATATCGTGTTAAAAAAGAAATAATCACATTTTATATGTTAATATAATTGAGGTGGGTTATAATTTTTCGACACCTGCCAAAATATCAAATAAGTTATAATATATTAGAATCAATAATCCATAAGATATAAAAGATATATGGAAGAAAAAATTAAAATTCTCCTCTGCGAGGATGATGAGAATCTAGGAATGCTCCTTCGTGAATTTCTGCAAGCCAAAGGGTTTAACGCAGACCTTTATCCGGATGGAGAAAAAGGATATAAGGCATTTCTCAAAGGCAAATATGACATTTGCGTGCTTGACGTGATGATGCCCAGAAAAGACGGGTTCACCCTTGCACAGGAAATACGCAATGTAAATAGTGAAGTTCCAATTGTGTTTCTAACTGCAAAAAATCTTAAAGACGACATTCTTGAAGGTTTTAAGCTTGGAGCAGATGATTACATCACCAAGCCATTTTCAATGGAAGAACTTGTGGTGAGAATTGATGCCATTCTGCGCCGAGTAAAGGGAAAGAAAGACAGAGAAGTCACACTCTTCAGAATAGGTAAATTCACATTCGACACCCAGAAGCAGGTTCTTGTATCAGAAGATTCCACACAAAAACTTACCACAAAGGAATCTGAACTTTTGGCTTTGCTTTGCTCTCACGTGAACGACATTCTGGAACGCAACTATGCATTGAAGACAATTTGGGTTGACGACAATTACTTCAACGCCCGCTCCATGGACGTGTATATCACGAAGTTGAGAAAACTGCTAAAGTCAGACCCCGCCATAGAAATCATCAACATTCACGGCAAAGGCTACAAGCTGATCGCGCCAGTTCCAAAAGATGAGTAAAAGATTCGGATTTGTGGTACCTCCCCCTTTATGGATCAAACACAAAAGACACTGATAGTAGAGAATATATTCAAACCAACATACCCTGATTCATGAAAATTATATATGGAATCTATCAATGGCTGATTGCTGCTCCATTGTTTATAGTTGCAACTCTTATTACAGCAATAACTACAGTCGTAGGTTGCACTATTGGGAATCACGCATTCTGGGGATACTGGCCCGCACATTATTGGAGTAGATTCTGCTGTTTGATAGCCGGTGTAAGAGTCAAGGTTCATGGGCGTGAGAATATTGACAAAACTACGTCTTATGTATTCACCGCCAACCATCAGGGAGCTTTCGACATTTGGTCGATCTACGGCTACTTAAACCACAACTTCAAGTGGATGATGAAAAAAGAGCTCGAAAACATTTTCATGGTTGGATGGGCTTGTAAATGTGCAGGGAGTGTCTTTGTAGACGATGCCTCCATCACTGGCATACGTAGTACCATTCAAGAAGCCGAAGAACAACTGAAAGATGGCATGTCGCTGGTAATATTTCCTGAAGGAAGTCGCACTTGGGATGGAAAGATGATTCCTTTCAAGCGCGGAGCATTCATGCTTGCAGGAGAGTTTAAGCTCCCTGTAGTTCCGATTACAATCGACGGATCATTCCAGGTAATGCCACGCTATACTTATCTCATACACCCTAGAACTATCACGATCACAATTCACAAGCCAATTCTGCCTGGAGAAAGAGGTTTTAATACCAAATCACTTATGGCTGAATGCCGAGAGGCAATTGAATCTGCACTTCCCGAGAAAGATAAAGGGATCTCTACCGGGAAGCGAATATAATCTTGATACTCACAGAATACAGAAAAACATGCTACAGTTTATAACCGACAGCAAGAGCCGCCGGAGCGTAGAAGAACAGATAAAGGAAGTCTTAAGCGCAGGATGCCGGTGGATTCAACTTACAATAGACGGCATGCCCGAACACGAAGTACGCCGCATAGTGGAAAGAATAATGCCCGACTGCATTGAGCACAAGGCGTTTTTAACATTCAGAAACCATGTAGCACTCGCGAAAGAAATTAACGTTGGAGGAGTTATCGTGAATCCGGCAGACGAATTCCCGTCTAATGCCAGAGCCACACTTGGAGCTGCAGCCATAGTGGGAGTGGAGCTTCACGATTCGGATCGGATTGCATCGCTGACCGGACTAGACATTGATTACGTTGCACTCCGTCCATTCAAAGCAACAGCCGGCTGTAACATCGCCCCAATCGGACTAGAAGGCATAACACAGTTATGCCGTGATATGGATATCCACAATCCCGAACTTCCAAGAGTGGCTAGCGGTGGAGTCTGCTATGACGACATCGCATCACTAATGGATGCCGGTTGCAACGGAATTGCCATGTCTGAGGCCCTCGCCAACGCTACAGACATTGCAACAGAAACATGTCGTTGCATCGACCTGCTAAAAATATACGAACAGCGCGAGCAAGACAAACTCAACCATTAGGATACACACGCTTTGCGCTCAATAAACCAATTAAGGAACGTTAAATAAGACATGACCCAAATATCAGACATAATAATCAAAGCCATACAAGACAAAAAAGGACACGCCATTAGCGTACTTGACCTAACGAGGGTCGATGGAGCCCCAACCGATAGGTTTATCATATGCACCGGAAACTCTACCACTCAAGTCAGTTCGATAGCAGACAACGTAATGGAAGAGATGAGAAAACAAACCGGTGAAAAGCCAATAAATTTCGAGGGCTACCGCAACAGCCAGTGGATTGTGGTGGACTACGGTGACACAATGGTACACATATTTCTGCCAGACACAAGAGGTTTCTACAGGATAGAACAACTCTGGAGCGATGCCGAATGCACTACAATCTCTGATGAAGAATAGAACAATTTATCAAAGAACTATACTCAATAATTATGGGACTTATGCCTTATAAAAACGGTAATTCCGGCAAGAAACCGATGTTTAGCATGTACTGGATGTATCTGCTAATCATAGCATGTCTCTTCGGACTATATTATTTTCAAGACAGCAGTCAGACAAAAAACGTAGACTGGACAGAGTTCGAAGATGCCGCAAAGGCCGGTGACATCTCAAGAATTGAAGTTATGCCTGAATCGAGTGTTGCTATAGGCATCCTCACTAAATCAGGAGCCAAACATCAAAAAATGAATCAGGAAGGACAAGGTCCTGATTCAGAAAAAAGACTCAAGACTACCATTCCCGGCACCAACAAGATTCAAGACAAGATTGATATTTGGAACGAAGCACTTGCCAAAGCTGGGAAACCTGAGATATCTGTAAAATACGAAAAGAGTGGCGACTTCATGAAGCTTTTCTGGTATTTTGGTCCAATTATTCTGTTTATCGCCATTATGGTCTTTATGTCGCGCAGAATGAGCGGTGGTGCCGGTGGCGGAAATGGAATCTTTAGTGTTGGCAAGTCTAAGGCTCGAGTTTTTGACAAAGACAACAAGACCAACGTAACATTCAAAGATGTAGCCGGACTTGCCGAGGCAAAAGTTGAGATAGAGGAAATTGTAGAGTTTCTGAAAAATCCACAACGATACACAGAGCTTGGTGCAAAAATACCAAGAGGAGCCCTGCTTGTAGGACCTCCGGGCACCGGTAAGACCTTGCTGGCAAAAGCAGTAGCGGGCGAGGCTGGTGTGCCATTTCTATCTTTGTCTGGTTCAGACTTTGTAGAGATGTTTGTAGGCGTAGGCGCAGCCCGTGTGCGCGACCTCTTCAAGCAGGCAAAGGAAAAAGCTCCATGCATAGTATTCATCGATGAGATCGACGCTGTAGGTAGAGCACGCGGCAAAAATCCTAATATGGGAAGCAATGACGAACGAGAGAATACTCTCAACCAGATGCTCACCGAAATGGACGGTTTTGGTTCGAACAATGGTGTAATAGTGCTTGCTGCTACCAACCGAGCAGATATGCTCGACCAAGCTCTCTTGCGTCCTGGCCGATTTGACCGTCAGATTTATGTAGATCTTCCGGAACTCAGCGACCGCGTAGAAATCTTCAACGTACATCTACGTAACATCAAAGTCAATTCCAGACTTAATGTAGAGCAATTGGCACGACAAACACAAGGATTCTCCGGAGCAGACATTGCAAACGTTTGCAACGAGGCCGCACTCATTGCCGCGCGCAACAATAAGCAAGCCGTAGAGTGGGAAGACTTCATGGCAGCAATCGACAGAATTGTAGGAGGACTCGAAAAGAGATCAAGGGTCATCACTGACGAAGAAAAATTCGCAATAGCAACCCATGAGGCAGGCCACGCCACCATCAGCTGGATGATTGAATACGGCAATCCGCTTGTCAAGGTCACCATAGTGCCTCGCGGCAGAGCTCTTGGAGCTGCATGGTATGCTCCGGAGGCCAGACAGATTATTCCAACACAGGCACTACTCGACACAATGTGTGGCATGCTAGCAGGCAGAGCAGCAGAAGATGTATTTCTCGGACAGATAGGTACGGGAGCATCTGACGACTTGGAGAAAACGACAAAATTGGCAAGAGCAATGGTGATGATGTATGGAATGAGCGACAAGCTCCCAAATGTGAACTATAATGACTCAACCGGTCAGGAATACGGATTCACGAAGCCATACAGTGAAGACACTGCAAAGATGATCGACGATGAGGTGATAAGAATCATCAACAGTCAATATGAACGTGCTAAGGAAATTCTAAGAGAATATGCGAAACAGCACAATGAAATCCGCGATCTTCTTGTGAAAAATGAGGTTATTTATCACGATGATGTCCAAGCAATCCTCGGTCCTCGCAAATGGAAAAGTCGCACAGACGAGATTATCGAAATCAACCGCAAAGAGGAAGAGAAAAAGGCTCTTGACAGCGCAAAGAGTGACACAGATGATGGTGATGCCGGAACTCCACCACCATTTAATCCCCAAGCAACCAAGTAACCATCCATGAAAGACAGCCACCATTATCCACAACGGTGGCTGCTTTCTTTGAAGCACCACTGGCGCTAATCTACAAAAACATAACAAATTGTTCATTATTTCTTATTTTTCAACTTAAATCAGACAAAAATTAATCACATATACCAATATGAAAAAATATTTAGTAATTTTGTAGTTAATTTTAGTGAGAGTAACAATAATGATTTGGTAAAATTTTAAGATGGTTTAAGGATTGTTTTAGTTGTAAAGAGAACGAGCGTGACAGACCGCGTGATTTGATCGTTCAACCAAAGCAGTTCTGAAACAGACGGAATTTTACTTTTATTTGCAAATAAAAAAATTAAAAATCTATCGAAGTAGCAAATTGATTCCTTTGAGTACACCGGATATTAGCAAAAGAAAATAGCAAGAATCCGCATTTCAATATTTCTTATAGTTTGCAATATATTTAAACAAGACAATATCAATGAACAAAAAGATGAAGACTATTTCAATCTGCACGCTGCTTTTAGCATGCGGTGGTCTCTTCATGACATCATGCAAAGGAGACAACCAGTCGAGACAACAGGCTGCGCCTGAACTAGCAACACTCACATTGAGCGAAAGCGACGCTGATCTTAACACCAACTATCCGGCAACACTGCACGGAAAGAACGATGTAGAGATTCGTCCGCAGATCTCAGGTTTTCTGACAAAAGTACACGTGAAAGAAGGTCAAAAAGTATCAGCTGGCCAACTTCTCTTCACCATCGACCAAGTGCAGCTTCAGGCAGCAGTTGATGCAGCCAAAGCCGCAGTTGCTGTAGCTCAGGCAAATGTGAGCACTGCTCAGACAAATGCAGACAACAACAAGATTCTTTATGATAAGAACATTATCTCTGCATCTGCATACCAAACAAGTCTTGACCAGCTCAATGCCGCAAAGGCGCAGCTTGGCCAGGCAAATGCAAATCTGACTTCGACCGAGAAAAACCTATCATACACTCTTGTAAAAGCTCCTGCATCTGGAGTGGTAGGCACAATCGACAATAAGGAAGGCTCTCTGGTAAGTCCTCAGACCCTTCTTACAATGCTTTCAAACAACGGAGAGATGGAAGCTTACTTCTCAATGACAGAGAAAGAGATTCTCGCGCTCACCAACGGTGGCAACCGTAGCATGGCTCAGGCGATTGACTCTCTGCCGGAAGTTCAACTCAAGCTCGCCAATGGATCAATCTACGGCCAGCCGGGACGAATCGTCTCAATTTCAGGAGTGCTTGACCCGTCAACAGGCAGTGCCACAGTGAAGGCTGCATTCCCCAATCCCGACGGAATGTTAACAAGCGGCAACACCGGTCAGGTACTTCTTCCGAGCATCAACCGCGGAGTGATTACAATCCCTCAGAAAGCCACTTTTGAAATTCAAGACATGAAGTTTGTCTATGTTGTTGGCGACAGCTCCAAGGTTCACCAGTCTCCAATCGAAATAGATTCGAAAAACGATGGTGTGAACTATATTGTGACCAAGGGACTGAAGGCCGGCGATGTGATCGTGATCGAGGGTGTAGGCACAACTCTCAAAGATGGAATGACAATCACTCCTAAAAAGTAAAAATTACACATGAGACTTGACAGATTTATAAATAAACCGGTGCTTTCGACGGTGATATCTGTATTCATCGTCATTTTTGGTCTGCTGGGACTATCGGGACTTGCCATTGAGCAGTATCCCAATATCGCGCCACCAACCATCATGGTTAGCACCACATACACCGGAGCCTCGGCACAGGCCGTGCTGAACTCCGTGATCGCACCGCTCGAAGAGCAGATCAACGGTGCGGAAAACATGGACTATATGGTATCGTCGGCCTCCAACAATGGTTCGGCAACAATCCAGGTATATTTCAAACAGGGCATGGACCCGGACATGGCGGCTGTAGATGTGCAAAACCGAGTTGCAAAAGCCGCGGCATTTTTGCCTGCTGAAGTAAACCAGGTAGGTGTCATCACCCAGAAGCGCCAGACATCCATGCTTATGGTAATGGGCCTTTATGACGAGACTGACACATACACAAGCCAGTTTATCGACAACTACATGCTTATCAACATCATTCCGGAGATCAAGCGTGTATCGGGTGTCGGTGACGCTATGGCATTTGGAGCAGATTACTCAATGCGAATCTGGCTTAAACCCGACGTAATGGCACAATATGGTCTTATGCCAAGCGACATATCAGCCGTACTTGCAGAGCAGAACATAGAAGCTGCACCAGGTGCATTTGGCGAGCAAGGCAACCAGACCTTCCAATATACGATGCGCTACAAGGGACGTCTTCAAGATGAAAAAGAATTTGAAGACATTGTGGTTCGTGCCACAAAAGACGGAGAAATTCTTCGTCTCAGCGATGTAGCAGATATCGAACTCGGAAAGGTTAGCTATGGTTTCGGAAGCCGTCAGAACGGTCACGTCGGTTCTGCTGCAATCGTGTTCCAGTCTGCCGGATCAAATGCAACCGAAGTTATCAAGAATATCGAAAAACTTCAGGAGAATGCACGCAAGTCCTTGCCAAAAGGTCTGAAGTTAGAGACCACCATGAGTGCCAACGACTTCCTCTTTGCATCGATTCATGAGGTATTCAAGACACTTATCGAGGCCTTCATTCTTGTGTTCTTGGTAGTGTTTATATTCCTGCAGGATTTCCGTTCGACACTGATTCCTATGATTGCCATTCCTGTGGCATTGATTGGTACGTTCTTCCTCCTCTACATCTTCGGGTTTACACTTAACCTTCTAACACTCTCAGCTCTTGTGCTCGCTATTGCGATTGTGGTCGATGACGCCATAGTGGTAGTAGAGGCCGTACACGCAAAACTCGATGAAGGCTACCAGTCTGCTCGCAAGGCTTCTATTGATGCCATGAGCGAGATTGGCTCCGCCCTTGTGTCAATCACCCTTGTGATGATGCTCGTGTTTATCCCTGTGTCATTCCTCCCCGGCACTTCAGGTATCTTCTACCGTCAGTTTGGTCTTACTATGGCGATGGCAATCGGCCTCTCAGCAATCAACGCTCTAACCCTCTCTCCGGCACTCTGCGCCATTTTCTTGAAACCACATAAGAAAGAAGGAAGCGAAGAAGATCCACTAAAGAATTTCGAGTCTAATACAAAGCAGGACAACCACAAAGAAAAGAGCAACTTCTTAAAAAGATTTTTCTATTGGTTCAACGTAGTATTTGACGCACTTCTTGCTAAGTATAAGGTTGCAACTCAATGGTTTGCCAACCACAAAATCATATCTTTCAGCATGGTAGCAGCCTCCATTGGAGCTCTGGTATGGCTCATGAACACGACTCCTACCGGACTTGTGCCGACCGAAGACACCGGTACCATAATGGGAGCTGTGACTCTGCCTCCAGCATCCTCACAGGAACGCACTCAGCTCGTAATGGATGAATTAGACTCCATAATACAATCAATCCCCGAAGTAAACAGCACCACAGCCATCACAGGATACTCATTCATTAGTGGTAGCCAGGGCAGCACCTATGGTTCTTTTATCATAAAACTCAAGAATTGGGAAGAACGAAAAAGAGCCGACCAATCCGCATCTGCCATACTTCAGAAACTATACGGAATGTGTTCCAAAATCACCGAAGCAAACGTAATGTTCTTCCAGCCACCTATGATTTCCGGTTACTCCGCAACTAATGGTTTCGAACTGAAACTTGAGGACAAGACCGGAGGCTCGCTCGACAAGTTCTTCGGTATATACCAAAAGTTTATCGGAACGCTCAACCAGCAGCCGGAGATTCAGATGGCATACTCTACATTTAATCCGACATTCCCGCAATATCTTGTTGAAATCGACGTGCCCAAAGTGAAGCAAGCTGGTCTTACCCAAAACGCAGTGCTTTCCGCTCTCCAAGGTTATTACGGAGGTATGTATATTTCAAACTTCAACAGTTACGGAAAGTTATACCGCGTGATGATGCAAGCGACACCAGAAGCGCGTATTAGCCCGGAGACATTGAAGCAAATCAAAGTACGCAACGGCAATGAGATGGCGCCTATCGACAACTTCGTGCACTTGAAACGCATCTACGGACCAGACGTAATCAACCGATTCAATATGTTTACCTCTATCCAGATAACCGGAGTACCTGCAGATGGCTACTCTTCTGGTGAGGCCATTGCGGCCATAAATCGCGTAGCAGAGGAAACACTTCCAACAGGTTTTGACTTTGAATTCTCTGGCATGACACGAGAAGAGGCTTCTGGTGGCAGTGGAGGCACCGCAACCGTATTCCTTTTGGTGCTTGTGTTTGTATACCTCATTCTCTCAGCCCAATATGAGAGCTACATTTTGCCATGGGCAGTAATTCTCTCTATTCCATTTGGACTTATGGGAACGTTTATCTTTGCAAACATGCGCGGCATAGACAACAACATTTATCTCCAGATTTCGCTCATCATGCTTATTGGTCTGCTTGCCAAGAATGCTATCCTTATCATTGAATATGCGCTTGACCGCCGCCGCACAGGCATGAGCATAATAAAGTCGGCAGTTCAGGGATCAGTAGCTCGTCTACGCCCGATTCTAATGACCTCTCTGGCGATGATTATCGGTCTAATTCCAATGATGTTCGCAACCGGTGCAGGCGCCAACGGTAACCAGGCACTCGGCACAGGCGCTATCGGAGGCATGCTCATCGGCATGATTCTGCAAGTTCTCATTGTGCCTTCTCTCTTCGTAGCGTTCCAAACTCTTCAGGAGAAATTCACTCCTCCAACTTGGAGCGATAAAGACAACTCGAAAATAAAGAGTGAACTTGAACAATACTCAATTAACAGAGACTGACACAATGAAAAGAATAATCAAATATACAGGCGTGGCTTTAATGTTGCTCACAATGAGCAGCTGCCACATCTATAATAAGTATCAGTTGCCAGAAGACAACGCGGCAGCTGCCGACTTCAAGCAGGCTGTGGAGCATCAAGACTCCACAAGCCTGGCTTACCTCGGATGGCAAGAAATTTTCACAGATCCAATACTAAAAGGATATATCGAGGAAGCATTGGCAAAAAACACAAATCTTGACAATGCACGCCTTAACGTGGAAATCGCAAAAGCACAACTTCTCGGTGCGAAACTATCTTATCTTCCATCGCTCGCTCTAACACCCAACGGAGGCGGTGCGTTTTGCGATGGAAACGAAATATGGAGCTACTCTATTCCTCTAGCTGCGAATTGGGAAATTGACGCGTTTGGAAAAATCCTTAACCGCAAAAGAGGAGCGAAAGCAACATTAGAACAGACACAGGCATACGAACAGGCAGTTCGCTCTCAGATTATCACTGCCGTTGCCTCAACATACTATTCTCTCGTGCTTCTCAACCAGCAACTTGAGCTTACAAAGAGCACTGCTGCAATCTGGAAGGATCAGGTTGAAACGATGGAACAGTTGAAAGCCGCAGGCAGCACAACTGAGGCTGCAGTGGTACAAAGCCGTGCAAACTATTTCAACATTCTCTCAACAATACCGGACCTTGAACAGCAGATTGTCCTCGTAGACAACAGTCTCTCTCAGCTTCTCAACACCTATCCACAACAATGGAAAGTAGGAACTGATCTGAGCTTAACACTGCCGGCAGAAGTATCTTCTGGAGTACCTATGAGCTACCTCGCCACTCGTCCTGACGTGGCAGCAGCAGAACGCGGACTCGCATCTGCCTTCTACACAGTCAGCTCTGCTCACGCAGCCTTCTATCCTTCAATTGCAATCTCTGCACAAGGTGGTTTTACCAACCTTCTCGGATCGGTTGTGATGAATCCAGGAAAATGGTTTGCTCAGCTGGCAGGATCTCTGACCGCTCCACTATTCTCTCGCGGACAGAACATAGCTCAGCTCAAAGCAGCCAAAGCACAGCAAGAGCAGGCCTTGAACAACTTCGAGAGTACAGTTATGTCGGCAGCTGCTGATGTCAGCGATGCACTGGTAAAGATTGCAAAAAGTGGAGAAAAGAAGGTGCTTATAGACATGCAAGTTAAGCAACTTGAAAAATCTGTAGAATACACCAACGAGCTGTTTATCCTCAACCATCACACATCTTATCTTGAAGTGTTGACGGCAAGGAGTAGCCTACTGCAAGCTCAGCTGGCCAGCCTAAGCAGCTGGCATGCGCACACTTCAGCACTTATAAACCTCTATCAGGCTGTAGGTGGCGGCAGATGATCAGACGAAGTTAACCTTAAACTAAAACGAAGAATATGAATAATATCTCACCACTGGCCTTCGTACATCCGGAAGCCAAACTAGGCGACAACATCACAGTAGGAGCGTTTGTATATATCGATCGCAATGTGGAGATAGGCGACAACTGCTTCATACATTCTCACTCCAGCATCCTATCCGGAGCAAGAATCGGGAAAAACAACCGTATCTATGAGGGCTGTATCATTGCAGCCACTCCCCAGGATTTCCGATGGAAAGGAGAGGAATCGTATGTCACCATCGGCGATGACAATAGAATCCGAGAGCATGTGATCATCAACCGGAGCATTCATGAAGGCAAGACTACTAAGGTTGGCAACGGCTCATTTATTCTTGCACAATCACACATTGGCCATGATTCAACCATTGGCGACAAGTGTGTGCTCGGAAATGGAGTAAAAGTTGCAGGAGACTGCACAATCGGTAACTATTGCATACTTTCTTCTGATGCATTAGTACACGAAGGTTTTGAGCTCGGAGATTGTGTGCTTGTGAAAGGAGGTTGCCGTGTCACCGGCAATGTCCCACCATATGTAGTAATGGCACACAATCCCATTTCCTATTTCGGAGTCAATTCATACATCCTTAACAAATGCGGAATGAGCAATGAAGTGATCGACGAGATAGCCAAATGCTACCGCCACATATATCAGTCGCATATCTCGCTTCAACATGCATGTCGACGCATTCTCGAAGACGTAAGCGACTGCGAGGAACGCAATAACATTCTTCGCTTTATGAAGCGCCACGACTACGATATCGCTGCTTACCAGACGATGACTGAATTCGATTAACCAACGGGTATCCGTAACCAAATCAAGTGGGAGGTAAACACAGAAAAAAGGTTGTTTACCTCCTACTTTTGTTTTCATATGCAGAGTTCAATACAAACCGCTTAGGCAAATAGAGAGCAGGCGTAAAAAATAGAATAAAATGAAATGAAATTTGGATTGATAACTATTTTTGAGTAATTTTGAAGTCCAAAACAAATATAAAGAAAAGATATATAAATATAAAAGAAGAATTATGGAAATAGATGGAAAAATCATCCTTGACCTTGGGATGCAACAAGGCCAATCGAAGGCAGGACGCGACTGGAAGAAAAAAGAATGGGTTCTCGAGACCTTCGGACAGTATCCCAGGAAAGTAAAATTCCATATTTTCGGAGACAAAGCCGACACAATCCAGCTTGAAGTTGGGAATTCATATACACTCTCAGTAGACCTCGAAAGCCGTGAATTTAACGGTCGATGGTATACAGATGTAAGTTGCTATGCAGCCAGACCATACTCACCGACTCCACAGGGTGGATATCCTCAGCCAGGTGGATATCCACAACAAGGCGGATTTCCACAACCTGGAGGATTCGCTCCAATCAATGGGATTCAGCAACATCCGGAAGCACCAATGCCTTTTGGTGGAGATTCATTCCCGAGCACACCTAATGGAGGTGATTACTCCGCAGGCGATTCAAGCGACGATCTCCCCTTCTGATAAAAATTCACCATTGAAGCCTCCCTCAGATGGGGGGCTTCAATGTTATCAATACGCCATGGTTTCAAATGTGATTTAACAACATATAAAGCCAAAGACTTGCAAGACACGAACTTTTTTTGTAATTTTGCATTTTATATAGTAAGAACAGACTCCAAAAAAGGAAGTCTTTTAAGGTTATTTCTTAATAATTCGGGTTCTTTGACAATCATACAGGACCTGAGGTAATTTATTAAGCCGAAGATACAGGCAATATGAAAAATCAAAAGGAATTGCTTTTTGAGACAAGCTGGGAAGTATGCAACAAGATCGGTGGCATCTACACAGTACTGTCAACCAAAGCCCGCGTGCTCAAAGAGCAGTTTGGCGACAATCTGATATTTATAGGTCCAGATGTATGGACCAACGAGACCCCCTCCCCCTATTTCATAGAGCGAAAAACGTTGCTAAAGTCATGTCGCAATCTTGAATTGCCATATGGCATTACCATCCGCGCCGGACGTTGGGACATCCCAGGGTCTCCGGTTGTAGTGCTCGTGAAATTTGAAGGAGTCTACAAGATTCTCGACGAAGTGTTCGGTGAGATGTGGAATATGTTTGGCGTTGATTCCCTTCACAATTATGGTGATTATTCAGAAGGATGCGCATTTGGCGTTGCTTCTGCCATTGTTATGAAGGCACTTGCCTCTCATCTTGGGAAAACAGACAGAAATATCATCGCACACTTCAACGAATGGACCACTGGCATGGGACTTCTCTGGCTACGCAAGATAATGCCCGAAGCAGCAAGTCTGTTCACTACCCATGCCACATCAATCGGACGGTCGATTTGCGGCAATGGCAAAAATCTGTATGAGTATTTCTCAGGCTACAACGGCGACCAGATGGCACAAGAGCTCAACATGGAAGCAAAGCATTCTGTGGAAAAGGCAGCTGCATGGAACGCAGACAGCTTCACTGCCGTCAGCACACTGACAGCAAAGGAATGCGAGCAACTTCTTGACAAAAATCCTGATGTAGTAACCCCTAACGGGTTTGAGCCGGATTTCGTGCCATCGAAAACAAAATATGTAAAACTTAGGGAATCCGGACGTAAACGTCTGCTTGACATAGCTACGAAGATGACCGGAAGACAATGGAGTGACGACACTCTTATCGTGGCCACCTCCGGGCGTAACGAATACCGCAATAAAGGACTTGACGTATTCCTCGACAGCATGGCTGAACTGGGCAAAACCGGAGCTGTTGCCAAGCGCGACATTCTCTCGCTCGTGCTCGTACCGGCATGGGTAAAAGAGCCCAACGGAGAACTCTTGATAGACTTAGAGCAACATGGTTTCATGAAAGTTGAGCCGGATTATCTTACCCATCGTCTCAACAATGAAGGCTATGACCCTGCTTGTTGCAGAATAGCCCAGCTTGAAGCGGAGGGAGCAATCGGGAAGCCCGGGGTTGTAAAGACTATTTTCGTGCCCTGCTATCTTGATGGCAATGATGGAATTATAAACATTCCATATTATGATCTTCTTCCCGCTTTAGACATCACAGTGTTTGCATCATACTACGAACCTTGGGGTTACACCCCGCTTGAAAGCGTAGCATTTGGAGTACCGACAGTGACTACCGACAAATCAGGTTTCGGCCAATGGATAGAGAGCGACGTAGCCGGCAAACACATAGTGTCCCCAATAGAATCTCTGAAAAAGACCGGTGTTGTAGTGGCTCCACGCGATGACAACAGCTATTGGGAAACAGCAAAAGCAATTGCCAATACACTCTCAGCATATTCAGAAGCTAGTCACACAGACACCAACGCAGTAATGAAAGCAGCACAAAAAACAGCTGCTCTTGCCGATTGGAAAAACTTCATAAAAAAATACGATGAAGCATTTGAAACCGCAATCGGCAACCGCGACAAAAGAATCAACAAGTAGAAATATTTAGAAAACGTAGTTACAAGATTATATTTTATGAAACTTCAAGTAAGTAAAGCCAACCAGCCTGTATGGCGCAATATGGTGGTATCTAATTCTCTCCCCAAGAAGCTTCGTCCGCTTGAGGAAATTTCAAAGAACTTATGGTGGGTATGGAATAGCGAAGGTAAGAACCTCTTCCGCGACCTTGACCATGACCTCTGGCGCAAGACAGGAGAAAATCCGGTAATGCTTCTTCAGCAACTCAGCCACGACAGATATCAGGAAATACTGAACGATAGTCTTTGGATGGATCGCATTGAAAAAGTGTACACTTCCTTCAAAAACTACATGAAGGAGCCAATGCGCAACGACATCCCATCTGTGGCATACTTCTCAATGGAATACGGCCTCTGCACTTGTCTGAAAATCTACTCCGGTGGTCTCGGCGTTCTTGCGGGCGACTACATCAAGCAGGCTTCAGATTCTCGCGTAAACATGACTGCAGTCGGCTTCCTCTACCGCTATGGTTATTTCCAGCAGAGCCTCAGCATCGATGGTCAGCAGATTGCCAACTATGAGCCTCAGAACTTTGATCAGCTCCCCATTGAACCGGTGCTCGGAGAAGACGGACAACCGATGATTCTGGAAGTGCCTTATCCCGGCCGCATAATCTACTGCCACGTATGGCGTGTCAACGTAGGTAGAATGAAACTCTATCTTCTCGACACAGACTTCGACATGAACTCTGAGTTTGACCGTCCGATCACCCACAAGCTCTATGGTGGCGATTGGGAAAACCGTATCAAGCAGGAGTACCTGCTCGGCATCGGTGGTATCTATATGCTCAATAAACTTGGAATCCACACCGACATATATCATGCTAACGAGGGTCACGCAGCACTGCTCAACCTTCAGCGCCTTGTGGAATACGTTCAGAACGACCATCTCCCATTCAATGTAGCACTTGAGGTGGTTCGAGCAAGCTCACTCTACACTGTACACACTCCGGTACCAGCAGGTCATGACTATTTCGACGAGGGTCTCTTTGGCAAATATATGGGAGAATATCCTGCAAAGCTTGGCATTTCATGGAGCGATCTCATGAACATGGGTCGTGAAAATCCCGACACCAACGAGAAATTCTCAATGAGTGTGTTCGCACTCAACACATGTCAGGAAGCAAATGGTGTAAGCTGGCTCCATGGAGAAGTGTCAAAGAAAATGTTTGCTGGAATCTGGAAAGGCTATGATCCAGCAGAAAGCCATGTAGGATATGTGACCAATGGTGTGCATATGCCAACTTGGGCTGCTTCTGAATGGAAGGCATTCTATACAGAAAAACTTGGCTCAAAGGTATTTGAGGATCAAAGCAACCCAGAAGCATGGGAAGACATCTTCAAAGTAGGAGACGATGAGATATGGAACATGCGAATGACGCTGAAAAATAAGTTTATCAACTTTGTTCGCCGCGATTTCAGAGAGAAGTGGCTCCGCAATCAGGGAGATCCTTCAGCTGTGATGCAGATCATGGACAAGATCAATCCCAACGCGCTTATCTTCGGATTTGCACGTCGATTTGCCACCTACAAGCGTGCTCACCTACTCTTCAATGATCTTGACCGTCTTGCCAAGATCGTAAACGACAAGGATCGTCCTGTACAGTTCATCTTCTCAGGAAAGGCACACCCAGCAGATGGTGCAGGCCAGGGACTTATCAAGCATATAATGGAAATCAGCCGCATGCCGCAGTTCCTTGGAAAGATTATCTTCCTCGAAGACTACAACATGACTGTTGCAAAGCGTCTCGTTACAGGTGTTGACGTATGGCTCAACTTCCCGACTCGTCCTCTCGAAGCATCGGGAACATCGGGCGAGAAAGCAGAAATGAATGGTGTGCTCAACTTCTCAGTGCTCGATGGCTGGTGGTATGAAGGATACAAATTCGATGAGAAAGCTGGCTGGGCAATTACCGACAAGCGCACTTTCACCGATCAGGCACAGCAAGACAAACTCGATGCAGCCACTATCTATTCGATGTTGGAAAACGAAATCATCCCGCTCTACTTCGACAAGAACTACAAGGGTTATTCTCCGGAATGGATCCAATATATCAAGCGTTCTATCGGTCATATTGCGCCACACTTCACAATGAAGCGTCAGCTTGATGACTATATCGACCGCTTCTACACTCCTGAAGCAAAACGCGCAACAGCTCTCAAGGCTCACGACTTTGCGAAAGCTCGCGAGATTGTTGTATGGAAAGAAACTGTAGCTTCCAAGTGGGACCAGATTGAGGTGCTCTCTGTAGATTATGGCGACACAAGCAACCAAAAGCACGTCACAGATGGAGAATATACTGTGAAGTGCAAGCTTGACACCAAAGGTCTAGGAGATTCGATCGGTGTAGAACTCGTAATTTACGAGGATCACGATGGCGTTTCTGACTTCAAAGAGACAAAGCAGCTCAAGATTGTAGCAGAAAACGATTCTATTGTAGATTACGAACTCAAAGGCAAGTTTGTTGAGGCAGCTAATTTCAGATATGCTCTCCGAGTATATCCGAAAAATGCGATGCTTCCCCACCGCATGGATTTCGCATACGTGCGCTGGATTTAAATTCTAATTCAAGATCAAGAGGCTGTGTCATTTAAAAGGCGCAGCCTCTCATTTTTATATGTTAATCTGATTTCCAAAACCGACGATAAAACAAAACTATCCCTCTACATATATGAGAAATCGTATAATTTCTTTTATTTGGCAACATATATTGTTATTAATATCACTCTATTTAATGACACTTGGAGTTGTGATTTGCATCAGATCTAATCTTGGATGTGGCGTCATTTCATCACTACCATTATCGTTATCAATAGCAGGAGAAAATGGTGTAGTACCCTCTCTCTCACTCGGCAACTACAATATAATCCAAAATATTATATTTGTTTCCCTTCAAATAATAATACTTCGTCGCCGTTTTGAAATATTCCAGCTATGTCAATTGCTTATCGGCTGGATATTCGGATGGTTGATAGACCTAAACATGCTATTGACTGCAGATATCTCATGCGACGGGCTACTTGAATGTGCGATAATGCAATTCGCAGGATGCACAATAATGGCAGTTGGTATTGCATTTGAAGTCAGATGTGGATCTGTGACAATGCCAGGAGAAGGGTTACCGGTGGCAATTAGCCGAATAACAGGTAAGCCATTTCCGAAGATAAAAATCTATATAGATACATTGCTCGTAGTTCTTGCAGTTGCGAGTTGTTACTTATTCTTTGGCGCCTGGCAATGGAATATAATCGGACCGGGAACACTTTTTGCAATGATTTATGTTGGTGCAACAGTAAAGTTTGTTGGGGCGCATACTAAATGGTTTGATAAATTACTCAAATATCAACCGGGATTTCGTCGATATATCTTTGGCTTGGCAAAATATATTTACCACCGGAACAAATAAGAATAGCAACACATAAGTACAGAGAAGAAGAGGCTAAGGGAGTATCAGGAAGGTAGTTTATAATTATGATACACCCTCAGCCTCAATTTTTAGTTTTATGCTTTACAACATACAATAAAATATCGTTCAATTCAAAAAAAAGCATTAAATTGCAACCGCATTTAGAAATAAATGTTAGATGAGAAAACTCAACAGAACAGTAACCTATTAAAACCGAATACCCATGAAGGTCTACAAAACCAATGAAATCAAGAACATAGCGCTTCTTGGCTCAAAAGGATCCGGCAAGACCACTCTTGCGGAATCTATGCTATTCGAGTGCGGTGTGATCAAGCGCCGTGGCACTGTCGACGGCGGCAACACCGTTTCCGACTATTTCCCTGTAGAAAAAGAATACGGTTATTCTGTGTTCTCAACGGTGTTTGCCGCTGAATTTAACAACAAGAAGCTAAACATCATTGACTGTCCGGGAGCCGACGATTTTGTAGGCAACGCCTATACAGCCCTCGGAGTTACAGACATAGGTGTGGTCACTATTGATTCCGAATACGGAGTGGAAGTAGGAACTGAAAACATTGTACGCACCACTGCAAAACTCGGGAAACCGGTTATCTTCGCGCTCAACAAGATGGATGGCGAGAAGGTAGACTATGACAACGTAATGGAACAGCTCCGAGAGCATTTCGGCCATAACGTAGTAGCTATACAATATCCAATCAACGCAGGTCCTGGTTTCAACGCCATAATCGACGTACTCCTTATGAAGAAATATGAATGGGGTCCTGACGGTGGAGTACCCACGATTTCGGATATTCCTGCCGAAGAAATGGAAAAGGCAAGAGAGCTTAATGGCATACTCGTAGAAGCAGCTGCAGCTAACGATGAAGGTTTGATGGACAAATTCTTCGGAGACGAGCCTCTAACAGAAGATGATCTCCGCATGGGTATCCGTAAAGGATTGGTTGAACGGTCAATATTCCCAGTAATCTGTCTGAGTGCAGGCAAAGACATGGGCGTACGTCGTATGATGGAATTCCTTGGAAATGTATGTCCGTTTGTCGATGACATGCCGGCACCTGAGACCATCGAAGGAGATGCAGTAAAACCTCTTGCAGATGGTCCGCTAAGCGTATTCTTCTTTAAGACTTCAGTTGAACCGCATATTGGAGAGGTATCTTATTTTAAGGTTATGAGCGGAACATTGAAGGCTGGAGCCGATCTTGAAAACGCCAGCCGAGGAGGCAAAGAGCGTCTGGCTCAGATATTCACAGTATGCGGACAAATACGCACTCCGATAGATGAGCTCGAAGCTGGAGACATCGGCGCTGCAGTGAAACTGAAAGATGTTCGCACCGGCAACACTCTCAATGAAAAAGGTTGCGAATACAAGTTCAACTTTATCAAGTACCCTGCCCCAAAATACACCAGAGCCATCAAACCGGTTACTGAAAGTGATGCTGAAAAACTTGCTGGCATTCTAACAAGGATGCATGAAGAAGATCCGACATGGATTGTAGAACAGAGTAAGGAACTCAAGCAGACACTCGTGAAGGGACAAGGAGAATTCCATCTTCGCACTCTGAAATGGAGAATCGAAAACAACGACAAACTTCCAATAACATTTGAGGAACAAAAGATTCCATATCGCGAAACAATCACCAAAGCAGCACGTGCCGACTATCGCCACAAGAAGCAATCGGGTGGTAGCGGACAATTTGGTGAAGTTCATCTTATCGTGGAACCCTATACAGAAGGTATGCCTGAGCCAGACACCTATAAGTTTGGCAATCAGGAATACAAGCTCAGTGTACGCGACAAGCAAGAGATACCATTGGAATGGGGAGGCAAACTGATTGTCTACAACTGCGTAGTAGGTGGAGCTATTGATGCCCGTTTCATTCCGGCTATTGTCAAAGGTCTTATGGACCGCATGGAACAGGGTCCGCTCACCGGCAGCTATGCCCGAGACGTACGCGTCATGATTTATGACGGAAAGATGCACCCGGTAGACTCCAACGAAATATCATTCCGTCTTGCCGGTCGCAACGCATTCTCGCAAGCTTTCCGCGAAGCAAATCCAAAGATACTCGAGCCAATCTACGATGTAGAAGTGCTTGTACCAGACAGCTACATGGGCGATGTGATGAGTGAACTTCAGGGACGCCGCGCAATCATCATGGGAATGGATGCAGAAAATGGCATTCAGAAACTGCAGGCAAAAGTGCCTCTAAAAGAGATGGCAAACTATAGCACAAGCCTCAGCTCCATCACCGGAGGTCGCAGTTCGTTCTCAATGGAATTTGCAGGATATGAACTTGTGCCTGGTGATGTTCAAGAGAAATTACTCAAAGCATACGCAGAATCGCAAACTGAAGAATAAAAATACCACTGACTTATAATTCGAGCCCGGCTATCAAAAATTGATGGTCGGGTTTAATTTTTCAACATTCCAGTTTTCAACATCAGGCTATCTATAAATATACAAGCAATTTTTTTGTCACTCAATTTGCCCAAAATATAAAAAATTATTAAATTTGCATCCCGTTATGAAAGGATTTGACAACGACAAGTATCTGAAGATTCAATCCGAACACATTCAGGAAAGAATCGCACATTTCGGGAACAAACTCTATCTTGAGCTTGGAGGTAAACTGTTTGACGATTACCACGCAAGTCACGTTTTGCCGGGATTTCAACCCGACAGCAAGTTGCGAATGTTTCAAAAGCTTAAAGAACAAGCTGAAATAGTAATCGTGATAAGCGCGCTCGACATTGAGCGAAATAAGGTGCGCAGTGACCTCGGTATCACCTACGACATGGACGTAATCCGCCTACGCAAGGAGTTCCAAAACCTCGGTTTCCTTGTAGGGTCGGTATGCGTAACTCACTACGATGGGCAGACGAGTGCCGATAAGTTTCGCGCTAAACTTGAACGGATGGGAATTACTGTCTACTACCACTACATGATCGAAGGCTATCCAACCAACGTAGACTTAATAGCATCAGACGAAGGCTTCGGGCGCAACGACTATATAGAAACGAGCCGACCTTTGGTGATTGTTACAGCACCCGGTCCTGGCAGTGGCAAGATGGCGGTATGCCTCAGCCAACTTTACAATGAGCACAAGCGTGGAGTTACGGCAGGCTACTCAAAATTCGAAACATTCCCCGTGTGGAACCTTCCACTGAAACATCCTGTCAACCTTGCATATGAGGCAGCAACCGCAGACCTCAACGATGTGAACATGATCGACCCCTTCCATCTTGATGCATACGGAAAAACAGCTATCAACTACAACCGCGACATAGAAATCTTCCCTGTATTAAATACCCTCTTCGAAGGAATTTATGGCAACAATCCATACAAGTCGCCAACCGATATGGGTGTAAACATGGTCGGTTTCTGCATAAGCGATGATGAGGTTTGCTGCCGAGCATCTAAAAACGAGATAATTCGGCGCTATTTCACCGCGCTCAACAACCTTGCAAAAGGGGATGACTGTGAGATGGAAGTGAATAAGATTGCACTACTTCTTAAGCAAGCAAAGATTGATGAGAACTATCGTCGTTGCATCTCAGCCGCTCGCCAACGTGCAGAAAAGAGCGGACTCCCCTGCTCTGCAATCGAGCTTGCCAACGGCACAATTATAACGGCAGAACAAAGCACTCTATTAGGGCCAAGTTCAGCTCTGATACTCAACGTAGTAAAGCACCTTGCCGGTATCGACCATGACCTAAAACTTATTCCACAGGAAATGATCGAACCTATTCAGAACACCAAGCTTACCTACTTGAAGGGGCATAATCCCCGTCTTCACAGCGACGAAGTGCTCGTGGCTCTTTCTGTGCTCAGCACACACAACGACGACTGCCGCAATGCACTTGAAACGTTGCCACAGCTCAATGGTTGCCAAGCACACTCCACTGTAATGCTTGGTGAAGTAGACCACAAAATTTTCAAAAAACTGGGTATAAGCCTTACTTGCGATCCTGCAAAGAAAATTTAAATATTTATATATTGCAGATTTATCCAGATTTTTTTTGTAACTTTGGAGTGGTATTGCTGTCTATATTAATATAGATAGTTCCCTCTGTTTATATTTGTGTGCCATGCAAGGCAAATCAACGACAAAACAACGATAACAAATAACTACATACATATGCTTAAGAAATTCATACTTTCAGCGTTCTTGGCAGTTGGAGCCTTCACAGCCTCTGCCGCACTCCCGCAGGTTCAACTGCGAGACATGAATGGCAATTCAGTAGACACATCTACTCTAAGTAATGACGGAAAGCCATTTGTCATCGACTTTTGGGCAACTTGGTGCAAACCATGCGTACGGGAACTAAAGGCAATTGCCGATGTATATGAAGATTGGGTTGAGGAAACCGGAGTCAAAGTATACGCAGTAAGCCTTGATGAGGCTCAAAACGAACAGAGAGTAAAGCCATTTGTAGAAAATAAAGGATGGGAATACGAAGTACTCCTCGACCCCAATGGCGACTTCAAGCGCCAACTTGGTGTCAGCGATCCTCCCCACGTGTTTGTGGTTGACGGCGAAGGTAATATTGTTTGGAATCATCAGGGCTATGTAGACGGTGCAGAAGAAGAAATCATCGAAGCCGTGAGAAAAGCAATAAAAAAATAAAGGAGAATGAAAAAAACTCTCATTTCGATTTCTGCCATCATGCTTGGTTCAACCATGGTTTTCGCAGACAATTCTGCAAGCCAGACAGCCGAAGCTAATGAGCGGAACACCGACACTTATCTGGAAGGGACCACTGCACTCCCTTCCACTTATGTAGCAGGAGACTCACGGTTATCTTCTTATTATACTTCTGAGGCAAGCCAAGACGCTAAAAAGAACGACAATTCCTGGTGGCGAAAGATTCGCGCTACAGGATCTATTCAGTCGCAATTCTTGGTTCCCTACAACTTCAAGGGAAATAAAACCGGAGAATACGAAAAAGACGTACTCAACAACACATATTTTGATCTTGCCATCAACGCGCCATACGTGTCGATTGGAGCTCGCTTTGAATGGACAAAATGGCCTCTCCCAGGCTACGACAAAGATTTCGGTGGATGGGGAGTACCATACATCTGGGCTACCGGAGGCTACAAATGTTGGCAGGCTACTGTTGGCGACTTCTACGAGCAGTTTGGATCTGGTCTGATTCTCCGAACTTACCAGGAGCGATCGCTTGGCGTTGACAATGCAATTCGAGGCGGTCGCTTCAAAATAAATCCTGCTGCCGGTGTGCATCTCACAGCACTTGCAGGCAAGCAACGCCGCTATTGGGAATGGAACTCTTCATGGCTTTGGGGAGCCGATGCCGAATGGAGTCTTAACGAAACATTCAAAGACAAGTTTAGCAAGAAATTCGGTCTGACTATAGGAGCATCTTATGTTGGGAAACATGACAAACAAGAGCAAATCAAAGTGACTCCGTCCACAACACTTGTTCCTATTCCAGAGCCGGGCTACAATTACTATCTTAACCTTCCTGAGAACACTGCGGCATTTGATGGAAGAATCAAAGTTCGTGCAAACAACTTTGACTTCTTAGCGGAATACGCAACCAAAAGCAACGAGCCCAACTCGCTCAACAATTTCACATATCGTCGAGGTCAGGCAGTGCTTCTTTCCGGCACCTACTCAAAAAGCGGATTCTCTGCAATGCTCCAGGCTAAAAGGAGCGACAACATGGATTTCCGCTCCAAGCGAGTGATAGAATCAGATTACATGCTGAGTTCTACCATCAACCATATGCCTGCATTCACACTCACTCAGACCTATGCTCTTGCAGCAATGTATCCTTATGCAACTCAGGCCGATGGAGAGTGGGCTTTTCAAGCAGACGTGAGATATCTCTTCAAAAAGAGGACACCACTCGGAGGCAAATATGGCACCAATGTACGTCTCAGTGCCAGCTACATATCAGGGCTTGACTATTTCAAACCGGCAGGAGCACTCCTAAGCGATCGTCAACCCGGCACAAACCAATATAAGTCGCCATTCTGGAAAATAGGCTCACTATATTATGCCGACCTGAATTTCGAGCTCAACAAAAAGCTTAGCCGAACATATCAGATGACGTTCTTCTATATGTTCCAAAAATACAATCAGACTGTTGTAGAAGGACACGGAGGCATGGTCACCAGCAATATCTTCGTGTATGAAGGTCAATGGAAAATGGCAAAGAAGGCTCAATTGCGTTTTGAAGCACAGTATCTTCAGACAAAGCAAGATAAGGGAGACTGGATTGCCGGCCTCGCGGAAGTATCGTTTGCGCCACACTGGATGGTGACCATAACCGACACGTGGAACAGCGCACGCAACGACAATTATTACTCCGTGCTCGTGACATACAATCTCAAGGCAAACCGATTCACATTCGGCTATGGTCGTGTGAAAGAAGGCTACAACTGCTCAGGCGGTGTGTGCCGTTGGGTTCCTGAGACCAAAGGCTTCAACCTAACATATAATTACACTTTCTGATGAAAGCTTCAATCTACACATTAGGACTTATTCTGATAGCCGGATTAGCTACCGGATGTGACAATATTTCAGAGGATAACCGCTACATAAAGGTCGAGAAACCTGTATTTGAGAATCCTCAGACACTTCTGGTAATGGAATTTACCGGAAACAGATGTATCAACTGCCCCACCGGAGCTTCAATTATCGAACAGATAAAAGAAGATGAAGGCGAAAATAAGGTGATCACTGTAGGTCTGCACCCAAAGGGAAACAATTACACCAATCCTATGGTGGCACAATATCCAGAACGACACCTTCAAGATTTCCGAAGCGATGCTGCTACTGCTATATATGAATACTATAATCCGTCGGGATTTCCGGCAGCCGTATTCAACGGACTTAATATGTCAAGTTCTACATCCAACTGGATGGCTCTTGCCTCAACCGCACTCCAGTCTACAGCAAATATGAGCATCGACGCCGATTGCAACTACGACTCAGACCTTCAAGAACTAAAAGTAAACTATAAGGTAAAATTCGGCAACACCATATCTGAAAAACTAAACCTAACCGTTTGGCTGGTTGAAAACAATATCATTGGTTCGCAATACATGCCAGACGGAAGTACCAACGAGGAATATGTGCACAACCACGTGTTGCGCACCTCACTCAATGGAGACTGGGGCGAGACTATTGCCAACGGCAATCCCGGAGAAAGTGTAGACAGCGAAACACCCGCAGTGGAAGGTTCCGCAACAATATCGCTCAAAGACAAAGGTTGGGTGCCTGAGAATTGTGAAGTTGTGGTCTACGTTTATCGCAACAGCGACAAGGGAGTGGAACAAGCGACAAAAACGCCTGTAATAAAAACTCAGGTTACTGATTAAAAATCATAAATTTCTCTGATTTATAATTATATGAGACGACTATTTTTTTCAATATTCTTGGCTATCCAGGTTTTATTTGCGACTATATCGTGCATGGCCGCAGATGCCGTAAAATGGGATATCCGTCTTGTCGGCGACGGCACTGATACTCCTTCCGTGGTGGCCACAGCCACTATCGAACCGGGTTATCACTTGTATTCTGTCGACAATCCGGCAGGTGGCAGCAACCCACTCGTATTCTATTTCGATACAAAGGGTTGCGAGACAATCGGACAACCGGTAGCTGACAGAGCCTATACAAAGGAATTTGACGACACGTTCGAAGTTGATCAGCACTTCTATTCAGAAAAGGTTACCTTTACTCAGAAACTAAAGCCTACCGCCTCTACTTTCAGCATAGACGTTGAGATTAAGGGGCAGGCATGCAACGACACCGGATGCACACAAGTATTCGGAGGCAAGAGTCTTTCCGGTAAAGCACCCATTGCCACAAAGGCAGACGATGCTGATAAGAAAGTTGCAGAGGAGCCTTCTAATGTAAATGAAGAAGCCGTTGCAGAGACTACAGACACACTCCAACAGGTTAGTGGAATCCTCACACCAGACGTAAATAGCGATAGCAAAGTGTCAAATGATGGCTGGTGGGCAAATGTGGAATCAGAGCTCAAT
Organism: uncultured Sangeribacter sp.; assembly: GCA_964480495.1. Lineage (GTDB taxonomy): Bacteria > Bacteroidota > Bacteroidia > Bacteroidales > Muribaculaceae > Lepagella. The sequence goes on from CAYZPH010000027.1 coordinate 29,165, forward strand.
GAGTTTGATAAAAACGACACAGAGCAATCAAGCGGTCTTTTATACATATTCATTGCCGGATTCCTCGGAGGACTCATTGCCCTTGTCACTCCATGTGTATGGCCTATGATACCGATGACAGTTTCATTCTTCCTCAAACAGAATAAAAAGAGCCGCAGAAAAGCTATCGGAGCAGCATCTACCTATGGTGCATCTATCATCGTGATTTATGTGGTGCTCGGACTTGCAGTCACCATCATCTTCGGTGCGTCGGCACTCAACAATCTTGCCACCAACGCAATCTTCAACATCATCTTCTTCCTACTGCTTGTTGTGTTTGCCATATCCTTCATGGGAGGTTTCGAACTCACACTTCCTTCAAGTTGGACCAACAAGATGGACTCAAAGGTTGACTCCACCACGGGAATGCTCTCGATCTTCTTCATGGCATTCACATTGGTGCTTGTATCGTTCAGCTGCACAGGTCCAATTATCGGCACACTTCTTGTAGAGGCAGCCTCTACGAGCAACTTTGTGTCGCCTGCAGTCGGAATGTTTGGCTTCGCGCTGGCCCTTGCATTGCCCTTCACACTCTTTGCAATGTTCCCTACCATGCTCAACAGCATGCCAAAGAGTGGCGGTTGGATGAACACAGTAAAGGTAGTATTAGGATTCCTCGAACTTGCACTCGCTCTCAAATTCTTGTCTGTAGCAGACCTCGCATACGGATGGCGTATTCTTGACCGTGAAGTGTTTGTAAGCCTATGGATTGTAATATTTGCACTCCTTGGAATGTACCTTTTGGGCAAGATTACCTTCCCACACGACGACAAGGTGGAAAAAATCGGAGTCACTCGCTTCATACTGGCATGCGTGTCGCTTGCATTCGCAGTCTATATGCTTCCCGGTCTATGGGGAGCTCCTCTCAAATCGATCAGTGCATTCGCGCCACCGACCTACACTCAAGACTTCTCGCTCTACGAAGGCGATGTTCATGCTGTAGTAGACGACTATGAAGAAGGCATGGAACTAGGTCGCAAACTTGGCAAACCGGTTATGCTCGACTTCTCAGGATATGGTTGCGTCAACTGCCGCAAGATGGAAGCTGCCGTATGGACAGACCCCGAAATCAAGTCTACAATCGACAGCGAATACGTGCTTGTGACCTTGATGGTAGATGAAAAGAAAGCTCTCCCCGAGCCCATCAAAGTAATTGAAAAAGATGGAACTCCGCGCACTCTCCGCACATATGGTGACAAGTGGAGCTATCTTCAGAGATCTAAGTTTGGAGCAAACGCCCAGCCATTCCATGTGCTTGTAGACAACGATGGACATCCACTCGCCCCAGCATTTGTATACGACGAGGATATTCCAGGCTACAAACGATTCCTACAGCAGGGTCTTGACAACTATGCCAAAAGAAATTGACAATACTCAAATAAGACATGGCATACAAAAATAAAATTTTGCCACTGGTGGCGGCTTGCGCATTAGCGCAGGCCGCTCCTGTAATGGCAGAGACAACAATATCAGACTCAAAATACTACCAGCTTGCCGACTCGGCAAGATACTACATAGCCAAAGAGCGATGGAGTGATGCCGCGCGATGCACACGAGAGGCACTGCGTCTTGAGCCCGGCAATGCCGGCAACGTGATGCTCTTTAGCAATCTTGGACTTGCAAGCGGCATGGAAGGAAAATTTGGAGAGGCTATGCAATGTTTCGACATAGCACTCTCACGCGCTCCCAAAAGCATTCCCGTGCTCACGGCAAAAGCAAAAGTGCAAGTGATGGCATCAGACTCCCAAGGAGCACTCCAGACACTTGACACAATACTCACGCTCGACAGCGTGGCAGAATGGCCACTCCAGACCCGAGGACTACTCCACCTCAGACAACAAGACTACAAGAACGCCGCAAAAGATTTCATGAACATCACAAAAGTATATCCCGACAACACATGGGGACCGGGAGGTATGGCAAAATGCATGGAAGTTCAAGGATACCTATCTGAGGCCGCCGGATATTATGAAGATGCCATCAAACGGTGTGCATCAGACAACGATGATCGAGTGGAATTCCAACTCGGACTTATAGAAAATCTCGGACATCTCGGGAAAGTTCAGGAGGCACTTGACACTGCAAAAGAGGCTATCGCCGAGCATCCCCATGATGGCAGGCTATACCTGCTGCGGGGCTGGCTAAAACGAAAAATATTCCTCAACAGAGAAGCGGAAGACGACAAAAAGCTCGCAATTGACTACGGCGTTGACCCACAAACCATTGAACGATTCATGCCCGAATTGTAGCAAAAAAGATATTGACAATTCTGAAAAAGATATTGACAATTTCTTCCTGCATCAAAAATAATTTACTAATTTTGCACAGAATTTAAGACACGACAATAGTAATGGAGATATTACCACTGCATATTGAATACCTGCTAACCCGTCACGACTGCGTGATTATTCCTGGCATTGGAGCGCTCATTGTCAACGACAAAGACGCTGTGATTGACATGGAACGCGGCATTGTGACACCACGTCGTCGTGAGATTAGTTTCAATAGCAGCGTAGTAACTGATGATGGGCTACTCTCCCACTCCATTGCCATGCGTGAAAAGCTAAGCTACGAAGAGGCTCGTCGCTTAGTTGAACGTCTCACCTCCAAGATGGCATCCGACCTCAAAAATGAGGGAGAAGTCTCACTTGAAAGGATTGGGCGTTTGGTTTCCGACTCGGAAGATTGCGTGATTTTTCAACCAAGAAAATCAATTCTTGAGTCAGACATTCTTACAGATGTCAAAATTTCATCCCAGTTATCCAGAGAAATCAAAGCAACCTCTGAAACGAAAGATGAAACACCTGAAGTTTCCAAGAAACCGGATGAGGCAGTACAATTCCGCCATATGCGCACTATTGAAGTGCCTGCTGACAGATATGTATTCACCATCAACCGCAAGGTTGCGCATATAGCAGCAATGCTCGTAGCAGTAATTACAATCGGGCTTTCGCTACTGATTCCGGTAAACCAGGTTGATCAGCAAAAAGCCTCAGTAGTGCCAATCGATGAATTTTTACATCGTCCACTCGTGATTGAGAGCTATAGGCAAGACACAGTCGACAACGACACGACAAATCTTCCTGAGCCACAAAACATTGAAATTGGAACAGTGACGTCAATAGAAAAGGTCAAATAAGTTGCAAAGAGACCCAAATAGAACAAAATTGATAAAAAGATATCGAAAAAATTTGCATAGTTGATAAAAAAGTATTAACTTTGCATCGCAAAAACGGGGACACCCCCTATAGAACGCGAAAAT
>CAYZPH010000028.1:0-30464 GCA_964480495.1 uncultured Sangeribacter sp.
AAAAATATTAAATACATTATATTATGAGAAAGATTTTTTCATCAGTAATGACATTGGCAATGGCATTTGCAATGGTGGCTTGTGGTGGCAACTCAAACAATGTTGCTCGTGAAGCTCAAGAACTATCTGGCGCTGGAGCAACATTCCCACAGCCGTATTACAATGTAGTATTTGAAAACTTCGGACAAGTAAATGGTGATCAAGTAGCATACGGTGGTATCGGTTCCGGTGGTGGAGTCCGCAACTTGCGCGACAAAATTGTAGACTTTGCAGGTAGCGATGCCTTCCTTTCCGACAAAGAGATGACCGAAATGGATCCCGTGATACACGTACCGACTTGTATGGGAGCTGTGGTTGTTGCCTACAACCTTGATGGAGTTAAAGAGTTAAAGCTTACAGGAGAACTTATTGCAGATATTTTTGCAGGAGAGGTAAAGATGTGGAACGATAGCCGTTTAACAGAACTAAATCCTGATGTTAATCTTCCTGCAGAGCCTATCATCCCCGTATATCGCTCCGATGGTTCTGGCACAACTTTCGTATTCACCGACTACCTTACAAAGGTAAGTCAGGCATGGGCATCAAAATATGGCGCTGGAAAATCTGTAAACTTCCCCAGTGGACAGGCAGCGAAGGGTAATCCCGGCGTAGCAGGTGTCATCAAGCAGACCAAAAACACCATTGGCTACGTAGGTTCGGAATATGCATTTGCTCAAGAAATTCCTTACGCACGCATACAGAATCAACAAGGAGAATTTGTGTTGCCCTCTTCAACTACTATCTCGGCAGCAGCGTCCGGTGAAATGCCGGCAGACACACGTTGCTCGATTACCAATTCAGATGCTCCGGGAGCTTATCCTATCTCAACCTTTACTTGGATAATTATCTACAAAGAACAGAATTATTCAGACCGTAGCAAAGAACAAGCAGTGGCCACACTCGATTTGTTGAAGTATATTTTATCTGATGAGGCACAGAAAATAACCACCGAGGTAAATTATGCACCACTGCCAACAAAAGCCAGAGAACTAAGCATGACAAATTTAAGCACAGTCACCTACGATGGAGTGGCAATATTGCAAAAATAAACCTGTATGAACGATAAGCTATACAAAGTTCTTTTGTTCATAGCAGCATTAGTAATGCCAATAGTGTGCGGGGGTGTAATTTACGCCCTCGTCACTGACGCATATGATGCTTTTGAGCATTTCGGATTTTTCAAGTTCCTAACATCAAAAGAATGGAGCTATACCGATGGGGCCGAACAATATGGAGCATTGCCATTTATTACAGGCACGTTAATGACGACTCTGTTGGCCCTTATTTTTTGCATACCATTTTCACTACCAGTGGCATTGTTTGTAGGAGAATACTTCAAAGGAACTGGCGTTGCATCGGTATTAAGCACCGTAACCGACCTTTTGGCAGGAATTCCCTCTATCATCTATGGCCTTTGGGGATTCTACACATTACGACCACTGATTATGGCTCTCAACATCTCACCTCAAGGATCTGGGATATTGACAGCGTCGTTGGTGTTGGCTATTATGATTGTACCTTATTCCGCCTCTCTGAGTGCCGAGTTTATAAAGATGGTACCCAACGATTTGAAGGAAGGAGCATATAGTCTTGGAGCAACTCGAGCAGAGGTTGTCCGTAAGATTATATTCCCAGTTGCCGGATCTGGAATATTCTCCTCATTCATTTTGGCTATTGGTCGCGCACTGGGTGAAACGATGACCGTTACGATGCTAATAGGCAACACCAACAATATCCCCGATTCAATCACATCAACAGGAAACTCAATGGCATCTATTATAGCAAACCAATTTGGCGAAGCTTCTGATCTGCGTTTTTCCTCGCTGATTGCCATCGGACTTGTGCTGTTCCTGATTACAGCAGTGATAAACATGGTAGGAAAAATGATGATTAAACGCGCAAGAATATCATAGACAATGACTTCTATAAAACTAAAGAATCGTTTGGCAAAAGACAAAGCAATGCTCTTAACAGTATGCCTATTTGCCACACTTACAGCAGTTCCTCTTTTTGCTATTTTGGGCGAGGTGTTACTTCGAGGCTACGACCAACTATCATGGTCTTTTTTTACAGAGCCAACGCCTACGGCATACAAAGCGATGAAAGCAATAGAAGCCGGAGAACCTATTCCCGGTGGTATTGCAAACGGAATTATCGGCACTATGATTATGCTGGGCATGGCAGCAGTTGTTGCCGTTCCAACTGGCATAATGTGTGGTGCATATTTAGCTGAGAATCCTAAAAACCGCTTTGCACAATTTGTAAGTTATCTCACCGATCTCCTGCAAGGCACACCTTCAGTAATCATCGGTATAGTGACATATATATGGGTGGTAGTTCCAATGAAAGGCTACTCAGCCATAGCTGGTAGTGTCGCACTCTTTATTATGATGCTTCCACTGATTATCCGCTCTACGGAAGAGACTCTGAAAATACTCCCACAATCTCTTAAAGAGGCAGGGCTTGCTCTTGGAGGCAATCGCGCCCGCGTGATGCTGAAAGTACAACTACCAGCCGCTTTTGGTGGAATCTTTACCGGTGTATTGCTTGCAATATCACGTGTGATAGGCGAAACAGCGCCACTTATGTTTACTGCACTCGGCTGTTCGTTTATTCGCTTTGCAATCGACAAACCTATTTCAGCAGTGCCATTGCTTATATGGGAATTCTTTAACGATCCTAATCTGCAAGAGCTGATTTGGGGAGCATCTCTATTTTTGCTATTGTTTGTTCTAACATTAAATCTTACAGCTAAATATCTTGCAAAGAAATGGAATCAGTAACACCAATACTTGAATTTAATAAGACTTGTGTATCATATACCAAGCAAACAATGGCAGTGAAATATGTGTCAGCAGCCATCGATCGAAATACTATTACCGCCATTATGGGTCCTTCGGGATGTGGAAAATCCACATTACTACGTGCAGTAAACCTCATGCACAATCTATATCCAAATATAAGAGTTGATGGAGAAATCTTACTGAATGGAGACAACATCCTGTCGATGGAGCCGATTGATGTGCGGCGTCGTGTAGGTATGGTCTTTCAACGTCCGGCACCATTCCCCACTATGAGCATTTATGACAATGTACTTTCCGGCTATGCGCTCAATGGCATCAGATTATCCAAGACAGAGAAAAGCGAAACTGTAGAGAACTGCTTAAAAAGTGTTGCCTTATGGGATGAAGTAAAGGACGTATTGAATAAGAAAGGCACATTTCTATCGGGAGGACAGCAACAGCGATTGTGTATTGCTCGCGCATTGGCAATGAAGCCAGATGTACTTCTAATGGATGAACCAACTTCAGCTCTCGACCCAATTGCAACCGCTCATATCGAAGAACTGATGCAGGAACTAAAAAAAGAAGTAACAATCCTTATAGTCACCCACAATATGGGACAGGCAATGCGAATCTCATCTAAATCGATGTTTATGTATCTCGGAGAGCTTGTAGAGTATGGAGATACAGCCACAATGTTCTCCAACCCCACAGATGAGCGCACAAAAGCCTACTTGACAGGCAAGATGGGTTAGCAGAAAAGGGGAAAATTTGTTAAAAAAATGAAGGTGTATCAAAATAAACATTGATGCGCCTTTTTTCTGTAATCCATGCCCAGTAAAAATTCTATATAGAAACACTCGCCAAGGAATACGATGATTCATTAAAACTAAAAACCAGTTAACCCTTAATGAACAGGGAAAACTGGTTTTCATCAGATAGCGGAGAGAGAGGGATTCGAACCCCCGGAAGTGTTACCTTCAACGGTTTTCAAGACCGCCGCAATCGACCACTCTGCCATCTCTCCGAAAAAACGCTCAGCTTCGCTCTTGAAGCTTCTGCGGAGTGACCGAGATTCGAACTCGGGAAACGCTTTTGACGTTTACACGCTTTCCAGGCGTGCCTCTTCAGCCACTCGAGCATCACTCCAATAACTTTGCATGTGCCAACTCCGCGTTTGCGACTGCAAAGTTAATCATATTTTTTGGTTCTACCAAATAATTTTCAATTTTTATTATCGAAAAATTGCGAATTTGCATTTTTTCTTTGTCTCAATCCTTCTTTTTCACTATTGAACAACCATGGAACACCACGTCTTTTCCATCAATAGAGTATGAAATACTAGCCTCTGTCATATCATCAGAAGAAAGAGAAAGTCTGAAATCAGACACTTTAAATTTGTCTGAATCCTTCAATTCTGACTTACCTTGTTCTTTAACCAGAATCTGAGTTTTAGGTGATTCCGATACAATAGCATAAGTGTCGTGAGATACTATGATTGGCATCTCTGTTAACACTATAGCCTCTGGAGTATCTTTTTCAACCTCTGCATACGAAGGGAAACACAGCACCACCTTTGCCGTACTCTTTGAGAAGTCGAGTATCACGCGGTAATATGTAGAAGTAGTAGTAAAGGCTGCACCGTCACCGTAAACATCGGTACTGCCGACGTAATAGCATTCAGGCCAGAAAGTCTTTACTCTGAAACGATTGTTGAGTGTATAGTCAAGAATAAGTCGCAGGCTTGCGCTTTGTGTAGACGAAAAACCAGGAACACTTAATGACACATTGTAGACTCCGCTTGTATATACTGCGGAAAGATCTGTAACTGTTGCTCCCTTTCCAATATTTTCTTTTGAAGAAAACGAGCCTTGCTGCACATAGTATTCAGAATATGGACATTTCACACTACTTATATAAAGTGGCATTTGATTGGTCTCGAAGCTGGCTTTCTTTCCATCAACTACAAGGTCTGCCGTACTTATTTCAGCAGTAGTCGTAGACCAATTCATCTTTACATAATAATAAGACGGAGTTACGGTAGCGACTGCTTCCGGATTGTCATTGTCTATTATAAAGTTAACCTCCCCAAAATTAACACTAGAGTATGAATCTCCGGTATGTGTACTACAAGATGCGGCGATAAGAGCCACTGCCGCCAATGGCAATAATAAATGCTTCATTTTTCGTTATATTATCAATATCTCTTTGTTACGAAATACAAAATTAGTAAATTTTTTAAGAACAGATATAGTATGGCTCCGATATTTATAATAAAAATTGATAAAAAATAAAAAGAAAACATTAATTTTGCAATGCGCCAACACTAAGATGCGCCAATGCATTTCCACATGCAATCATATAAACAAGCAGAAAAGAACATCAAAATGAAGTCGCTCAGAGAATTATACCGCATAGGCACAGGGCCATCGTCATCACACACTATGGGGCCACGCAAAGCTGCAGAAATATACCGCACACTCCACCCGGATGCACACCGTTATGAAGTGATCCTCTATGGCAGTCTTGCAGCCACAGGCAAGGGTCACCTTACCGACATGGCGATTATCGATGAACTGTCAAAGTCAGGGCATCCCATAGAAATTATCTGGAAACCAGACATTTTTCTTGATTATCACCCCAACGGCATGACTTTCAGGTGTTATGACAAATCCGGAAAGATAACCGACGAGCGAACCATGTTCAGCGTTGGAGGCGGAGCTCTTGAAGAGCCCGGCAGTCCGCAAGGCGAGACAACCGACATCTACAACCTTAACACGTTGGGAGATATCATGCAATATTGCGAACATACAGGCCACACCTACTGGGAGTATGTGGAACAATGCGAAGGACCAGAAATATGGGAATATCTGGCCGAAGTATGGAAGGTGATGAAAAACGCTGTTGAGCGGGGAATAAACCGAGAGGGGCGTCTTCCAGGCCCACTCAACCTTCAACGCAAAGCATGCTCATACTATGTAAAGTCTGGCGGATATAAAGACAATCTTAAAAGCCGTGGAAGAGTTTTTGCCTATGCTCTTGCCGTGAGCGAAGAAAATGCTTCGGGAGGTGTAATAGCGACAGCCCCGACATGCGGGTCAAGCGGAGTGATACCCGGAGTTCTCTATCATTTATGGGAGAGTAGACACTTCAACGAATCGCAGATGCTTCATGCGCTTGCCACAGCCGGACTTTTCGGCAACGTTGTGAAGCACAACGCTTCGATATCAGGGGCAGACGTTGGATGCCAAGGTGAAGTAGGCGTTGCCTGCGCCATGGCAGCAGCAGCAGCCACTCAACTCTTTGGGGGAAGTCCGGCCCAAATAGAATATGCAGCAGAAATGGGACTCGAACATCATCTCGGCATGACGTGCGACCCTGTGTGCGGGCTCGTACAGATTCCATGTATCGAACGCAACGCCTATGCCGCAGCACGCGCCTTAGATGCGAACGTGTACTCATCGTTTACAGACGGCAACCATCGCGTATCATTCGACAAACTGGTAACTGTGATGAAAGAGACCGGCCATGACCTGCCATCGCTCTACAAAGAGACTGGCATCGGAGGCCTTGCTAAAGACTACGAACAAATGCACCGATAGACAGTGGAAACATTCGACATACATCTTTTAGGATGTGGAAGCGCAAAGCCCTCTGTAATCCACAATCCATCGTCAACAGTCGTTGACTTCAGAGGCAACTTATTTATGATTGACTGTGGAGAGGGTGCACAAAAGGCATTTCAAAAACAAAGATTAAAATTCACACGTCTTAACCATATCTTCCTGACACACTTACACGGAGACCACGTATTTGGTCTTCCCGGACTAATAGGCACGTTGGCTCTATCGGGCATCGAAGGCAACCTCACCATACATACGTTTGAAGACGGAAAAGAAATTTTAGAAAAAATCTTTGCCTACTTCAACAGAGGATTGCCTATCGAAGTGCAATTTAACGTAATAAAACCAGAAGACGCTGTAATATACGAGACAGATTCACTACGCGTGCGCACAGTGCGTCTCAGCCATAAGATTCCAGCCGTAGGATATGTATTCGAAGAAAAGCCAAAACTTCGCCACATAGACCGCGCCATGTGTGACTTCCATAATGTGCCACTTTGGGCATTTCCCGCCATTAAAAGAGGCGAAGACTTTGTGAAAAATGACGGCACCGTGGTGCCAAACGACAGACTCACAAAGGATCCAGAGCCTCCACGTCGCTATGCCCATATCAGCGACACAGCCTATCTTCCCGGACTTGCCGAAAAAATTCGAGGAGTAGATCTACTCCTGCATGAAACCACATATTTAAATGACAATCTTGACAAAGCCAAGGAACGCGGGCACTCCACTGCAGCACAGGCAGCTCAAGTAGCCCTTGACGCAAACGTGGGCAGACTTATCACCACCCATTATTCATCACGATACAAAGATAACGCCCCCTTCCTCAAGGAGGCAGAGGGCGTTTTTTCAAACGTAATACTTGGGAAAGAGGGTCTTAAAGTGCCTGTTCGAGATCTGCAATAATATCTTCAGGATTCTCAATACCCACAGACAAACGCATGAGATCTGGGCGCACGCCAGCTTCCTTGAGTTGCTCATCGGACAGTTGTCGGTGGGTATGGCTTGCTGGATGCAGTATGCAAGTTCGAGCATCAGCCACATGAGTTACAATTGCGATCATTTTCAGACTATCCATAAATTTTACGGTATCCTCGCGCGAACCTTTCAATCCGAAAGATATTACACCGCAGCTACCATTAGGCATATATTTTCTTGCAAGTTCATACTGAGAATCATCCGGCAAATCGCAATACTCCACCCATGCCACTTTCGGATTTCCCTTTAGGAATTTTGCCACTGCAAGAGCGTTGCTACAATGGCGAGGCATTCTCAGATGCAGAGTCTCGAGTCCAAGATTCAAGAGGAACGCGTTTTGAGGAGACTGTATACTTCCGAGGTCGCGCATAAGCTGAGCCGTAGCTTTCGTGATATATGCCATCTTACCGAAAGCTTTGGTATAGGTCAGCCCATGGTATGACTCGTCAGGTGTGCAAAGACCCGGAAATTTGTCGGCATGTTTTTCCCAGTCAAAATTGCCACTATCAACAACGACACCGCCTACGCATACGGCATGACCATCCATGTATTTAGTAGTAGAGTGCACTACAATATCAGCGCCCCACTCAAAAGGACGGCAGTTTATAGGAGTTGGGAATGTATTATCAACAATAAGGGGGACTCCATGCGAGTGTGCCACATTAGCAAACTTCTCAATATCAAGCACATCAAGACTTGGATTAGAAAGAGTCTCACCAAAAAGAGCTTTTGTGTTAGGACGGAAAGCAGCAGCAATTTCCTCTTCCGAAGCCTGCGGGCTGACAAATGTAACCTCGATACCAAGCTTCTTCATAGTAACAGCAAAGAGATTGAAAGTACCACCGTAAATAGCCGACGACGACACAAAATGATCTCCAGCCTGACATATATTGAATATTGCATAAAAATTAGCAGCCTGACCGCTTGATGTGAGCATTGCTCCTACTCCACCTTCGAGCGCAGCAATCTTTGCTGCCACCGCATCATTTGTCGGGTTTTGGAGTCTGGTATAGAAATATCCGGAATCCTCAAGATCGAACAGGCGTGCCATCTGCTCTGTAGAATCATACTTAAATGTAGTGCTCTGATAGATAGGCAGAACTCTTGGCTCTCCATTTCCAGGGGCCCATCCACCCTGAACGCAAATAGTCTCTGTACTTAAATCACTCATCTTTATTGGTTTTAGTCTTGTCAGACAGTATAATCCGACAAGATGCAAAATTAACAAAAAAAAGTAACAAGCCCAAACAACAATAAAGGAAATATCTAAATAAGAATTAAAAAAAATCTATTGTTGTCAGAATAAAGATTTTTTATTAATTTTGCAGAGCATTATGCACATAATATTAACTCTCAACCACTGACATCAAATTTTTCATTAAAATATGAAGATAACGCGCTATTTGGTTCCGCTCATGCTTCTGTGTGCATTGCCTGCCATGGCATTAACGGATGAGCAGGTCGTGAACTATATTAAAACACAGGCAGCAGCCGGAAAATCTCAAAATCAAATAGGTAAAGAGTTGCTTGCCAAGGGTGTTACTCCCGAACAGGTAAAACGTATTAAAGCTCGCTACGAGAGTGAGCAAAAATCAGAAGCTTATACCGGAGCTGGGCCAAAAGTAGCAGCGGGGAGCAACAAACTGAGAAGCGGAGGAGGCACAGCCAACCAGTCGCGTAACGGAGGCGGAATTACAGAAGTTCAGCAAGAGTATGTAGAGTACGCAGAGACTGCACCTGCTGGAACAGAAACAACCGTAGCAGCAACCTCGAAAAACATTTACGGACACGAGGTCTTCAATTCACGCGCCTTAACATTCGAGCCCAATTCCAATATCGCTACACCTCAAAATTACCGACTTGGTCCTGGCGATGAAGTTGTAATTGACATTTGGGGAACGAACGAAGACCACATCAGGCAAGTTATTTCTCCAGAGGGGAGCATTATGATATCGCAATTGGGGCCGGTGTACCTTAACGGCATGACCATCAACGATGCCAACAAACATATCAAAACCACATTCTCAAGGAAATACGCCGGAGTTGGCAGTGACCAATCTGATATAAATGTAACATTGGGAGAAGTTCGTTCCATTCAGGTTGACATTATGGGAGAGGTAAAAACTCCAGGATCATTCCGTCTTTCACCATTCTCAACAGTATTTCATGCTCTTTACAGAGCCGGAGGCATCAATGATATCGGTACCATGCGTAACATCCACGTACTGCGCAATGGGAAATGCATATCAAATGTTGACGTATACGATTTCTTATTTAAAGGCAAAGACACCGGCAACATTCGTCTTCAAGAGGGAGACGTCATCATAGTGCCGCCATATAGCGAGTTAGTAAGCATAGAGGGCAACGTAAAGCGTCCAATGTTTTACGAGATGAAACCTACAGAGACCTTATCAACCTTAATAGAATATGCAGGAGGATTTTCCGGAGATGCATATAGCGACATGGTTAGATTGCAACGTCTCAATGGGATAGAAAATGAGCTCTATACAATTGAAAAAAGCAGTTTCCCGACTTATACTCTTGCAGACGGAGACGTAATCACAGTTGGCACAGTAAAAGACCGCTATTCAAACAAAGTCGAGATAAAAGGCGCTGTGACCCGCCCGGGATTATATGCTCTAAGCGATGAAATAAAGACCGTCAAAGATCTCATCACAAAAGCCGATGGTCTTAGTGAAGAGGCATACAAGGGAAGAGCTCTTCTATATAGGGAAAAGTCTGACAGATCACTTGAAGTGATTGCCATCAATCTTGACAATCTAATGAGTGGCGGCATAGCAGATATGCCACTTCAAAAAAATGACATTCTTGAAATCTCAGACATCAATGATCTTGCAGACCGAGGAGGGTTCACCATTCAGGGATTAGTAGCATTCCCAGGCACATATCCGTATGCAGAAGGTACTACTTTAGAGGACCTTATTCTTCGTGCCGGAGGGCTCAAAGAAGGAGCATCAACAGCAAAAATCGATGTCGCACGGCGAATAATAGACCAAGATGCTACCACACAGACCAAACAAATAGCAGACGTATTCACTTTCAGACTTGAAAACGGGCTTACTCTTGATGGAGGTCATGAGTTTGAACTTAAGCCTTATGATATGATTCAAGTTAGAAAAAGCCCCACATATGAAGATCAGAAGCTTGTTACTATTGGTGGAGAGATTTTGTTTCCAGGTAATTATGTGTTACAAGCGCGAAACGAGCGTATCTCTGATGTCATCAAGCGAGCAGGAGGCATTTTGGAAAGTGCTTATATAAAAGGGGCATCTCTTTCCCGAAAGATATCTGATAGCGAACAATTGTCAAGAGAACAGACTCTAAATCTTGCGAGAGCAAACGCTCATGGCGAAGACTCAATATCAATGTCAAAAATGCAGATTTCAGACCGCTCCAACATCGGAATAAATTTACAGATGGCGTTGGATAATCCAGGGAGTGAATATGACTTGGTTCTCCAAGAGGGCGATCAATTATTTGTACCAGAGCTTCAGAGCACCGTCAAGATCTCAGGCGATGTAATGTTCCCCAACTCTGTGATTTATGTGCCAGGAAAAAAATTGAGTTATTACATAGATCAGGCAGGTGGATATGGAGAACGGGCAAAGAAAAGCAAAGTATTCGTTGTATATATGAATGGCACGGTTGCAAAAGCAAAGCGTAGCACCCCCATTGAGCCAGGTTGCCACATTATAATACCATCGAAACCGGAAAGTAAGCCATTTGACTGGGCAAAAGTTCTCTCCATTGCGACTTCTCTCGGCTCACTTGCCACAATGGCAGCATCCATAGCGACGATTGCCAAGTAAAACTTTCTGCTAAAAGCATTGCGATATGAATTACTCTGATAATCAACAAAAAAGAGATGACATAGAACTGCTCGTATCTCATGAGAATATCAATTCCAACAATGAGAATTCAGAAGCAGAAAGTGAAATTGATCTTCTTGAGTTAGCCATGAAACTTTGGCAACAGCGAAAGAAGATTATCAAATGGTGTGCCGTTGGAGCTGTTCTCGGATTAATCGTAGCTTTCAGTATACCAAGAGAGTATGAAACCACGGTAAAATTGGCTCCAGAGTCTAGTGCCTCACAAAAAAGTTCAAGTGGATTAAGTTCCCTTATGAGCATGGCGGGACTAAGTTCCACCAGTCAAACTATAGACGCATTGTATCCTCAACTTTATCCGGACGTAGTTGGGTCAGTACCATTTGCATTAAGTCTCTTTGATGTTCCTGTTAAAGACATCGAAGGAGAGAAAAATACTACCGTGCGTGCATTTCTTGAAGAAGACACTAAATCCCCATGGTGGTCAGCAATACTTGCATTGCCAGGGGAAATAATTGGAGGAATCAAATCGTTGATGAGTGATGAAGAAGATTTAGGGAATCATTCCCCCAACTCATTTCACTTGACGAACGATGAAGATCTAATTGTGACCGCTCTTTCTCAAAGAATCTCAGCGACAGTAGACACAAAGACTCAGGTGATCACGATCTCAGTTAAAATGCAAGATCCGATGGTATCTGCGATATTAGCCGACACAGTGGTATATCGTCTTCAGGAATACATCACAGACTACCGTACGAACAAAGCTCGTAAAGACCTTGAATATGCCGAGACATTAAATCAAGAGGCGAAAGACAATTATTATAAAGCACAGCAGCAATATGCCGATTATCTTGACCGCAATCAGGGGTTGATTCTTCATTCCGCACAGACAACTCGAGAGCGACTTGAAAATGAGGCAACACTTGCATTCAATCTTTATAATCAGACAAGCCAACAACTACAAGCAGCAAAGGCTAAGGTGCAGGAAAACACTCCGGTCTACGCAATAGTAACCCCAGCGACAGTTCCCATCAAACCGGCAGCTCCTCGCAAAGCCATGATTCTTATTGGATTTATATTTCTTTCTTTCGTAGCATGCTCTGCATGGATACTCTATGGGAAACCGATGCTCGATGAAATCAAGCATAAGAAATTAGAAACCACCAATCAAAATTGAGACTCGACAGACTCATAATTCTGATATTATTATCCGGACTTGCTGGCATACCTTATGTTCAAGCTGATGACCTATCAGATCTTGTATCATTTGTTGTCAGCAAGAGCGTTGCATCTGATATATCCAATGCGCTTCCAAAAGAAACGCAGAAGGCATTGATAGTTTCGAAGCCGGAATCATCCGGCTTCGATTCAGATATACTGGAGGGAATCGCAACCATAATGACTGAAGATTCATCATATGACTTTATTCTGAATTCAGTATCAGACAGCAGCACTTCCAAAGATAATAAATTCTCATTTCATGCAAAAGAATCATGGGGTCAGGGGCCTACACTTGCAAAACAAGGATTTTTCCGACCTGTTTCAGGAATTGTAACATCCACTTTTGGATGGAGACAACAATTCAATCGCATGCACAAGGGTGTAGACTTGATACTTCATGTCGGAGATACCGTAAAGGCGGCAATAACAGGAACAGTTAAGGAAGTGGCATACGATCATGACGGATATGGCAACTTTGTGGTCATAACACATCCAGATGGGATGGAAACACTTTATGGACATCTTCAATACGCGTTAGTAAGTCAAGGTCAATATGTTGAAATAGGCATGCCAATTGGAATCGGAGGCAATTCCGGCAATTCAACTGGTCCGCATCTTCATTTTGAAGCTCGTATAAACGGAGTGGCA
Organism: uncultured Sangeribacter sp.; assembly: GCA_964480495.1. Lineage (GTDB taxonomy): Bacteria > Bacteroidota > Bacteroidia > Bacteroidales > Muribaculaceae > Lepagella. The sequence continues at coordinate 13,144 of CAYZPH010000028.1, forward strand.
GTTGATCCAACAATGATATTCAACTTCTCAAAGTCATATTCAACCATTGGCTGTCAACAGAATTATAGCAAAACCGTTAAAGCCAACGACGCATTAACTGAAAGTCCATTAATTAATCGGCGAACATATATTGTAAAGCAAGGAGACACCCTGCAAAGTATTTCAAAACGGTCAGGTATCTCTGTGATGAGACTCTGCCAACTAAACATGCTAACAGAGAATATTCCCCTCGAAATAGGCAGGATGATTAAGCTAAAATAAACAGCAAGGTTCGCGAGAATCGTTGTTTCTTTACAAACCAATTTTGAATTAAATCGAAATATCTACATCATGAAAATTAGACTTCTATCGTTATGCACCGCAATGATTATTTGTTTCAGCTCACTTGCGGCAGATTTTGTATGGTATGATGGTGTTTCCCCCGTGTCCTATTCTATTCCGAATAATGCAGATCCAGTTGTTGCAGTGGCTGCCGGAATGTTTGCAGGCGACATGGAAGCAGTTACCGGCAAACGTGCCGAACAGAAATCGGTAGGCACAGCCAAAATTCGTCTATATCAGCTTGATGTTGCTTCCGCGTCTGACCTTAGAAATGTGGCAAAAAGTGGTATCGATGTAAAGAAGCTAAGAAAGCTCACAGATGGATTTGCCATATCTGTCAAGAATGGTGTAATAAACATAGCAGGAGCCAACGGTAGAGGAACAGCCTACGGACTTCTTGAAATGTCGCGCAAGGCCGGTGTTTCACCATGGATATGGTGGGGAGATGTGGTGCCTGCAAAAAAGTCCAAGCTTACAATTGACAATAAATACAAGATGATGCAAGGGGCATCGGTTGAGCGGCGTGGTATCTTCATCAACGATGAGGACTGGTCTCTTCGCGTTTGGAGCCATCAGACGTATGAACCGACAGATAAAACCGAGATAGGAGCAAAAACATACCGCAAGATATTTGAACTACTTTTGCGTCTACGAGCTAATGCGCTTTGGCCTGCGATGCATGAGGGAACCACAGCATTCTTTCAAGTAGAAGGAGCAAAGGCTCAAGCTGACAGTTGTGGTATTATTATTGGTTCTTCGCATTGCGAACCACTACTCCGCAACAATGTCGGGGAATGGGACGTTAAGAAACGAGGACGTTTCAACTACAAAACTAACAAAGATGCTGTTCACAAATACTGGATCGAAAGGCTTCGCGATGTAAAAGATTCTAAAGGTGGAAATATATTTACCATCGGCATGCGAGGTATCCACGACAGCTCAATGGAAGGATATAACACAACACAGGAGAAATTCGAGGCTCTTCAGACTGTGATTGACGATCAGCAACAGCTAATTGCAGAAAATATTGGGAATCCTTCACTTCAGGATCAAGTATTTGTGCCATACAAAGAAGTACTGGAACTTTACGAAATGGGGCTAAACGTTCCAGACTATGTGACCCTCATGTGGTGTGACGACAACTACGGGTATCTGACTCGACTTAGTAACAAAGAAGAGCAGAAGCGTTTGGGAGGTGGTGGAATATATTATCATCTGAGTTATTGGGGCAGACCTCACGATTACTTATGGCTAACAACCACGCAACCGGGATTGATATGCCACCAGATGCATAAGGCATACGATAACAATGTGAGAAAGCTATGGATAGCCAATGTTCACGATCCTAAAGTTGCAGGATATGATTTGGAATTATTTCTTGACATGGCATGGGACATAAACTCTGTGGATGGTTCTAATATCGACAAGCACTACAAATCATGGCTGACTTGCCAGTTCGGGAAAGAGGTTGCAGACATAATATTCCCATATATGATGGAATTCTACCGACTTACCGGACAAAGGAAACCAGAATTTATGGGATGGTCGCAGGTAGAAAAAGACAAACGACTATATGAACGAGGTCTAACACCTGTAAAAAACACTGAATTCAGCGACACCGAATTCGGAGGCGAACTTGACCGATATATTTCGGATTTTGATCGTATAGCCGACGTAGTAGACTCAGCAGCATCGTTTGTAGACAAAAATCTACTTGATGCCTATTATGCTTCGATAATCTATCCTGTATGCGCATCGTCTGCTCATGCAAGAGCTCTTCTTATGGCACAAAAAGCGCGACAATTGGCATCCGGAAGAGCTGCATCAAAAGACAGAGAGGCTCTTGAAATGATGATTGAAGAGGCTTCATTACACAGCATAATGGCATATCGAGAAGTAAAGAAACTAACTGAATATTACAACAATGTGGCGTCGGATGGCAAATGGCGTGGAAGTATGGATATGCGACCAAGAGACCTTCCTGTATTTTTTGCACCATCATTGCCAACATTCCCGAAGATGGAAGATCAGGTGAATTATCCGGCATATGACGTTTTTACAGCATCGGAAACTATAATTCCCGACAATGTTGTATCGCGTACCGCTGCTGATTATGACGAATCAATAGGAGAGATTTCACCGGCAGGAATGTTAGGCCACAGCATGAAAGCGGTTGCACCTTCAAAAGGAAGTGTACTTCGATACTCTTTTGATGTGAAGAAGAATGCTGATGGAGTTATTCGAGTGGCAGTCATTCCAACTCATGCAATAAACGGCAACGATGTTCGGTTTAGCGTAAGCATAGATGGAGCTGAACCAACAGTATATAGTCTCAAAGAGCCGTTTAGGTCAGAACAATGGAAAGAAAACGTATTGCGTGGGCAAGCACTTCGGACTCTACCAGTAACACTTGCAGCCGGCACTCACACATTGGAAATAAAGGCACTTGACGACAATATAGTTATAGACCAATGGATGTGGGACAGCAATCCTGCACGACGTTTCTACCTTTTCCCAACATCTTCAAAAGATTAAGAGAGTATAACCGGTCTCAAAACAGTTACCTTGAATTCCATCATGAACAAAACAAAATCAGTTATAGCTATATTACTTTTCATAGTCGGCAACATTATATGCTACGCAGCAGAAAAGCCTTGGCAACATGGGAGGCTCAAAGTTTCTGACAATCATCTTTACCTGCAACACGAAGACGGAACGCCATTCTTCTGGCTTGGCGATACAGGATGGCTACTACCCCAACGACTTGATCGTGACGAAGCAGAACGATACCTAAGTCAGACAGCGAACGAGGGTTTCAATGTGGTACAGATACAGGTGCTCAATGGTGTTCCCTCATTCAATCGCTACGGACGGATGTCTCACACAGCAGACAGAAAGTTGATACAATCGGTTTTGCCGGGTGAATATGGCTACTGGGAACATCTTGACCATATTGTAGACATAGCTGAGAAAAATGGTATTTATCTCGGAATGGTATGCATATGGGGTGGCTTAGTAAAGTCTGGAATGCTTGACAAAGAGGAGGCCAAAGAATACGGAGAATTTCTCGCCAAAAGATATGGCAACAGACCCAACATAATATGGATTATCGGAGGAGACATTCAAGGGAACATCAAAACAGAAGTATGGGACACACTTGCAAACTCCATAAAGGACATTGATACAAATCACCTTATGACATACCATCCTCGTGGACGCACTACCTCAGCAAAGTGGTTTGCCGACCGTGATTGGCTTGACTTCCACATGTTCCAAAGCGGACACCGGCGTTACGGACAACGCACAGAGAAAGACAAAGACTATCCTATTCCCAATAATACGGAGGAAGATAATTGGATGTATGTAGACTCTGTAAGGGCATATTCTCCTTTAAAACCAGTCATTGATGGGGAACCTATCTACGAGGATATTCCACAGGGATTGCATGACTCAGAAGCACCTCTTTGGAAGGCTCAAGACGTAAGAAGATATGCATATTGGTCGGTGTTTGCCGGCTCATTTGGACACACCTATGGGCACAATGCCATCATGCAATTTGCACGACCCGGCACTCCCGGTGCATATTTTGCAGATGTAGAGAAGAAGCCTTGGTATGTCGCAATCAATGACCCAGGACGAATTCAGATGAAATATCTCAAACATCTCATGCTTGCATTCCCCTACTTCGAAAGAGTTGCAGACAACAGTGTGATTATAGACAACGGCTCACGCTATAACAGACTTATCTGCACTCGCGGCAATGACTATCTAATGGTATACAATCATACCGGACGGCCAATGAAACTTAATCTCCGAAAAATATCCGGGGGAAAGAAACAGATTTGGATTATGAATCCTTCCGACGGCATAATCACCCCAATAGGAGATACGAAGGACGAAATCTATGAGTATATTCCAGAAAAAGGGAAAGATCTGATACTTATAGCCACAGACGCTAACAGCAGGTATTTTACAACATCAACAGCAGGGAAGGGATTTTCAATTCTTAATCAAAAATAGATCTTGCTTCGGCATCTTGTCTGAATATTCAGAACGCATACGACTCACCAACGAAGACATGGTGCGAGAGAAATTGTGACCGGTCCAAACTCCCGTGTTTGTGATAAGCACCCAGCACTCTCCATCAGGAAAGCGCTCCACCAAAGTATGAGTTGATGACAAAGTGCCTGTGCGTCGCCACTTTCCATCTCCAAATATCTCGCCCCAGCCTCTGGCACAATTCATATCTTCAGACCAGGCAGTCAAGGAATCGACAGACGCATTTGAGATGATATCTTTCACGCGAGGGCACTTGTCGATTGCAGCTACAAGGCGAGCCATGTCAGATGCAGATGCACACCAACCTCCGGCACCCATTAATCCATTAACATTACTACCACCATACACACGATTGACTAACTTACCACTACCATTGAATTCCTCTACCGGGACAGTGTCAGGACCATAATAATGCACCTCATCAATATTCCTTTCAGCATAATAATTGGTAGCGGGGCGAAATCTGTAACATTCGGCAGGTTCAAGCACCTCTTTCGTCACGAAATTCCAATAGCTTAATCCGGAAAGACGCTCAATTACAAGAGAAAGCAACATATACCCAAAATTCGAATACCGATGACCTTGACCAGGAGTAAATGCAATCTTCCTACCAAGCACAATAGCGGCAAGACTCTTGTTGTCTGGTGGGCCTGAAAGATTACGTGCTGCAATAATATCCTTAGTATTAAACATTGGATCTCCGGCACCAAGACCGAATCCGGCCTGATGACGAAGCAGATGATCTATAGTAACGTCAAACAGGCGTTTGTCGTTAATTGCATTGGTAAAAATAGTATCACTTAAAATGCCCTTGGAACCAAAGACTTTAGAATGCAATGAAAGTTTGCCATCCTCCACAAGTTTCATCACAGCTACAGCCGTAACAAGTTTAGAGGCAGATGCAAGCCTAAGGATATTTCGAGGAGACATTTCTACGCCAATCTCTTTATCAGCCCAACCATAACCTTTTGCATAAAGCAACGAGTCATTGCGAGTTACAGCCAACTGAATTCCACGAATGCTCCATTTATTTATAAAACGTTGCAACTCCGTATCAAGACCGTATAGATTAGGAAAATCAGACATCTGATTGGTCAGACTGTCTGACCAACACACCTCTCTTTTATCATTATCTGCAACAGTTTGCTGACCAGCCGCCCTCTCTTTCGCATAAGCCACAGCAAAAATAAGCACCGTACAGGCTATGGCAAAAATCATGACATAGCCTGTACCTTTCCTAATGTCTTTTCTTGTCATTTCACGATACCTTTCTCAAGATATTCAGCCAGGTTTGTACGAACATGCTCTCCAGCTCTCTCTACAGCCACTTTTGCCATGTCGGAATCCACCATAATGTTTACAAGTTGTTCAAAACTTGTCTTTTCAGGATTCCAACCGAGACAAGAACGCGCCTTAGAAGGGTCTCCCCAAAGATTCACAACATCAGTAGGGCGATAGAAATCCGGTGATACTTCCACAAGAACTCTGCCTGTAGCATCATCTATTCCCTTCTCATCCACACCTGAGCCGACCCAGCGTAGTTCAATACCAACACGCCTGAAAGCGAGAGTGGCAAACTCACGCACAGAATGCTGAACACCTGTAGCAATCACAAAATCATCAGGAATATCATTCTGCAGAATCAGCCACATACACTCCACATAGTCTTTAGCATACCCCCAGTCACGAAGCGAATCAAGGTTTCCGAGATACAATCGATCCTGCTTTCCTTGAGCTATGCGCGCAGCTCCAAGAGTAATCTTTCTTGTTACAAACGTCTCTCCACGACGTTCAGATTCATGATTAAAGAGAATTCCAGAGCAGGCAAACATTCCATAGGCTTCACGATATTCTTTCACAATCCAGAAACCATAAAGTTTAGCCACAGCGTATGGAGAATATGGATGAAACGGAGTGTTCTCATTCTGAGGGACCTCTTCCACTTTTCCATATAATTCAGAAGTGGATGCTTGATAAAAACGACAAGTTTCTGCAAGGCCACACTGACGAATACCTTCAAGAAGCCTCAAAACCCCAGTTGCATCTACATTTGCAGTATATTCAGGAGAGTCAAAACTAACCTGCACGTGACTTTGAGCTGCAAGATTATACACTTCATCAGGACGAACATTAGCAAGCACCTGGATCACAGACATAGAATCGGTAAGATCTGCATAATGAAGATGAAAACATGGATGTCCCTCAAGATGTGCAATACGTTCACGATAATCAACAGATGAACGACGGATTGTGCCGTGCACGTCATACCCTTTTGAAATAAGGAATTCTGCAAGATAAGAACCATCTTGACCTGTAATTCCTGTTATAAGTGCTTTTTTCATTTCAGTCTATCTAATATGTTAACAACATTTAACACCAACCCACAAAACTACTGCTTTTCTTAAACAATGTTAATTTTATGCATTTTTTTTATGTTATACAACATCATTTCAGAAATAATTACTAATTTTGCATCGAGTTTTTCATGGTATTAGATTTTAAGGTTAACAGAAGATTGGTTGTCGCGATGACAATCAATTTTTTTTTGCACCATTTTCTATACGATTAACACTCTAAAAGGATGATTTAAATCATCCTTTTAGAGTGTTAAAGTTATTGGTGTTTATCTCTATTATATGCTTTAAGAGCCTCTTCGAGCACTTTGAGAGCTTTAGCGAGATCCTCTCGATTCAAAACGTAGGCGAGGCGCACCTCATCACGACCACTTCCTGGAGTTGTGTAAAAGCCTGAAGCCGGAGCCATAAAAACAGTAGCACCCTCATAGCTAAAATCGCGCAGACACCATTCGCAAAACTTGTCGGCATCATCAACAGGCAGACGCGCTACTGTATAGAATGCCCCCATAGGAATTGGAGAATAGCATCCCGGTATCTTATTGATTCCATCGATAAGAAAATTCCTACGTGCCACATACTCATTGTAGACATCAAGCATATAGTCTTTGCTTGCATCGACCGAAGCCTCTGCAATAATCTGGCCAATAAGAGGAGGGCTAAGACGCGCCTGGCAAAATTTCATCACATTAGCACGCAATTCCTTATTCTTAGTAATAAGGGCACCAATACGAATACCGCACTCATTGTAACGCTTCGACACAGAATCGATAAGCACTACATTTTCTTCTATTCCCGGAAGATGGAATGCGGAAACATATGGTGCACCGGTATAACAAAATTCCCTATACACCTCATCCGAAAAGAGGAACAGATCATATTTCTTCACAAGATCTCTAATCTGCATCATTTCCTTAATGGTATAAAGATACCCAGTCGGATTATTTGGATTACAGATTAATATACCCTTAGTTCTGGAAGTTATTAGTCGTTCAAACTCTTCTATAGGAGGAAGAGCGAAACCGGAATCAATAGATGACGGTATCGACACAATTTTTGCACCAGCAGATATTGCGAAAGCCATATAGTTGGCATATGCAGGTTCTGGGACTATTATCTCATCGCCCGGATCAAGACATGCCATAAAAGCAAAGAGAACAGCTTCAGATCCACCACTTGTCACTATTATATCATCAGCATTAACATCGATATTAAAGCGATGGTAATATTCCTTAAGTTTCTCTCGCAAAGAAGGCAGACCATCAGAAGGACTATATTCAAGCACCTCTCTATCAAGATTATGAAGCGCCTCAAAAGCCTGGGGAGGAGTGGGGAGATCAGGCTGACCTATGTTAAGTCGATACACCTTAACTCCGCGTTTCATTGCCTCAGTAGCAAGAGGTGCAAGTCTTCTAATAGGAGAAGCGGGCATTTCAAACCCTCTTTGAGACATTTTAGCCATATTAGATAAGAATCAGGCAGACACCACATCGCAGCATCTGCAATTAATAATCAGTAAGCAAGAGGGACATCCGGACTTTCGAGCACCGCAAGATAGTCGCGTGCAGCCATGCGAGCCTCCGGAAGATTCATAAGCAGATAATTTCCACAGTCTTTAGGCGAAGCACCCGGCACATCTCCTTCAAAAGTGGCTATAAACCTAAAAGTCTCTTGCAACAGACACAGCACATCGGAACTTTCAAAATCTCCATTTACGAGAAGATAATTGCCCGTGCAACATCCCATCGGTCCCCAGTATACTATTTTACCACCCCAATCCGGATGATTACGGAGGAATGTCGCTGCAAGATGCTCCATAGCATGAAGAGCTGATATAGAAAGCGCAGGCTGACGATTCGGTGCAGTCATACGCACATCAAATGTTGTCACCACATCTCCATGAGGAGTAGTATCCTTGCGACTAACGTATACACCAGGGAGAAGCGACTGGTGGTCTATAGTAAAACTTGCGATTTTTTTCATACCGCAAAGATACTAATTAAAAATGAAATTTAAAAATCAACTCATAAAACAGATTTGGATAATAGCTGTATTTTTTATAATTTTGAAGACGGATAGTCACATCTATCTTCACGAGCATGATTAAAGAAAATATGAAATATTCTGAAGCAATAGCAGAAATGGAAGCCATCATATCCAAGATGCAGAGTCCGGATTGCGACATTGACTCACTTGCCTCCATGACCTCAAGAGCTCTTGAACTCCTGCAATTTTGCAAAGACAAACTTTTCAAAACAGACTCCGAGGTAAAGCGTTGTCTCGAGACACTTCAGAACTCACTTTAAACAACAAGCAATCGTCTTCATAATAAGATTAAGAATTCAGGCACACCGAATCAATAAGCAATAAACAAGATTGTGTATTCGTTTTATTGCTATGAAAATGAGCAAAAAACTTTTCGCAATAATAATTTGCGCCATAAGCATTTTTACGCTTGTGGGCGTATCTGCATGCAAGTCTGTAAAACTATCTGATGCAGACGACACCATGGCGCGGGGAGAATACTTCGAGGCGTCGAAGATGTATAAAAAGATCTACAATAAACTAACCAGCCGAGAAGAGCGACCTCTTCGAGGAGAAGTGGCTTACAAACTCGGTTCTTGCTATCAGAAGCTCAACCGGCCCGTCAATGCCGCAGCGGCATACCAAAATGCAATCCGTTACGAATATTCCGACTCAACAGTATACCTCAACCTCGGACGCATGCTTCAAGCCAGCGGCAAATATCCACAGGCTATAAAATTTTATGAAACATTTCTTGAATGGGAACCTGAAAACACAATAGCCAGACAAGGAATACGAGGATGCAACATAGCCATCGCACAGAAAGACAAGCCTAAGACCCGTTATATAGTGAAGCAGGCAAAACTCTTCAACACTCGAAGAGCAGACTTTGCACCAATGTACTACGACAAAAACTTCGACGTGCTCTACTTCACCACGACCAACGAAAAAGTGACAGGCGATAACAAGTCTGAGATTACCGGAATGAAAAAGGGTGATATATGGATGAGCACGAAAAACGAAAAAGGGGAATGGCGACGACCATTACCGGTAGAGGGAGAACTAAATACAGATGCAGACGAAGGTATAGTGTCATTTTCACCAGATGGGCAGACGATGTATCTCACCGTGGCACGTCGTTCGGAGACATCCAGCACATCCGTTGAAATTTACACTTCAAAACGCAGCGAACATGGATGGAGTGCCGGGCAAAAATTCGAGATTCTCAACGACACCATAACGGCAGTAGGCCATCCGGCCGTAAGTCCGGATGGCACATACCTTTATTTTTCCTCAGACATGCCCGGAGGTTATGGTGGGCTTGACATATGGCGCATAAATCTAAAAGAATCCACAGGATCGCTTGAGAACCTTGGAGCTGAAATCAACAGCCCAGGCAACGAAGCATTTCCATATATTCGAACGGACTCTCTAATCTATTTTTCAAGCGATGGGCATGCTGGTTATGGAGGCCTTGACCTCTTCAAAGCTCGATTAAACAGCACCGGAGACCGATGGAGTATAGACAACATGGGACTTCCAATCAACTCTCAAGGAGATGATTTCGGCATAACATTTGGACCTGGAGAATCAGGCTATTTCAGTAGCAACCGAGGAGACGGCAGAGGCTACGATCATATTTATTCATTTCTACTGCCAGACCTCAAAATTTCCATATCAGGATGGGTTGTAGACAAAGATGACGAGCCTGTACCAAACGCTATAATTCGAATAGTAGGCAACGATGGCAGCAACCAAAAAGAGGTAGCTCGAGACGATGGCAGTTTCCGCTTCCGATTGCAACGCGGAGTAAAATATGTGATGCTCGCAGGTGCAAAAGGATACCTCAACCAAAAAGTGGAATTTGAAAGTGATAGCGCTGAAGAAGATGCAGAATACGGCATAGACTTCACACTCGTCTCCATCAACAAACCCAGCGTGGTTGAAAACATATTCTATGACTTCGACAAGGCCACACTCCGTCCGGAATCTAAAACAGCTCTCGATGAGATAGTCGTGATGCTCACAGACAATCCAGAGGTATCAATTGAAATGGGGTCACACACCGACCGCAAAGGGAGTGAAGAATATAACCTCGCTCTCTCCGACAGACGAGCAAAAAGTGTGGTTGACTATCTTGTAGAAAAAGGCATCAGTCCAGATCGCCTCACATGGGTAGGTTATGGTGAGAGCAGTCCCAAGATGGTCACCAAGCGTATAGCCAAAGAACACCCACAGTTTGCAGAGGGAGTCACACTCACTTCAGAATTTATCGACACTCTTCCAGAACCTGATCAAGAGATCGCAGACCAGATAAACCGTCGCACAGAGTTTCAGGTTACATCAATTGGCATATACTAACCAAACATGAATAGACATTGGATAAAACGAAAAATCCAATGTCTATTCAAATATTCCAACTGATTTTTCAAAATTCGCGTTTTGCTATATCACTTTTTTTTTGTAAATTTGCACAAAGTATTGTCGTATGCAAACAGAAAAGCAAGTTATAGTTGACGGCTTGACATTTGAGCCATATCTAACACGAGAGGAAATTGCCATACAGGTAAAAAGAGTCGCAGGCGAAATAGCTCGAGACTATGCAGGTAAGAAGCCCCATTTTTTATGCGTGCTGACAGGAGCATTCGTGTTTGCAGCAGACTTGATTAGGGAAACCGGGCTCACTGATGCCTGCATCTCTTTTATAAGATACAAATCATATGAAGGGACATCAACCACAGGATCGGTGAAACAAATCATAGGGCTAACAGACGACATCAGTGGCGAAGATGTGATAATCATCGAAGACATTGTGGATACAGGACTAACAGCCCGTCGCATGATTGAAGACCTAAAAAAGCAAGGGCCGGCATCTGTGAAATTTGCCACCTTGCTCTATAAGCCGGAAAGCAGCCAGACAGGATTTACACCCGACTACACTGCTTTTGAGATTCCACCAAAATTTATAATCGGATATGGTCTTGACCTTGATGGTAAGGCGAGAAACCTTCCGGACATATATGTCATAAAGGAAAACTAAAATGTTGAATCTTGTATTATTCGGAGCCCCGGGCAGCGGAAAAGGCACTCAAAGTGAAAAACTAATAGCAAAATACGGACTCCACCACATTTCTACAGGCGAAGTACTACGCAAACACATCAAAGAAGGAACAGAACTCGGAAAGACAGCCGACTCCTACATCAGCAAAGGACAGCTTATTCCTGACACTCTCATGATTGGCATTCTGCGTCATGAGCTTGAAGGGATCATCAAAAGTTCAAAGGGTGTAATTTTCGATGGATTCCCTCGCACCATTCCTCAGGCAGAAGCTCTCGACAAGATGCTTAGTGAAATGGGCCACGAACTCCACGGAGTAGTAGGACTTGAAGTGCCTGAAGACGAACTTATAAGACGCATGATTGAGAGAGGCAAACAGACAGGTCGTGCAGACGACAACGAGGCCACTATCACAAATCGTCTAAAAGTATACCATGACCAGACAGAGCCTCTGAAAGCGCATTATATAAGCAAAGGCAAGTATATGCAAATCAATGGTCAAGGTTCTATCGACGACATCTTCGGCGACATCACTCGTGAAATAGAGAAAAAAGCCGGGGTCCACTAAGACCAAAAGCAATAGAATAAACATGGACAACGAGATAATTAACGAAGAAACACAAAACAAGGAATACGCAGCCGACAACATTCAAGTGCTTGAGGGCCTTGAAGCAGTGCGCAAACGTCCAGCGATGTACATAGGCGACATCTCGGGTCGAGGGCTTCACCATCTCGTATACGAGGTTGTCGACAACTCCATTGACGAGGCGCTCGCCGGATACGCGTCGCACATTGAGGTCTCCATTCTGGAAGGGAACTCAATCAAAGTAGTAGACAATGGTCGAGGCATCCCTGTAGACATACACGAAAAGATGCACAAGCCCGCTCTTGAAGTGGTGCTTACAGTGCTCCATGCAGGAGGCAAATTCGACAAAGGCTCCTATAAAGTTTCGGGCGGTCTGCATGGTGTTGGCGTAAGTTGTGTCAATGCACTGTCAGACTATCTGCGTGCAGAGATTCACAGAGATGGGAAAATATATATGCAGGAATATGCATTTGGCAAACCAACCTGCGATCTCAAGGTGATTGGTGAGACCGATCATACTGGCACCACAATAATTTTCCATCCTGACTCATCCATCTTCACAGAGACTGTATACGACTACGAGATACTTGCCAACCGATTGAGAGATCTCGCATATCTCAACGCTGGCATCTCCTTGACTCTTACAGACGAGCGCAACCGCGATGAGAATGGCAACTCTCGAAGCGAATGCTTCCTCAGTAAGGAAGGGTTGAAGGAATTCGTAAAATATATAGACCAAGGCAAAGAACCCCTTATCGAAGACATCATAGACCTGAAGACTGAGCGCAACGGAGTGCCAGTAGAAGTGGCTATGACCTACAACACGTCATTTAACGAAAACATTTATTCCTACGTCAACAACATCAACACAATCGAAGGTGGCACACACCTGACAGGCTTTAGGCGTGGACTAACATCTACTCTAAAGAAATATGCTGATGACAACCACCTGCTCGATAAACTGAAGATCGAACTCTCAAAAGAGGACTTCCGCGATGGATTGACGGCCGTGGTATCTGTAAAGGTTGCCGAGCCACAGTTTGAGGGACAGACAAAGACCAAACTGGGCAACAACGATGTGATGGGTGTAGTGCAAACAGCAGTAAGTGAAGCATTACGCAATTATCTTGAAGAACATCCCAAACAAGCACGTGCCATAGTAGATAAGGTTATGCTTGCCGCTCAGGCTCGTCATGCCGCATACAATGCCCGCATGAAAGTGCAGCGCAAATCCCCCCTTTCAGGAGCTGGACTTCCCGGCAAACTCGCCGACTGCAAGAGTCGCGATGCTGCAGCTTGTGAGCTTTTCCTCGTGGAGGGTGATTCTGCAGGAGGCAGCGCAAAACAGGGACGCAATCCCAACTTCCAGGCAATTCTACCACTTCGTGGTAAGATCCTAAACGTGGAGAAGGCTATGGAGCATAAGGTGTTTGAGTCGGAAGAAATAGTAAATATGTTTAAGGCACTCGGAGTCACAATCGGCACAGAAGAAGACTCAAAAGAGCCAAACGTATCAAAACTAAGATACCACAAAATCATCATCATGACCGATGCCGATGTCGACGGAGCCCACATCGCAACTCTTCTGATGACCTTCTTCTTCAGAAGGATCCGTCCGATCATAGACAATGGTTATCTCTACATCGCTACCCCACCGCTCTACAAATGCACATTAAAGGGGAAGAAAGGCGTGTTTGAATATGCATGGACAGACCAACAGGTGCAAGCATTCGTAGACCGTTATTGTGGAGGCGACCGCAACAAGTTTGTACTTCAGCGCTACAAGGGTCTTGGTGAAATGAATCCGGAACAGCTTTGGGAAACCACTATGGATCCGGAAAATCGAATGCTAAAGAAGGTTACCTTAACCGACGCAGCAAGTGCAGACCACACTTTCGCAGTGCTAATGGGCGAAGAAGTTGGACCTCGACGCGAGTTTATTGAGGAGCATGCAACTTATGCAAATATTGACACTTAATAATACATCTAAGGCCGTCCGGAATTCGGACGGCCTTAATCATTACTTCAATCTATCAAGCAATCAAGCAGAAGAAGCCACAAATCTTAATTTTCGTTTATAATTTTAGATTATCAACTTTTTTTAGTAATTTTGCATTATAAATAATTGAAGGGTCCTTTTAGAGGTCGACATCTATCGACCGATAAAGGGAGCTTATCTTTTTTTAACTTGTAAACAAAATTTTCAACCCAAACCATCTTGGTCAAATACTAATAGAAATGGCAACGTATCTCACTAAAGAAGGATATGACAAGAAAATGGCAGAGCTCTCTGAGCTCGAAGCACAGCGTCCAGCTATCAAAAATGCGATAGCCGAGGCTCGCGATAAAGGAGACCTCTCAGAGAACGCTGAATATGATGCAGCAAAAGAAGCTCAAGGCATGCTTGAAATGAAGATAGCTAAAATCAAGGAACTGATAGCCAACTCACGCATCATTGACGACAGCCAACTAAGCACAGACGAAGTCGGTCTTCTCAACAAGGTGACCATCAAAAATGTAAAAAATGGCATGCAGATGACCTACACCATAGTTACAGAAAACGAGGCAAATCTTCGCGAATTCAAGATAGCGTCTTCCACCCCTATAGCTAAGGCATTGATGGGACACAAGGTTGGTGAAATAGTAACGGTTAACGCGCCTGCCGGAGTTATGGACTTCGAAATAATCAAAATAGACCTCTGATTATGACAATTTTCTCAAAAATAATCGCAGGAGAAATACCATCATACAAGGTAGCAGAAGACGATCGTTTCTATGCCTTTCTCGACATAAATCCCCTGCAATGGGGACACACGTTGGTAGTGCCCAAAGAAGAAACTGATTACATCTTCGATCTTGATGATAACACTATAGCCGCCATGCAAGTTTTTGCCAAGAGAGTGGCAAACGCAATCAAAGCGGCAATTCCATGTCGCAAGGTTGGAGAGGCTGTTCTCGGTCTAGAGGTTCCACACGCCCACATCCATCTCGTACCCCTCACCACAGAGGGAGACATGGATTTTCATAATAAGATTTCCAACCCCGATCACGAGAAGATGAAAGCCATAGCCGAAGCGATTGCGGCAAAATTTGTATAAAATCATCTTTTTACTATATAAATCACAAATCGGCCTAACTCTTAGGCCGATTTTTTCGTTATAACATTAGAGATAATTAGCAAAACCTAAGTAAGTCATGAATATTCTCAACTTCATCAAGATATATGAGACCAGTTTCAAAAACAACTGGGATCTTCCGGCACTTACAGACTACACTTCAAGAGTAACTCACACTTACGGAGAGCTGGCCCAATCGATAGCCATTGCGCATACATTCTACAAATCAATAGGAATAAATCCTGGCGATAAAATTGCGCTGTGTGGAAAAGATTCATCCGACTGGATAAAAACATACATGAGCATCGTGACCTACGGAGCAATTGTAGTGCCAATACTTGCCGAATTCAACCCAATAGACGTTGTACATGTAGTAAACCACTCAGGAGCGACTGTATTTGTAGTGCAGGATTCGATATGGGAACATATCGACCCCGACACGCTTATAAATGTCAAGGCTGTATTATCATTGACAAAACGCGAGGTTCTCTACGAATCGGAAGGACTTGAGATTAAGCGAGACATGAAACTCGCCAAGAGAAGATTCAACAAGCTATATCCCGGAGGATATGGTCCATCAGATATAAAATATGCCGACAGAGACAATGATGAAATAGCAGAAATCAACTATACATCAGGCACTACTGGTTTTTCTAAGGGAGTAATGCTGACTGGTAAGAATCTTGCCGGCAACGTATGCTTTGGCATCGACACTAAACTACATTTCAAGAATAGCCGAGCTTTGGCATTCCTGCCACTTGCGCATGCCTATGCATGTGCATTCGATATGCTCACTCCCTTAGCAGCAGGAAGTCACATCACAGTGCTTGACAAAACGCCATCACCGAGAGTGCTTCTGAAAGCCCTCTCAGAAGTAAAGCCGAACCTCATCATATGTGTTCCACTTATTCTTGAAAAAATCTACAAGAACCAGATACTTCCGATGATATCCAAAGGTTCGATACGGTGGACTCTGGCTGTGCCTCTGCTTGACAACTTCATCTACTCAAAAATACGCAAAAAGCTGATAAGTGCTTTCGGAGGAGAATTCGAAGAAGTTATTGTAGGTGGTGCTGCACTCAACCATGAAGTTGAAGAATTCCTTCACAAAATCAAATTTCCATTCACTGTCGGTTATGGCATGACTGAATGCGGACCACTTATTTCCTATACGCCATGGAGAGAGTTTAAGGTAGGAAGCGTAGGAAAGACACTTCCCTCCATGGAAACAATAGTAATGAGTGAAGATCCTGAAAACATTCCCGGAGAAGTGTGTGTAAAAGGAGTCAACGTAATGACAGGATATTACCACAATCCGGATGCCACAAAACTTGTGTTTGACAATGAAGGTTGGCTAAAGACCGGCGATATGGGCACACTTATGCCAGATGGCACAATCTCTCTGCGCGGTCGCAGCAAGACAATGCTACTCTCGGCAAACGGACAGAACATCTATCCAGAAGAGATTGAGGCCAAGCTCAACAACATGCCCTACATTGCCGAATCTTTGGTAGTGGAACGAGATGGGAAACTCGTGGGACTTGTATATCCCGACTACCCTGCAATTGATAAGATTGGAATGACTAGCGAAGACCTCAACGAGATGATTGAGAATACACGCAAAGAGCTCAATCAACTTGTAGCACCATACGAACGACTAACAAAAATCCAACTTGTACCGAACGAATTCGAAAAAACGCCGAAGCGTTCGATTAAACGTTTCCTATATTCTTAACATAAATGGACTCAATCTCGACGAAATATGTCGCGGGTATATACCCGCGACATATTTCGTCGAGATT
>CAYZPH010000029.1:0-27148 GCA_964480495.1 uncultured Sangeribacter sp.
TCGGCATACTTAGCCTGTTCGGGTTCGGCAAACTTGACAGTGATGTCTTTAATGTCCATTTGTTTTCTTTGTTAAGTCTCCGAAAAAGATTGTGTTATACAATTAACCCAAGGAATCGATTGATTGAATGAGTCGTTATTTTGCACTAAAAGCACAGCACAAGGGCGCGCTGCGCTCTTAGAACCGACAAAGTTACTAATTTCTTTTGACTCTACCGCCAAAAATCCTCAAATTCAATAAAAATCAATGGCAAAGTCTATCAAAATCCACAAAAGTACGGAATCGTAGGTTCTCTTCAGAGTGATCTTACTACAAAAGCAAGTTCGGAATAATGATAGCCATATTGTAACCCTTTTAGTGAGACATAAATCATTGGGCGATCCGACCGGGTCGCTTGGTATTGATTTGAGACGAGTTTGTGAAAAATGGTGATGTTATTTCACTCAGTTGCATATAAGAGGATTATTTCATGTTTGTCTCGCTTTTATTAAAAAAATCTGATGTTTTTGTTATACTTTCTTTGGAGTTGTTTTTCTAAAAACAACTTTGCTAGATGCAATGTTATAATTTTAGAGGGAGGCGCAACCACAGAAGCCTTCCACAAATGAATCTAATCCAACTCGTATGAAAAAGAAATCCAGTGGCAGGCCCTCGAAGAGAATGCGTAAGGTAGAACTTCAGGATAAAATCCTTGCATTCCTCGAAAAAGCAAACCGCCAGTCGTTCAACTATAAACAGATAGCATTTGCTATTGATGCACAAGATTTTCGCATGGATGTGATTAATCTGCTTGAGGAGCTTGCCGCTAATGATGTGATTCAGGAGGTGGGTCTTGGCAGATACCGAGCCCCTGCCAATCGAGGATCGGAAAATATTGGAGTATTCATTCGTCGCTCAAATGGACGTAACGCGGTGCTTATCGACGATGAGCAGATAATGGTGGCAGAACGCAACTCTATGCATGCGCTCAATGGCGACAAAGTGCGTGTGATGATTTCTGCAGCCAGAAAAGGCATGGAGCCGGAAGCTCGTGTGCTTGAGATTATTGAGGCGAAAGATCAGGTGTTTATCGGAGAACTTATAGTAGATCGCAACGGAGCGCGTATGATCCCAGATTCAAAGTATCTTGCCGCAGACATCATACTCAACAAAGCACGCCTCAAAGGAGGAAAGAGTGGCGATAAAGCCATCGCAAGAATCACACTTTGGAAAGACGAGGAGATGTGTCCGCGTGGTGAGATTGTGGATATTCTTGGGAAGAAAGGCGAAAACAATACAGAGATGCATGCAATTCTTGCAGAATTCGGGTTGCCATACAAATATCCAGAAAATGTAGAGAAAGCCGCAAGCAAGATTGATGCCGGAATCACTCCTGAAGAGGTAGCTAAACGTGAAGATTTTCGCGAAATAACCACGTTTACGATCGATCCTCGCGATGCGAAGGATTTTGACGATGCGCTTTCAATACGTACACTCGCCAACGGCAACTATGAGGTGGGTGTTCACATCGCCGACGTGACACACTATGTAACACCTGGGTGCATCATCGACAAAGAGGCACAGTCTCGCGCAACGTCGGTATATCTTGTGGATCGCACAATTCCTATGCTTCCCGAACATCTCAGCAATGGCATCTGCTCCCTTCGCCCAGATGAAGAGAAATTGACTTTCTCAGCAATCTTTGAAATGGACAAGAAGGCAAACGTGATCCATAGCCGAATAGGACGCACAGTGATAAAGAGCAATCGCCGCTTCACCTACGAGGAGGCACAGGAAAGAATTGAAACCGGAATAGGAGATTATGCAGTTGAAATAAATATTCTCAATGATCTGGCAAAACAACTCCGGCAACAGCGATACGACAATGGCGCGCTTGAGTTCAATAGGGCAGAGGTTAGGTTTGAAATTGACGAGACTGGCAAACCAATAAAGGTATACTTTAAGGAATCTAAAGACTCCAATAAGTTGATAGAAGAATTCATGCTTCTTGCCAATATTGCGGTGGCAGAGAAAATTGGAAAGGTGCCACAGGGTAAGAAAGCAAAGTCTTTTGTATATCGTGTTCATGACACACCCGACAGCGAGAAACTTTCCAATCTTTCCAGCATAGCGTCTCGCTTCGGATTCAAGATAAATGCCGAAGGACGTCGTACCGATGTGAATAAAAGCCTCAATAAGATGCTGAGAGACGTGAAGGGTAGAGGCGAGGAGACAATGCTCTCGATGCTTGCCATCCGATCTATGGCAAAGGCAATGTATACCACAGAAAATGTAGGCCACTATGGTTTGGCAGTGCCATATTATACACATTTCACCTCCCCGATACGTCGCTATCCGGATATGATGGTACACCGTCTGCTGCAACGTTATGCCGATGGTGGTCGCTCTGCCGACAAGTTAAAACTTGAGGATCAGTGTAAACATTCTTCCGACATGGAGCAACTCTCGGCAAATGCTGAACGCGCTTCTATCCGCTACAAGCAGGTGGAGTTTATGAAGGAACGTCTTGGAGAAATCTATGATGGTGTGATTTCCGGAGTCACAGAGTGGGGTGTATATGTGGAACTTGACGAGAACATGTGTGAAGGTCTTGTGCCTGTAAGGGATCTTGCTGATGACTATTACGACTATGATGAGAAAAACTATTGCCTCACAGGTCGCAAAACCCATCAGCGCTACACGCTTGGCGATCACGTGAAGGTGCAAGTGGCACGTGCTGATCTCGACAAGAAACAGCTTGACTTTACTCTGATAAGCGACAGCGGTAATCCCAACAGACCATTGAAATTGCAAAATGGAAAGCATGGGCGCAACCAGCCTCGCCATAAAGGAAAAAGAAACAAAAAATGTTAAAAGTTTTGTAGTGTCGAAGAAAAATTGTAATTTTGCGCCTGGATGAGTCCTGCACGACCAGCTCCCCGTGAATCCCCCAGATCCTGACCGAAGCAAGGGTAATGGGTTGAGCGGTGCGATGTAGGTCGCTCATCCACCTGCCTCTTTAGCTCAGTTGGCCAGAGCACGTGATTTGTAATCTCGGGGTCGTTGGTTCGAATCCGACAAGAGGCTCTCAAAAAGCGACGGCTGTCATTTCAGACATCCGTCGCCTTTTTTGTTTAATCAATCACCATCCATTCGTATTCTGAATTAAATAAAAATGTATCTCTTCAATATATCATTCGTAATCCCGGCTACGAGAAAGCAAAGTTTCCTCAAGTGGGCAGCAGAAGAAGGCAGAAAAGCCGCAGAGAGTTCACTGCTCCAAGACTTTCACGTGCTGTCCATCGTAGGGATTCCTGGCGATAAGGATTTTGCAAAGTCTTCTGATCGCAATTTGTCGCTGCAGATGAGATTCGAGACTCTCGCAGATTGCAGGAAATGGCACGAGACAAAATTTGACTCGCTTATGATTTCTTATGCCGCATGGCACGGCAAGGAACCTCTCTTTTTTGCAACGATCTTGAAAGAGTCATGAACTACGAGAGAATTATAATGGGTATTGACCCCGGCACTAATGTGATGGGCTACGGCATTTTGGGTGTCAATGGTAGAAAACCGGAACTCATAGTGATGGGCGTGATTACTCTCAATCGTTTTGAAAGCCATTATTTGCGTTTGGCGCGAATCTATGAGCGTGTCAGCGGTCTTGTGCAACAATATCTCCCTGATGAATTGGCAATCGAGGCTCCTTTCTTCGGAAAAAATGTGCAGTCGATGCTGAAACTCGGCAGGGCACAGGGAGTGGCGATGGCAGCCGCTCTCGCTCGCGACATTCCAATCACAGAATATCCACCTCTTAATATAAAGAAAGCTGTTACCGGCAACGGCCAGGCATCAAAGGAGCAGGTGGCAAATATGTTAAAGCATCTTCTTTCTATTCCCGACGACAAGATGCCCGCACTCCTTGACGCTACTGATGCTCTTGCTGCGGCACTAACTCACTATTACGAATCAAACAAGCCAAGCCTTCCTTCCGGTCCCAAGTCTTGGAAAGACTTCCTTGCTCGCAATCCCGACCGCCTTGCCCCGCGCCGCAAGTGACTTTCTTTAAATATTTTGAAAACTATTTCCGTAATTATTTGCAGTAATTGAATAATATTTTGTAATAAGAAGCATCCCTGCGAAGAGTTGACGACTAGTTCAAGAAAATAGTGGTTCTTGGCGAAGATATACTTGTAAGAAGAAACGATGCCGGTATTACCACAATAGGAATATACGATTTACTGGTGGAATCCTAACAAAAAAAAAGCCACCCGCGTAGGTGGCTGTCATGGTCGAAATTTGTGACCCTTTTGTGATCCGGTTGGGATTCGAACCCAAGACCCACAGCTTAGAAGGCTGTTGCTCTATCCAGCTGAGCTACCGGACCCCTTTCAATATTATGAACAGAACTTGCATACACATGTATGTCCCGTTTTCTAAGTGCAAAGTTAGTCAGAATTTCCTAAAATTCCAAATGATTTGAAAATATTGTGTCATTTTTATTGCATTTCTAAGTTTTAAGGTCATAAAATTTTGGTGTAAAATCTCAATAATTATCATAGCAGTGGGTATCTATTTCTCTTTAAAGCGGTGGTAAAACATCGCCAACTTGATGTTTTTATCGAGACTTTTGTCTTTATGGTGTATGCTACATAGTTGCAGAATTCTCTTTTTCAAAACTAAAAGCAGCGTTTGGGCGTTGTATAGTTTAGAGGATGTAGCAGTCTTCAGTTTTATTGTTAGCTCTGCATAAGCAGAGCTTAGTTTTGATATTTAAGTGATTATGGATAAATTAAGTTATGCATGGGGTGTATTGATGGGTAAACAGCTCATGGCAATGGGTGTCAAAGCTCTTGACACAAATACTTTCAAGAATGGCGTAGATGTCGCTTTCAATGGTGGCGCTCCTGAAATCTCTGAGGAGGAATGCCAAAAGATCATCAATGAATACCTGACTGAACTTCAGGCGAAAGCTGAGTCTATGGCTAAGGAAGCTGGTGCAAAATTCCTTGAGGAAAACAAAAATCGAGAAGGAATCAAGGAAACAGCAAGCGGTTTGCAGTATATTGTGGAGAAGGAAGGAGAAGGTGCACAGCCCTCTGCTACTGATGAAGTAACTGTGCACTACACTGGTCGTCTGCTCGATGGCACAGTATTTGATTCTTCCGTACAGCGTGGTGAGCCGGCAACATTCCCCCTCAATAGAGTTATACCGGGATGGACTGAAGGCGTGCAGCTTATGAAGGAAGGTGCAAAATACACATTCTTCATTCCGAGTGATCTTGCATATGGTGCTCAAGGTGTGCCAAACGCTATACCCCCTCACTCGACTCTTATTTTTGATGTAGAACTCATTAAAGTGATTAAGAAATAAAATGAAAAAGAACATTTCCTTTGCCGCCGCTGCTACTGTAGTCTTGACTGCCGCAGGCATTAGCTCTTGTGGAAAGCAAAAACCCGCTGCAGAAGATACTGCAAGTGTGGATTCACTTGTGGAAGTTGTGGAGACTTCGAGCGATAGCATTGTCAATGCTATGTCTGCATACAATGCTGATTTCTTCAAGGGATCCGATGGATACAGCACAACTGCGTCAGGACTTAAATATGTGACAGTGGTAGAAGGCACTGGTGCGACCCCCACAGCTACAGACATTGTGACTGTGCACTACACTGGTCGTCTGCTCGATGGCACAGTATTTGATTCTTCCGTACAGCGTGGTGAGCCGGCTGCATTCCCTCTTCAGGCAGTAATCAAAGGCTGGACCGAAGGACTTCAGCTCATGAAAGAAGGAGGCAAGACCGTTTTCTATATCCCCAGTGAGCTCGCATATGGCGAGATGGGCACTCCGGGTGGCCCCATTGGTCCGAATTCCGACCTTATCTTTGAAGTTGAACTTTTACAGGTAGGAGGACAGCATTAATGAAACTGAAAGTATGGACTGTATTCGCATTATTATGCCTTGCTCTTCCAGCTTTTGTGAGTTGTAGTGATGATGAGGAGGTGGATTCGGTAGTTATTGGCAATGCTTCCGGAGTATATTCCGGTTCTCTGAGTGCCAAGGTGATGACATCTGACTTCCCTATGGACGGAGAGTTTCAGCTTTCGATTCTCAGCAAAAGAGACAACAATGAAGAGGTGACGGTTGTGTTGCCACAATGCTCTTTTACACCTCCGGGTACGCCTGTAACTCAGATAATCCCGTCTGTTACTGTGGCAGATGTGGATATTGAAGCATCTGGTAACGGTTATACCATCAAAGAAGATGAATTTATGGTGGTGATTGACGATGTTACTTATACCGGAAGTATCAACGGCACAATATCTGGAGGCGTGGCAAAAATAAACTACAGCATGACCCCCGGAAAAATGCCAATGCAGATTAATTTTACCTTCAACGGTACAAAAAACTGAAAGGATATTTAAGTTGGGCCTTATTGGTTTAATAACGGCACTTATGGTCGGGAGCAGCTCTGTGGATGCGGCTCCTGACTTTGTTGTTGCCGATTCCGACACACTGGAGACAGTGGTCGTGACAGCTACAAGAACCCCTAAACTGCTGAAAGATACGCCTGTGCAGACGCGGGTTTTCAATACTCGCGACATAATTCGAAGTGGAGCCGACAATATAGGGACTCTTCTTGAACAGCAACTTCCTGGTGTGGAATTTTCGCTTGGAATGGGGCAGAATACACAGATTAATTTTTCTGGATTTGGAGGTGGTGGTATTCTCTTTTTGATGGATGGAGAGCGGATGGCGGGCGAAACACTCGACAATCCTGACTATTCCAGACTTAACTTGCAGAATGTGGAACGAGTGGAGATTGTGAAGGGGGCGGCGTCTTCGCTTTACGGCTCTAATGCCACAGGTGGTGTGGTAAACATAATTTCGGCTACGCCTCGCGAAGGAACACATCTGAGTTTGAATGCCCGCTACGGAAGCCACTCGACTCAACGCTATGGTGCGCTTGCCACGTGGCGAAAGGGTATTGTGGCTAACTCTCTCGATGCTCGATTTGATTCCCATGATGAAATTAAGTTTCCCAACCCCGGAGATTTTTCTACTGCGTTTGCTACTCGCAGCTGGAATGTGCGCGACCGTGTGCGAATATCTCTTGGTGATGATGCATCCATAACAGCACGAGCCGGCTATTTCTGGAGGCAGCGAAACAGTTCAGTGGTTGCTTACGACAGATATAGCGACATATCAGCGGGCATCTCTGCTGTGTGGAAGGACCTAAATGTAAGTTATGCTTTCGACTCGTATGATAAGTATGACTATGAGAAAGCATCAGGCACCCAGACCAGAGATTACCGTAATCGACATAACAATTTTCATATACAGTATTCCCACGAATTCGATGGTATAGGCACGATAACCGCCGGAGGCGACTGGCTTGATGATTACCTTCTTACATACGAGTTTGCCGGCAAATCAAAGAGTCAGACTAATCTTGATGCATATCTTCAGTGGGACTGGCGTCTATCTGAGTCAATATGGATAGTGCCGGGTATGAGATATGACTGGTTTTCAGCTTCTCGTGCCAATCGTGTTTCGCCAAAGCTAAGTATGTTATGGCGTCTCGGTTCCCTTTCCTTAAGGGCCAACTATGCAGCCGGATTCCGAGCCCCTTCTCTCAAGGAACTTTACATGGATTTTAACATGGCTGGCGTTTTCAATGTGTATGGGAATCCCGATCTAAAGTCGGAGACAAGCCACAATATGACTATCTCTGGAGAGTGGTTGAAAGGAGGTTTTAATCTTACTGTGTCGGCTTTCCACAATATTGTCAACGATCGAATTTCTTATCTTTGGAACGAGACCCTAATGGGGCAGCAATATATCAACTTGAGCCGGATGCATGTGTGTGGAGTAGACGCTTCTGCAGACAAGGCATTCAACTTCGGACTGTCGTTGCATGGCAACTATGTGTTTACCTACGAATACATAAAAAAAGGAGAACTTAGAGCTAATCCGTCGCGCCCCCATGCACTGACCTTTAGGGCAGACTATACGCATTTATGGAAGCCTGACTGGAGGTTTACTGCAACTGCTAATTTTAAGTGGCTGTCGGCTGTTAAGGGTGATGTGCTCAACTTCTTCTCACAAGAAGCCGTGCGCATGCAGAAGTATCCGGCATATTCACTTGTTGGTGTATCTGCAAGCCAGACTATGTGGCGACAACTCACCGTGACTGTCGGTGTGGACAATCTCCTCAATTATGTTCCAGACTATTACTACTATAATTCTCCACTAACAACCGGAATCGGAGGCTACATATCCTTAGCTTGGGAAATGTAAATAATAGTCTACAATATTAGCGACTTGTAGATTGTCGAATCCCGGCGTTGTTGCGGTTGTTTCGTCGGTTTGGAGCAAAAGGATTGGTCCCGAAGGAATCTTCTTCCTCTTCCTCCTCTTCAGTTTCTTCTAAGCTTCTGCCAGTGCGTTTAGGCTTGTTTTTCTTTATTTTGTTTGGCTTCTGAAGGTCGATGGCGGTTTCAAATACGTTCCAAGTCTGCTCTATATCCCAGTTTTTCTTCACGTTGATAGTCTTGGGATAGTAATAGACGTAGTCCGGTTGAATTGCTATCAGTATGTCGGTTCCTATTGAGTCGTTTTCCAGAGGCTTAAGACTATATCCCATTTCTTCCAACAGTGTCACTCTTTCTTTGTCTGTGAGTGGCAGAGATGCTTTTTCAAGATGTGCCATTGATATGGAATCAATATCTTCTATAGCAATGCTGTCGGTTGCCATAGTGATGCTATCAGTCTGCAATGAAATACTATCAGAGGCAATACTATCAGTAGAACCGAATACTCGCTGTAGTCTATAGCTGCCTGGAGTATATTTCCCATCACCATCAAAATCTTCATAGATTCGTGCATAGTATTTCCCGGGTTCGATACCATTGAATACGGCAGTATTGTTGGTCACTTTTGCTGTATATCTCACCTGGTCGCCCGATGGCATTAGTTGCACAAATGTCGGTATCCCCTCCTCAAGTCCTATTAGAGTAATCTTGAGGTTTGATAGGTCTTCTACAGACTTTGTTTTGAATTCGTAGTTTACTTTCTCACTTTCTGCTCCATAGATAGTTACGGCTGCAAGTGAGTCTGCCGTGAGGCGGTATGACATGCCCCTCTCCCAAGGATAATAAATGCAGAAGCGTCGTTCAGACAGAGTGTCAGCCTTTTGCAGAGAGTATTTCTTTTTGACCGGCGTCCACACCGTGTCTGGATTCTCCTCAAGCTTGAATGCAAGCGAATCGAGGGTGGCGAGAGGAGCCGGTGTCTCGATTGCGAGGGGAAGTGTCAGATCCGTGTCCGGACCCTTTGTCTGGAATTGGAAAGTAGGAGCCTTTGGTTTTTCCGGCTCATCTTCATCATTGTCTGATGTCTCCTTGTCTTTTGAACCCTCTCCATTTTCTACAGACGCATTGGTTTCTGCCTTTTTTTTCTTTTTCTTCTTTTTTTTGTCTTTCTTGGGTGTCTGAATTTTTGGCTTAGTAAGTTTTACAGTGTCGTCTACTATCGTTGCGAGTCCTGTGGTAAGTTCTGTTCTTGTGTATTGAAGCGCCAGCTGAAGAGTGTCGCACATGGCAATGGCTTTGGGTAGCCAAAACACAAGGGTGTCATTGCCCACAGAGCGTTCCGGCACAAGTGGCGTTGCAAAATCTTCTCTCCCTACAATTTTTACTTTTGGAATGATATCACTCGGGGAGTTGAAAATGAATTCAAGACGTGTAGAGTCCGGTCGCGTGTAGCTCAGCAGGTACTGAGGCTTTAGCCGAGTGTTGTACGTCCGGAGCAGTACGTTGTTGGGCAGATACCTTGTGCGCATGCGATCCACTATGGTATCGATAGCTCCGGTATAAAGATCTCTTACAGTGTCGTGTGCCAGCACTCTTTCGGAAGTGGGGCGCACCAGATCTTGAAACCATGCAAGGTCTTCTTCCGGATTTGCATAGTGCCTGTCATTGTCAAGGTCTTTTAGCGCGAATACGCGGTAGGTCGTGTCGCGGAGACCACGCATCACAAAGCGCCCATATTCGTCAGTGCGGGCCAAATGCTGAAATGGCATTTTTACAAATGCAGAATCTTCTTTCGACACGTAAGCGCCAACAAACACACCCTGCTGTGGTTCCAGGTCTTCTGCGCCGAGCACCATGCCTGAGATTCTCAGTGAGTCAAGATTCGGACCTGTAGAGAAAGTGTAGGCGAAGCCAGACAGTTTGTTCGCTTCGTTGTTGTCTTCTATGGCATCTCCGAAGTCGATGGTGTAGGTGGTATTGGGAAGCAGTGTGTCGGTGATGTTTACCATAACGCGCCTGCCACGTGTGCTAACCCTGGGTGTTGACTTTCCGGGCGGGGAAAGTACCACTTTCTCAAAAGCATCTTTCACATTAATCAGTTCGTTGAATTCGATACTGATATTATTAGGGTCTACATTGACCGATCCTGGTTTCGGATTTGCCGAAACGAAACGTGGAGGGTCTTCATCGCGAGGACCTCCCGATGGGTTGCCCATCGATGCACATCCCCATAGCAGCGACATAAGTCCTGCTACACATGTTATAATGGAAAAATGTCTTTTAGTTGACGTTCGCATTTTCTTTTAGGTTTTAATTTCCGGAATTTTTCGGATGCTACAAGTGAAGCCTAATCCGCAATTATCTGTATTCCGGTGGTAGAATTTTGGAAGTGTCGGCAGTGTCGACCTTGACTACAATCATCTTTTCACATCCTTTCCAGGGCAGAGCGGAGTGGTATAATTCATATTCGAGCCTTACCGGCACACATTCGAGCATCATAGTCTTCATTCGAGTGGCCAAAGAGTCTCCGGCCACGCTAAATCGGACTTCTTCGAAATAAAACGGAGTGGGGTCGCCGAGTTCGCGGTAGGGGATAAGTATTCCTTCGAATGTCTTCATTACAGTGCCTCGCCGTTCCATATGCTTCAAATAGCCGTATTTCACACCTCCTTCGGTGTATGGATGCATAAACCAGATCCAGGCAAATCCTGCAAGTATTATAACCATAGCTATTCCGACACACCACAATTTCCACCCTCTGCGTGGCTTTTTGAATATGTTTTCGAGAGGGGATTCCTCATCATCTATCCAATAGTCGGGGTCTTCTGGGTCAAGTTTTGGCACTTTCTCCTTCGGATTCGATTCCTTTTGCTCGTCGGGTTCCGCATCGTAGAAGTCATCATCGGTGTCCTCTTCTTTGATTTTGAATAGGTTGCTATGTCTGCGCACTTTGCCCGGTTGGGGCAAAGATTCTTTATTAGGATATTCTGGTTCGTCTTTGTCTATTGTAAGAAAGTCATTATCAGGCTCATCGGTAAAATGACTGCCGTCGGTAGTGTCCTCATTTGCCGTCGGCAACGTTTCTCCCGGTGTCGGATACGACCCAGAGTTAAGATTCAGGTCGTCATCAAGTATTTCGTCTTCGTCATCTCGAAGCGGGCGGTTATCGTAGTTCATTTTTGTCAGACGATTTCAGTTTGTGTCGTTTTGAAGTGGATGCTATCCATAATACCGTAAAAATGCCAAGAATTATCAGCATTACAGTCTGTCCGCTCCACTGCAATATCGAGAATGCAGCTCCCTCTACGTCAGAAATGCCATATATGGCGAATCCGAACATAATTGCTATGTTCCATGGTCCGAGTCCACCATTGCTCGGCACTGCCATTCCAATCGACGACAGCACGAAAGCTACGAGGCAAGGGAGAAATCCTGCGGCCAACTCAGGCTGGTAACATAGCTCTCTCGTGAAGTCGAAAGCATACATTGCCACATATAGTTGTATGAAGTAGCATCCCCAAATTCCTAATGTAAGGAGCAGAAATTTCCATTTCCCTGGCATGGTCAGTACTACTGCGAATCCGTTCCACATCTCATAGATCCATTGCTTGAGTTTCCTTATTGCTTTGGTGTCGCGAAACTTGTGTGTCAGAAACCATACTATCCCTATAAATATTGCAGCTGCTATCCACGATGTGGGAGAGTAAAGTATTTTAAGCATCCCTTCTCCGATTGGGTAGTTAGCCATAAAGGATGCAAGAGCTGTCGATGCCACTATGAATGTGAGGAGAGTCAATGCTAAGACCATGATTGTGTCTGCAAGACGGTCTGCAACCATCGAGCCCATCACAGTAGTGAAGGGTGCGCGAGAGCGGCGTGCCACAAACGTACACCGCCATAGTTCACCAAGTCGAGGAAATGCCAAATTCAGCGCATAGCATCCAAACACGCTGCAGGTAAGCTCCATTAAGGTGGCCCTCACTTGGAGAGCATCTAACTGTATGCGCCATCTCATAGCTCGGAATATATGTGAGAAAACGCTGATGCCCATTGCTGCAAGTATCCACCAATAGTCTACTCCGGAGCTTATGATGCGGAGCGTTTCATGGAAATCCACCTTCTTGAAGAGGATCCATAGCAGCACCACAGAAAGAGCCACCGGTAGAAGAAATTGCAGAGCCTTTTTTATCTTGCTGTTCATCGTAGTTGATATTCAGATTGAGTGTCAGTTTGCCATGTCGGTGTATATCTCGAAAGCATTCCGTATCTCGTCTTCAGATGGGAACATGTCGAGACATGGACTTCCAATGGAGTCGAGTAGTGTGAAGTTGATGCTGTCGGTGGTGGCATTTTTTTTGTCGTGGCGCATCAGTGATAGTAGTTGCTCGAAATCTCTGCACGTCATGCCGAGTGCCGGATAGTGGTTTCGTAGCATCTCTGCATAAGGATACAGAGCGGCAGATGGCAGAAGATGTTTCCTCTTATCTGCACACGCGGTTGCAGACAAAATGAGTTCCCATAGCAATCCGTGAGCTATTGCCACTCCATGTGGCACCGGCTTCTTTCGTATAAGCGACAGCGATTCAAAGGCATGTCCGGCTGTGTGTCCGAAATTGAGAACTTTTCGTTCTCCTTTTTCTTTAGGGTCGCGGGTCGTGATTGCTGTCTTTATTTCGATGCATCTCATGATCCAGTGGCGTAGGAGACTCCTGTCGGAAATGTATCTGTCTATGTCGAGCAGAGCCTGATACATCTCAGCATCAGCGATGAGTGCTGTCTTCAGCATTTCTCCATAACCCGACAGAAGTTCATCGTTGGGAAGAGTATTGAGAGTCGAAGGTATCACCACCACGTCTTTTGGCATGGCAAACGCTCCAACTTCATTTTTAAGGTTGTCGAGGTTGATTCCGGTCTTGCCACCAGAAGCGGCATCTACCATTCCCAATAGGCTGGTTGGAACATTGACGCATGAGATGCCTCGTTTGAAAGTAGCTGCGGCAAATCCTCCTATGTCTGTTGTCATGCCTCCTCCAATGCAAAATAGTGTGGAGTTGCGTGTCGCACCACCATCAGACAGATCGTGCCAGATACTGGTGAGAGCCGAAATATTCTTGTGGTCATCGCCAGCCTGTATCACACTGCGTGGCATGGTAGAGAGGGCAGGCATACACTCAGCGAGTTTGTCTGCAACCAGAGCAGACGTATTGGAGTCTGTCACCATGAAGGGAGATGTTGCTTCGATTATGTCGAGTGCAAGCGGAAGCATGTCGGCAAATTCGTCCATAGACGGGAACACTCCCCACACACCTTCTTCGCGGAATTTATCTGCAGGTATAGGTCCGGTGCAAACGGCCATGGTACGAACCCCTGCTGCAACTCCGGCACGCGCTCCAAGCGGGGCGTTTTCTATGACGATTGCTTCGGTTGCGTTCACTCCGGCCTTCTCAAGCCCTCTGAGGTATGGCTCGGGATCAGGTTTCCCCTTGCTTACATCGTGGGCTGTTACCATCATTCCCGGGCCAAACACACCGGGATAGTCATGGCGAACATTGTCGATTAGTGATGCTTGTCCGCTGCCTGTCACCAGAACACAGCGTATGCCTCTTTCAAGTAGCACTCTAAGCATTCTGTCAGCACCTGGCATAGGATCGTTGCCTCCTATTTTTTTGAAAATGCGAGTTTTGTAGTCGTAGAGAGCCTTCTTTTTTTCTTCAGGACAAGGCTGTCCGAACTCACGTTGCCAGATGAGGTCGATAGTAGCGGCTCCGGTCATGCCCTCGTAGAGATAAAACTCTTCGCGAGAGCATTGGATGCCATTCTCTTCCATCATCTGTTGCCAGGCGAGTGTATGGTATTTCATGGAGTCGTATAATACTCCGTCCATGTCAATCAAAGCAGCTTTAATCATATTGCAAAATTACTATTTTTTTTGTGAATATTGGCAAAATTGGTCTATTAAGGATTGTGTGCCACCTTATTTTTAATTATTTTTGCACAATGAAACAGATTGTGACCCTATTTTTGATATTGCAGTCTTTTTTGCTGTCAATGGCATATTCCGCATCTCCGGCTGAAATTTCGGAGCGTGCGATGGAGGGCTACAGACTGTTTTTGCGTGATTCTCTTCCGGATGACCGCTCCAAGGGATATGCTTTAATGCTTGATGCGGCATGGGAAGGAGACGCAAAAGCGGCCAATAATGTAGGCTGGATTCTTCAGTATGGATTAAATGGCTATTTTGATCTAAAGGCGGCCTTTCGCTGGTATGAAAGAGCTGCTGATCAGGGGCTCCCGGCTGCTGCTCTCAATTATGTAGACCTGTCGATGTCACATCCTGCTGTGTGTGGCGACTCTCTGCCGGATAGTCATCGCCTAGCAGAAGCAGCTATGCTTGCCGGCTCTGCGCTTGCCTCCGGACGAGGACTTCCCTACGACTATCGTAAGGGGGAGGAGCTAATATTAAAGGCAGGACTCCTTGGTGATGAGACGGCTGCTCTCACCATAGCGCAACAACTGGAGATGTATCCTGACTCGTTTTCCTATCTGGAGATAGAAGAGATTTTGCATCAGTGTGACTCTCTCTTACCTGCCGATTGTAGGAATTTGCCGCCAGATATGGTGCCGGAGGAGTTCGTGAAACTACTTCTGACTCCTACCTTCTGGTATGAGAGAATTCGGGATAGCAATCAATAGAATGTGACAGTGAAATCCGGTCAGAACTATTAGATATTAATTGAATATTATAATAAAACCTTATTCATCATGAACAAAAACATTTTAGCTTCATTGTGTCTTGGTATTGCTACAGCGTGGACTGCACCGGCAATGTCTCAGGATGCACTGCTCGCTTTCCCCGGAGCTGAAGGCTTTGGACGTTTTGCTACAGGCGGACGTGGCGGTGAGATATATCATGTCACCAACCTCAACGATAGTGGTGTGGGTTCGCTTCGCGATGCTGTTTCTCAGCCTAACCGAATAATAGTTTTTGATGTCTCCGGAGTTATCAACTTGAAGAGTCGTCTTGTGTTTAAGAGCAATCAGACCATTCTCG
Source organism: uncultured Sangeribacter sp. (assembly GCA_964480495.1). Lineage (GTDB taxonomy): Bacteria > Bacteroidota > Bacteroidia > Bacteroidales > Muribaculaceae > Lepagella. The sequence goes on from CAYZPH010000029.1 coordinate 15,345, forward strand.
GGCAGACTGCACCTGGTGAAGGCGTGCAATTATATGGTAATTGCGTGTCTTTTTCTAATGCAAACAATATTATAGTGCGCTATCTTCGTGTACGCATGGGCATTAATGGAGAAAATGGAAAGGATGCAGCTGGTGTAGCTTCCGGTCACGACATGATTTTCGATCATATGTCGGTGTTATGGGGTCGCGATGAAACTTTCTCGGTAAGTTCCAACAATAAAGGATCTGGTCCGGCAAACATCACAATTCAGAACTCCTTTATAGGTCAGGGACTTCAACCTCACTCTTGTGGTGGCCTAATTCAGACCGACAATGGTGTGACGCTTTTCCGAAATCTATATATAGAAAACAGTACTCGAAATCCTAAAGTAAAGGGGCTCAATCAGTTTGTTAACAACGTCTCCTACAATTGGGGTAAAGAAGCTGCCTACAATATGGGAGGTGACAGTGCCGGTGACTCGTGGGCTGAGATTTCGGGCAACTATTGGGTGACAGGTCCATGGAAGAAAGCTGCATTCCCTCTTGTTGGTGGCAACTCCAACTTCCGTTACACTGCAGAAGGCAATTTTTACGATAGTAACCTCAATGGCACACTCGATGGCCATGAGATGACCGATGAGGAATATGAGAAGTCTGGAGGTAAACGAGTTGCAGGTGTAGCTGAACTTGAGGCGGAAGGTGCTCCTCATTCCATTCCGGAAATAGAAGGAAGAATGACTGCTTCTGAGGCTCTGGAATATGTGCTCGCATTTGGAGGTGCATCTCTTCCTGTGCGTGATGAGGTTGACCAATACATTATAGATGAAGTGATGTCGTATGGCTCTCTAGGTTCTACCGGTGGTATCGCTACTGAGAAATCACTTCCTCACAAGGGAACTGGAACTCTTTATGGCGGTTATAAACCACTTGATGCCGACGGCGATGGCATTCCTGATGATTGGGAAAAGGCTAATGGACTGAATCCTGAAGATGCCTCAGACGCAGCTGCAATCGCAGCAAACGGCTATGCAAATATAGAAAACTATGTATTCACGATAGATGCGGCATACCCTTATCTGAAGAATCCTACTGAACTTAAAGCTGTAAAAAATGAGGAGACAGCGATTACTCTTGAATGGAAGAATAATGAACTTGAAGTTACTGGATTCGTTGTAGAACTCTCAGTAGACGGTGTCGCTTTTGAGAAGGCAGGAAACACAGAAGCGGATGTGACAACCCTACGGATTGAAAATCTTGAGAAAGACAGACTCTATTATTTCCGCGTTTATGCACTTGGCAAAGACGGCATGCGTTCAGTGGAGTCTCCGGTGATGCAGACTATGACTTCAGAACCATTTAGCCCGAATAAGTCTACTGTAGTAATGCCTATTAATGGTGGCGAACACAAAGTGCTTGATGTGGTGCTTGAATGGGCAAACGATACCCGTGATTATTTTGGAAAAGTTTCCTACGATGTGTATATTGGCAAAACAATAGAGAGTCTCGAGATGATCGCAACAGATCTTTATGAGACCTCTTTGCGCCCTGGCGATTTGGAGGAAAATTGCGTCTACTATTGGCGTGTGGATGCTGTTAACGACAATGGAACCACCATCGGTGATGTCTGGAGTTTTAAGACAGTGCCGGGAGGAACTCTTTTCTATACCGACTTCCATTCGGTTCCTGCTGCTTTTGCTGATTCTGAATGGGGCTCAGCCCTCGGGTCAGGACAGCTCGACATCATGAAAGGAGTGAAGGAAGAGAAGCAATTTGACAATCTTTTGATGGGAACTGATGGTGGTCGTCTTGTGGCATTCGGTGGACTTGCAGCTTATACTGCTTATTCATCAGCCGACGCCGGAGGTTCTGTTGGTGCGGTTGGCTTCATTGGCAAACAAGGAAACGTTGACAAGTGCTACATTCAGGTAAATGAAATTGAGGGCCCATGGAAGATTACTCTCTATTGTGGTAACTCAGACAAGAGTTTGCAGTCAGTACGTCTCAGCAACGGCAATGATGTCAATGGTGATGGTGTTATAGACGATAATGATGATCTTGCAGAGTTCAAGTTTAGATCTTCTGAAAAGAAATCGTTCAAGTTTACACACGTCTACGAAGGCACGGATTTAGGCGATATTCGCCTCGACAGAGCATCAATCACCAACAAGGGTATTAATTTTCACGATATTTTGATTGAAAGATATGTTGAAGATACCCCTGGAGGAGTGGATTCTGTGGCAGATGCACTTCCTGCTCCCGATGTGCAGGTGGTAGGCGATGCTGTTACGGTCAATGGCCTTTTAGGACTTGGTAGTGTGAGGGTCTTCGACGTTACCGGACGCCTTGTGTGGAGCGAAGTTGCACCGCATGGGAGCATCGGATTCGTGCTTGGTAAAGGTATCTACGTGGTATGCGCCGACGGAATGCGTCCGGTGAAAATTTCCATCTGTAAGTAAATATGGCTAAAGATATTATCGCGCGGTATATATGGATTGTCGACACAATCATGAGCCGTGGACGCATATCCCGTGAAGAACTCAATGAACTTTGGAAGAAATCACGGTTCTCCGACGGCAATCCTATGGCGGAGCGTACGTTCTACAACTACCGTCGCGGTATAGAAGATAACTTTAATATCGATATTGTATGTGGCTCTGATGGCACATACAGTATCGATTCAGACGGATCTCCACAGGTCAGGCAATTTACCGACTGGATTCTTAATAACTCTGCTGCCAATAATGTGATTTCCGAGCTTGGGGCCGCTTCTGGCAGGGTAGAGATGGAAGATGTGCCTTCTGCGAGAGCTTTTTTGCCATTGGCGGCTCAGGCCATAAATGCCAATAGAAAGATAGTGTTCACATATGCTGGCTTTACTCGCTCTCGCCCCGAGGTTGGCATTCTCTTTAGCCCTTATTTCCTTAAACTCTATAAGCAACGTTGGTATATGCTTGGAGAGAAAGACGGAGGTGGTTATCGCACATATGCGCTCGATCGCGTAAGGGAAATGGAGATGACTTCCGATAAATTTAGAATGCCTCGTGGCATCCGAATTTCGGATTTCTTTGGAAATATTATCGGAATAACTACATCGAAGGCCGATATTCGTGATGTGAAAATCCAGACATCATATACGCGAGCCAAGTATCTCAGGGCGCTTCCTCTTCACCATTCGCAGACAGAAGAAGTTCATGATTTTTATTCCATATTCAGCTATAAATTAAAACTGAACTATGAGCTGGTCAGCGAACTGATGGCAATGGGGCCAGACGTGGTGGTAATAGCACCAAGAGAACTTCAAGTGATGCTTGTGGAGCGACTAAAGGAGACTTTAGGAAACTATAGATGATTGTGATAGATATAAAAATCAGAGCTGAATTCTTTATGGAATCCAGCTCTGATTTTTTATGATAATGAGTTTAATGTGAGGTCAACACATTAGCCGATGACCTCTATCAGTTTAATCGCATCAATGTATTTAGCGATGCTTTCTGCAACTTTCTTGGCATCCTGCATGGCGTGAACCACTGTGGCAGGACGGTTGGTGACATCGCCTCCTGCGAAGACTCCCTTGCGAGTGGTCATGCCGTAAGGATTGTCGCGAGTCAGCACATATCCTTTATTGTCTACTTCGATGCCTTCAGTAGAGTCTACGATACGTGAGGCTGGAGACGAACCGACTGCCATAATCAGGCGGTCAAGAGGCATCTCTGTCTGCTTCCCATCATGCTCGATAACGATAGATTTCAAGCGGTTGCCCTCTGCGCCGTTAACCTTTACTACGGAGGTGTTCCACATGAATTCTACACCTTCTTCTACTGCTTCGTCATATTCTGCACGCAGTGCCGACATGTGGTCGATATCGCGGTGGTAGATGATCGATACTTCAGAGGCGCCCATGCGGATTGCAGTGCGGGCTGCGTCCATTGCAGTGTTGCCACAACCGATTACGGCAATCTTGTCGCCATCGCCAATCACAACTTCGTCTCGGCTGATTGAGCCTGAGTTGTATAAGCTTACGCGGCGTAGAAACCATACAGCCTGGCGCACGCCCGGATGACCACCTCCTTCAATGTCGAGGGTTTTCGGACGGTTTGTGCCGGTGCCCATAAATATGGCATCGAAACCTTCTTCAAACAATTGGTCGATTGTATATTTGCTACCGATTGTGGCGCGAAGATGAAACTTCACTCCGAGGTTTTCAATCTTTTTGATTTCTCGGCGTACTACCTCTTTAGGAAGACGATACTCTGGGATGCCGAATGTAAGCACTCCGCCTGGTTCGGTCATCATCTCGAAAATTTCTACAGAGAATCCTTGTCGCGAGAGATCTCCGGCAATGGTGAGTCCAGCGGGTCCGGATCCAATCACAGCCACTCTTCCGCGAGTCTTCTCAGGTATATTTTCATGACTCCAGCCTGCTTCGCTGTCGAAATCGGCTACGAAGCGCTCAAGTTTTCCTATGTGTACGGCTTCGCCTTTTTTCCCAAGCACGCAGTTGCCTTCACATTGTCGCTCATGGGCACATACACGACCACACACAGCCGGAAGGTTGCTACGATGGTGTATGATATTGATGGCATTGCCGAAATTGCCATGAGCAAGTTCATGAATCCAGTCTGGGATGTCGTTGCTGATGGGGCACCCCTTCTTGCATCCTGGAACCTTGCAGTGTAGGCATCGCTGTGCCTCCTTAATGGCTTCCGATAGGGTATAACTTTCTGAAACTTCTTTAAAGTCGTTCATTATGTTAGATTATTGTCAGGGCTGTTTGCCGATGTATGCGAGGATGCCTCCGTCAACGTAGAGTACATGGCCGTTGACAAAATTGGATGCGTCTGATGCGAGGAACACTGCAGGGCCCATAAGGTCTTCCGGTGTGCCCCAGCGTCCAGCTGGTGTCTTGGCAATGATGAACTGGTCGAAAGGATGGCGGCTGCCATCGGGCTGCTTTTCGCGAAGTGGAGCCGTCTGAGGTGTTGCGATGTAGCCCGGACCGATGCCGTTGCACTGGATGTTGTGCTCACCAAATTCAGAGCATATGTTGCGGGTCAGCATCTTCAGACCACCCTTTGCTGCAGCGTATGCACTTACGGTTTCGCGACCGAGTTCGCTCATCATGGAGCAGATGTTGATAATCTTACCGTGTCCCTTCTTGATCATACCGGGGATAACAGCTTTTGCGCAGATGAATGGTGCCACGAGGTCGATGTCTACAACCTGACGGAAGTCTTCAACTGCCATGTCTGTCATCGGGATTCTCTTGATGATACCGGCGTTGTTGACAAGAATATCAATAGTTCCTATGGTCTTCTCGATATCTGCGACCATAGCTTTGACGCCTTCCTCATCGGTAACGTCACACATATAACCTTTTGCTTCGATGCCGGCTTCCTTGTAGTTTGCGATGCCGAGATCCATCGATTCCTGAGTGTTGCAGTTGTATACGATTTTTGCTCCCGCTTCGTGGAGAGCTTTCGCGATAGCAAAACCGATGCCGTAAACGCCACCGGTCACGAGAGCAACCTTGCCCTCAAGTGAGAAGTTTACCATTTTCTTAATTTTAAATTGGTTAGTCCTTTCGTGGGTGTTTTTATGTGTCCATAATTCCACCTCAATATGCAAAGATAGCGATTTTTTATTAAAATCCACTTAATTTTTTTGTTTTTTTCAAGTTTTGGAGTTTTTGGAGTTTTTATGTTTCCCTTCACCCCCCCCCTCCCCCGAAGATTGTCTTATTCCTTATTTTTGCATATTTTGTTTGGTTTCTGAATAAATTTTAGTAATTTTGCCGTAACGGTCGTATATCGTGCCCGTTTCGGACACCAATAATATAAAGTTTATGAGTATCTGGAGCTTTTGGCTAATACTTGCTGTCGGTTTAATGATAGCCGAGGTGATGGTGTTGTCTTTGACTTGTCTCTATGTGGCTTTCGGGGCATTAGCTGCGATGGGTTGCGCATTATTTGGCGGAGGATGGCAGGAGTCAATCATTGTTTTTGTGGTTTCTACTACACTTCTGTATATCGCTACATTTAGATTTCGTGCCAAACTTTCTTCGTTGCTTCATAATAGTGGTTCTCATGCAGCAACTGGCATGGATGCCTTGATTGGCAGAGTGGGACGCATTGATATGTCAGACCCGACGCGTATGCGTATCGATGGAGATGTATGGCAGGTGCGTGCTTCATCGCAGGATGTTGACTTGCAGCCCGGAGATGAGGTGAAGGTGCTTGCTTATGACTCTATTGTTTTGATTGTGGAGAAAATAAGCGAGTGTAGTTGATTATTTCTCTGAATATTTTAACCTTTTAATCAATAGCGAAGAGTATGAACACAATTATTGTAGCGGCAATAATCCTTGTCTTGGTTGTCGTGGTCATAATGGCGGGAGTGAAAGTTGTTCCGCAGTCAGAAACAAAAGTAGTGGAGCGTCTTGGAAAGTTCCATTCTGTGCTTCAGCCAGGTTTGAACTTCATTATACCATTTATTGATAAGCCGAAAGTGGTCTATACCAGAAGAGTGGAAAATAGTGTTATGGGGCGTACTCAGGTGAGAGTTACCACTACATCGGTGATCGATCTTCGAGAGCAGGTGTATGATTTCCCATCTCAGCAGGTGATCACTCGCGATAATGTCACCACCGAGATTAACGCTCTTCTTTATTTTCAGATTGTTGATCCCAAAAAGTCGGTTTATGAGATTGAAAATCTGCCTAACGCGATTGAGAAACTCACACAAACATCACTTAGAAATGTGATAGGTGAACTTGAACTTGACGAGACTCTTACCTCGCGCGACACTATAAATGCCAAACTGCAGTCTATTCTTGACGATGCCACCAACAAGTGGGGCGTAAAGGTTAATCGAGTGGAACTTCAAGATATTACACCTCCGGAGAGTGTGCGTGTAGCAATGGAGAAGCAGATGCAGGCAGAGCGTAATCGTAGAGCTGAGATTCTTAATGCAGAAGGCGAGAAGCAGTCGCTCATTCTTCGCTCGGAAGGTCAGAAAATGTCGCAGATCAACAAGGCTGAAGCCGAGAAACAAGCTGCAATTCTAAAGGCTGAGGGTGAGGCACGTGCGCAGGTGTTGCGTGCGCAAGCAGAGGCTGATGCTATACGCAATGTCGCATCAGCAGTAGCACAGTCGCAAACTGATCCCGCTGCTTATCTGCTTGCACAGAAATACATCGAAACTCTTAGAAGCATGACTGAAGGCAAAGATAATAAGACTGTCTACATACCTTATGAGGCTACTTCTGTTCTTTCCTCCCTCGGTTCTGTCAAGACTCTCTTTTCTTCCGGAAAGTAATCTTTTGAGTAGTTGTTCTCGATGAGAATGATAGCATAAGTGAGAGGGCATATCAAAACTAATGATGCGCCCTCTCACATGATTTTTACAATCAAATCACTGATTATAACTTGTCGGTTGAGAATAGTGAGTTATATTTTTTTTTGACCGGTTTGTGTCTTCAGTGAATTTTGCGGGACTAACTCCGAACTGCTGGCTGAAACATTTTGAGAAATATGATTCGCTTTTGAATCCGACAGATGCGCTTATATCCTTAATAGACTTCTTTCCTTCAAGTAAGAGTTCAGCAGCCTTCTTAAGCCTTGTAATCTGTATAAGTTTGTTGGGAGGGACGTTGGAAATAGCCTTGATTTTATTAAAAAGTGAGGTGCGCCCTATACACAGTTCACTGGCAAGGAAATCCACATTTAGTTCAGGGTTTGCTATATTTTCTTCGATTATTAAATTTAACTTGCAAAGAAACTCGTTTTCTTCAGGATGCGAAGCAAGAGAACTTACTGGGGCAAGTGGATTGGAATAATATTTATCATACAGAGTCTTGCGCATCTCCATGAGATTGGAAATTTGAACTGTCAAGAAAGCCATAGAAAATGGTTTCTCAATGTATGCATCAGCACCCTGCTTCATACTTTCGATTTTTGAATTTATGTCTGTTTTGGCGGTAAGCATGATAAAGGGTATATGGCTTAGTTCCTTGTCTTCTCTTACTTTCCTCAGGAGTGTCAGTCCATCCATCACAGGCATCATCCAATCGCACACAATCATTGCTACATTCCGATTTTTTAGCAATTCGAGAGCATCTTTGCCGTTTTCTGCAAGAAGCACCTCGAAATTGTCTGAAAGATTCTTGGAAATGTAGGTTTGCATTTCAATATTGTCATCAACCACAAGAATCAAGGGGCGAAGACCACTGCCAGCTGCAGGAGTTTCTGTGAAATCTTTGTCTTGAGTTGTTCCTTTCTCCTCAATAATTTCTGGGACAACATTTTCCTGATGCAGTGGAATGTTGACTATAAACACAGACCCCTTCCCAAGATCGCTCTCCACAGATACAGTGCCACCGTGTGACTCCGCTACACTTTTAACTATGCTCAACCCTAAACCGGTTCCACCGCGCGACTCGTTGATATTATCTATAATCTGATAGAATGGTGTGAAAATTTTCTCAAGATTCTCCTTTTTGATTCCAATGCCGTTGTCGCTTACAGAAATAATGAGACGTCCGGTCTCTTCGCATATTTCACATTTTAGGATTATCTGATCTTTGGTAAACTTACGGGCATTGTTAAGAAGATTGCTGACAAGTTTTGTAAATGATTCCGGACATACGTCAGCACACTGGTTACCCGAAGGATACACCGTTGTCAATGTGGCGCCTCTATGCTCAACCGATGGGCGGAAACGCTCTACCACAGACTCTATCAAAGGCACAAGTTCGACTCTACGGAATTCTGTAGGAAGCGCACTTTCTTCCACTTTTTTGAAATCGAGCATTTGGTTTACTAGCGAAAGCAGTCGTTTGGCATTGCTGTGAATCATTTCAATATCCCCTCTCACAGATGTCGGTAAACTTTTGGCAGCATCCATCACCTTTTCGATAGGTCCGATAATCAACGACACCGGTGTGCGTATCTCGTGGGCTACTATAGTGAAGAAGCTAAGTTTGGTGCGATAAACTTCTTTCTCTTTGTTGCTACTGATACGTTCCAATTCCTCCCTATGAAATTTTTCGCGGCGGCGACGTTCATAGCGGAGTCCCATTACGACAAGACCGACTATGATGAAGAGATACACCAGACGCATCCACCATGTAGCATACCACATCGGAAGTACTTCTATCGACAAAGACACTCCCTCTTCGTTCCAAACGCCATCGTTGTTGGATGCTTTAATATGAAGCTTATATTTACCTGGAGGCAGGTTGGAATATGTAGCGCGATTATCTTTTCCTGCGCTTATCCAATCTTTGTCAAATCCTTCGAGACGGTACATATAATTGTTGCATTCAGGATTAGCATAGCTTAAGGCTGCGAAATAGACGCTAAAAGTATGGTCGCTATGGCTTAATGTCAGTTTGTTAATAGTGTTAAGAGATTCCGGAAGTATTTCATTCCCGACTTCCACCTTGTTGTTGACAACCTCGAGTTCGGTGAAAACAATAGGTGGTACGTATGTGTTTCCTTTCATTTCGCTTGGAGATAGTGAACACAATCCGTCTGCAGTGCCTAAATAGAGGAGTCCGGAACTTGAAAGCAATGAAGCTCCTGTGGAAAACTGATTGCTGACAAGCCCATCGTGTGTGGTGAATAAAGTATAATTACCATCGGGAAAAACCTTAGCGAGCCCAACAGGAGTTGCCAACCACAAAATGTCTCCGACTTTAGCGATGCTTTCCACCATATTGTCGGGAAGATTTGTTTTAATCATGTGGAATGAATTTGTTTTTTCATCAAATGAGGCTATTCCATTGACAGTAGCGGCATATATTATACCAGTTTCATCCTCATATATCTGATTGACATGGTTGTGAGGAAGATCTCCATGCTCCTTGCCGGTCTGATAATTAACCCAGGAATCAAACATCGGATTGTAGAGGAATACTCCCATGCCTTGGGTCGATATCCAAAGTCTATGGGCTTTGTCTTCGGTTATTCCTACAATCCAGGAAGCGAGGTTGCGATGTCTCACAAACATATGCTGTTCTGAGTCATAGCGATTTAGACAATTGTCAGCGCCCATCCAGATTGAACCATGTGTATCCTTGTAGATTGCATAACAGTCGTAATCATTCCCTGCACCTTCAAGAGGAATAGGATTCCATTTCCCGGTGTTGGAATCAAGTACTCCCGCACCTTCGGAATAAGTGCCGACCCATATCGACTTGCCATCGACAAAGATGGAATGCACGTTGTCATCGCCTTCTTTTGAGAGTGAATAGCTTTTGAAAATGCCGGTAGCTTGACTGAATCGGCAGACACCTCCATCATCGCTTCCAATCCAGATATCACCCTCAGAACTCTCTGCCAAACACGACACTACGTTGCCACTTACTGAATTGCGAAATCTTGAATGATTCCAAGTTCGCACCTTCTTTGTGTCGAGGGCCATGTAGTTTACGCCACCGTAAAAAGTGCCGATCCAAATACCGCCTTCCCGGTCTTTCATCACAGGATAAACAAATTGGTTTGACAGAGAACGACGATTAAGTTCGTCTTTGTTATACATCACATGAGAGGATGTGGGAATGTCGTAAAGAGCAAGCCCCTGCTCTGACCCCACAAGAAGACGAGATGGCGAATATTGGGAGATGGAATGGATATGGAATATTCGTTCAGACAATCCTTTCAAAGTTCTGCGAGCTTCTCCAGTGTGAGGATTGAACCCGATGAGACCATGAGTCCAGCTCCCGAGCCAAAAATCTCCGTTTGAATCCTCGAAAAGAGCTAATGCAGGAATTGTCATTTCTTCACCATTTATCTTCAAAGGAAACTGTTTAAAACGCTGTGATTTTCGGTCATATCGATATACCCCACCAAACTTTGAAGTGCTTACACCCCATATATTGTTTTCACTGTCGCAATATAAAGACGACATATAGTTGTCGAGTTCCGGAAATTCAAAAGTTTTCAAAACTTTAAAATTCTTATCGATGAGATAGACACCATTTCCTTCCGAAGAAATCCAAAGGTTGCCATCGACATCGCTGCAGATATTCTTTATTTCGGTTCCATGCAAAGGAGACACTCCTTCCGGGTATTTTAGTGGCAACGCCACAAGGTTTTCTGTCTTTTTGTCGAAAGAATAGATATTGGAAGCAGTTCCCACTATAAGTGAGCCTTCGTGCATGCACAGCGACAAAACATATACATCGAGCGAAAGTCTGTCTTTAGCCGAATCTGGAAGAAACACAGAGCAATGCACTCCATCAAACCTGACAAGCCCGCCGTCTGTTGCAAACCACACAAAACCATCGTCATCCTGCCGTATGTCGCGTATGCAGTTTGATGGCAATCCGTTTTCCGTGGTATAGTGTAGAAAATTGAAATCGGGTATCTCCATCATAGCATTAGTGTTTATAAAAACGCTAATGACAATGATGATAAAAGAAATAATTCTTCTCATGGTGTATATTGTTCTTGATAATAAGATGTCTTGAAAGTGTGTGCTACTAAGCATATTAACAATGGCCGATAGTTGTATATGCATTCAATTATATGGCAAAAATACGAATTTTTTTTCAAAAATACTTAATAGATACCATAAATTTGATTATAGACTGCATTTGCAATTGCATAATGCTTACCATTATAAATTTCTTGTTTAATGATAATTAGTGTAAATTTGTACGATTTTACATCATTTTTGAACGTTTTTTTTACACCTATTTCCTGATTTATAGCTTACTTTGCACTTGTAAACATAAACTATCAACATCCATGAAAAAATCAGCAATCATCACTTCGATAGCATTAGCATTCCTGCCTTTTGTTGCAGAATCAAAAACTGCTACC
>CAYZPH010000030.1:0-25709 GCA_964480495.1 uncultured Sangeribacter sp.
GAAATGAGGAGATTATAAAATATCAGCATTACTAAAAACTGACTCGACAATGGAGTGTAGATTCCAAAACGAAGTGCAAAATTTTAGAGGTTGAATCTACGATACACACTCTCTCCTTCTGGAAGGGGATGCCAGAGCGGTGGGGACGGACTAAACCGTCCCCAAGAGCGGACAAAGTCAGAGAAAACTGGCAATGCAAAAAAATAAAAAAGGGAGACCGAAGTCTTCATGAGATTAACTAATAAATAGTTGCATGCCCACTATTGCTGTCAAACTTAGGATATCGTCTTACCCTTTGAGATACAAAGCCTCAATTTACATATTAATAGCCGGCACAATCTTATTGTAACCGGCCATTAAGTACGTAGTTGCGATGATAATCAGGCAATGCCAAGCAGTTCTATCTCGAAGATGAGTGTAGACCCTCCGGGAATGCCCGGCTGTGAAAACTTGCCATACCCCATTTCAGCGGGAATATAGACCTCCCATTTGTCTCCCACACACATCTGCTGCATGGCTATGATCCATCCCTCTATGAGGTCGCGGAGACGGATTGCCAACGGAGCACCGCCTCGGCTACTGTCAAACTTTTTGCCGTTGATAGTACGTCCGGTGTAATGAGCCGTGATTACACTTTGCGGTGTGGGATGCTTACCGTCTGCTTTGCCCTCAGCCAACACTTTATAATATATGCCTTTTGGGAGCGGTTTCACTCCATCTTCCTGCGATTTAGCTATGAGCCAATCTTTGTTGGTTTGTGCGTATTCTCTTTTATTCATGTTTTTTATATTATAATTTTCGTTCGAACTATAGACGTCACCAGAAACCAGTTTAATTGTTAATGAACCAACGGATTATATGACATTAATAATTATTCTCCTATACGCACTAAGAGGCGTAGAATGATTGTCAGACACTTTTAGTATGACATGAATGGTTTTGCCCTTTGCATCGTCTGGGATTAGCAAGCGCGTGACTGCTGCGTTTTGATTCTCAAATTGAAGATTACCCTTATAAGACGAAGGCTCTTTATAGAACTGCCAATCGTATACCAAAGTGTTGCCATCAGGATCATAACTCTTTTTTGAATTCAGTTTTATCTCTTTTCCAGATTTTACTGTCTTAGTGATTATCTGTCGTGATTTGTCATTATCAACAACTGCCACAGGATGATGATTTGCTTTTGAGTAATCGTTGGTTACAGTCCATAACATTCTTGCTTTGAAATCATTGTGAATATCTTCAGCCCATCTCTTTAATGCACCAGAACCCTCTTCTGACTGGCCATACATCATAAAAGGAGCATATTGCATTTCATCCAAATGATTTATCTTTACCCATTCCATACTTTCTATGTTATTTTCTTTTGTAGTGGAGAAACGCCCTCCCCAACCACCAAAGTCGATATTTTCAGGTGAATTCAGACCATTGTCAATACAATATAGAAATGACGGAGTGTCTCCTTCTGTAGCCCATATTCTTGAAGCATATACATTGCCAAGAGGACCTATGTCTTGAACATTCTTCCTATACCATTCATCATTATTTGTCCATCCGTAAACGGCCGTATTTCGTATGTATATAAGCTGAGGAAAGTTTTTAGCAATCCAAGCACCAGCATCATCTTGCCCAAGAATATCATATACCCTTAATTTGCTTACGAACTTATCAACATCCTCGGGAGAACGAGTGTGTCTTACTTTCCAAAGAGCCTGCGCCAAAGTATTCATTCCCGACCATGCGGCAATCCAGATAGGACGATCATCCTTTTTATCGACCACCTTGATTATCCATTCCGAGCCTTCAGAATCTTTATCCTCTCCTACACAAGCCATGGCAGCCTGCGGCTGTCCCGTTTTTACCACATTGCGGATAGTATTAGCATCAGGATAGCCATTGTCGTGTATTCGCAAATTTGGCAACACTTTTTCGTATGCATCTATGACACTATCAATAACATCAATTGCACCAGTTCCATAGGGAACCCATGCATGTTGGGAAATAACACCTTCCAAGTCAACATCATTGAGCATGACCATCAGATGTACGAGCGACTGTATGTCATCAGGATCAGAACCACCAATGTCTGTTGTGACAATCATCCTTGTATGATTTTGAGAACATAGCGATTGCATTACCCAAAACAACAATATTAGTAAAAAATATTTCTTCATCTTTAAGAATCTTTCCTTTTTAATTCTATTTCATGCTCTTGACTCTCACTAAATGCTTTCCTATAGACTTCAATGAATCAGTTATTGTCTATTTCTCAACTCTATGATTCATTTCAGTTCCCTCAGCAAATGTTTGATGGCTGCAAGGGGATGATAAAGAATCATTTTTGGTCCTGACCATCGCATCACCATTCTTATTCTTTCCTTCATCTCAGGTCGATAGCAATGGGTAGGACATTTCTTGCAGGTTGTTTTATTCTCGCCATAACGGCATTTGCCGAGCCGATTGTGAGCATAGCATAACAATTCCCTGCAACTCGGACATAGCTCAGCGTTTCCTTCACACTTCCGGCAATACAAGCGTATCATCTGCTCCACTACCACCTTTTCCTCCTCGATACGTCTGCTTGTCATCACTATATGATTACAACTGAGTTATAGCCACTTTGATGACACCATCTCGCTTCTGCTCAAAGAGTTCATAGGCTTCCGCTATTCTTGCAAGTGGAAAGCGATGCGTAATGAGAGGTGTGGTGTCGATCTTACCTTCCTTGATGAGCTGAAGAATCTCTTCGCAGTCGCAACCATCTACCCCACCCGTCTTGAAGGTGAGATTCTTGCCATACATCTGGGGAAGAGGCAACACTTGTGGCTCGTCGTAGAGAGCTACAATGGTCACGATGGCATTCGGACGAGCACACTGCCATGCCAGTTGGAACGTATCTTCACCTCCTGCCACTTCTATCACGCGATCAGCACCTCCGTAGTCGCTATGCTGCATAACGAAATCGAGGCATTCTTCCGGTGTGGTCAGCAAGACATCAGGATAATGTTGCTTCACAAAGTCGCGACGCTCTGCAGATTGCTCACAGACAATGATACGCTTAGGATGTTTCAGCATCGTGCAAAGCAATGTGCAAATACCGGTAGGTCCTGCTCCAATGATGAGTATGGTGTCTTCTTCTGAAATTTCACTAATGCGAGTCGCCCAATATCCGGTGGCAAGTATATCACCCACAAACAATGCCTGTTTGTCGCTCACGCCGTCTGGTATGTGATTCAGTCCCTGCTGCGCCAAAGGCACACGCACAAATTCCGTTTGTCCGCCATCGATGCGGCAACCAAGAGCCCAACCACCATGCGACGAAGTGCAGTTGTTCACATATCCTTGTTTACAGAAGAAACATTCTCCGCAGAAAGTCTCTACATTGACAGTCACACGATCGCCTTTACTGAAGCCTCTAACTTCACTGCCCAGTTCTTCCACTATGCCAACCATCTCATGGCCGACGGTTATTCCCGGCACAGCCTTCGGCACGCTACCATGCTTAATGTGAAGGTCGCTGGTGCAGATACTGCTCATAGTAACACGAACAATGGCATCAGTAGGCTCCTGAATTGTAGGTTTTGGCTTATCTATCAACTCAAACCGACCTTTATCAATATATGTAAATGCTTTCATCGCAGTAAGAATGGATCAATAGTTGCCAACAATTCAGTTTTCTGCACCACACCGCTCGTTCTCCACAGCACTTCACCCTTCCTAAACAGCATCAGAGTAGGCACTGACTGCACTTTATAGAGACTTGCAGTCGCCTCATACTTATCCACATCTACCTTAATGATACGGATTCTATCTCCCAACACATCTTTCACCTGCTCCAAAATTGGGTGCATCATCTTGCATGGCTGGCACCATGTGGCGAAGAAATCTACCAAGACCAATTGGTCGCCAGATATAACGTTTTTGAATGTTTCCATTGTTGACTATCTATTATTGTGAATCACTAAAGATATCGGCAAACTCTTTTTTGATTGCTACCTATCTGTTTACGAAGGTTTTCTTTGCAAATATCGTCAGATTATTTGAAATCTGCAAGTGTATCGCTTGTAATAATATAAACAAACTCAGAATGCAGCTAGTTGTGGCGAGAACTGAAGATTTCCAACCTCAAGACCTCTGCATTTCCAAAAGGCTCTTGCACAATTAAGATTATTTGTCTAATTTTGAACGTATCAATGAAAGAGGTATTAATTTTCATGACGCAATCAGCCAAAGCCGATATGAATAAATTAGTATGCATAGACCAATAAAAGAATATTGAAGTGAAGAGATTCTGGTTTTGCAAGACTTGCAAAATGATTTTTCTTGACACTGCGATGCAATCAGTGTAACTTTGCACCGTCAACCGACAAGAAGTTTAACAATCAAAAGTATGGCAACTATGAAGATTTTCAACCTCATTATTCTTGACGCATCAGGGTCGATGGAATCCATCTACGCTCAGGCACTCTCCGGAGTAAACGAAACGCTTGCCACCATCCGCATGGCACAAGAGGAGCATCCCGAACTGCGACAATATGTGACACTGGCATCGTTCAGCGCAGGTGAGCGTTTTCTCAACCACATCTATTCAGCCATTCCGATTGCTGAAGCTTGCAACATTACACGAGAAGACTATCCTCTACTCGGATGTACAGCCCTCTACGATGCCATGGGCACATGCATCAGTGAACTACAGCAGAAAGTGACCCATAGCGACCGAATGCTTGTTACGATTAATACAAATATATGCAAGATCATTACACCGAACTTCTCAATATTTATAGGCAACTACGTCCTAATACAGACGAAGCCAGACTCAATCTTACCATTACAAAGGTAGTTAATCCGCTAGGCAATGCGCTTAACGAGAACTTCGCCCGAATAAGGAAGGCATTTGTAGAGAAGTTTGACGAGCATCTTGCCAGAAACTACATAATAACCGGAGAACGCAGTTCAACATATTCTATTCCTCTTGATAGAAATTTGATTACTTGGGAAGATTCGTAGCAATCTAACATCCTTAACTCTACCACCGAATGCGCCTGACTTCACATTACTCTCTACAATGCACTCAGCCATATATCAAAATTTGGTAGCAAAACAAATTTTTAGTATCTTTGCAGACAAAATGATAATCTAATAGTTAACACTAATGATGCGGCGTTTCTGAATCTGATTCGGCGTTTCAGGCAGGACACAGACAATATTCATTCTACTATGACAGAAAATACTGAAGAAGTCAAAGAAAATGAGTCAGGACTCAACTTTGTGGAGCAATACATAAAGGAGGATTTGGAAGCAGGGAAGAATGGAGGAAGACTTAACACACGTTTTCCGCCCGAGCCCAATGGCTACCTGCATATCGGGCACGCAAAAGCCATAATCATGGACTTCGGTGCGGCAGAGAAATTCGGAGGCACCTGCAATCTCCGTTTTGACGACACCAACCCGCAGAAAGAAGATACGGAATATGTAGAAGCTATCAAGCGAGACATCCACTGGCTTGGATTCGACTGGGGCGATCGTCTTTATTATGCTTCAGATTA
The DNA here is from genome assembly GCA_964480495.1 of uncultured Sangeribacter sp. Taxonomy (GTDB): domain Bacteria; phylum Bacteroidota; class Bacteroidia; order Bacteroidales; family Muribaculaceae; genus Lepagella. The sequence goes on from CAYZPH010000030.1 coordinate 5,547, forward strand.
TTTTCCTCAGTTGTGGGATCTTGCAGTGCGCATGATAAAGGAAGGAAAGGCGTATGTAGACGAACAGACCAGTGAAGAGATAGCCAAACAAAAAGGCACCCCTACAACACCGGGACAAAACTCCCCATATCGCGACAGGCCGATTGAAGAGAACCTTCGTCTGTTTGAAGCAATGAACCGTGGAGAGTTTGAAGAGGGAGCGATGGTGCTTCGCGCCAAGATTGACATGGCGAGCGACAATATGCATTTCCGTGATCCTATCATGTATCGCATCATCAAGACTCCCCATTGGCGCACCGGAGAGACATGGAAAGTGTATCCGATGTATGATTTTGCCCATGGTCAAAGCGACTATTTCGAGGGTGTCACTCACTCCATCTGCACATTGGAGTTTGTGCCCCATCGTCCGCTTTATGAATATTTCGTAAAGGAGCTCGCAGATGAGAGCTATTGCCCACGCCAGATTGAGTTTAACCGTCTGAACCTCACCTACACTGTAATGAGCAAACGTAAGCTCCTGCAGCTTGTAAAAGAAGGTTTGGTAAACGGATGGGATGATCCACGCATGCCGACACTCTGCGGACTGCGACGTCGTGGCTATACCCCATCTGCCATCAGAAACTTTGTAAACCGAATCGGCTATACAAAATATGAGGCACTCAATCATATCGAACTCCTTGAGCACTCTGTTCGTGAGGATTTGAACAACACTGCCACACGCGTATGTGCTGTGCAGAATCCGGTTAAACTGATACTTGACAATTATCCTGCTGACAAGACAGAAACAATGTTGCTCGACTCAAACCCCGAAGATCCGACAGCAGGGCAACATGAAATGCCGTTCAGCCGTGAATTGTGGATAGAACGCGAAGACTTCATGGAGAATCCTCCAAAGAAGTTCTTCCGTATGAGTCCGGGCAACGAAGTGCGTCTGAAATCTGCATATATAGTGAAATGCACCGGAGTTGACAAGGATTCAGACGGCAACATCACAGCCATTCACGCAGATGTGGATTTCGAAACAAGAAACGGACTGCCTGGAGCAGATCGCAAGGTGAAAGGCACACTCCACTGGGTAAGCGTGCCAACAGCAGTGAAAGTTGAAGTGAGAGACTACGACCGACTTTTCTCTGTAGAAAATCCATCGACTGAGGAAGGAGACTTCAGAGAATTGCTGAATCCGGATTCGCTCAAAGTGAGAGAAAACGTGATGGTAGAGCCATGGCTGGCTGAGATAGCCAAAGCCGGCGACCACTTCCAGTTCCAGCGTCTTGGATACTACACTGTAGATCCAGACAGTAAAGACGGAAAGCTTGTATTCAACAAGACCATCGGACTTCGCGACACCTGGGCAAAGGAACAGAAAAAAATGTAATAAGACACCGGAACAATTTCAGTTGTTCCGGTGTTAAATAATTTACCGGGGGTGACTGGCTTTGACAGCGTGTAGAACCGGTAAGCAAGCATGCAGAGCCTTGATGCGTAAGCTCTATAATACCGACGTATCGACCTATAATTGGCGAAAATAACAATTACGCTCTCGCTGCGTGATCTGAAGCACAGTAGGACCCCTTTATTCTGCTCAAAGTGAGCAGAACGAGACATCGCTCCATTGCCCTGTTCCGAGACGTTTGGACAAAGCGGTGCTGAGAAAATCGGAAATAGGAAAAGATTTGCCTCGCATCTTTTCCGAGATTCAGAGGCTAAGGTGGCTGTTGGTAGTCTCGAGCCTGCCGCCACACGAAAACCAATTCGAAGACTAAGCATGTAGAAAACTTATTGTTTCCGCGTTTGGACGAGGGTTCAAACCCCTCCACCTCCACCAAGACGTGATTAGACAGCATTTGCATCTAATCACGTCTAATTTTATTTAATCACATAACCATAAAAAGTGACCTATGGAGCAAAATGGGTGTTTTTCTGAGCGGAAATGCCCATTCGTTATTCTAAAGGTCTTTAACGACTTTAAGGGCCTTAGCTTTAATATCCTCTTTTTTCTTTTCTGATTTTTGACATTCGCTCTGAGAATCCGCCTTTCTCCACAAAGTCGGCTGAAAGGCGTTCGAGCTGTCGAAAAAGCAAATAGTCGGCTTGATTGATGAGTATTATTGCCATATTGACAATTGTTTGTGGTGGACGTGTCGACACTATTTGCATAAAATATTCTGCATCATTGTGTTCGCGCCCCAATCGACGCATTGCTTCATATTCCACACTGCCGGCTTCCCATTGAGGATGATGACGAGTTTTGAGATAATCTTCATAGTCTTCAAGCAATTCTTTGAGGCTAGCTTTTGCTACATTGATTAGCTTTATCTCGGTTTTTGTCGATGTCGACGACGCGGCACATCCCTCTATGATATTCTGCTTGCCACTGCGTGCAGCTTGTATCATTTGGTCGACTGTACGGGTCGCCTTTGCTCAAAAACGATTGCAGAAATAGTATGTGATTTGATATATCACATCTGCTTTCTGATAACTCAATAGTTTCTTGTAATTTCCGATATGTGGAATTAATTCGCTCACGCCAATTGCTTAAATGTTATTAATTTGTTGCGGAAGTATTCGTTTTGCTCCTTAACCGCTGCGATTTCAACCGGCAGTCCTTGCGACAAGTCATTTACAGATGAAGTTCGCGACTGATATTACAAAGTAACAATTATTTTTGAAATAAAAATTCTTTGCTAAAATTTTGTGAGCAAATATAATAGCGAGGGTGTGTTTTGTTTTTTCACACCCTCGCTATTTTATTTACTTAATATTAGAATCTCATTCGAGAAGATTATCATTCATTATTCCTTCGTAAAAATGTTTTTTGCTCTGAAGCCTATTCTCTAATGTTTGGTTGATTATGATTTTATTTAACTAAACCCAATCCATCATGAAAAGCTTTCCCGATTATTCCTGCAATTTCACGATAGCAACGAGGCTCTGAATCATAATAGATAGGACGAAGTTTGTCATAGTCAATATGACCGCTTTCATTGAGAATGCTTTCATCGGCTTGTATGTTGACAACACGGCCAACAATTCGAGTTTCGCCCAGTTCATTATTGATGGTCAAAGCTTCACATTCAAGTGTCAACGGAAAAATATCAATCACCGGAGCATTGACAAAAGAGCTTTTACTATATGTCAGTCCAAGTTTCTCCAATTTATTTTCTTTATGACCGGATACAAGTCCGACATAATCGCTTATGAGCATTGTATCGACAGTTCCGACACTGACTGTAAAGGCTTTTGACAGACATATATTTTCGGTTGTCTTATGATTAGTTGAGAGATTAATAGCAATCTCGTTATAACCACACTGACCACCCCAAGCAGCATTCATCGCATTAGGAATGGCATTAGCATCGTACGAGCCAATGATAAGCACAGGAACCGGAGCGACAGCCGTTCTGCCTAAAATATTTCTTTTCATTTTCGATAATCTTTAACGCCATCCCATGAACATCTTAACCGTTTCGGGGTCATGATGATCAAAGAAAAGACTTGTTTGAGTGTCAAGCGAAGCTATCTGAGCCATGTCTTCATCTGAAAGAGAGAAGTCAAACAAATTGATGTTTTGCTCCATGCGTTCGATATGAACAGATTTCGGAATGATAATTATATCTCTCTGTAACAGCCATCGTAGCGCCACCTGAGCAACGCTCTTTCCATATTTTTTGCCGATTGCTTCAAGCACAGGATTTGTAAAGAAATTATTGCGTCCTTCGGCAAGCGGAGCCCACGCCATTACATGTGTGCCGAATTTCTTCATGTATTCCTGAGCCTTTATTTGCTGGTCAAACACATGAGTTTCTACTTGATTTACTGCCGGAACTATCTCTGCGTTACTTGCAAAGTCTATGAAATGGTCAGGATAGAAGTTGCTAACACCGATTGCTCGGATTTTGCCCTCTTTATATGCTGCTTCAAGAGCGCGATATGCACCGTATCGGTCGCAATAAGGCTGGTGAAGCAACATCAGGTCGATGTATTCCGTGTCAAGTTTTCGTAGACTCTCGTCAATGGATGCTTTAGCTTTGTCGTATCCATAATTCGAAATCCATATTTTAGACACAAGAAACAGTTCATCGCGAGGTATACCACTTTTCTTTACAGCCGCGCCTACACCTTCTTCATTATGATATGCCTGCGCAGTGTCGATCATTCGATAACCCAATTTAAGTGCGTCAGTTACGCAACGTTCACAATCAGCCGGAGATACTTGATATACTCCATACCCGATCTGAGGCATTATTACGCCATTGTTGAGTGTTATAGTTTTCATTGCTCTATAGATTATTATTGATTTGTTCTGTTTAATGGAATGCTTTTCGGCTTGTATTACATCTAACACTTCCCATCATGAAAATGTTGGAGCAGATGACTCAATAACCCCAAAATTGGAATTAATGTCTGCTAATGTGGCTGGTAATAGATATTTGCAAGAATATATCAAACAACTTGGAATCGAGCGCGTATTCCAATTATGGGGAGAACAGACCGAGGACTATCGCAATGCCGAGGTCGGGTTCGCCGGCTATGATGTTGACGGTTGCTCATATAATTATTGTAAATGGGCCGATGATTGAAAGAAGGAGGTAAATATAGCCCGAAATAGTTGCAATCGTGCGGAAATATTTGTACCTTTGCCGTAAATTTAACGGTTATGGAAAAGATACATTACATCCGAGAAATAATGCAGCGACAGGGCGTTTCTATTGCTCAATTAGCTGAACGTGTTGGAGTCACAAAATCAGCTGCGGCTTCTTATCTGAATCATGACATCAGATTAAGCAAGGCAAAAAACATTGCAGATGCTCTTGGAGTATCTCTGCCAGCTTTATTTGTGGAACCAGAGCTGTTCACACAATCAGCTCCAGAAGAAAAAAAAACAGCCACTGTATGCTGCCCAAAGTGCGGCGCCGAGCTTGAATTATTGGTAAAGCATAAGTGATTAAAACAAATTAGTAAAACCCAATCGGGCCGACGCTCAAATCGAGTGCCGGCCTTTTTTATATCCAAACTCAAACAAAAATGAAAACTCAAATTACAAATCTTTTCGTGGCAATGCTGAATATTGTTCTCATCGTCATTGCCGGAGTGTACAAGTTTGTACGCCGTTACTACCGTCGTTTCTGCATCAAAGTGCTCTGGAAGCGCTTCAGAATCCGCACCTCAGTCTATTACCAATGGCACGACAAACGCGCTAAGAAGCTCCAAGCTCTCCTCGATAACGAACGTGCAACATATCCCACATTCTGAACACTATGAGCATCAAAACATACATTAATGAGCGTATTGCTCAATTACGCCCTCAGTTAAACAAAGCTCGTGAGGCATATAGCAAAACTGGCGATAATGGTTGGGCGTGTCGAATAAATGAGTTGGATGGCCGTCTGTCCGAGCTTGAAATATTACTGCGTAAAATCGAACGTGATGAACAGAGATAATATATTGCAACAGATGGAAGCTGTGGTTGTCGAAACAATGAAGACCTTTCAGTCTGATTTCTATGACTACGACAAGCCCCGAATCGAGAGCGGCAAGCTCAAATTCCCGGCAATTTGGATTGTTGGAGAGTCACACACTTATTGTCTTGAATTGGGCAATTACAAAGACCTATTTTATGAGCGTGAAAGTGTACGTTATAACTATCTTTACGACCACAACCCTTATAGTTATTATACCAGCTCCTATTGCTCTAACGACAAATGGTTCCTCATCACAGAAGCGGGACTTCAGCCGATTAATCGCAAACAAGCGGAAGAGGCTATCAGAGATTGTGTAAACCCGGCTGTACAAGCGTGGATTGCTGAGAATGGTCCGTTGCCAAAACTTACAAAAGTGCCGGTTGTGCTGAAGAATATCACAATTGCAGAATTAAAGGCACTTGTGGCAGAGTGTCGAGCCCATGGCGACGATTCGCTAATGAGCTGTTTGACACGCTTTCACCAGTATTCACGAGTAGCTGCAAATCAGTACGTTGAAGTTACTTACCACAAACAATGGCGAGAATTTCAGTTTTGTGAATATATCAATGGAGAGCGTCGTCTTGTAGGCGGCATTGTATTTCACGGATGGCCTGAAACGGGCTATCAAACCAATGGTTCCGCACAATTAACCCAGCGTTATGGTTGGGCATCACACACTTAATTCTGAAAGTTATGTTCAAAACTAAATACATCTTTCGTCACGAAAACGGAGAGTTCGAAGCTTTATGTAATCCGATGCACATTCGTCATGCTGCCATAATAGCTTTATCTGAGAACAACGCCAAATTTCTCGAAGTAGCAGACGCTGATACAGGAGAAACGTTGATGATTGCAGTTTATCGCTCAGCCAACCCAAACGGCGGTTTTATGTTTCTTTTCCCCGACAACGAAAACAACGATTGATATGTTTGAGCGACAATTCCGATTCGTGACTGAGAATAGCGACGAATTGGCGACAGTAGACCCGTTCTACCTACCTCAGATTGCTTTGTCTCTTCTACAAGAGCACACATCCCGCTTCATTGCGGTTTACGACCCAGAGAATAATATGAAAACGATTTTCATAGCCCACTATAACATCGCTGGCGATACAATTCATAGCAGATACACGTATTGCTTCTTTGATGGGTCTGCAAATGAACATCTTAAACAATATTGAGTTTTACATTTTTTGGTTTGAGTTTACAAGCCACGTGGTCAGTCCTTGATTACGTGGCTTGTTATTTATCACTTTTAAAGCATTTGAAAGATGAGCAACGATTTATTAATTGCAACAAAAGAAATCGGTGATTACCGTATCAATATATTTTACGACACAGACGCCGGATGTCCGGTGACTGATTGGGACATGGGCGCTTGCTACATTTTTGAGTCTCTTAGTCATGGACATTACGAATTATGCCCCGATTGCGATTGGAATGAGTGGGCTTCAAACATTCGTGAAGAGTCGCTTGAAAGCATACTTCAACGCATTGCAGCCGATGTGGTGACACAAGAAGACATCATCAAATATTATAAAGCAGGCAAAGTGAAAAATGTCCGGCTTAGATATGACCGACATGAACGTCAGTGGAAACTCGAATACCTGCCTACATGGAAAGGCGCCAATGCTGACTGGCAATCGGCACTTGATGTTGAACCATACGAGTTGAAAGCGTATGACTACCGCAGAGAATTGTTGGAACAGATGGATATGGACGATTGCATATCCCTTATCCAGGAATGTGCCAAGGATTTTGTAATCAAAACGTGGGACTCATCTGGTTATAGCCAAGGTGACTACATCAGAGGTATTGCATATACAACCAAGGAGCGTTTCGATAAATATTGCGGTTTCAACCCTCAGAAGTATAATACATGGCAAGAGCAGGCTCTCGCAATCATAGATGCCGAAGTTGAAGAAATCGGAATGTGGGCTTGGGGCGATGTTAAAGGTTACACCTTGGAAAAGAAAGTTTCGTTTACTAAGGTTTATGATGATGGCCGTAACGATGAAAACGCTTTTGAATGGGAAGACGTGGACTCATGTTGGGGTTACTACATGGAAACCGAAGAACTCATCAATGAAGTAATCTCTGAGCACAACCTGAAAGAAGCTGTGTGACAACTATATACAAATTAACACAAGTTAAAGTGCCCAAAGTGTACACCTTTGGACACCTAAAATTTCTATTCGTAAATAAAATACTGAAGAGAAACAACAAACTCACAAAATATTAATAGCATGAGAAAATACGTCATCACTCTCACAGAATCTGGAGAAGAAACTGTCGTTGGCCGCTACGATACCCTCGATGCAGCTAAGAGTCACCTCAGAAACGTGAGGTACTATCCGGAATACCGCCGAACAGAAGAATGTCTTGAAATTGATTCTGATGGAATGAGCGGAACCGGCTATGACGAGACAGGTTATTTTACTTACAACATTAAAGCAGAAATTGCATGAAAACCGATATAATACAAGCAATAATTGAAGTTTATCAGGACTCTCAGCTCATATATTCAAGAAAAACAGGATTGATGTCGCTTCAGGAATGGATGAATCGGAGTTCTCATATTGAGTTGGAGCTTTCAACGGTTTATAAAGACGGGCAAAGAATCAGCCAAGTAGTTAATTCAACAATAGGCTATAAACCCGGCAAATATGCTGGAATACTCACGACTACCTATGTCGATCTTGCAGCAATGGAAGAAAAAACGAATGAGATTGAAGCACTTTTGCAAGAGTACGGAGCTCAGCTTAATGGCAGCAAAGCAAAATACGACGCTCATATACTCAGCCTTTCAGAAAAGCAATTCACAGTGCAAAAAAATCAGCCTGTTGAGATATTTGTGAAGATTTTTATGTGGACAAAATAAAAACGAAGTAACGTGAATACTGAATTATTCCCAGTTCCAACGTGGGCTCTCTGCTACCTCATCAACGGCGATGAGGCCGGGTTGGAGTTCGGAGAAAAAGAAATGATTGATGATTGGCGTGAAAGGAATGGCATCCTCGATGTCATTTGCCCTGAAGACGGAGATAACGAATCTTATTTTACCTATTTCCCACCCTTTGGACTCGCTTGCAACGTAGTTGATTGCGAGTGTGTCCTTAAATGGTAAACCAATAAACACAACCTATATATGATTATACGACAAGAAATTGCACTCCGGGATTTTGAGTTCTGGAGTGGAGGTAAAGACCGTGCTGACAATTGTTCGGCTGAAGAATTGGATAGCCTTGAAGATATTTTTGAGGAAACCGCAACCGAAGAAGGTTGGACCGAAACAGCAATCAACGATATGTTTTGGTTTGAGTTTGACACCCTCGCTCAGTACCTCGGTTATGAAGATGAGGAAGATTTTGACCGAAAGCACGCCCCAAACTATGTTGACGACGATGAATTGGAGGATTATGTTTCTGACTGGTTTGAAGGGTTCTTGCAATGCGTCAAAGAAAATGAAGGTGTCGCCGGATTAATTACAATTTTCGAAAATTGCTTCATTGAGGATTTGGGCAATCTTTGCGAAAACGCTGATGAGGAAGCAGAGTTGGAAGAGTCTGACGAGTTCCCCAATTGGATTGGTGAACGTATTTACAAATACCTGCTTCAACAAAGTCCTTCAACACTTATGGAAGCGCTGTTTGAAAATGACAACGGCTACAATGAATTGGAAGATTTCCCCACCAAGGAACAATTCCGAGATGAAATTATGCGCAATATTCATAAGTCATGACTCAGGAATATATAATCAAAGAGATTACTGAAACCGCTGAAAATGTCGGTTGGACAGTTACCACCAGCAAATATCCGGGCAGTGCTATAGAAGTTAATTTCAGCACTGTTACGAGATTTGGGCAAGACCTCAATTGCTGGGGAACGCTCAATGATACAGATTATCAATCTTTATCTGATGCGATTAAGAAATGGTATGAAGGATATGACCCTGAAGAAGAAGCAATGTATTGGCTTGGCGCTGACGGACATGGCAAGAATGGCGCTCCGTATCACATGAGAGATGTCCTTAGTGATATGGAAGATGCTGAATCTCGCTTGGAAGAGTTGGCAATGGCCTTACAGCAACTCGATATTGAATAAAACATCAAACTCCAAACGATATGAAGACATTTGAAGAGTTCGTAACGGATTGGTGGCACGATTACCTATCCGAAGCAAATGAGGAAACTCATAAAACGCTAATGGAAAACCTCATTGGCGAAGAAGAATCTATTGACGATTACATCCCCGGCGATGCTGATACGCCCTATGATTGGTTGATAGCCAATATGACCGCTGACGAAATATTTGCCAAGTATTTCGGATTTGGAAATGATGGCGGTTGTCCTGACGATATGCCGGGTAGCTCCGAATTTATATATCAAATGCTGAAAGAGAATGCAAGCTGTTTTAATGGCGATACAAGTGTACTCCCCAGTTTCGCAGAAGATTATTTAAGAGATATGGCTGACCATATTGAGAATTACGATAATCCTCTTGGGTTCTTCGAAGACTTTCAGCGTGGTGGCTGTTCGTCGGGTATGATTGGTATGCTCATTTACAACTCTGATTGTAAACGCATTTATATCGAACATATCGACGACATGGAAGATTATGTCGAGCAGATATGTGAAGAGTTGGGGTATATTAAAAACGAGAATCATCTCCCACACTATACGTTTATCTGTTGGGTATGTTACGAAGAGTTTGCTTTCCAAATTGGAAGAGCTTTATTTCCTGAAACATTCTAAAAACTATAGTAATGACACTTGAATTAGAAGCGCTGGGTTTCACCGGATTTTACCAAGGTATTTGGGGCCAAAGTGAAAACGAATATTGCGAGACCCGTGAAATCAAATATGGTGAATATGAGGACATTGAAAGTCTTCTATTCCTCGACGATTGGGGCTTTGGTCCTGATTATCGAGATAGGGTCGCTGAGTTGTATGCAAAAATGTATATAGACCACATTAACGATACTCTTGGCACTGACCTTAAACTTGTTGGGCAATGGGTTCGTTCGCCGAAGTCATACAATTACGTTACCGACCAGATTTATTGCCAAGTTGAAATCGAAGACTTGGATGCTCTTGCCAATCATCTTCGCAATCTCTGCAATGATCCTCGTTACAAAGACGACTTGATTGAAACCATCAAAGCAAACCACTCCAGTCGCAGTGGGTTTATGTCATTTATGAGCAACAAATTTGAGGACTGGGTGAAAGCTATCGACAACCCTCAGGATGACCGATATGTTAGTTGCTTGATAGGCTATCTTGTTAACGTTATTGACCCCAGCTCTTTGCAATGTCTTAATGAAAGTGTCTATTGTTGGGCGTGTGAACAAGGTTATCACGAAACTGAACCTCAAACTTCGGAGGCCAAAGAAGAATGGGAATTGTATCTCCAATATAGAGACCTATATACAAGCTGGGCCTGTGAGCACCCAATCTGTTATCCTGACCCTAATCATCCGGGGTGGCATATAATCGAATCCTGGGATGACCATAAGAAACGCTTTATGGCGTTTGCTTTGGCGCATGAATTAGAAGAAAAACGCAAAGCTGCAATCGCTGCGATGCCGATAATCCCTGGAATACTTGACGAATGAAACTATTATTTCCTTTACCAACCGGCGAAGAACTTGATTTGCTCGATGAAGGCCCAAACGGAATGGAATACGTCTGTCAGGTTTACGGCGAATATAAAGCCGGAATTACAGAATTGCTTGAAGATTACAAGCATGAAGTTAACTCTCAGCGACGCTTGAGTATTGCTGATGAAATCCGAGACCAAGCTGATTACTTCGCCAACCAAATCGGCGCTTTTGACGAAGAACTTCAGCAATTAATTGGTTGGGATGAGCTTGCTGAGCAAATATATCAATGTCTTATAACATTTGCAAAAATATGAAAAAAGAAGACCGTTTTGATGAGCACGAATGGCTGAAGAATGAGTATCTGTGGCCATTACGTCAACAAATAATTCTTGGCAGTCTTTACATTAGTGACTACCGGAATAACTTTGGCATCTCAGCCGAAGCCGTATGTGACTTTTTCACCGACTTTTGGGACGTTTTTTGTGAAGAGTTAGCAAAAAAAGATGGTGTTTGGGAACAGGCTGAATCTGAGTATCAGCGTAAGATTCAGGAAAACCCAGAACTTAAAAAGAAGCTAAATCAGCAAGACGTATATCTCGAAATATCACAGAAACTATATGACAACGAAGAAACGTTGCTTGCTTATTACCAACTTTACCAAGAAAGCAACCCCCTCTCACCCAATTGGATAAACGTCGATATTCACTGGGATTTTACCAGAAGCATCAGAGTTATCGCTGAAGATAAGAGTGAAGCTGAAGACATTGTTGAAGATATGATGAGCAATGGTGAGATTCCTCAGTCTTCTTTCGAAGCTACCGGTGATTGGGAACTTGATACGTCTTACCAACCTAAATGATTACTAATATGTCAAATATAACACCTGAACAAGAATATTATTCTGTGTTGGCGTTTGGTCGTGCTGATTTTGAAAATCGGTATGGTCTTTCAAAGGATGATTTAACACAACAACAACTGGAATCATTCATGCACTTTCTCGACACAAGAATTAACGAAGACGAATGGCTTATGGACAGAGCTTGGCATTTATTCGACCAAGTTGCTGAGGAGCTTGGTATTATCCCTGAGGACTAACTAATTCGGATTTAATGATGTACGCAGTAATAATCGATGGAAGCCTCATAGCACCAAGCGTGGATGTGATTGAGATTTCCCAGGAATTTTTAGACAAAGACTTGGGCGAAGAAATGCTTAGTGAAGGTATTGTCGATTCTGAACAAGAATGGCTGGACACCCCGGACAAAGAAAAATGTGAGTATTTCCTTTTCTCATATTGCGGCTACTCTCCCAACAATTGTTTATGGCAATGGTTGGATTCAAAGCCTGAAATACAACGTTTAACACCAAAAAGTTTCCGATAATGGAACATACAGATTTATACTACGAGTACAAGGAACTCGACAGAATTGAAATAGCTGAGCTTATTCTTGCCGTTCAAGCACATGGCAACGAATACATCTTCATTCACTTTGATGATGATGGAAATTACGATGTAGACGAACGTGATAATGCTCCTATCATCTCCGCATCATCCGGATGGATGGATGCTTGCGAGGACTTTTACATCTCTCGGGTTAAAGTAGATAAAGAAACTTGCACTCTCTATGGTTGGGCCAAAGAAGGCTATGCAGATGAAATCAAGATTGACAGCGTTGCACACGGTCAGCTGGGTTATGTTATTGATTACATACCTGAAACCGATGATGTGAAGAAAGTGTCTATCGCATCTGTTCGAGACAAGCTCTACAGCACAGTCTGCAATCTTTCTGAAATGCTTGGTGAAATTGCCGGACATGACGATTGGGCCATTAAAGAGCAAGAAATCAACACTCTTTATAAACTTGCTACTGAAGCACGAGACTTGATGGAAAATGGTAACGTATAAAGAATCAGTTTGCAAACAAAATCATAAACAAAATAAACAATCGATAATATGCCGAATTGGTGTTATTCAAACTATGTTGCTGAAGGCCCAAAGGAACAGCTTCAGAAATTATACAACACTATGACGGAGCTTGAAGCTATGCCGGCTCCGGGGTTGATTGAAAATGGCTTTGGTTCTTCATGGCTCGGAAATCTTGTTGCAGCTTTGGAGGCTGACTCATTGACTCAGCCCAATTTTAGATGTCGTGGTGAATACTACAACGTTGATTTGAATCAGTCGGGGTATCTAACTTTTGACACTATGACAGCGTGGTGCGAGGCCGATGATACAAGACACCTGATTGAAGAGAAATTTCCAGACATCCATCTCTATTTCATATCCGAGGAATTTGGATGTAACTATTGGGTAACCAACGATATTGAAGGCAAATATTTCAGCGAGCGATATTATTTATGGGATGAGAACTTCGACGATGACAGTAATTATTATGACACTTTGTCGGAGCTGATTGAAGCAGTTGAGAAAGCTACTGGGACGACTGGTTTGCAGACATTTGAAGACTGCGACAAGGCGCTTCAGGAGCATAAGGGCGGAGATTACGCTTACGCTCTTTATGGTGTAAATTTCGAGAATTAAGGCGAATAAAACAAGTGTCTTATAAGGTTAGAATGGTCGAGCAATAATGTTCAGCCATTCTTTTAACCTAAGTTAAAATGTACAACTTTTCACACCAAAATAAAAATTTACTTCTACTCTTAATAAACAGCAAACTCATGACAGAAATCAAAAACCTCGCAGACTTTGCAATGGCCTTCGGCCCCAACTCACAGGCCGTCTTGGATTTCATCTCAGATGAAGCCAATCAACGTAAGTTTAAATGCTATCTTGCTTTTCAGGGTGAACCTGAACTTGATTCGGACATGTCAAGCGCTTCTATCCATGGCAACTGTACGGATAAAGAAACCAAAATACGCATTGCTTTAGATGGTGGCAAGTTCTTAACCAAAAAAGAATGGAACAATGGGCAGTATAGCGCAAACGAAGTGATTGGTATCGCCGTTATCACCCCTTGCGTCAAATTCATACTCGGTCTCAAGGAATGGAAAGAGTGCTGGAGTGAAGTAAATCACTGTATCATCGGTGGGCGTAACGAAGCGCAGGCTCTTCAGATTATCAGCGGTTACGAGCATACAAAGCAGCTCGTTGAGGCTCAGGAAGACGAGGGTAACACCGCTGCCAAGCTCTGCTGGAATTACGGATACAAGGGCCTTCAGTGGTATCTGCTGTGCCTGCTGGAGCTTATCGCCGTCTACGCCAACAAGGAGGAGATCAACGAACTTCTGAAGCTTGTTGGCGGAGATCCGCTCTCGTTTGACAAGTGTTACTGGTCATCCACCGAGTACAGCGCTGGCTACTCGTGGCTCGTCTACTTCGGCAGTGGTGGCACCGTCAACGGCTACAAGTGCAGCACTTACGTTGTTCGCCCTGCTGTAGCCATATAAGTTTCAATCTTTATTCTTTACCGCCAAGCCAGTTTTTGCTTGGCTAATAATCACATTATGGAAAAATCACTTGATACATTATACTGCTCTCAATGTGGAGGAACAAGTTTGCAGGCCAGAGCATGGGTTGATCCAAACACTAAAGAGTTTGGCGATTGGTCTGGTGGCTTTTTAGAAACCGAAGATTGTTGGTGCGATGATTGCGAAGACAATGTTGAACTTTGCACCATTCAAGAACTGTGGGACAAGTTCTCCAACATACCCATTAATAACAATGACGAAATTGAAAAAGATTTCCTTTGTTTTAAGGCTGGTGATTATCGCTTTGATGTATGGCATTGGTTCGATGAACGTTGTCCAAACGGCATAGCGGTTGACTTACTTGGTGAAACTCAAAATGCAAATACATGAAACCATATAAATACGTTGAGTTTGAAGGCAAGCTTTATCCGCTTTTCCGAATCAATATTGTGGACCAATCTACGGAAGAGTCGGCCGTACAATTGAAATTTGAATCAGTTATAATATCTGTAGAATCGTTATCACAACAAATAATTGATAGAGCCTCAGGTATGCCTGTTAATTCATTGGCTACTGAAATTGACGAATGTATTTTCTTCTATATTCCCGATGAAATGATACACGCAACAAAAGCTGAGGTCGCTGATTATGTTAGTGACAATTGTTGGTAATATGCCCTATAAAAGTGAACGAATTATTATAGCCGGTACAAAATATGACAATCGTCGAAAGCTCAGTCAAGATCAGGCCCGGGCCATAAAACTTCTGAAAGAGGACGGATACAGCTATCGTCAACTTGCAGCTATGTTCGGGTGTAGTAAATGGACGATTCAAAACATTATCCACCCACAAAGCAGAAAGGCGCCTAAAAAACGGCCTACTGAGTATTGGACTGAGAAGAAAAGGGAGTATCGGCAGCGAAAACAAGCCCTCTTCAAATCCGGACAAATTAATGAAAAATCAAATAAACGAAGAAAAACCGGTAAAAATTGAGAAGTTTATCCAATCCGTATTAGCATTATCTGGACTACAACGTGGTAAAGATTATACAATCCGGCCACATCAACTACGAATCATTAAAAACCCTCTAAGAGGAAAGTTGCTTGAAGTGTTGAAAGAATTTTATCCGGAATATAGCTATTACTGGGAGACTCCGAAAATTTTACGCTGGTTTTAACCACAAAAACAGGAAACAAAATGACAGAAGCTTTAAAAATCGGTATGGAAGCCGTCAATCGGTGGCTGTTCCACGCATGGAATTACGAACAAGTCGACGTGGAAATTCCGAACTATTTTAATGGTGGCGCAACAACGACCCATATTCCACGGTTTCTCGCAGAAGCCAAGTGGACGTGTAATCTTGCTCACATGATAGACAAATGGAACGAGGCTTGTCGCTCTCGCAATACCGATGCTTACCTCATGAACTTCTACGCAAACCTTGATAATGAAAATCGTCAAATTTTGCTGAAATGGGTTCTTGAAAATTATTCCGACGAACAAAAGCTTTTCTAAAATTATGATACATCTTTATTGATATGAGCGATAAAATATTACAAAAATTCTTTGAGCCTGAGCGTTGGGAATATGCTCTCAACAAGGGCGTCGACAAGCATATCAGCAAGTCTCAGCTTTACCAACTGACAAAGCCGGAGGTCAGAGCTGCTATGTATAAGGCCATTAAAGATGGACGCTATGAAATTGCTCCGCCATATACCGCTCAAATTCCAAAAGACAATGGTGATTTCCGAACAGTGTACATCAATGAGCCTATAGACCGAGTATTTCTCAGCATTGCCAATGACCTCTTGTTTGAATTGATGCCTGAGATGATCCATCCGGCTTGCCAATCTTATCAGAAAGGCATCGGCTGTGGTAAAATAGTCCAAGACATTTCACGAAGGATTTGTGAAACTAAGGGCGATGTTATTGGCTGGAAATCTGATTTCAGCAAATACTTCGATTCTGTTCCCATTCGGTTTATAGATGCAGCATTTGATACAGTGGAAGCCAAGCATGGTCATTCTGCAATCATAGATGTTCTCCGGAAATATTATCACAGTGATTGGTATTTTGACACTGACGGTGAACTAAAATGCGCATATCAGTCTCTGAAACAAGGTTGCTCGGTGGCATCATGGCTTGCTAATGTCGTGATGTTCAGTCTGGATGAGAGGTTGAGTCAGTTGGACGGCGAATATGTTCGTTACTCTGATGACGCTTTGTTTGTTGGCCCGGATTACGCAAAGGCTATGGAAATTATGAAAGAGGAGGTGGCTAAGCGAGATATGACGCTAAATCCAAAAAAGGTAGAATATCTCACTCATACTTCTTGGTTCAAATTCCTCGGCTACTCTATTAAGGGGGCTGACATATCAATGAGCAAGACTCGAATCAAAAGCTTCCAGAACGAAATTGAGGCTCGGACAATTCGTAAGCCCGGGATTACCCTTCAGAAAGCTATCAATGCTGTTAATCGCTATCTTTACCACGGTAACGGCGAGCATAGTTGGGCTACTCAGATTCTTCCTATCTGCAACGTCAAGAAAGATATTCACGAGTTGGATAAGTTTGTGATGGATTGTCTGAGAGCGGTGATGACCGGCAAACGTAAAGTTGGTGGTCTGGGATATGTCTCTACAAAGCCCGACGGTTGTATTCAGCGGGGTATTGGTCGCAATGTTACATCCAATCGGAAGAAGACTCCGCAGATAATTGACAGCTATCTCACAATCAGTTGTATGCAGAACGCTTTAATTACAAATCGCGCTGTATATCGCACACTGATAGCCAACTTATAATGAACTCCAAGTATGTGGAATCCGATGAAGTATTGGTTATTCAAATCGCCGCTCTTAAAGGAGGCAGGCATCCGGGATTGCTATCCGGGCTCCCTGCCTCCACGGTCGGCATATATCGCAAACTTATAGACACATACCGAACAATATGACATCGGGTAATCTGAATATGCAGACTGAGAGAGAATGGTTTGACATTCATGTAGATGACTCTCTATATCTTCGTCGTATCTCTTCCTCAGATACGACGAAGACAAGATTCATCTCTAAATCGAATTTTTATAGCAACATATAGCGAACATGACTTTCTCAATTTATTAACAGCATTGCTGAGTATGCAGCGTCATCTGAATGGTTCATAATTCAGAGTTACTGTTTGAATCCACAGAGGATCATCTCGAAACCATCGAAATATCCTTTCGGGATTCGAGGTGATCCTCTGGTTCTCAAACAGTATTCATCGAGAATTTATAGAAACATACAACGAACATGACAGATGATTACAGCCAAGTATATGGCAATAACCCAAGAGATGAATAATTTAGTCCTCTGCCTTCAGTTAAGGGCTGTGTATAGCTCTGACCTACAGCTCTACACAGCCCCACACGAAGGAGATACATCAAACTTTTATAGTTATATACCATTTCATCTGAGGGTTTGTGGAGTGTAACACTTTGATTCAAGTAAGCAATCTTCAATTATCCAGATTTTCAATAAGCTGCTTGACGCCGGCTTTAACGGCGTTACCTTGCCGTCAAATGCCGGCGTCATTGCTTCCAATCTGGAACATATCGAACAAATATAGAACTGCACCAATGCTTTGAGAATCAAAAAAACAGTACAAATTATTGCAATTAAGGCCGATAAATTCATTTAAGACAGCTTGAGACGCGGGATACTCGTGGCCATGTCCAGGTTTCACCACCTTGGACTACGACTCACGAGTGAACCCGCTCAAAGCTGCTGAGAAATCAAACAATTAAAGTAATGTGCCATATCGGATGAAATTGCAAAAATGTAGCGTAACATTAATCAGCGCAAGAAGCTATCATTTACTCTCAGGATCCTCTATCGACGGGTAACAGGCTTTCTCCGTGTAACCCGTCGATGTATGATCCTGAGATTGATCGACATAATATAGTTATACGCCATGGCTTTGAGCGTCAATATTTTATAAACAAATGGAATCAATATACAATCAAGCAATCGCAAAAGTTGACATGGGCGCAAGGTTTCATGTCAACTATCAGAATCGTAGTCTAAAAATTGATGGCAAGTATGTCATCAAGGACGGTAAGTATGAGGGAGATTTAGGGGTTGAACCAACAGCCAACCCTCTGCCCATCATCGCTCAGTTATTTCTTCGCTATCAGCACAGTATCCCATCTGAGCGTAGCGACAATAAACGAGCAAGATATTTTATTCCTCTCCCGGAACACGAGTTAGATGACGATGACATGCTCTATGGAGAGAATCGAGAGGTCGCTCAGATAAGATTGGAGCTGTATGTCTTAGGTGTTATACTTAATGGCTCTTTCAAATGGGATGAGGTTGCGAAAGGCAAATGGTTTTGGCAATCTCCCACAAACAAAGACCTCATAATCCTTCGAGAATGGATAGAACCACAAAATAAAAATAACAAATGAAAAAATTAACCCCCAAACAACAATCTATTATGTCTGAAATCAAATTTAACTGCCCTGCATGTGGCACCGAACTCACCGTATCAGCCAACCACACTCACAATTGTGCCACTCAGCCTTCATCTGTCCAGATTGATGAACTCCATGTTCATATTCCTGGCGCCACTCATGACAATCGCGCTCAGGCCAAAATCGAAGCGCTCCGCGCTGCTGGTGTAAATGTCAGCAACCTCTTCTCTATGCAGGGTGCAGATGGCTCTGACATCCTTGTACGCCGTAAGGGCGGTTTCTTCCAGCCGGTACCTGACGACGACCCTATCTTTACCGCAATCATCACCGGTAAGACTGTACCGAATCGCCGTCTCTTCCGCCGTTGGGTGATGGCTCAAATGTTCCACATGCTCACTCAGACAGAGTATGGAGAACGTTGTCCGATGGGCTTCACCGAAGCCTTGAATCGCAAAGGCTATCAATATTCGTGGGAAATGGTTGTTGAAGAGTTTCGCGTTCAAGCTAAGCTCTACTGCGACGATAAGGAAAACTTCGTAGAGCGTAATCGCTGGTTCAATCAGCAAGTGGCGGTTGAGATGGCCCGCCATTACATCACTCAGTTGCAAAAGCACATATCAACTCTTCAGCGACGTAAATGTAAGGGTGTGCCTTACGTTCATCTAAATAAACGTAACATCTTCGTGGCAGACATTCCTAACAAAATCTTTCATCCGTTAGAATTAGCTTGTGACACTATCACCCGAGCTCGTAATCCACTATCACTCTACAAAGCTGTCGTCAACTTTTACACTCTTGTAAAGAAAACGTGGCTCAAATTCGATACACCCCAGTGCCGTGAGTTCAAGGACGCTTACAAAGGAGCCGGGGCGTTCTATACACTGAAAAATCTCATTCTCTTCCACGGATGCGTTTTCCCTGAAAACTCAACTAATGAGTCAATGAATATACTTTATAGCTTGGCTAATGATGCAAAGCTGGAAGGCTTCAAAATGCTCGGCGCTCTCAAAGACTTCCTTAAATTCAACAATATTAATATTGCCGCCAAGATGGCTGAATGGCGTAAATAATCTCAGAGCCCGTGAGTATGAAAGAATATCTCAAAGTTGGAGAGGCCAAAGTCGTTAATGGTGAGGTGTATATCAAGCCCGACTATTTCGATGATGGCCTCACCGAGGGCTTTATCTTCAAGGATGAAGATGCCTACGAAAACGACTGGGA
>CAYZPH010000031.1:0-25012 GCA_964480495.1 uncultured Sangeribacter sp.
AAATGCGATATACTATCTATTATGATAAAAAAGATTAAAGCAATTATTAATTACACTATATTTTCTCCATTTATAATTACATACTTATGCAAGTTGGGAGGAGATAAAGTCGTATCTGACTTAAATTATGCATATGAAGTATGCCGGTTTTATCGTTCTGAATGTAGATTAAAAATGTACATGAATTTGATAATTCACTTACCGGAATGGAGACAATTATATATGCATAGGATTGGAAGAATAGGATCTTTGCTCAATTTTTTTTATGCCAAGAACTTGCTATTATTCATAGAATGTCCGACCATAGAGGGAGGGTTATTTATTCAACATGGATATGCCACACACATTAATGCCAATGCAGTAGGAGAACGTGTTCAAATATGGCAAAAGGTTACAATAGGAGTTAAAACTTCCGGTGGCGGCAGGCCAACTATCGGCAATGATGTTAAAATATTTACAGGAGCTTGCGTATTAGGCGACATTACCGTTGGTAATAACTCAATAATCGGAGCAAATGCAGTGGTATTAAAAGATGTTCCTGACAATTGCATGGCTCTCGGAGTTCCGGCTAGAATAATTCCTATTACTAATAAATAACATACATTTACAGCCATCAATAATGGTAAAATTCCTTCCTCCAACGATTTATTATAGTCTATCAAAAGGCAATTCCTCACGAAATCATGTTCACATCTATGTTACAAGTGCCTGCATTGCAAGGATTCGACTTGTTTTAGCTTGACCGCAGGTAATTTCTTGCCACGGCAACTAAGCAAAAGAAGAAGCAAGTCAACTTCATAAACTTCTTTATAAAAGCAAAAAAAATCAGCCATCGCAATGATGGCTGATTTTTTACATTGTTAAAGGCTATGCCTATTGAATCTTAGTTGAATCGGCGGTTACCTTGCAAGTTATTGCTGTGTGCAGCTGCGTCGCTGGCAACCTTCTTTGCTTGAGATCTTTTGAAAATCGCATAAGCAATCGGTGAAGCACAGAATAGCGAGCAGAATGTACCGATAACTACACCATAAATCATCGCAAATGTGAACGAACGGATTGTATCGCCTCCAAGGAAGAAGATGCAAACGAGCACAAGGAAAGTAGAGAACGATGTCATCACCGTACGAGTAAGTGTAGTGTTAAGCGACTTATTAAATGTAATGAAGCGATCTTCCTTCGGATAAACCTTAATCATCTCACGAATACGGTCGAAAATAACCACAGTATCATTGATCTGATAACCGATAACCGTCAGCACTGCAGCAATGAATGCCTGGTCGATTTCCATTGAGAATGGAAGATAACCCCAACAAAGAGAATAGAAACCGATAATGAGGAATGTAGTAAGACCCACAGCACAAACGGCACCGACTGAGAAAGCTATGTTGCGGAAGCGTAACAGAATATAGAGGAACATACAAACCACAGCGAGTCCGACAGCCCAACAAGCGTCACGTTTCATATCGTCTGCAACCGATGGTCCAACTTTCTGAATAGAAATTATACCATGGCTTTCATCTGACACAGAGAATGCATCCTTATCCATTACCTTACCCTGAGCATTTGTAAGTTCAGGAGTAAGAGCAGTATAAAGAAGTTCTGCAATTTCATTCTCAACATTTTCAGAATCATCATTGATCTTATAGTTGGTAGAGATACGCACTTTGGTGTTATCATCGATGGTAATCACACCTACGCTAACAGTCTTATCGTTTGCTACAGTTTGGAGCTGCTCAAGCAGACGAGACTGAATGTCGGAAGGATTCACATCCTTTTCAAACTTCACCACATAGTTTCGACCTCCGGAGAAATCGATACCTTGATTCATACCTCTCACAAGGAGCGAAGCAACAGAAATAAGGATCAAAACACCCCAGCAAACGACAGCAATCTTTGTGTGTCCGAGGAAGTTAATCTTGGCATTAGCGAACAAATTACGGCTAAGAGAAGTAGTGAATGTCATGTTGGCACATCTTCCATTAGCAGTGATAACCTCAAACGCTATGCGTGTCAGCATCACTCCAATGAAGAATGAGCATACAAGACCAATAATCAAAGTTGTAGCAAAACCCTTGATTGGGCCACTACCGAAAAGCAACAAGATAATAGCGGTGATGACCGAAGTAAGATTGGAGTCGAAGATTGCAGAGAATGCATTGCTATAACCCTCAGAAATTGCTTGACGTAACTTCTTACCAGCCTTTAGTTCCTCCTTTGCACGTTCAAAAATAAGCACGTTTGCATCGACCGCCATACCGAGCGAAAGCACGATACCTGCAATACCAGAAAGTGTCAGCACTGCTTGAAGAGATGCAAGGATACCGAGAGTGAAATAGAGGTTAAGAATAAGACCAACATTAACCACCAGACCCGGTATTACACCGTAGATGGCAATCATGAAGATCATAAGAAGTACGAGAGCGACAGCGAATGAAAGGAAGCCCTGCTGAATAGCTTCAGAACCGAGGCTTGGACCTATTACGTTATTGCTTACCACCTCAACTTTTGCGCTCATCTTACCAGACTTCAGCACATTTGCAAGGTCGTTTGCTTCTTCCGGGGTGAAATTACCAGTAATTTCGGAACTTCCACCTGTAATCTCATTATTAACATTTGGATATGAATACACACAATCGTCAAGAACGATAGCAATCGGACGTCCTATATTGCTACGAGTAATAGTAGCCCACTCACGTGCGCCACGATCGCTCATACGCATATTGACAGTATTGCCACGCATGTTATCGTACTCAGAAGAAGCACTTGTCACAGCGTCACCTTCCAAAGCGGCATCACCCTTGAGGGCAATCAGTTGCCAGTAAGAAGTTGTCTTATACTCACCATTGCTTTTAGTGATAGGATTACCCTGAGCATCTGCCATAGGCACCTCAACCGGCTTAATCTCCCATGCAGCATGGAAGTCACTTGGAAGTTTCTGCTTTGCAAGTGGTGTATTAAGAAGAGAGTCAACCATAGCGCGGTCAGCAGGAGCTACAAAACCGATTACCGGGCTTCCACTACGCTGAGCACCTCCGAGGAGTTGAATGAGGTTTACATGGTTGACAGTATCAAGAGCAGCCTGAGCCATAGCAAAGTTGTTCAAATCAGCTGCAATCTCATTATAGTTATACACCTCATAGAATTCGAGGTTAGCGCTTGATTTGAGCAATTGAGTTACACGTTCCGGTTCTTTGACTCCTGGGAGTTCAAGAAGGATCTGACCTTTTTTGTCTTGGAGCTTCTGAATATTCGGAGCAACAACACCAAACTGGTCGATACGAGTACGGAATATGTTGAAAGCAGCATCAACCTGGCTATCAACTTGCTTATCAAGAGCATCTACCACTTCCTTGTTTGAAGAACCGCTTTTGATTTTTCCAAGGAACTCGCCTTCACGTTTAAAGAGAGAAGCCATTGTGCCAGGCTGGAAGCTTGAAGCGAACTCGCTTATGAAATTTTTATCAGAAGTCTTTGCACCATTTGCTTTAGCTTTCTCAATAGCAGCATTGATTTCTTTTAGCTGGGGCTCTCCGGTAGCGTATTGGCGGAGCATATCGGGAATTGAAATCTCGAGCACCACATTCATACCGCCCTTGAGGTCAAGGCCGAGACCGATTTCCATCTGGCGCACCTGGTTGTAGGTGTAGCCCAAATAAACCTTTTCCTTGTCGATAGAGTCATTGAATTGTTTCAGACTCTGTTTGTAGACATCATTGGTCACGTCTGATGTGCCGGCAGCCTTTGTCGCGTATTCATCAGCCAACTTCTCGTAATGTGACGTCACAAACGAGAACGAGATATAGAATCCGCAAATGAGGACAAGCAACACAGCAATCGTGCTGATAAAGCCTTTGTTCTGCATTTTTTGTTCTGGTTTTTATTGTTATTTTATTAATTATCAATAATATATCCGACAATTAAGGCATAAAGTCTCCTAAAGGAGCCTTCAGCCTATAATTTTCAACTTGCAAAGATACAAATTTTTCCGATAAATCACCAAATAAAAGTCTTAAAATTAAGGACAACTGAATAAAATGCATTTCACACATTACCTGAGATGTTTTAGAATCCAATCGAGATGACCACGTTCGGTTGCCTCAGAAGTCCAGTGCTCATTGATTGGAGTGAGCAAAGCTTCTTTAGGTGCAGTAATCACATTAAATACTGCATAGCTTGTAGTAGGAGGGCATGTATTATCGTTGTAGCCCCAAGTCATATATACAGGAGCTTTCACTCTACGAGCAAAATTTACCACATCATAAAAAGCCATTGTGTTGATTTTATCTTCTGTATCCATTCCCTCTACACGAAAGAAATGAGGATAACCGCCGGCACGGCCAGCCTTATAACCTGCCATATCGCTTAAAGCCGGATGATTTGCCACACAAGCAGTCACTCTCTTATCAAGTCCTGCAGTAACAATGGCAAGCGCACCGCCCTGGCTTCCACCTTGCACAGCCACATTCTTTCCATCCCATTCCGGCAGAGATGTAAGAAAATCTATTGCTCTAACACATGCGAGATAAACTCTACGCATATAATAATTATATTTATTGTCAAGTCCATTCTGCAAATACCCGTTTTCCTTACCACCGAAAGCTTTTGAAATTTCCTTAAAAGTTTTCTGATCCATTTCAGGATTAAGACCATGAATCTCCATTTCAAAACGGATGCAGCCATTTTCACCATAATAGCGATGACGTAGCGGCTCCTTTATAGTCTTTATGCCGGCACCCGGAGGGCACATCACTATCGGGCAAGAGCTTGGAGTAGCATTCTTGGGAATAAAGAGATATCCATAAATTGACTGACCTTGATTAGAGACTACCAGATTAACGAGATAACAGTCCATCTTATCGGTAGAATACATCTCAGATGGTGTTATCGAATATGATAGTGGCACTTTTGCGAGTTCTTTTAGGCTTGCACTCCAAAAGGCATCGAAATCATCAGGCATTTTTGTAAAAGGCTCGATTTTTTCTGGCGAAAAACCAACTTTAACATGATGGGAATAAGCAACTCCATCAATTGTCGCTGAAAGTCTACAATCTCGGAATCCCGGCTTATCCATTTTGCCTATTTTGATGGAGGTCTTACCATTTTTGAGAATCGCAGTTCCTTTTGTGTCGGCAGGCATCATATCTCCACCTACCTCATATTGAAGAGTGACATCATGTACCGGCATACCATATTTATATAACTGCACATCTATTGTAGGGTTTTCACCTGTTTTATATAGCCAGTCGGCATGATCTGGGACTGCAACCCAAAGAACATCGCTACGGTAAGGATAGTTTTCAGCAAAAATACGCACAGACATCAATGAGCAAGCGCATAAAGCCAAAATAAGAAGTATACGTTTCATGATATTTAAACAGTAATTATAAGGATTAAAAAAATTCCCTGCCGAAGCCGGCAGGGAATTCCGATATAAAAAGATCTATAAAATCTTCAGAAAGATCAGAGCTTCGGACCAGCAGCTACAAGAGCCTTACCAGCTTCATTGTGCTCATATTTCTTAAAGTTCTTGATGAAGCGAGCAGCGAGATCTTTCGCTTTTTCTTCCCACTGAGCAGCGTCTGCATAAGTGTCACGAGGATCAAGAATCTTCGGATCAACACCTGGGAGTTCAGTCGGAACAGTGAAGTCGAAGATAGGAATAACTTTTGTTGGAGCATTAAGGATAGCGCCATCGAGGATTGCATCTATGATGCCACGGGTGTCGCGAATAGAGATACGCTTGCCAGTGCCATTCCAGCCGGTGTTAACCAAGTAAGCCTTTGCACCATTAGCCTCCATCTTCTTAACAAGTTCCTCTGCATATTTTGTAGGATGCAGTTCGAGGAATGCCTGACCGAAGCAAGCAGAGAATGTTGGAGTAGGTTCTGTAATACCACGCTCTGTACCTGCGAGTTTTGCAGTAAAGCCAGAGAGGAAGTAATACTTAGTCTGTTCCGGAGTAAGAATAGAAACAGGAGGGAGCACGCCGAAAGCGTCTGCAGAAAGGAAAATTACATTCTTTGCAGCAGGGCCAGCAGATATAGGCTCAACAATGCTTTCGATATGATCGATAGGATAAGAAACGCGAGTATTTTCTGTCACACTCTTGTCTGCGAAGTCAATCTTGCCATCTTTGTCTACAGTAACGTTCTCGAGGAGTGCGTCACGACGGATAGCGTTGTAAATATCAGGTTCGCTTTCCTTGTCGAGGTTAATAACTTTTGCATAGCAACCGCCTTCGAAGTTAAACACGCCATTGTCGTCCCAGCCGTGCTCGTCATCACCGATGAGGAGGCGTTTTGGATCAGTAGAAAGAGTTGTCTTACCTGTACCAGAGAGGCCAAAGAAGATTGCGGTATTCTTGCCCTGCTTGTCAGTGTTAGCTGAGCAGTGCATAGAAGCGATACCCTGCTGTGGCAGATAGTAGTTCATCATAGAGAACATACCTTTCTTCATTTCGCCACCATACCAAGTGTTGATGATAACCTGCTCTCTTGAAGTAGTATTGAAGACTACAGCAGTTTCAGAATTAAGACCGAGTTCCTTGTAGTTTTCGACTTTTGCCTTAGAAGCGTTGAACACAACGAAGTCAGGCTTGAAGTCAACGAGGTCGCTTTCGGAAGGACGGATAAACATATTCTTCACGAAATGAGCCTGCCATGCAACTTCCATGATGAAACGGACAGCCATACGAGTGTCCTTATTAGCACCGCAGAAGCAATCCACCACATAGAGTTTCTTACCTGAAAGTTCCTTGATAGCAAGTTCTTTTACAGCGGCCCAAGTTTTTTCAGTCACTGGCTTGTTATCATTAGGATATTCTTCTGTTGTCCACCAAACTTTATCTTTGGAGTTTTCATCAAGAACGATGAATTTGTCTTTAGGAGAACGACCTGTATATATACCGGTCATTACATTAACAGCGCCGAGTTCAGTCACTGTACCTTTTTCAAAGCCTTCGAGGGAAGGATCTGTTTCATCCTTGAAAAGCTGCTCGTAGGTGGGGTTGTAAATTACCTCCTTGACATGATTGATGCCATACTGGGTCAGATCTATCTGTGCCATTTTAAGTGAGATATTATTGGGTTGTACTTAATAATTACAATTCTGAGGCTGCTGATAAAGCCTATAGTCTTCATCGCGCTCCAATTTTGGGGACAAAATTACATAAAATTCAGCATTTAGACAAGCGAAATCCGACAAAAATACCTTAAAAAAAGTAAAGATAATCATTTTTATAGATATGAAGAATATTTTTATGGTCTACATATTTTGAAACAATGGTGATTTTGCTTAATTTTGCAGATATGAAGAATGATAAATTTTCATTTTCAGCCAGGATTCGCAGTTTTCGTTATGCCTTCCACGGGATTGCAACCTTGCTGCATGACGAACATAATTTTAGAATCCACGGAGTATCGCTGATCATTGCAATAACGCTCGGAGTTTTGCTCAGGATATCCCCCATGGAATGGTGTATTGTAGCGCTCTGCTCTGGCGGAGTACTAACTGGCGAGGCCACAAACTCTGCAATTGAAGCATTAAGCGACCTTACGAATCCGGAATATCATCCACTTGTGAAGAAGGCAAAAGACGTGGCAGCAGCGGGAGTTCTCATGATGGCAATAGCAGCAGCCGTTTGCGGTGGAATAATATTCTTGCCAAAAATAATTGCAATCGCATTGCAGGCTTTGAAGTTGTGATTCCGTTTTGCTACGAGCACGAACTAATAGACAACCATAATTTGCATATATTTGATTTATGATAGTGATAATCAATGGTCCGAACCTCAATATGCTCGGGCGTCGCAATCCTGCAATCTACGGAAGTAAAGGTGTCACCGATCTTCTTGAAGAAGCCAAGCATTTGGTGGATAGTCTTTCCGGAGGAACTGAGCGACTTGAATATTTTCAGTCAAATAGTGAAGGAGAAATTGTAGATAAGCTACAAGAGTACGGATTTACCCCTGATTGCCGTGGCATAATAATCAACCCTGGAGCCTATGCCCACTACTCATATGCCATCCACGATGCTTGCGAAATGTCGCCGGCTCCAGTAATAGAAGTTCACATCTCCAACATTCACTCTCGCGAGGAATTCCGCCACACCGATGTAGTGGCACCAGCTTGCCGTGGATGCATCTGCGGTCTTGGGCTCGATGGATATTTACTTGCAATCCGGACTTTGCTCGAACAGCCATGAATTATGAAATAGAGACCGATCTCGACAACTACGTCGACAGTCACACATCGCCTGAGCCGGAGTATCTTCAGCGACTTATACGCGAGTCACACCTCAGACTCGTCAACGGGCGCATGTGTTCCGGGCATTTGCAAGGAAGATTACTAAAGATGCTCACGGAACTATGCGCGCCAAAACTTGCACTCGAATTCGGAACATTTTCCGGCTATTCCGCACTTTGCATTGCCGAGGGGCTTAAGGATGGGGCACGACTTGTAACTATCGAGATTGACGATGAACTTGAAGACTTCATACGCCAACAATTTTCCA
This sequence comes from uncultured Sangeribacter sp., assembly GCA_964480495.1. Lineage (GTDB taxonomy): Bacteria > Bacteroidota > Bacteroidia > Bacteroidales > Muribaculaceae > Lepagella. The sequence goes on from CAYZPH010000031.1 coordinate 8,512, forward strand.
CTTCCCCTCATGGCGACAGGATCGACCTTCGAATAGGCAAGGCTCTTGAAGTGTGTAGTGAATTTGCCGATGAAAGCTTCGACATGATATTCATTGATGCTGACAAGCGCCAGTATCCCGAATATTTAGAGGAAAGCCGACGATTGCTTCGTCCCGGGGGGCTCATAATTGCAGACAACACTCTTTGGTCTGGACACGTGTGCGACCCGTCGTACGACCGAGACCCACAGACCATAGGAGTAAGGGCATTCAACAATAATGCCTTCTCTTTCCCCGAGTTCGAGACTGTGATACTACCATTCCGCGATGGTCTATCGCTTTTGCGCAAGAAGGGATAACCACAAAACAGAACTGCTAGAGAAAGTGTTATTACAAAAGGATTAATCCTACAGAAAAGTTTGAAAATAAGAATCATCGTAAAAACAACAATCAATATGGAATCAAAGCGACAAGCAAAAATATCAAGACTCATTCAGAAAGAGCTGAGCGAGATTTTCCGCCGTCAGACTGCAGCTATGGGCAACGTACTGGTATCTGTGAGTTCAGTGCGAGTTTCCCCTGATTTATCAGTGGCCAAGGCATATCTGAGCATTTTTCCACCAGAAAAAGCGACCGAAATTTTATCAAACATAAAAGACCAAAGCAAGACTGTGCGTTATGAACTTGCACAGTGTGTAAAGCAAGTTTTACGCAAATGTCCAGATCTTTCATTCTATCTTGACGACTCTCTCGACTATGCGGAAAACATCGACCGACTGCTTGCTTCCGACCCCATCAAGGGAACAGCTGACGATTATGTAGATCCGGACGAACTGAAGAAGGCAGCACGTTGAGATCCATCCCTTTCATCATTGCGCTACGATATCTTTGGGGAAAGAAATCGCACACAGCAGTAAATACTATCGCTATTGTATCGGTGGTAGGGATTGCTGTGGCCACAGCCGCTGTGGTATGCGTACTATCCGTATTCAATGGATTTCAGTCAGTCATAACAGGCAGACTCAACACAATGTCGCCTGATTTGATGATAACACCAAGAGAAGGCAAGACAATCGCTAATGGAGACTCTCTCGCGGAGGCAATCTCCCACATGCCCGGCGTTGATATTGCCACACCTACGCTAACCGACAATGCTCTTGGATTCTTCAATGGCAAGGAAACTCCGGTAAAGTTGAAGGGTGTAATTCCTGACGAATATTCCAAAGTAACATCTATAGATTCATTATTGATAGGCAATGGCATCACCCTAAAAGAATCTATAGAAACCAATCCTGCGCTTGTATCGATTGGAGTTGCCATAAGATTGCAATATTTCGATCTTCAGCAACCACTCACGGTATTCGCGCCTAAGCGCATCGGACGTTTCAACCCCGCCAATCCTGCCGCAGCCTTTGTAATGGACTCGCTCAATGTGGCAGGAACTTTCCAGTCGTTGCAGGAAGAGTATGACGAGAACTGCATTATCACCGACATCTCAAGTGTGAGAAATCTCCTTCTTTATGATAGAGAAGCGACAGCGATAGAAACAAAAGTAAGAGGCAACGCAGACATAGAAGAGACTCGAAAAGCAATATCAGTCGCAATCGGGGACACTTACGACGTCAAAGATCGCCTAATGCAACAGCAACTGGATTTTCGCATGATTCAGATAGAAAAGTGGATGACATTCCTGCTACTCTTTTTCATTTTAATCATAGCCTCTTTCAACATCATCTCCACACTTTCAATGCTTGTGCTTGAGAAACAGGATTCTATGCGCACACTCTCTGCAATGGGACTTAGCCATAGGCAGATTGCAAACGTATTCAGATGGGAAAGTGTTCTTGTATCGGCAACCGGAGCCATTCTTGGACTGGTTATAGGTTCAATTCTATGTCTATTGCAACAGCAATATGGTTTTATCACCATAGCCAATGGAGGCATAGAAGAGACACCGATTGCATATCCCGTGCAACTTCAGTTGGCAGACATACTTGTCACCCTCATTCCTATAGCATCCATCGGAGCCATTTGCGCTACTGTAGCCGGGACTTTTGCAAAGTCTCGCATCAAAATATAAACCATCAACCAATTGCAAAATGTCGGCTATAAAGCCTACTTAGAAGAATTGATTTGACTTTTTGCTACAAATTTTAATTGATTTTATTGTTGTTTTATTTTTTTGTTGTATCTTTGCAGAACATTAAAAAGATAACAACCGAATTATAAAAAGAATCCATACAGAACAACCAAGAAATATATAATCATGGAAAAAGTCGACAATCTTGACAGGAAAATCTTAAACATTATCATGAATAACGCACGCACTCCGTCAAAAGACGTAGCAATTGTGTGTGGTGTTTCTCGTGCAGCCATCCATCAGCGCATCCAGCGACTAATTGAAATGGGTGTCATAATCGGATCTGGCTACGATGTAGATCCCAAAAAGCTTGGCTATAACACATGTACATACGTAGGTGTAAAACTTGAAAAAGGCTCCATGTACCGAGGAGTAGTAGCAGACCTCGACAAAATTCCAGAGGTTGTGGAATGCCATTTCACTACAGGCCCTTACTCTATGCTAATAAAAGTATTTGCTCGCGACAATCAGCATCTCATGGAGCTTCTCAACGACCGAATACAGCATATCAAAGGAGTAACTGAGACCGAGACACTCATTTCTCTTGAGCAGTCTATGAACCGTCAAATCAAACTTGATATCGAATCAGATGTTAAATAAAAAATCCACAATCTACACTATATTGGCGGCTCTGCTTCTTGCAGTTGTCGCCTTTATGTTTTTCTTCCCTGACGCAATGGAAGGGAGAGTTTTGCAACAACACGACATACAGCAGGGGCTCGCTAACGGACATGAAGGTCAAGAGTTTGAAGCATCCACCGGCGAACAAACCAGGTGGACCAACTCTCTTTTTGGAGGAATGCCAACTTTCCAAATATCACCGTCCTATCCAGCCAATGATTATCTAACATGGATACAGAGTGTATTCATGCTCGGGCTACCCTCACCCAGCAATATTCTCTTCGGACTCATGCTTGGCTTCTTCATCATGTGCCTATGCATGAAGATAAAGTGGAGTGAGGCTCTTTTTGCTTCTATTGCGTGGGGATTATCGTCCTATTTCATTATAATCATAGGAGCCGGCCACATATGGAAATTTCTGACTCTGTGCTACATACCCCCAACAATTGGCGGTATGATTCTTATATACCGCCAAAAATGGTTGTCAGGAGCTGCACTTACAGCCATTTTTTCGGCTCTTCAGCTCATGAGTAATCATCCGCAGATGAGTTACTACTTCCTCTTCGTGATGATCTTCATAGCACTTGCATGGCTATGGATTTCCATAAAAGGGAAAAGCATTGGAAAATGGGCAGTCTCCACTTTAGTGGCACTACTCGCAGGATTTGTGGGCGTTGCCGCCAACTCTTCAAGTCTATATAATTCTCTCGAATACAGCAAAGAGACTGTAAGAGGACGATCTACTGACATCATAGAATCAGGCAATACATCCACCGCTGGCATGGACAAGAATGCCATCACAGCTTGGAGCTACGGTATTGACGAGACTTGGTCGCTACTCATTCCTAACGTAAAAGGAGGAGCCTCTATAAAGCCAGAGGCCGGACAAAACCGAATTAAGTCTGTGGCTGAGACCAACATGGGAGACAATGTCTATCTTTCTCAGGATGAAATGAGATTCGCGAGTCAGTTCACTCAGTATTTCGGAGATCAACCAATGACAAATGGTCCGGTGTATGTGGGAGCATTCGTATTATTGCTCGCTATCCTAGGGATATCTGTAATAGAAGGCAAGTGGGAAACACCAATAAAATGGGCACTATTCGCTTCTGCACTTCTTTCAATACTTCTTAGCTGGGGTCACAACTTCCCTGCCCTCACTAATTTCATGATTGACCACTTCCCTGGCTACAACAAATTCCGCACGGTAAGTTCCATTCTCGTGATTTTGGAGTTTTGCATACCGCTACTTGCGGTGCTCTGCGTGCGGCATATAATCCGCACAGACGGTTTCTTTTCAAAATATAAGTGGTCAGTTATCTGCGTGATGGGAGGAGGCGCACTCGTATGCCTTATCGGATGGATAGCTCCAGGAGTATTTGGAGAACCTTATTCTGCTCAAGAACTGAGTTATCTACGCGACGCAGGGGTCTTTGGCAATCCGGCCTACGGCAACGTAATGAAAGCCATAGAATCCGGTCGAGAGGGCCTTGTATCGGCAGATTCGTTGCGCTCGCTGATGTTTATCATTGCAGGTTGCGCACTTATATTCCTATGGGAAAGGAAGATAATCACACGCCCGGCTGTATGGGTATGTTGCATAACAGTTCTTACCACCATAGACCTATTCAGCGTAGATAAACGCTATGTCAATTCCGACAACTTTCTTACAGCTGAGAGCGATGAGTCGGCATTTGTGCCAACAGAGGCAGACAAAGCCATCCTCACAGACACCTCCAACTATAGGGTGATGGACATACCCGGGTTTGCATCGGCAAGAAGTTCCTATTTCCACAAAACCATAGGTGGCTATCATGCCGCAAAACTCACCCGCTACAACGATCTGATAGAGCATCAGATTTCACAGGGCAACCCATACGTGCTCAATATGCTAAACGCCAAATACTTCATAACAGATACTGGATATGAGATAAATAGTGATGCATTCGGCAACGCATGGCTAATCGACACACTTCAATATGTGACAACATCAAATGAGGAGATGAATGTGCTCTCAAATTTAGGAAACAAGAATAAGGCTGTTGCAGATCAAGTATTTGCTGATGTAATAGGACAACCCGGAGTTATTGCACCAGGCGACACTATCTATGAAACGACATACGCACCAAACAAACTGACTTATAAGGCTCATCTTGCCAATGCAGGAGTCGCAGTCTTCTCCGAAGTATATTTCCCTTGGGGGTGGAAAGCTATAGTAAATGACAAGGAGACACCAATCGGTCGTGTAAACTACTTGTTGCGCGCGATACGACTTCCGGCTGGAGACTCCGAAATTGTGATGACATTCGAACCTGAATCAGTAAAAAAGGCAGATACAATTTCAATAGTAGCAGTCATCCTAATCTATGCACTCGGCATTGCAGCCCTCGCAACAACAGGCTATAGATTATATCGTCAGAATAATAGAAAAAACAAGCCTATAGAAAAGACTGAATAGTTCGATGAAAACGGGGATTTCAGACTATTTGACAAGGTGGCGCCATACCCACGGATATGGCGTTCACTCACCTCTTGCCTATCGAATAACGAAAGATTGTCTTCATCCAGACTCAAGATATGCAATGTATGCCGATGACTACATCGATAGTGTATACAGCGAGTCGGACTTTGCAGCACGTCGCATGGCCTATCTGCTATTGAGACTTGTCAACATCATGCTTCCAAGTTGTATATGGATGCCAGGAGCAGACAGACGCATAGAGGAAGCTATCAAAAAATCGTTTAATTCGATACATATCAACCGATCATCAAAGTGCCCTAAAAATGCCGATTTCATCGCAATTTTCAACAACACCAATCTTGAATTAGCGTGGAATAGTCTTCACCAAGCAGATAGTATCTGTCTAATATCCTTCTCTGGCAATCAAAGCCTTACATCATCAGTCAACAATGAGCCGACACTCTCAATAGTCGGCCGACGATATAGCATTTTTATCAAACGCAAGGGGATGGCACCGGTTTCATATTCTATTCTCTGAAACAGCAACCATATGGCGTCAAATATTAAATCCTACGATGACTCCGAACTTTTAAAAGACTTCGGAGCGTATTTAAGTTTAGAGAGAGGAATGTCGCCAAACACTCGGCAGGCATATATTACTGATGTATGCCACTTAATGGAATACCTTGAAGGAATACGCAAGGAAATCACATACACAGAAGAAGAGGATCTACACGGATTTCTATGCACGCTTCGCGACCTTGGCATAGGAGCAAGAAGTCAAGCGAGAATTATATCAGGCATACGGTGTTACTTCCGATTCCTGAAATTATCCGGAATAATCGATAAAAATCCAACCGATCTATTGGAGTCTCCACGCCTCGGGAAACACTTGCCGGAAGTTCTCAGTACAGAAGAAATTGACCGAATGATTTCCATGATTCCCGACGACAAGGAAGAATCACTCCGCAACCACGCCATTATCGAGACTATATACGGAAGTGGGCTGAGGGTATCAGAACTAATCGACATACGACTATCTCGACTAAATCTCGACGATGGGTGCATGATTGTGGAAGGGAAAGGCAAAAAGCAACGTATCGTACCGGTATCGCCTGTAGCGTTAGATTTAATCCAGGAATATCTACCGCAACGGGCATCATTAAAAATTAAACCCGACTCGTCCGACATACTATTTTTAAACCGAAGAGGAGCTAAAATGACACGCGTCATGGTCTTCTACATTATTCGAGACCTTGCTGCAGCCGCCGGCATATTAAAGACCGTGTCGCCACACACTCTTCGCCATTCTTTCGCCACACATCTTCTTGAGGGAGGAGCCTCCATCCGCGCTATTCAGGAACTACTCGGACACGAGTCGCTTGAAACAACTGAAATCTACGTGCATCTAGACCGCACACGACTCCGCCACGAACTTCTTGACCATCATCCCCACTACTGCAGAAACAAGAATGAATAGAAAAAGCGCTGACATTCATCAGTTGATGATTCAGCGCATTAACATTTAAAATCCGAGCAAAATCTCGGAACAAGTCGGGGTGACAAGATTCGAACTTGCGACCTCACGCCCCCCAGACGCACACTCTAACCGGACTGAGCTACACCCCGAACGGCTAAGCTGGAACCAACCGATATCCATTCAAAACCATCTTCTGGGGGAAGATGCCATATTCCTAAAAAAGGAGCGAATATCTTTCGCCAAGGCGAGGGGTTCCCTGCTAAAGCGATGCAAAATTACTGATTTTTTTTTACTTCACCAAATATTTACAAGAAATTTTACAAAGAAACCTATTTTCACCTCTCGCTAAGAGGAAAAGCACATTATAAATTTGCCATATTAAGAGATTATGGCTAATTTTGCCAGACAAGAAGAATAATCAAAATGAGAAGTATTATAATAGCAGAGGCTGGGGTCAACCACAACGGAGACTACACCACAGCATTAAAAATGGTTGATGCCGCAAAAGAAGCGGGAGCAGACTATGTAAAATTTCAGACAGCAGTTCCGGAGCTGGTAATATCTGAATTTGCTCCGCAGGCTCAATATCAGAAAGAAAACACCGGTATAGAGGAGTCACAACTTGACATGTGCCGAAAAATCCACTTACCACTCTCTGCTTATGCCTCACTACGCGACTATTGCCAAACCAAAGGCATCGGTTTCATGTCTACGCCTTTTGATTTGACCTCAATAGACCTTCTTGCCGAAATAGGTCAAGACTATTTCAAAATACCATCTGGAGAGATCACTAATCTTCCCTATTTACGCAGAATTGCAGAAAAGGGAATACCCGTGATCATGTCGAGCGGAATGTCGACTATTGAAGAAATAGCAACTGCCATTGAAATTCTAACCGGGACTCACAGCAGCACCCCAAACGACTTTCGTTCTACCCTATCCCGCGAAGACATCATAGTGCTCCACTGCAACACACAGTACCCCACACCCTACTCCGATATCAATCTACGCGCCATGCAGACAATAGCGCAAGAACTTGGAGTAAAGACTGGATTCAGCGACCACTCACTTGGCATTGAGATCCCGATAGCAGCTGCGGCACTCGGTGCCTGCGTTATTGAAAAGCATTTCACCTTATCCCGATCCATGCCGGGTCCGGACCACAAAGCATCGCTTGAACCAGACGAACTGAAAGCTATGATTGATGGCATCCGCCACGTAGAAGAAGCTCTCGGCGATGGCAATAAACAGGTAACCAACTCCGAACGACCCAATGTAGAAATTGCAAGAAAAAGCATTGTAGCCACCCGACTCATAAAAAAAGGGGAACTACTGACTGAAGACAATATCTATGCAAAGCGACCCGGCAATGGAGTGTCGCCCATGCGCTGGGACGAAGCAATAGGCTCACCTGCCATTAGAGACTTCTACCCTGACGAATTAATCGAACTATGATAGCCATAGCCTCATCCACACGCGCAGATTGGGGGCTACTTACACCCCTTGCAGAGGAACTGCGCAAGCAGCAGATACCGCACGTAGTATATGCCTCAAATATGCATCTAATACCGGAAATGGGAATGACCATTACTGAAATAGAAGCAGCGGGAGAAACGCCATTACGGCTATACACAGCAGGCAATTCTTCATGCGAAACATTCGCCAACACAGCCAAAGCATATGGCGAAACCTTGCGCCAAGAACGGCCAGACGCCATCATAATTCTTGGAGACCGCTACGAAATGCTTGCAGTGGCATCAGCCGCTGTGATATGCGGTGTTCCTATAGTCCATATCGCAGGCGGAACCATATCGGAAGGAGCATTTGACAACTCAATCCGAAACGCTATCTCACAAATTTCATCTCTGCATCTTCCCGAAACAGAAAAATGTGCCCAAAGGCTGACTGCAATGGGTATTGCTGACGAGAATATCTGTGTTTGTGGTGCTCTCGGAGTACACAACGCCATGAATCAAACACTTATGTCTCGTTCAGAATTAGAGGCATCGTTAGGGTCAAAGTTGCCTGAAAAATTCTTCGTTGGTACACTTCATGCTGCGACCCTCGACTCATTATCACCCCAAAAACAAATGGAAGAGTTTTTGGAGGGGCTTGGCATATTCATTGCAACCAATCCGAAATATGGAGCAATCCTTACCTATCCAAACAACGATGTCGACCCGACTCCACAAATAGAGATGCTTAAAGAATTCGCTACGAATCATTGCGAAAATATAATACTACTACCATCTCTCGGAATGCGAAGGTTCCTATCAGCCACAGCCCTTTCCGAAGGCGTAATCGGTAACAGCTCAGGAGGCATAGTAGAGACAGCATCGCTCAGAGTTCCAACGCTCGATATAGGGATCCGACAAAAAGGGAGAGAAAGAGCCCGCAGTGTAATCCATTGCGACCATAACAGAGGAGCAATCACCGAAGGGCTCAAGGCACTTGTCAGTCCAGCCGTTAAGGCAATCGCCTCAATAGGAGAGAATCCTTATGAACAAGCAGGGACACCTGCTGTTATGGCAAAAGCCATCATCCAAATGATTCAAAAAAATAGTCCAACCGAGGCTATATTTCAGGGCAACCTAAAATAGAAATTGAAAAATCATGAAGATACTCTATCTCATACCAGCCCGAGGAGGGAGCAAAGGCATTCCCGGCAAAAACATAAAACCATTCATGGGAAAGCCCCTTATTTGCCATACCATAGACCAAGCTCGCGCTGCAGGAGCCAACGACTGCGACATCTGTGTGAGCACAGACTCGGAAGAAATACGCAACACCGTGGAGAACTACGGGCTTAAAGTGCCGTTCATGCGTCCGGCACATCTTGCTACCGACACCGCCGGAAGCTACGAAGTGATACTCCATGCGCTCGAATGGTTTGGAAACCACGACAATAATTATGACTTAGTGGTTTTACTTCAGACCACTTCACCTCTTCGCACAGCGCAAGATATACGAGCAGCAATCTCTCTTTGGACACCAGACACAGATATGGTGGTGAGTGTGTGCGAAGCCGCAACTAATCCATACTACAACGCATTCGAAACCGACAAGAATGGCAACCTCCACATTAGCAAAGGAGACGGGCGCTATACACGCCGACAAGATGCACCGAAAGTATGGGAATACAATGGCGCTGTATATGTTATGAAAGCAGAATCTCTTCACCGTATGTCTCTGTCTGAGTTCCCGACAAAGCGTCCGTATGTAATGCCAACAGAAAGGTCTGTAGACCTCGACACACCGGCAGACTGGGTTCGAGCCGAGCAGATAGCTCAATCTTCTACATTTTGCTGAAAAGCAGCCAATGAACCAGCAAACTTGTCAAATCGTTTACGTGCATGCTCCGCAAGCATAGCACGGTGTCTCTTTGCCTTCTCTTGCTTCTTTCTTCTTTTGGCTTCCTGCTGGCACTTTTGCTCTGCCATATATCGTTGCATGCGTTGTTGCTTCTCAAGACGCATTCTTTCTTCTCCCTTCTTTCTAATAATCTCAGCCACATCGCAGATTAGATTTTCACCGACACGCATTCTTCGCAGAATACGCTTTACCATCAAGGCTCCGGTGTGTTCATGTCGCGGATAACGTAATTCTCCATTTCGATCCACAACGCCGGTACGCAACATTCCAATATTTCCGAAAAACGCAGCAAAACGTATAACCGGATCGTTAACACCCTCGTCATCAAGACTCGCCACAGCTTCAACAGCAGAGTCCAACAGAGTTGGACAGCCTGGAAATGGAGATTTTGCCGACATCTCAAACATTGTTTGATTCATCAAGCACAGCCCCCCAATCTCATTAAGAACTCCAAGAGACTTCCTAACGTTTCTGCCAAGTAGCATTTTTGTAAACTCAGCATTCCATCTCTCGCGCGAAACTATCGTAAGGCGTCCAACGCATTTGCGTAAAGCCTCCATCACTGCCAGGTCTATTCTCCAGTTAAACCGAGCGGCAAAGCGTAGGCAACGCAGTATTCTCACAGGGTCGTCATCAAATGTTTCATAAGGATCGAGAGGTGTGCGAAGCACTCCTTCTCTTATGTCTTGAAAAGCCCTGCCAGTGATATCGAGAACTTCTCCGGTAGTGATATTCTTATATAGCGTATTGACAGTAAAATCTCTTCTGAAACAATCATCTTTGATATCACCACTAACCACTTCGGGGCAACGACTAGAATGGTCTGTATATTTTTCAGCTCGCGTCTGCACAAGTTCAATCTCCTGATCCGGGAAACGCCGCAACCTTATTCTTGCAGTGCCAAATTTCCTGAAAAACACCGGTTTCCCAGTTGTTTTATAATGTTTCAGAAGCCATGAAGCAAAATTAACGCCACCACCTGGGAGATCAACTGCGATATCAACGTCATTAATCTCACATCCGAGAAACTCATCCCTCACACAGCCGCCAACAGCAAAAAGATGGTTCTTCCAAATAGTATTTCGAATGAGACTTCCTAAATACTCAAGTATATCGTTATATGTCTGTAGTGTCATCTAAAATTATGATTCAAGTCAGCCTTCAACCGCTTTATTTTTCAGCAAACGAATCTGCCACGCAAGCATAAATCCGGCAACAATGGTAGACAGCACATCTCCAATTGGGAAACAAGCCCATACTCCATCTAACCCCCAAAAACGCGGAAGTACTAACAGAGCAGGCACCATAAATATAACCTGCCTGGTCAACGACAAAAAGATAGACTTTCCAGCCATACCAAGCGACTGAAAATAGTTGGTAGATACAATTTGGAGGCCAACAAGCCAAAATCCTACCGTAGTAATATGCAGGCAATTAACCGCGCATTCTATCTGTTCTTGATCCTGCATGAATAATCGTGCTATAAATTCGGCATTAAAAGCGCCTATCAGTGAGCCTATAGATGTAATAACAAATCCAGAAACAGCAGCAAGGAAGAGTGTACGGAAAAGTCTGTCATATTTACCAGCGCCATAGTTATAACCCAGAATCGGTTGCATTCCCTGACATATTCCTATTACCACAAACACAAACACCGTCACAAAACGATTAAACACTACGACCGCAGCAACAGCATTGTCGCCACCATAAAAGACAAGTGAATTATTGACAACCGCATTGACACAACTACCCGCAATATTGATAAGAAACGGAGACATTCCTATATATACAATAGAAGCAATCACCCTCCATCTAAATCTGAATGTGCCACGTTGAAAATGCAATGAACTCGACTTTCGAAAGAAATGTTGCATCACAAACACGGCTGTCACCACCATTGAAATATCAGTAGCGATTGCCGCACCCTTGATGCCCCAGCCGAATCCAAATAGGAACAATGGAGCAAGAATTGAATTAAGTCCGGCTCCAATCATGTTTGTCCACATAGCTTTTCCAGGATAGCCTGAAGCTCGCATCACGTTGTTGAAACTGAATGTAAGATTCATCAGCACCATGCCAGGGAGCAACCACAATAGAAACTCTCTCGCATATGGCAAACTTGCATCAGAAGCGCCGAAAAGACGAAGAAGAGGATCAAGAAATATAGCAAAAAGCGATGTATAGATAATGCCTATTATAATTGTGAGCTGGACTGAATTACCTAGAATAACACCAGCCCTATGATAGTCATTCTGTCCCAACACAATAGAAACACGTGTTGCAGCACCGGCACCAATAAGCATCCCAAAAGCAGTTCCAAGATTCTGAACCGGGAACGTAACAGCGATTCCTGCCACGACATTAGGATCGCTAATGGCATGGCCAATCACTATCGAGTCAATTATATTGTAAAGAGCCATTACCACCGTGCCCACAACAGCGGGAAGACTATATTTCACCAAAATCTTACCCACCGGAGCCTGCGACAGTTCCTGAAGCCTTTCATCCTTACTTAATGTTTCTGCTGAAGATATTGTTCCACTCATAAACCTATAAAAAACCTGTAAAAACTAAAACTGCAAGCGTGAACTACCCTTTCTAAGGCATCACTTTATATAGTTTTCTTATGTATTAACAATCATATTCCGATTTTTATTGTTATAATTATTGGGATGTCAGAAATTGTTACTAATTTTGCAATGACAAATTTTGTCAAAATCATAATCACAACCAACAAAACCAAACAAACACATGAAAGTCAAAGCATTATTATGCGGAGCACTCGCCATGATTATTTTGGCGACTGGATGTAACACTACAAATCTCGGTAAAGGTGCAGCGATCGGTGGCGGTAGCGGTGCAGCTGTTGGAGCAGGCATCGGAGCACTCATCGGCAAAGGCAAAGGCGCAGCTATCGGTGCAGCAACAGGTGCTGCAGTAGGCACAGCAGTTGGAGCCATTATCGGGAAGCACATGGACAACCAGCAGAAAAAGCTTGAAGCAGAGATGAAAGATGCAGAAGTTGAAAAGACAGAAATCAACGGACTTCAGGCCATCAAGGTAACTTTCCCCGGTGGTATCCTCTTCGCAACCGGGAAATCTGCGATCCAGCCAGCAGCACAGTCAGAACTCACTGAGTTTGCAAAATCACTCGAGCAGAATCCTCTCACCAACGCAGTAATCGGTGGTTACACTGACAATACAGGATCGATGGAAGCAAATGAACGCGTAGCTACTGCTCGTGCGAATTCCGTAAAATCTTTCCTTGAGAATAAAGGAATCGCTTCAAACCGAATCCAGGCAAAAGGATTCCCAATGCAAGACTACGTAGCAAGCAACGACACCAAGGAAGGACAGGCTAAGAATCGTCGCGTAGAAATATATATCTATGCTTCCGACGAAATGGTGAAAGCTGCTGAAAACGGAGACCTAAAATAAGTCTACAATAAGCAATACTTATCAAAACCAAAGCGTGTCAGAATATATTTAATATTCTGACACGCCGTTTGGTTTGAATATTCAGAAACCTTCCTTATATTACATATGAGAAAAACACTTTCCTCCATAGCAATAATCCCCATATTCATATTATTCCTTACATTCATAGGAACGGGAAAAACAGAAGCACAAATTCTCGTAAAACCGGGAGTGTCAGAAAACACCGATTCCATCAAAAAAGTGATGGATATCGGGCCCTTTTTCGGTCTTTATAAAGACAATTACTTTGCGCTTGGCACCAACCCTCTTCACAAGCCGGACGCAAAAAACTCCGGTGTAAAATTCCAATTATCCATCTCCCAAAGACTCACTAACGCCACGCTCCCGTGGGGTACATATATTTATCTCTTTTTTACCCAAAAAGTATTTTGGGAGATTTTCCAGGAATCCATGCCAATGAGCGATCTGAACTTCAATCCAGGCATAGGCTGGACGAAGCCGTTTTTCATAAAAGACCGCTATTGTGGTAAGATGACCCTCATACTCGAACACGAAAGCAACGGACGAGACAGTATAATGTCAAGATCTTGGAACAAGGTATCACTCGCTGGTAGCGCATACGTGACAGACTGGCTGTCGGTGCACGCAAAATATTGGATACCGATAGTAGATGGAGAAAACAACAAAGATATATTAAAATATAGTGGCATATTCCAAATGGGTTTCCAACTAAACACCAACGACCGACGATTTACCCTAGGAGCGACCTTCGTGAAACGCCAAGGTTGGAACATGAACTGGAACACCAACATTCAGTTAGGATTCCGCATTCATAAAAGATCCAACCAGTATTTATATATCGACTACTACAACGGATACGGTGAAGGGCTCCTCGCCTATAAGGAGTTTCACAATCGCCTGAGGATTGGCATCCTTATTCGCCCATCATTCTTTTCGGAATACTGATATTTCAGAGTCTGAGAGTGGTCGAGCATACGCACCAAGTGCCGGATTGCCCTCAGCGAGCCTAATATTCCCATCCATATCGACAGAATCAATTTCTGAGACAAATTCAGGATTCCCCTTCCCTATGGCAGGAGAATCTTCTTTTATTCTATAATTGAATAGATATTCACTTCTGATAGTTTCAAACATCGGATCTTCATCCCAAATACACGAAATGAAGTGTTCGTCGTCTGATCCTGAGACTCCTAACATCACATTATACAAGTAGACATTAGATCCTTTGAGATCTCCGGGAGAGAGCGGTGACACCATGCCATGGATTATGGTATTGGCAAACCGAGCAATCATTGGTGGAAGCTCACTTTCTTTACCATCATCATCAGCCACATGCTTAAGAGTCAAAATCGACTCTGGTGAGATTGCAAACAGATAATTGTTGGCAATTGTACAATGTATAAAATCATGGTTACCACCAGTGAGACTCACCACAGCCTCACCGGCATCGGAAAAGCAACAGCCATAGGCATCAACCTTAGCATGAGAAGACTTCAGCACGTTGCCTTGTGAATTATGAAGCCAAGAGTTCACCAAAACAAGTTTATCGCGGTCAGTAACTCCACAACTATCAACCACAACACCCGACACTGACGACTGCATCTCCACATACTCCATGCGATTACCGAATGACTCCGCACCAAACCTGACACCTTCCCACTGTCCTGAAAGAACATCATATCCCACATTCGGCAAAACATCATCAAGTCTGTCGCCTCTCATAGATATAGGTTCTCCGATAGCCCCGAGAGCGAGGAGTGTGCCATCTACTTGAAGGGAACCTTTATCGTGAAAAAGGAGACGAGTACCCGGCAATAGAGTTAGAGTAATGCCTTTAGCAACACGTAACGTATCGAATACCACGTATGGGCGATCGGAAGTAAATATCGCATCGCGAGTAAGCGTCACTCCACACAACCTATTAACATTCTGTCCATACGCTCGTAAGACTACTGTCTGATTGACTCCATTGGTAACAAAATCGAGATTACCCTCTACCTCAAAAGGCTTCGACGCATCTGAAGCCCCGATTAGGCATTCCACAAATACATATATCGAATCGTTGGCACGAATCTCAACATTAGCAAATTCATTACCTGAAACGCCATCAACATTAATGGAAAACACTCCATCGTTGTCTCTCATGCGAATACTTGAGATAATTATCGACTTCCCTGAACGGTTAAAAACAAGTAGCCGAGCAGTCGGTGTTCCTATATCAGTAAACACAGTATCGAAATCAAGAGTATCAGCAGAAAATGTCAGGACATCATTGGAGGAATACGATACTTCATCAGAGATACAACTCGGAAGTATTGCTGTAATAAACACAAATAGTATGAAAAAAAAAGGAATTCGCATAGCTTTCATATACGAAAAACGCATTTCTGAACGTAATATTTTAAGAAGCAGTCTAAACTTGTTTCTTTATTAAGAATTCATAATCTAAAGGAAGGTTCTCAGACGTCTTTCCACAATGTGGAATGATTTCTGTTATTTCTCAATTCTCATTCAAAGAGATGAAGTATATGATAGTGGCTGGTGAGGCATCAGGCGATCTACATGCCTCCCTACTAATAACTGAAATTAAAAACTTGGATACAGACGCACAGTTCTGTATTATTGGCGGTGACCTTATGACACGTGCATCAGGTGTCACACCGGAAATACACATCAACAGGATGAATGTGATGGGGTTTTCAGAAGTGATCCGACATCTCCCCGTTATTCTTCAGAATCTTCGTAAGGCAAAAAATGTCATCAAGAGTTATAGTCCTGATGTCCTCGTACTCGTAGACTATCCATCGTTTAACCTCAAACTCGCTGAATATGCACACACTCTCGGAATCAGAACAGACTGGTATATAGCTCCGAAAGTATGGGCATGGAAGGAATGGCGCATACCGAAACTCAGAAAGTATCTAACAAACCTCTATAGTATTCTTCCGTTTGAGACGAGCTATTTTAAACATCATAATCTTGAAACATA
>CAYZPH010000032.1:0-23768 GCA_964480495.1 uncultured Sangeribacter sp.
GCGAGGCCCCAAATCCTCAAAAATCAGAAATGCAACCTGCCTCTGTATTATAAAACTCAAGTAGCACGCTATCAACGATATAAGGATGGTGGATCGGTGAGTAGCCTATTGGTAACAACTGCTACCATCTGGTGTAAAACACTGAAAAGTCGCTCGTTATCGGGCGGCTTTTTCGTGTTTATCCTCTTTATAACCGCTTTTCACCCCTTTTTACCTGTGTTTTTGTACCCGATTTGTATCAAGTCGGTTAATCCCATCAATACGTGCCGCAAGGTCGTGGACTATGTTTATGTAGGTTTACGTCAGTTTACGCCCATGAACACTTTTGGCGAAATAAAAGGAGAAATAAACACTAACACAGAATAAAAATGAGTAGCAACATTGAAATCAAAAAGAAGTGCCGTTGGTGTGGAGCCGAGTTCATAGCTCGTAAGACAACAACGGAGTGTTGCAGCCACCGATGTTCGGGACTCGCATGCAAGGAACGAAAACGTCAGGAAAAGTTGGAATCATACCAACGAGAATATGAATATCAGCAATCTGGTCAGAAAGAAGTAGCCAAACATGAATTTCTGACACCTACACAAGCGGCCACCTTGCTCGGTGTATGTCACGTCACTATCTACAATTATATCAACCGAAGTGTCATCAAGGTATGGAAGTTGAAACGGAAGACACTCATTCGCCGTGCCGATGTGGATGCGCTATTCTTAACTCTTGCAATACAAGAACAGTCACTCACCAAAGAGAAAGCTCCCATCACCAAGTTCTGCGCGATGTATTCCAAGTACGGCAAGGACTCCGTTCTTCTTGGCGCACTCGCCTACAACTGAGGCCCCGGCGTAGTCAACAAAAGCAGCATACTTAAAAAACTGAAATCCGGCGACCGCAACATCTTCAAGTCTTACGTTTCTCACTGCCGCTACAAAGGCAAGAAACATAAAGGCTTATATACTCGTCGCTTGACAGAGTTCGCCGCCCTTTTCATTTCATAGAAATTTTTGAGTGGATACGCTGATAAACAGCGTGTCCACTCAATTGATTTTATGGTTGGTACACACCTTTATGATAGCTACTTCCTAACCATTTGCCGGTATCAAGCCATACCTCATAAAAATAGCACCATTCAGCTGCCCATGGCACGATAGTTTTTGAGATGAACTTTTGGGGTGTCCATTCGCCTTCTGCATATAGACAAAGCATCTGCTTGCCGTGCTTGCTATCTCTGTAGATGTGATTGAAGTCCGCATCTTCCATTTTCCTAACCAGATTGTTAGGCTTAACGACTTCGATGAAAGGACACGCTCCATGCGAAAAGGTTATGCGCAACTTATATTCTTGGCTTTTAGGTGTCGGTTTCACGGTGAAATACCACTGTACCTTACCATTAACAAGATTTCCCTTCGATTGTGGATAATCTTCCGCCAGTTTTCTCAATTGAGTGTGAATTGGAATCGGACGAATCCTTGTAGGAAACGTTGGCCTCTTTCCCGCAAGATTAGTGTGAGGCGGTGATGGTATTCTGTTCGCTGCGGTAGTCAGGGTTCCTGTCATAGAACTTATTCCGACTAAACCTGATTTTACAGCCTGATGTATTTTGTCCCCTTCGATTGCACGTGCGTTAACAGTGGCAGTTTCTCCGAACATTTCCTTGAGTTTGCGCTTATATGCATCGCCATTTAACTCAACCAAAGCTCGAATATCTGCTTTAAGAGTCTCTATCCAACTATAAAAGAAAGCTTTTTTCTGAGATTTCTCCTCCCATTTATCTGCAAAGTTTTCTTCGCTATTTACCGGATTGAGTACATAGTATTTATCGTTTACTTTTTTTATGTAGCTAGTCATATTATTAACTACATACACAAGAGCATCCAAAAGATTTCCCTCCGGAGCGTCATTATAGGCTCGTGCAGCCAAGGTCGTTAGAAGAATTGAGACCGGCATATCTTCATGCCCATCAAACATCATATCTCTATGACGTTTGAGTAACATGACGATTTTTTGTAGAATTGTTTTACTCTTAGGTGCCTGATACTTAGGGAAAGTCTCAACCTCTGCTCGCAGAAGTAATGCCGATGCGCTCTTATGTTTCATCTCGTTTTTAAGCGCTATCAAAAGAAACCAGTCGGCATAGCCTATAGGATTACTTTGAGGCCAATTGGGTCTATAAGTATCCCATGTATATCCCCGGTGCTTTTTGTCTGTAATAGCGAGAATATAATCGTTAGGATTAACGCTCTTCAGTTGAATGCTACGTATGTAGTCTGCCGAAATTGCGCAAGGCAATACATCAACGTGACTACCATTGGCATAGACTATCGTCACGCACCGACGGCCTCCGTTTTTGTCCTTAAGCATTTTGCCATATATAGGATCACTGAGAAGTGCGTTGAGAACGGCTTCTTTAACCATTTTCTGAGTCCAAGATGATGGAATATTTCTCAGTTCGACGATAACATCGACATCGAAGTTACCATCGTTTTTGTGAGATCGTGTGCATGTTCCCAATCGCATTGAGCCTTGTGGTCTAAGCTTGGGATTGAATGCAGCGAGAACCGTGTTGTTATTAAGAGCTTTGGTTATCGCATCGTACTGTTGTTCCGCCTGTCGAAACATAGCCTCTGTTGGAGCTATGCTCTCGGAGACTGATTCGAGTACGAGATTGAGGTATGCCCTCATGTCTGCTGAAAATGACAATGTCATAAATTTGATATTTTTATAGCCAAAACATCTTGGCCGGTGGAAGAGATATAGTCGTAGAGATACAAGCTGTTGTTGGCTTTCTTCATAAACTTAGTGCCGAACATAATGGCAGCTGAGTTCGGAATCGCGGAATACACATGAATCTCATCGCCTGGTTGTTTAGAAATTTCATCCAATACCTGAAGAACGATTTTACCAAACATGACAAGATGGCTTGGAGATTGAATACTTTCGTATCCGGGACCATCGCTGGGCGTGATTTCCCATATAGCCTCATTTTCGTCTAACCGGTCGCGAACGGAAGAGGTAAGACTTAGTGCCAGTATTTTCTTCTGCCCCGGCTCGACAGCTTTTGAAGGACGAGTTAGTGAGAAATATTCATCGCACTTTACTTTCCTTTTGGATGGCCATGCCCATTGGTTATCGCTATTACGGAACAGATTCTGTATGTTGGTAACATTGAAGTCAGATAACAGGTGTCCGAATAGTATTAATAGTGGAATGGGTGCTATCCCAAATACCGCTAGTTTTTCATTATTCTTTAAGAAAGGGACGACCTCGTTCTTAAATTGAGTTCGCAACTCGCGCTCTACTAATCTCCAGTATTCAGAATCTCTTTCTGTGCCGCTGATGTTAATCAAAATCTCAGCAGGATATTGGTTTCCGACGAAATAATCTGGGAATAGTGCCTCCCGAATTTGGTCTGCGGAGATATTGATTGGTTGAGAACCTATCGGAGCACAAAATGTAATAGCTCTACGACAGTTGCTGTGAGTAGGCTTGGTTTGCGCTTTAATTTTGCGCTCGTGTTTGTCTTTCCACTTTCTCAGAAGTTCTTCATTGTACTTCCCCTCATTCTCCTTCTTGTCAATCATTGTATGACAGGTAGGACACAATATCATTATGTTGTCTTCACTATCAATATAACTTTGAGCGTAATCATTGACGTTAGGTCGTGGTCCATTGGGGCTGTGAGCTATTATATGTGCGAGTTCGCCAAATTTACCTTTGTCCCCAAAATACTCATGGTTCAGAAGGTATGAATTGCACATCGTACAGTATCCGCCGCATCTAACCCATAGGCGAATCTGTAGTTCGGTTGACCAGGTCGGTCTTTTTCCGTGCAAGAACAGATTGGACTGTTCTTCAAAGTTCTTTTTCTTTGCCATAGGCTATATTCTGTTTTATTACATTATAGAATAGTCCTGCGGCATCAGAAAAGGTGTTAAAAGTTTGGGGAAGCCAATCATTTTGACTACCTTTGCAGTGCCTTTCGGGTATCCGACACCCGTCAGGACAAACCATTAAATTAAAATCGTGAAAGAGGCTGTTTCCAAGACGGTCTCTTTCTTTGTTAATATACGTTGTCTTCTTTGCGGTAAACTATTTTGTGGTTTTGACGGAATATGCCGTCGTCGAATGCAAAGGTAATAAAAATTTCGTTAAGTCGTATTTCTGTTTACTGTAAGTTTTCTGTTTTGGAAAACATTTGCCCTCATGCCAATCGCATACAGTTGTAGTTACCAGTGTGTTAAAGATGTGTTTTGGAAAACTTTTGAACATTAAACGTGGTGATAACTTTTCTTTATACGATAATTCGGGGCCGTTCAAGAGAGAATACCTGACACGTCAAGCCACCTACAACCTAATCAATCTTTTCTGCAAAGTTAAGAAATTTATGTCGACCGCACAAAAAAAGATGTCAAATAATTTTTATGCCACGTCAAAAATCGCTAACTTTGCGTTCATCACAATGAACTAATCATACAATGGAAGATTTAAACCGGATAAAATTAGTATTGGTTGAGAAAAAACGGACGAGCAAGTGGCTGGCACAGGAAGTCGGTCGCGACCCGGCCACGGTGTCCAAATGGTGTACCAACGTGTCTCAGCCGGATTTATATACTTTTGTGAGAATCGCTAATCTGCTTGATGTCGATGTCCGAGAACTTATCTGCAAAACGAAGGAATGAGCGTGTCGAATAAATTTGAAAGTCCATATAGTGCTGCCATCACCGGCGGAGGTCTCTTGTTTGAAGAGACGGACCTGTTATTGCCACTTTTGATGTCGGCTGACAGGGAGGCTCTGCTAAAAGAAGAGATATTACATAACAATATCCTTCATATCAACGCAGAGACAGCCAGAAGCAGAAACGTACATGAAATAAAGAAGCGATTTGAGTGTATGCCTTTAGATTTTTGGCGGGCTTATCAAGATATGGGCGAATCGGATAGAAAAGCAGCATTGTTTTATGTCATTTTAAAGACATACAAGATAATCTTCGACTTTCATATCAATGTAGGCATGAAGAAATGGAACTCCGTCACCAAACAAGTGGAACGCCAAGACTTGATGATTGAGTTTGATGAAATTGGGATGAAGGATGCCTTTGTAGAGTCATGGTCTGACAATACTAAACGAAAGATTGCCAGTGCCTACTTGACTATTCTCCGAAAAATCGGCATGGCCGATAGTAAAGGTAACTTAAGTCAGCTCAATCTCTCTAACCCTGAGTTTTACCTCTCGGGACTTGGTGAACCGTGGTTCTTGGAAGCAACCTTTATGGCTCCATATCAAATAGAAACCCTCAAAAAGCAACTGGTATGAAATCAATGACCATTCCGGAATTGTATGACTTGCTCAACTCTCCGAAGTTCAGAAAACCGGAGGAGGGAGACTTGTTCTATAATTTCTTCATATATCAGTACCCGGCTGATAAGGAGTATGAGATGCGTGACCAGATTGTCGAGTTCCAGAACAACCTGATTCGACCGACAACATACGTGGATGTCCTCTCCATCAATATATTTGAGGAGTTCTGCAACTTCCTTAATGGAAAGAAATTCCTTCGCCATCCCTCGATGCTCAAATATCTCGCCGAGAAAGAGAGCGCGGACGCCTCCAACGCCGATTCCGTTAGGGACACTCTTGTGCGCAATGCCCATAGCAAGGAATTTCTCGAGTATCTACACAACCATATCATGTCGCATATCACGATAGAGGATGAATATGACAGACCTTATATCTTCATCTACGGAATAGGCGCGATTTATCCCTATCTGCGGGTAAATGAATTGCTCGCGATGTATGAGGACTACAATATACCGCATAAATACAAGATACTTGTATTTTACCCCGGTAAGAGCGAAAACAACTCATTTTCACTTTTCGGCATTTTGCCCGATCACCACACATACCGGGCTATGTGTCTTGTAAACGAATAAGCCATGAACATCAGAAGCATATATAAAGAAAAAATTGACCGTGCCGTCAACCCGGCGGTCAGTGCGACCAAGCTTGACGACGAGACCCGCAAGGTCGAGATTCGCGAATACGTTTTCACGGATGAGATCATGAACGGCCTTTATCGCATCCTCAATGCCATCAAGAACAATAAGTTTTACGACCATGTAGGCATCTGGATTGACGGTTATTACGGTTCGGGTAAATCTCACTTCCTGAAATATCTCGATTACTGTATCACCCCCGAGACTCAGGATGATGCTCTGAAACGTTTCATGGACGCACTCGATGAGATTGACCCTCTCGACGACAACCATAACTTAGAGTTCAGCAAAGAGGATTTCTCTGCCATCGCCAAGTGGCTGAAAAGAGCCACTGTGGATACCTGCATATTCAACCTTGAAACATCCTACGACCAGTCTACCGACAAAAAGGCAGCTTTCCTTCAGGTATTCTGGAGCGAGTTCAACAAACTTCGTGGTTTCAATCAGTTCAACATCACTCTCGCACAGAGCCTTGAAAAGCCCCTTCAGGAGAAGGGCGTGTTTGAGGCTTTCAAGCAGAAAATATCCGAAGAGGGAGGCAACTGGGAAGTGGATGCCGCCGACCTCGTTGACAACGAACTCCAATGGGTGCTCGACATTGCCAAAGACCTTGCTCCGACTCTTGACACCGACAGCATACGCCAGCGCATACTGAACCGCGACACCAATATGAGCATCAAGAGATTTGGGCAAGAGTTGAAATCATATATCGATGGCAAGGGGGAAGACTACCGCCTCATCATGCTTGTGGATGAGGTTTCGCAGTTCATCAACAAAGAGCAAGACCGCTATCTTAATCTTCAGGAAATTGTCACCCACTTGTCGGAGACCTGCTACAACCGTGTGTGGATAGCATGTACGTCGCAGCAAGACCTTTCGGAAGTGATTGAAGACTGTCGAGTGGAGGAAGAACGTGACAGCAGCGGAAAAATCAAGGGACGATTTGAGGTCAAGGTATCGCTCAAAGGTACTCAGCCGGAAGTCATCACGCAGAAACGTATTCTCGACAAGAACGAGGCTGCCAAGGCTCCGCTAACCGCACTCTACAAGAAGGAAGAGAATGGTTTTTCACAACGTTTTGCCCTCCCGACATCCTATAAGGGTTACTCTTCAGCGGATGATTTCATTGCGTATTATCCCTTTGTACCGTATCAGTTCAAACTGATCATGCAGGTGTTCAACAACTTCCTGCTCCTCGGATATGTAGCTAAAGAGGTGAAGGGCAACGAGCGAAGCATCATCAAGGTGGTTCACTCCACAGCACGAAAGAATGCCGACAAGGAGTTGGGGACATTGATTTCGTTCGACCAGCTTTACGACAATATGTTTGAGACCGGTCTTCAGGCCAGAGGTCAGAAGGCCATACAGAATGCCGAGAAGATGGCACAGGAGTACACCGACGATCCGCGTCTCGCAAAGCGTGTGGTCAACGTGCTCTTCATGATATGCAATATCTCAGATACCGACAAACTGATATTCCCGGCGACGATACAGAATATCACCACACTTCTTCTCAACGACTTCACCACGCCCTTTCTCAATCTGAAAGAGGAGGTCAAGAAGGTCGTGGAGTTCCTCTGCGAGAAGAACGTCATCAGAGAGGAGAAGCCTCGCAAGGGTCTCGAATCGTTCTATTCCTTCTATTCTGAGGAGGAGATGAAAGTCGCGGAGCTGATCAAGAATCAGAACGTTGACCTATCTTTCCAAGCCGACCAGATGCGCGACATCATCCAGAAGTATTTCACTTCGATGCGCCCGAAGGTGCAGTACAAGACCCGCGACTTTGCCGTTGGCGGAAGTGTGATGCAGCGCAACTTCATGAGCAACACCCCGGAGGTGTCTGTGGAGTTCTATATGGACCCCGACTGCGACCCCGACGATATGATTCTTCGCAACGTGGGTGGCAAACTGATGTTCTTATGCGGCAAGGCTTATCATGCCGACCGCAAACTGGTGAACGACTTCGCATGGTATTGCCGAGTTCAGAAGTATGCCGAGGTTCCGGTTACAAATGATGAGAATGCCAAGGTACGCGAAGAGTTTGCAAAACGAGCGGCTGAATCGCTGACAACGCATATCATTCCGAAGATTCGCGAGATTCTTGACACCTGTCCCGTCATGTCTGGCAGCAATCAGGTTGATGACCTGCTTCTCGCCGGCAAGAAGGGATCAGACCGATATAACGCAGCCATCCAGCATCACCTCGGTTCAATCTATTCCCGTGCCGGAATGGTTGATTCGGCAGCTGTTCCTCGTGACACAGCCGCACTCAAGGCAAAAATTCTTCGCCCCATCCAACCCGGCGACTATCAAGGGCTGGATGCTGCGCTTACTCCGGCAGAGCAGGAAGTTGAGGTATGGCTGGCTAAGCAAGGCGGTCTTGATGTGAATCTTAATGCCATCACCACCAAATTTGCTCAGGCTCCCTACGGATGGCATGATGTCTGCACCATGTATGTGGTCAACGAACTGGTGCGCCGCCATCGCCGCGACTTCCTCTTCAGCAACAATCCGAATGTTGAGCCTCAGATGGTGGCATCGCGTATCGTGACCGAGACCAATAAGTTTACCGTGCGTGAAGGGAAAGCCATATCCCAGGATCTCATCAATAAGTTTGTCGATGCTTGGAAAAAGATATTCGGCATGGGCGCACAGTTGGGTTCCACCGACTCTGCCCAGATGTTCCGCACGGCTCAGGAATGGCTCGCCAAAAACATAGAGAACTATGGCAAACTCCTTGCAGAGTATGGCACATACGGATTCTCCGCCCCGATTGCAGAGGCAGTAGAGCTGTCGCAGGGATGGAATCAGATACGCGACCACTCCAAGTTCTTCCAAAAGGTTATTGATGAGTCCGAAAAGGCATCCAAACTGATGGACACCTGCAAGGAAATCGTGGAGTTCTCCAAAGACCAGATCCAGCACTTCAAGAAAGTAGTGCAGTTTGCCGATGACAATCGCGACAACTTCCGCTTCCTTCCTGAGGAATTGCAAGGGTTGGCATCTGAACTCAAGGAACTGCCGTCAAAGCCTTGGCCTTTCAAGATTCGCGATTACATCAAGAAGCAGAAAGAGATTGAAGATGCTCTCAACGTTGTGCGCAATAGCATCCGTGAGGAAATAAAAGCTGAGTACATCAAGACATATGACCTTCTTCGAGAGAGTGCGGAGAATGAAGGCGTAAATGTGTCTCTCGTCGCCGAACCGGAAGCAATCTACACTTCGAGATGTGCCTCATCCAATATCCTGTTGCTTAAGGGATATGTCAACACCGACGAATACTTCGCCCGCGAAGCGGAGAAGATTCAGCGAGAAAAACAGAGACTCAACGCACCGAAACCGACTCCCGGCTCCGGTGCTGGTACCGGTGGTGGCACTCAAACCACCCCGAAACCGTATCCCGTTTCAATCAACATGAAACTCGATACTCGTGTGGTCGGACTTTCAAACGAAGCCGATGTAGATAAATACTTAGCCGCTCTGAAGGAACAGATTATGGCGAAAATCAACGACAACAAGGTAGTTACCATTATCAAGTAAGCAATATGGAGACTGCTAAATTGAAAAAGTTCGCGACTGAGGCTCGTACCAACCTGATGGATGGTGTGCGCCTGAAGTTGCGTATGCTTGGATTTGATGAGAGAGGCCATGCGGCGAAGGCTCCCGAGCTTATCAGCGGTGGCACAATATGGAACGGCGAGGAATATCCCGAGGAGTTCCACGCTCAATGGACTGCACTTCGCGACCTTCTGCTCAAACGCGGTGTACGCGAGGTGGTGGAGACTGCCGCCTACACATGGTTCAACCGTATGATGGCAATCCGTATCTTGACCCGTAACGGCCTTTGCGACACTATCCTTGACAAGGATGAGATGACCGGAATGCCTCGTCTCTTGGCAGAAGCCCGCATGGGACGTGTGCCGGGAATGACCGACCAGCAACGACGTCGCTACGAATGGCTGATGGACGACGATATGCGCACTTATGACCAGTTTGCTGTGCTACTTACTGCCTGGTGTCATGCCAATCCCATCATCAACTCCTGCTTCGGATCGATTGATGGCTTTGTGGAGATACTCCTGCCCGACAACATCCTCAAAGACGGAGGCTTTCTTTCGTTGCTAAATCATACGGAGTTTATCTCCGATGAAGACTTCAAATCAGCCGAACTTATCGGCTGGCTCTATCAGTTCTATATCTCCGACCGCAAGGACGAGGTCTTTGCAAAGAAAGGTAAGGTAGAGGCTGATGAGATACCTGCCGCAACCCAGATTTTTACGCCCAACTGGATTGTGAAATACATGGTACAGAACACCATTATTCCTCAGGTTGATGCACCGGAAGAGGTTGTAGAGGAATGTAAGTATCTTGTAAAGACTGAAGGAAACGACTCTCGTCGGGTTGACCTCGAAGATATGAAGGTCGCAGACTTTGCTTGCGGTTCGGGGCATATCCTTAATGAATGTTTCGACCTACTCTACGACCTCTATATGGCTGAGGCTTACTCTCGTCGCGAAGCCATCGAGTGCATCTTTTCTAAGAATCTGCTAGGAATTGACATCGACCTCCGCGCCAAGCAACTCGCCACGTTTGCGCTTCTGCTAAAGGCGTGTCAGAAGGACTCGGCATTTGCCGATGCTCACTGTATGCCGCGTGTGCTTACAGTCCCCGGGCTTACTGCAATACTTAAGACCTCAAAGTATGAAGATGAGGACGGTGGCCATGGCAAGCATATCAAACGCGTTTTTTTCCAGGACTCCGTTACCGATGCTGTAGCAAAGGAAATGGAAGATGCTCTTACGCTGCTGAAAGATGCCGACTCTTTGGGCTCGATTATCAAATTCGATCTCTCGGAGTCAGCTCTTCGAGCCATAAAAGAGACTACTGAATATTGGCAAGGCAAAGATCCGGCAAATCGCCCCGAGTTTGTCAATGACCTTCTCCCTGCCATTGATTTCATCATGGCATTGACAGACAGTTACGATGCCATAGTCATGAATCCTCCGTATATGCCGACGAGTCGTGTGGATACTGTAAAGATTTATACTTGCGGGAATGGGAAGAAAGGCAAAGATGAGATTAAGGCTGCTTATCCTGATAGCAAAGCCGATCTTTTCTCTGTTTTCATGGATGTCTGCATCGACCGGCTGAAAGACGGAGGAAAGTATGGTATGATCAATATGCAGTCGTGGATGTTCCTCAGTTCTTTTGAAGCACTTCGCAAAAAGATTATCGAGGAGCAGCACATTGACTCGAAGCTTCACCTTGGACCACGTACTTTCGATGAACTCTCCGGCGAAGTGGTTCAGAATGCTGCTTTTGTCATAGCAAAAGAAAAGCCGGAATCAGCAGGCATCTATTATCGACTGATTGATGGCAAATCATGTTCCGCCAAGCAAGAAATGTTCTTGGCCGGTGAGAATCGCTATGTCGTAGCTGACCAAATGCAGTTCAAGCAAATTCCCGGTACACCAATTGCCTATTGGGTCAGCAAACGATGTTGGGACCTTTTTAAGCATGAACCATTTGAAAAATATTTTAGAGCTCAACATGGTTTGCTGACCGGTAAAGATGATGAAATGATTCGTTTTTGGCATGAAGTATGTTTCGATGAAATATCTTTAGATTCAACTTCATCAGATGATTTCCATACGAAAAATAAAAAATATGCCCCTGTTTTTAAAGGTGGGTACTTTAGAAAATGGTATGGTAATTTGGATTCTGTTACAAAATTTGACTTGCATACTTTAGAATACATGAAAAAGTATCCAAATTTTGTACTCAAAAGTGAAGAGCGGTATTTTCAGGAAGGATTAACATGGACGTTGGAACTGCATAATGATATGATGAATATCCGATATATGCCTAAAGGTAATATATTTTCAAATCGTGGCGCAGGATTATTTAGCACAAACGATATTCCTATACAGGCGTGTCTTGGATTTCTTTCAAGTAAATTATGTGGCTATTTTTTCAAAGTTCTAAGCCCAACATTGTCAATTAGTGCTGGAACTTTCACTAAGTTGCCAATATTAAAACCAACCGAATGGAATACTTCGTTAGTTAATGACAATATTGATATTGCAAAGCAAGATTGGGATGCTCATGAAACATCATGGGACTTCCAAGAGAATGAATTGGTGCGTCTCTATAAGGCTTATTATGGCAATACTCTAAAATCGGTTTATGAATCGTATGCGGAGTATTGGACGGATCAATTTAGAAATCTTTATGCAAATGAAGTGGAGATAAATCGACGATTTATCAAAATATATGGCCTTGAAGAAGAGTTGTCGCCAGCAGTTCCGCTTACCGATGTCACGATTCTGCAACAAGGAGAAATAGCTGGAATTCAATCGGAAAGACAGCAACCACCTGAAGGTCTTGATAAAGATGAGATAAAGCCTCTATTTATACCGGCAATTGTCATTAGCCAACTCATCAGCTATATTGTTGGTGTATGGATGGGCCGTTATCGCCTTGACAAGCCGGGACTGCATATAGCTCATCCAAATCCGACTGAGGAAGAAATTGACAATTATCAGATACCAAATAGCAAATATCAATTGCAGATTGATGTCGATGGCATAATACCGGTATTGCCTGCCGATGCTCCGTTCTTCGACAATCTTCGCAACCATGTAGTGGAGTTTATCCGCAAGGTGTGGGGCGATGATTCGTTGACAGAAAACATCAACTTCATGGAGAAATGTCTCGGCAAGAGCCTCGACGACTTCCTGATGAAAGACTTCTGGAAATATCACAAGAAGATGTATCAGAACCGTCCAATCTACTGGGAGTTCGCATCGAAGAAAGGTGCTTTCCGCGCTCTTGTCTATGCCCACCGCATGGACCGCTACACCGTGGAAGTCCTCCGCTCCAAGTACCTGCTGCCATACATCGGCCACATCGAGCGCAAGATTGCAGCCATGGAGTTGCGACAGAACGAACTGACAACCTCCGAGCGACGTGAACTCGACAACCTGCGCAATAAGACCCTCCCCGACCTCCGCGAATACGCCCTGCGAGTAGAAGTCGTTGCCGGTGAACGCGCTAAATGCGACCCCGTCTTCGACCTCGACGACGGCATCCTCCACAACCACGCCCTCTTCGGCGACATCGTCACCAAACTAAAATGAATTAAGCATGGATTCAATACAGTTGTCAAATATAAAGCACATCCAATCTGCATCTAAGGCGGGTCGTCTTGTACTATTTGTAGGAGCAGGAGTTTCCGTCAATTCAGGTGTTCCTGCCTGGCGCGGACTTATTGATGCTATGAAAGAGGAACTGCCGGATTCCGTGAAGAATGAGGTAGACGATTTAAAAGTAGCTCAAATGTATAGGGACTCAAGAGGATATAAGGAGTATATGGACAAAGTTAAGGATACCCTTAAGTATAACCAAACTATTCCTAATCCAATTCATAAGGCCATTCTTGACCTTCTTCCAGTCCATCTCATCACCACCAACTACGATGATCTACTTGAACAGGAAATAAAGAAAGAGTATCATCAATACTCTATAATTCGCCAAGACTCAGATTTGCCTAACATGGCGTATCCAAATGCATTGATTAAAATGCATGGTGATTTTATTACTGACAATATTGTATTAGCCGAAGATGACTATTATGCTTATCCGCGTAAGTTTGCATTGATTAGAGCATATGTTCAATCTCTATTCGCGAGCAAACTGGTAGTGTTCGTTGGGTTTTCATTTGCCGATTTGAATCTGAAGATTATCCTCGATGAGGTTCGTGATATCCTAAATGAGGATATGCAACCGGTATATCTCATTTCCGATCAAAAGCCAGATGATGCGACAATTAAATATTTTGATAATAAGAAAGTTCGTATTGTCTATTTAGAGAAGGAGTGTATAGCGGAGATGATGGAAAATAGTAACATTCAACAATCTCCTGTGGTAGACAAACTACATCCCAAAGGTCAATATTTATGGGACTTGCTTTCACTCATCAAATTGTATGATTTTGGAGATCGACAGGATTTAATTACTTATGTCTATGACAAACTTAATAGTCATAAGGATGAAATCAGGGTCTTCGGAAGAGGGCTCCGGTATTTCTTTCCCAGTAATTTAAAGAGGTTTGCATGGAATGAACATTCCCATGGCCTTCAAACCTTTCATCCATATTTCGAAAATTTAGCAAAAGAATTAAAGACGCGAGAGGGGAAGGTGCTTTTCATTGAAAAATATGGAAAGGATAAATGTAGAGATTTAATAAGACTGGCTTTTTATAATTATCTATACGAGATAGATAATCTCCCTGTTATTAATGGACATCCCTCTCATGGACTATCGAACTTAGTCCCTGAAAATGTTTCAGACTTTATTGCGAATTTTAATTTCGGGGAATTGTCACATAAACTCACAGAACTATCTAAAAGAGATATCTCGTGTACAATAGACGATCTGGAATATGGATATGCCTTTTATAAGTTAGGAGACTATTATAGGGCTTATGTCGAATTTGACAAGATTCTTCCTCTTGCATGGGAAAAGGGTAAGTATATTCTTTACTTTATTTGTTTATATAACATCTATACCCTTAGGTACTTGATTCGCAATCAGTTCATCTGGGGAGGTAGACCAGACATAGATGTAGAATATCTCGTAGAAAAGCTCAATAAAATAGATCTTCAGCGTACCTTAGACAAGCTCCCTATTCCAACAGAAATACGCAAGATTTTCCAAGATGTATTGGGGAATAAATATACTGGGGAACATGCAGCAGAAACCGAGGAACTCAAAGAAAAACTGCATAAGCAAAAGCAGTCATCTAAAAGGGGCGGCGTTTCGATGAATAGCAACATCGTTTCACTTGAAGGTAAATATGAACGGGAAATCCGATTCGGTAAATATAACTATATGCTCAACGATGTGGGGAAATTATTTTACTCCGTCACCCGCAACACTGTTTCAGGCATATTGAATAGTTATGCTACAAAAGATAGAGAGCATAATGATTCAGATTTTTTTATTCATAATACAAGAATTGAATCATTTGGCATTTCTGAACTTGAAGTCCTTATTTTCGGATTAGAGAATAATAAAGAACTGCGAGAGACGTGTATCCAATATGAAGTAGATGACTTTAAACTTGATGAGTCCGGGATAGAATATCTTAGAAGTTGCATTGATAATCTTAAAGATAAATCATTTCTAAGATATGGCACATGGTCGGTAAGGAATTCGCTCATGAATCTACTCTATGTTATTTCCCAGTGTGAAATCATAGATAATCTTGATTCTGAAAGCGTATATGGAGTTGTGGATCATTTACTGAATGGACATGAGCATGTTTCCGATCTGGGACGCTTCCTTCATCATATTATTCATAAATATCCACCGACAAAAGACACTGCTGAATCCCTGTTGACTAAGATAACATCTGATTTTTTAGGAGATGATCGATTGGAGTATGCAATTGAAGGATTATGTCATAATCTAAAGGAATTTGGCTTTTCATTTGATTCATACCCGGATTGTCTAAAGTCTAATGGGCAAGCTCAAATTAAAATGCCGCTTTACGATCTTTTAAGAGGTGATGATAGGCAACGCTTCATTAATGAATTTCTCCCGAAAGTGAAGCATTTTGGATATTACATGCGATTCATGTATATCCAAAAAATTGTTCCTACTCCATTAGATGATTTTAAAGATCGTCTCTTCGGATATTCAGACAGCTTTGAATTAAATATTTCCGCTGTCTGCCGCTATCTATCAGAATGGCGAGAAATGGAACAATATCAGGATTTATGGCCTCTCATTGATGAGTATGCGAATAAGTCAGATTGCATGGCTTTTTTTCTCAATCCTCTTCAATTTCCCTTTGTGGAAAAGGTTAAACCAGAGTGGATTATAAATTTGAGAGAACGTCATAAAAAAGAACTTGTGAAGAATCAGCCTTACGCACATATGATGCTGGATTACATAACTCAAAAATATATGTCACCAGCATCCAGACTCTCTCTTCTCAATATGTTTGAACCTGACGGTAAAGAAATACAAGAATGAAGTATAAATACAGACCAATATGCCAGCCCCAGGAATACCAAATATAATTGACTGCGGAATTTGCAGTCTGCATCCTGCCCAGCCATCAAACGTTTGGGTCGTAGAAGAACTTTTCAGACATGCAGATGTCAGGAAGTTCTATGTATTGCGTGATGACCATGCAGCAAATATTAAGAGTTTCTGCCAATATATCATAGCAGCCAATATCCAGAAGGCGGCAATGAATTTCATCATTTATGACAACTCCGGTCATGAGGTTGGACTCATATCAGCCGAACCGATGATGAACCGTAACACTAACCTTCCAATGTGGAATGTTGGATATGCTGTGTTACCAGAGTACCGTCGTAACGGATATGCGAGTGCGGCGGTAAAAGGTTTGAGCGAGTATTTGCTTCAAAACTATTCATTCCCTCAAGTGATGCTTGACATCAGCATGGATAACACTGCCTCTGAACATGTAGCTCAAAAATGTGGTTTTGAGGTTCCTTACCCGAGGGCAGGATACATAGATGAGCAACACCCTGCGGTAGGAATACGTTTCCGTTGGTTCAAGCAGCTTGCGGGACAACGTACAATGTACTTCAATCAGGCGGTTCACTACTATCGGCAGAAGAACTATGTTGGTGCGATAAATGCTTTCCGACAGGCTTTGAATGAGCCGTATCAGCCCGGCACACCATATACCGATGCTCAGATCTATTCCAACATGGGAATGGCACTCTCATCTGTAGGCCAATACCGCGAGGCTTTCAACGCGCTGAAAAAAGCCCAGCAGCTCGGTCTCAACAACTCCAGTATCGAAAAGGAACTCCTGTGGCTCCGTAACAATAAAGGACTCTACTAAAAACCATAACCAATGGAATCTTATTCAGAGCAAATCAGGCAGATAAATGAACAAGCCCAAAAAGATCAACTTTGGGGCAAGCCTGCCAATGACATAATCACCGGCATAGAGGGCAATGACGCCATCCCTCCTGAGAGGGCTATTTGGGAATTGGTACAGAATGCTCACGATGTTGCGAATGAATCGGGAACCGATATTGAATTCTGTCGCAGTACGGACAGTTTCAGTTTCATACATAACGGCGTGCCATTTCTGATTGCAAACCTTAAAGCCCTCAATATTCAGACCAGTTCCAAGGTGCGCAACAACACAATTCAAATCGGGCAATACGGAACCGGATTTCTAACCACTCATAAGTTTGGCCTAAAATTCAAGTTGAGTTCTTCTTTAATGTATGAAGTAGATGAATCAGACGGCAAACACCAATACTATCACAATTTTACTAATTTACTTTTTGATCGCTCAACAAGTGATAAAAGTGCGATGATTGATTGTCTTCAAAGGCAGCAAGATGAGATTGACAACATACATTGCCGTTTCGAAAAATTGACTGAACCGTGCAAATTAACTATATTTGATTATCTTCAAGAACATGAAATAGAGAGGTATAATGTAAAACGAGCTTTTTACAATGCTCCATTTATTGCTCCTTATGTGATTGCTATCAACGGAGTTATAAATTCGATATCTTTTAAAGATGAAGTCGAGGGTACGTCGGTCAAATATGTCGCGGACTCAATATCATGTGTGGAGAAATCTGAAAACTGGACACTTCTGGTGTCAGATATCGTCTGCGTTACGACAAACAAAAGCCAAGCAAAGGATAAAACACTAAAAGTCTACAAGATTGTCAGCACGCAGTTGAATGAGAACAAAGAGCCTCTCGTATCAGTAGTTTTACCCTTAAGGGAAGACGAGAGCAAAGAAGTTACTTCATTTGAATTTGGCGACAACATTCCTAAACTGTTTCTCAAATTACCGTTAATTGGAAGCGAGAACTGGGGTGTGAACTTTATTTTCAGCTCGCCAGATTTTACTTGCGAAAATGAAAGCCGTAACAGTGTGCGGTTTGTAGGTAATGGTCAGAATAATGATGCCTATGCTCAGCGAAATCGAGAAATTGTAGCTTTGGCTCAAAGCATCCTTTTTGACTTTATTGATAAGACGAATCTCAAAATAAAAGATATTCGTCATTTTGCTCATATTGATTTTGATATAAATTCTAAAAGTGAGCCACTGGCTGAATACTATAAGTCATTGAAAAAAGCATGGATATCTTTTTTTCAATGCCGTCGAATGTTTGCTACAAACAAGGGAAATGACTTAGGCAATGTCAACTGCGGAAAATTTATTTCCAGAGAACTTGTTAAGGAATGTTCAAGCAATGATTTGTTGCTTGATGCTCTATATCCCATTCTTAATGAGATGTTGTATGCTCATGAGCATTTGCCCAAAAGAGAAGACCTGCTTTTTTGGAGTGATCTTGTGAGTAAATGGTTCCCTGACGAACATTCATCATTTTTCTTCTCGATAGATCAGATTGCGAAGCATTTGGATGCGATTTCACAAAATCGTCTGGCAGATCACCACAATCTATCAGGCATTCTGGAGATAGATAAATATATCTTGCGTGCTTGTACCGGATTATTGGATGAATTGAGAATAATTCCCAATGAAAATGGCATTGGATTTTCTAGGAAGGTATTGAAACGTCCAGTAGGTTTCGGAAATGACATGCGATGTTTCTTGGATACCTTTGTGCCGGATGTCATGCATCTCATGGTACATTCTCTATTTTATAAGGATTTTGATTTTGTCGATTTCAGTCAGCAAGAAGCTAAGGAAGCCATTTCTGTGAAAGCCTCAGATGTAATATCTAATTTTTCATCTGCATCGAAAAATTTTCAAGTTAACAACAATCCTGAAACGCTGAATCAATTAGATGAAGTTACCCTGCCACGTAACATGGTAGCTCAAATTATGCATTACATGAACTTTTTTATCGGAGAAAGGAGTGAATCGTTCCTGTCTAAAATGCATAGAGAGCTTTCGGCCTTCTATAATCTCGATATCAACAAGAGTATAGAGACTATAGACACGAATATCTTTGATAGT
This sequence comes from uncultured Sangeribacter sp., assembly GCA_964480495.1. Lineage (GTDB taxonomy): Bacteria > Bacteroidota > Bacteroidia > Bacteroidales > Muribaculaceae > Lepagella. The sequence continues at coordinate 18,995 of CAYZPH010000032.1, forward strand.
CGTCAGGTTTTACGTATTATAATAAATGATGCCCTTGCAAAATTCTCATTATTTAAAACTGAAGACAAAATCAGAAGTGAGGATATTGTAAGGAATATCCTGTCACTCCTGTTTAATTACAAAGACTTCTCAGATATTCTTCGTTATTATCCTGTCTATAAAAATCAAACTGGTGAATATAGATACTATAATAGGGTGAGATATGAAGAGGAAATTCCGGAAACTCTGAAGGATTTCCACGATCAAATTTGTGGCAAACTCAAAGGAACTGAACTTTCTATACGAGACATTTTATCCGATAATACATATAGAAACTTCCTAATTGACGGAACAGCGCTAAAAGGATCTGAGGTCGCAGAGGAAATTAATGAGAAATTACTTCTAGCTCCATATCCGAAAATTGCAGCAAGTCCGTACCGGGCAATTTTCATTGAGATATTGACTAAACATTGTGAAGAACCAACATACGGACATCTGTGGAAATCATGGTTCACTCAGATTTATAACGATAAAGCACATCTTTTACTTGATATCATAGAGAGTCCTTCCAAGAAGGAATGCCTGACGCATTTGATGACAATCGAAGATGATGAGAAACTTAGTGAAATAGTAAAACTTGCGGAATCATCGGATTTCGAAGACATTATCAGGCTTGGCAAAGAGGCTCTTTCTTCTAAAATTCGAAATGAAAACGACACTAAATACAAGAAAATGCTGGGTTCATTCGTCGAGACTGGATTCAATCTCAACTCGAAGCCGAACTGGGCAACAATGTTGTGAAATGTGAATCAACAATTGATAACGAACAGGGCGGGCAGGATTTAATTATTTATCTGAATGGAGAAGCAATTTATTATATTGAAATCAAATCCAGATGGAATCAGCGCGACTCGGTACTGATGTCCAAACTTCAGATGAAGGTGTCGTCAGAGAAAAAAGACAGATATGCCTTATGTGCAGTCGATATGACAGGCTTTGATCAAGAAAAAGCAGAAAGGCATGAATATCCAGAGATTAATGACGAATCTTTAAAACGAATCAAGGTGGCGAACCGCATTGGCTTGGCGAATGAGAAATTGGAAGAAGGCCTGATTCTTGATGAAGATATCGTTCATATTGGTGGTGATATCAAGTCAGTAGTCCCACAATCATATCTAAATGTCAATAGTATATCGTTTGAAAAGCTGATTAACAATATCCTAGATCTTATTAAAGAAAGAATTGACAATAATGCTACAGAAACGAATATATAATTACTTCGACCGCAATCCTCAACTGAGGGTGTTGTTTGTCTTCGACAAGATGGGCGGTTTTGAAGCCGAGCTTCAAGATGCTCTCTGGGAAGATGACTACATCTATCATGTGTTTGATGGAAGGTGGTTCAATCTGAAACTTTCCGTCAACCGCGAATGGAAGGATAAGAAGGTTGTTCTGCTGTTCCCTTGGGAACTGCGTCCGGATACGGAAGAAAAACGGTTGAATTTTCCTTTGCTTGATCTTTATTCGGCAAACATGGAGTTCAAGGATGAAGGTTATGCCGAGTTCATGCAGCGTTATGGATTGCCTCAACAACATTCCATTTTTGTCAAGAACCACATCGATGAGCTGTCGTCAGCTAAGCTTACGACAATGCTCTCAGGCTCTCTCAATGCCGAAAGCTTCAACACTGACCTCGGCACAAGAGCGTTGCTGTCTTCATATCTTGGCGAGAAGAAGGTTCTGGACTGGGATGCCATCATCATCAGGATGATAATTCTCGGACTTAAGTCAGAGGCCAAGAAACATCTCGATTTCTATGTTAAATTGCAGAAACAACGTGATTTGCAGAAAGCGGTAGATGATAAGCTCAACGGGATCTTCGGTATGACATACGACCCCAACTCGGAAAACAAGATGGGGGAAATAGCCCGTAGCCTGAAATACAATGCCATCGCTCAGTCATTGTCTATAGTTCCCGGTGATGACTACAAGCATCTGAAAGTACAGAGCCGCATTGCGCTGGACCAGATAAACCGTATTTTCGACAAAGGATTGAATGAATCAGCGTATTCTGCTAAATTCAAAGAGGCATTGCGTGAACTCGCTTCATCAATTAAGGAATCCGAACTCATAAAAAATTATGGTGCTGATGCTCCGTTCTTCTATGTCACGGAAGATCTGGCGATGCCCGTAATTAAAGATGTCATATCAAACGGAGTGGACGCAACGCCCCAAACTGTACTTGACAGAATGAGGAGTCTGAGTCTAAGGCTCGGTGCAGAATCAGGCGTAATGCCTCTCATACGGTTTGTAGAATCAGCTGCCTGTATGTTTGATGCAAACAACCGGATTGAATCGTATAAACTCAATACTCCGAATGAGTATGTGAGACTCTACACAGATACATTTGTTGATGTCGATCGCTATTATCGCGTTGCGACAGAGCATTATTATGCGCTCCCCGAATTACATGCGGAATATTCAGAGCCGGTGAGGAATTTCAAAACATACATTGACTCCAAATATGCAGATGTATGCAATCTTCTCAATATAGAGTGGCTTGAATGTGTGAAAGAGACTGGCGGAAATTTCAGAAACATTGGTTTGCCGAGGCAGAACAACTTCTTCTCCGACATCTTTGACCCTACAAAGCGTTGGGTTGTGATAATCAGCGATGCACTGAGATATGAAACAGCTGCGGAACTTGTAGAGAAACTCGGAAAGGAAAAGCACACAACAAGCATATCCCCAATGCTTTCGCTTCTACCGACTGAGACAAAATTCTGTAAGCCTTCATTGTTCCCACATCAAGAACTTGAATTGAAGGGAGACAACATGACTGTGGATGGAAAGATTCTTTCCACCACTGCGTCGCGCACAGAGCAACTCCAAAAATATCGCAAAGACGCTATATGCGTAAACTTTAGTGAGGTTTCCAGTCAAGTTAGTTCGCATCGGGAACTATTCAAACGTCAACTCGTCTATGTGCTTCATGACCGGATTGATAACAAATCTCATGGTCAGACAGCGAAAGATGTAGTCAACAACTGCCGTGAGGCAATAGATGAACTGGCTAAGTTCGTCTATAGCCTGCACATGACATTAAACTGTTATAATGTCATTGTCACTTCCGATCATGGATTCCTTTTCAATGATTTGAAATTTGAGGATAAAGATAAAATCTCCATCAAAGAAGAAAACTTTGATTCAACAAGCAGATACTATCTGACTCGAATTGAGGATAACGTCGATGGCGTAGTCAAATTCAACATGGGAGAGTCAACAGATATTGAAACAGATGGCAACGTTTATATTGCCACTCCCATCGGCACGAATAGATTCGCAGCTCCGGGTGGTTATGTCTTCACTCATGGAGGTGCATCTTTGCAGGAAATGCTTGTCCCGGTGATCATGAGCAACCGACGTGAAACAAACTCCAAACAGAAAGTCAATGTGATGCTCAAAACATCCAATCTTTCTCTTGTGTCGAGCCAGCTGCGCTTCCAGATAATTCAGAAAGAGGCGGTTTCCCTGGATTTAGTATCGCGGACAGTCGTGTGCAAATTGTATGAAGGAGACCGACAGGTTGCTGAAGATGCGACTGTGACACTCGACAGCACCGATGCCAACAACATATCGAAACGCACATACGATGTGTGCATTCGACTCGCTGAGAGTGTAAGTGGCGGTTTATTGCAGTTGAAGATCTATGATGTTGACGACATCATAAATCCGCTGATAAAGGAAACAGTAAAAAACAACACCATCATAGAACTGGATTTCTAATGGCAGAAGAAACATTACAGCAAAAGATTATGGATGCCTTCTTAGGGAAGGTGGTTCGTAAAGACCTTGCCTTTTTGGTTAAGGGTGGCTTACCTGTACCTACGTACGTTCTTGAATACTTGCTCGGACAATACTGCGCCAGCGATGACGAGCAGGTAATTGAGGAAGGTATCGAGAAGGTTAAGACCGTAATCCGCAACAATTATGTCAATCGTGCGGATGCCGAGCAAATCAAGGGTAAGATTCGTGAGAAAGGAAAGTTCAGAATCATTGATAAGGTCAATGTCACGCTCAATGAGCGGGATGATGAGTATCATGCCTCGTTTGCGAATCTTGGTCTGACGAAAGTGCCCATCGGTTCACAGTATGTCACTCAGAATCCAAAGCTTCTGTCAGGAAACGGTGTATGGTGTATCGTAACCATCGGATATATCCAAGGAGAAGACATAAAGGTGCGTTGGGAAATCCAGACGCTTAAACCGATTCAGATTTCAAACATCGATCTTCAGGACTATATAGACCAGAGAAAGAAATTCACTACAGACGAGTGGATTGATTTCCTGATTCATACTGTCGGCCTGAATCCTGACAAGATGAATCGTCGCGAGAAGTTCATCACCTTGGCCAGACTTCTTCCACACATCGAGAATAACTTTAACTTCATGGAACTGGGCCCGAAAGGAACCGGCAAGAGCCACGTCTTTCAGGAACTGTCCCCATACGGTGTCCTTGTCAGCGGAGGCGACGTAACGAGTCCCCGACTATTCGTGAGAATCGCAGGAGACCGCGAAGTGCTGGGCCTTGTCGGATATTGGGACATAGTGGCTTGGGATGAGTTTGAGCAGCAGAAAGGTCGAAGCGTTGACGCTGTGCTCATCGACACGATGCAGAACTATCTTGCCAATAAGTCTTTCAACCGAGGCAAAGGTACCCATGAAGCATCAGCCTCAATGGATGTCTATTATGCTTAATCCTAATTACGCCTATGCCTACTTAGGCATAGGAGATA
>CAYZPH010000033.1:0-23464 GCA_964480495.1 uncultured Sangeribacter sp.
GGAGGAGAGCTTGATGTAGTCCATGAAGGTCTTTTGTGTCTTGTGGCCGCTGACGGAATCATCTGAACGATGGTAAATTTGTGGGAGAGGTACATGTTGGTAATGCCACATACTCTATGCGCTTGGGCTGGTCGTGGACGGTGCGCCCCATACCACTCCCCTCGGGTCTCAAATTAAAAAGTTGACGGCCTACCGAAAACGGCAGAAAAATTCGTAAATTTGCGTTATGAAGATTCCCGAAAAAATCAAAAAAAAGCCGACAAGCTCGGCTGGCGTGGCGTAGAATACGTCGGTGCCTCTTATGGTTGGTTGGTGTTTTGTGAGGCTCACTACAGCAGTGAGCCGGTCGGACTCCCGAATGTTTTGGTGATAAATGGAGATGACGTTTTGGTTATAAGCGGTTATCAAACTCTTTTGTTACTTAGTCTTTTTAATCATTCGTGATGCAATTTGGGGTTGATAATCTTGTTGTCTATTCTTAGAACCTCTATCGATTCGGGTTTCATAGAATTTGTGTAAAAACGTACTGGGTCGCCGGTTTCTCCGGTTTGAGGGTCAATCCATATGAGCGCTCCGTTTTTATCTCTCTCAACGATGAAAACGTGAGCGCCTTTGCTTTTCCATGCGCAGTACACCTCGTATCTTCCCTCGGCTGTTGTGTTGTTGTCAATGTGCCTTGGCCACTATTGTGTCTTCGATCGAAGCATACGCACTGGTAGATGGTTTTGCCGTTGTCCCGTCTGTGTTTAGGATGCGCTCACGCCAAGTTAGCCCATTCTTTTTTGTGAATGTGTAGAAATTGTTGGGGGCGACCTCATTTTCTCCGGGACTTGGTGCAGCTGTAATCTTAAAGCCTCTACGGCGCGCCTTGTATGTCATTGTGCAAGTTTGGCAATTATCAGCGTATCCGTCTATTCTCGCGGTCTTGCATTTGTATCCCGTATTCGAGTTATTGCTGTCGGCTGTTTCCCAATCCATGAGATCGCCCTGCTTGATACCCATTACTCTTTCGAGTTTTATGTTATTTGCATCCTGCTCGCTTGAGAATACACACCTTATTTCTTTTCATTGCGGCTACATATTCCTCGGGAGTTAGCATAAAAAAAAACGATCCTTGTTATGATAAGATTTTGTATGTAACTTTGTATACATTTTATTTGTAGTTTGTCATAGAGTTACAAAAACTTTTTGACATGACAAAGCCCCGGCTTGTGAAAGTCTGGGCTTTGTTTTATGTTTTACAACAGGTTACAAAAAAGGAGGCTGCGCCTATTTTGACACAGCCTCAGCTATTATATTATCGTTTCTAAATTGGTTGTAGTGGTTAAATTTATGCTACGGACGACTAATTTAACCGCATAGTGCGAACCACCTAAGAAACAGATCGCTAATTATATTATACCGATCGCTAATTATATTATACCGAATTTCTTGAATTTTTCTTGTATAATAGTCAATGTTATAGTTTTGTCTCCACACTCTATTATGATTGAGCCAGAACGTTCTTCTTTGTTGGGATTTTTTATTGCTTCTACGACAAGTTCATCATCATTCTTTGAGCATTTTACCCAATCAGGTTTGGCGGCAATTTCCCAATCAGGATAATTACATATAATTTTGGCCTTCTTGAACTCGTTACCTTTACCTTTAAATTTAAGGTATATGCAATCTGTTGAAAGTTTCACATCTCTCTTTGAGGTATGATTTTCTGGAACTTTTGATTTCTCTATTGACGAATCTGAGTCTTCTTTAAGTTTTGTCGTCGTATTGGTCGGTTTTGCTTTTTTTGAAAGTTGAACAATTATATTACGACAGGCTGTGATTTGCTGATCGCACAAGTCTTTCTTAGCTTGCGAGTCAAAGCATACCTTAGCTTTTTCAAAATATGTTATTGCTTTATTCTGAGAAGCAATAGTCATGGTCTGCTGATACTTTACACCATTTGCGAAAAGTTTATCACATGATGTTTGAGCATATATTGGAAGTGCTATTACAACCATGATTAGAACGACGAGAATCTTAAGTGCTTTCATATTAAAATCAGTCATTATTTGTTAATTCAGTTTGGTTGGGTTTATCTTTTGTCGAGAATTTTGATATATCTATTATATCACTTATATTTTTAGCACGTGCATTAAATTCAGAAGCAATATCTTCATCATCAATAAAGATAGTTGCTTTTTCCTTAAATGAAGCGTATGCATTGAATAGTTGTTCTTCAATGCCTTGTATTTTGATCTTAACAGTCGGCAGTTTTTCAGGGGAACTACCATCTTTAAGTTTATATGTAACAGCTTTTTTATAATATTGATAAGCGTCTAAAAATGCCGTTTCAAAACCTTCATCATGTAAAGCTCCAATGTTTGCGAGACTATCACCTATCGCAATCTGGATATCCATTAATGATTGTATGGAATCATTATATATTTTTGTCTGATTAGTAATCAGTTTTTCCAACTGAGCATCTTGGTGTCTTTTTATAAATATCGAAGACGTGACACCAACGACTAATAAGACTATTATACCTACAACAATAAATAGTTTGTATTTATCCCAAAAGGTTTTATCTCCAACAAATGTGATTTTACGACCATTCATACCATCTTCAGCATATTTTTCCAATTGTTCTGCCGTAGGTCGTTCCCACGGATTGGTACGCAAGCATCGAGCTATAACCTCTTTTAGTTGATGCGAATAATCACCTTTCAGTTCAGGGACTTCAGCACCTTTCATTTGAATAAGACCACCGTCGTCTCCAAATGGAGTATCACCTGTAAGCATTTCATATACAGTAGCCCCCAACGAATATATATCATTCGCCATAATAGGAGTATTATCTTTACTGAATCTTTCTGGTGCCATATATGCAATTGTTCCAGCAGAACTAAAAGCGGCGCTCATACTTTTACGGAGAGTGGATTTAACATGCGTACTTACACCAAAGTCAGTAATCATGAAATCACCATTCTCGCCAATCATCACATTGTCTGGCTTTATATCCTGATGAATGACAGGGGGATTCATGTTGTGTAGCCAAGACAACCCACTCGCAACATCTCGAAGCAAACGCCAAGCATCTTGCTCAGACATTCTTCCGACTTCTTTCATAATACTTCCGTTCTCGCAGAATGGAAGCACAAGAAACGGTTTGCGCTCAAAAGAATCGTAATAAAGAGGTTTTAGCAGATTTTTATGATTTGCATTGACTACAAGAGAAAACTCTCTAGCAAAGACATTAAGACCTGCATCATCAAGACCAGTTGCAGGTGCATAAATTTTTAATGCCACCTTAATATCGGTCTTTATATCCTTAGCGAGCCATACCTCGGAAAAGTTTCCCCTTCCAAGTAATCTTTCTAAGAAATATCTATTATTGAATAGGTTATTCTGCTGCATCATTTAGCTTTAATCGTTATGCTATATAGTGTGTTTGGAGAATTAGTAGAGTACCCTTCTCCCTTACTATTGCCATAGTTAAATACGAAATCAAATCTTAGAAAACCATCTGATGATGTGGCAGTTACATCTGCAGATAAGACCTTCCGTCCTGAAAAATTTTTTACCACCGGATTTTTTGTAATATTAATGTGATATCCCAAATTTTTGAATTTAGAGATTATTTGATTATAACTAAGTTTCCAATTGATTCCAATCTCATCCTCCCATAATTCAGGCAAAACATCGCCTTTTGTGATGTAAATATCTTCGAATACATTATCATTATTATGATCCCAAAAAGTCAAATCTTTAACGTGACAATTATGGGCTCCGCTCTCTACTGTTTCGACATCATACCCTCTTGCATTCATGTCATTGACGGTTGATTGTCCAAGGGTAAATCCATAGACAGGAAAGAATTTATTTATATCGGCAGAATTGCGGATATTGGCACTAATGCTTGCATTAACATCATTACTGTTATTGCCATTGTAATATTCATAAACTTCGTTCTTAATATTATCCAATTCGTTTAAGCATTTGTAAAATACATACTTAAACTCTTCGGAAGAATGACAATACATTTCAATCGCAAAAGAAACAGATGACTCATTTAACATTGCTTTCGCACTACGAACCTTTCGATTAGCAGAATTTACCGACTGTAATACCAAATTCGTATCAGCGTCTTCGCATTTGAAACCAGAAAGGTGAAACTCAATATATATTGGATTTGATCCTCCAAAGGAAAGCCAGTATAAAGTTCCTTCTTTTTTGAAATTAAGACTGTTGTCATCATCGTCTATAGTCGGCATAAAGCCCTCCTCTTTTAGGAACGCCTGAAGAGAAGATCTGAATTTTTTTTGCTCAACAGTTAATTCTGCTGCGAAAGCATTGTCTCCTAAAAAAAGTGACAATATAAATATTATTATTAATTTATATTTGTTCATAATCTTATAGAGTACAGATGGTTCTATTTGCTTTGTCTTGAATAACTATGCTCATGGATACGTTATTCGGAATATCCCACACTTGCTTGAATTGAGTTTTCATTGCTCGTGCAGCTTGACGAAGAGAGTCTTCATTAATATCTGCCATGTCGTATTTAGATATCTCACTCAGTCGCAGTACGACCGTAACAGATGTATTTGTGCAGGAAATAGATTGGACATATACACCATCCTCAATTTTTTGAGGACAAGATTTAGCATCATTCCTAACCGATGCTTGCCAATTTAAATTAGAATAATTCGATGGAGCAGAATAGTTCCCATTCGCTTTCATATCATTCCAATCACTCTTTGCTTCATTCCAAGTTTGAGAGCCAAGAAGTGTTCCCGATTGATTATAATAACTTCTCTTTTTAGGTGTAGTACCCGTATTGTCATATTCAATTGTCAATCGAGATACCCCATAGAATTTATCTGAAAGTTTTCCTTTTTCGTCATATACTCGTTGTTCTGTCATACAATTCTTATCATTGTACGACCATTTTTCGATTCTAACACAACTCTTAGTGTCATAATATTTTGCCTCAAGTTTGTTCCCATGATTATCGTAAGTGTTTTCAACTTTTGCATAACCATTGCTTTTACTCATTATTGGCTTGCCATCTACACCGATATACTCTTGCACAAGTATATTGCCGCGGCGATCGTATTCAGATTTTTGTGCGAAGAAGCCATCTGATGATAAACGAGGTTTACCATAGCCATCATAGCAGGAAATTTCAGCCATATTACCCCATTGGTCATATTTTACACGACCTTCGGGATTAACTTCAGCTCCAGTCAACGGTTTCCCATCAATATCGTAATTTAACTCTGCAATTACACGATTCATTGAATCAAATTCTCGTACACGCCTATGTGATTTCTGTTCATCCGTTCCTGCTGTGCCATCAGCTTTCCAATTAGTGGTAACTACACAATTCCCCACATTATCATATTCGTTTTTAACCATCGAATATAAGGTTCCGGGACGATTGATCTTTTTACCGCTTAAATCTGACAACCACTGTACGACAAGACGATTATTAACGTCATATTCACTGTGTTCTACGGCAGTACCATTCTTTAATTTACCGTCAACAAGCGTATACGATTCAATAATGTTTCCTCGACTATCATATTTATTATGTATGTCAAGAACCAATTTCCCTGCAGTGTTGTAATCTTTTATCTCAGTGAGGAAGTTCGTTTTTGGATCATATATATATTCCACCTTTGAATATCCAAAGCCCGACATTGTCGGCTTACCTTCTGTATTGATATATTGACAAATTTTTTGATTACCCAATTCATCATATTCTACTATATATCCAGCAAATAGATTAGAACCAAGAGTTGGTTTATTATCTTTCCCGAGGAAATTCATCTTGGTTACAGCTCCTTGTCTGTTATACTCGATTAGATATGTGGATATATTTCCATCGCAAGTAGTTGGCACTCCATCTACATCGAAATAACTTTCGCGAACTAAATTGTTAAAGCTATTGTATTCAAACTTTCGCTCGTGATAGAATCCATCAGCAAGAGTTGGTTGATTTTTTTTGTCAAACAATTTTTGGCTCATGTGATTACCAATACTATCAAACGAGTTCACATATTTAAATACACCATTTGGCTGCTCCATTGGCATATCATCTACATCATAATAACTCATTTCTAGTGGAAGACCGGTAACACTCTGAACTACCTTGAATTTGCTATAGGTTTCGCCGTCTTTGGAATATAATATTGGAGAGTCATTTTCATCAAAAAAAGCTCGTTCAATAACAAAACCATCTTCGTTGTGCTTATCGATTAACTTTACAAAGCCTGCATTGCAATATGCTAAATTACCATCAACACCAACACAAATTTGAGCAGTTCTATTTCCCTGATCATCTATTTTATATCGAAAACCAGATACATTGTAATCAGTTCTTATTGATGGCTCGCCTTCCAAAGTGTAATACATTTCAGATATGCGATTGCCATACTTATCGTAATCCAATTTCACTAAACTGCAGTTATTCCCATCATGAGAACCTTTGCGTTCAGTATTCAGATAAGTTACAGAAGACCAGTTGTCATTGTCATCATATGTATATTCTCGAATGGACATTCCATTACTGTTGCTGGTAATATTACCATCTGCACCGATGAAGACTTCTTCAATTTTACGTCCTTTGTCATCATACTTATAACGAGAACCATAAATATTATCCTTATCTCCAGCTGGGACATTCTGGAGACCTACATATCTACGTTCTGTTAAAAGACCATCATCATTGTACGAAAGTAGATAGCGAGAAATTCTACTTTTTTCATCAGTAGCGGAATTCCCATTCTTGTAAAGTACATTTGTGTTGGCGAACAAATTCATTTCTGTACCATATTCATCATTTTGACGGAAAGTTGCTGTCTTAAGATTATCATCGTAATCCATTTTAAATAGAATACGACCATTAGGATCTGAAATAATTGTGTAGTCTATTTTATCATTATCGGTATAGAAATATTGAACATCAGAATATCGACTATTCATATGTTCTGTATCAGAGTGCCCTATGATTTTCCCCTTAGAATTAACTAAACTCACACGTCTTAATTTGCGTTTATTATATTCAAACTTGTAACTCTGTTCGCGATGTTCCACATCATTAAGACTCAAACGCCCTATTCCATTTGGGACTCCCCAATATTCTGCGTAATCCTTATAATAGTAGACCTTTGTGCGATTGTAATCCCATAGGAATATTCCAACACACATAAGTACACATGCTACACCAGTAGTAACGATAGCTACAATTTTTTTTGAAGAATGTTTGGTCCATGAACCAGTCTCCCAATATAAATCGATTTTTTGACGAATCTCGTTAGCCTTTATTCGTGTAGATGGATCTTGAGCCAAACAGCTCAAAATCATATCTCTAACCTCAGGCTGGAGTTTAGGTAACTGTGGTAATGGCTCTCCTTCGGCTTGCAATAAGCCGCCATGTTCACCATATGGTGGATTGCCTGTCAATAATTCTACAGCCGTTGCCCCCAAAGACCACATATCGGAGGCATTATTTGTAACACCTTCAAATCGTTCTGGTCCCATGTAAGCACGAGTCCCACCAGACATACCATTTGAATTGAATATGCTCCCATCGGAATTGACACTGATTCCGAAATCTGTAACCATAAAGTTACAGTTGTCATCCACTAAAATATTATCAGGTTTAATATCTTGGTGGATAATATTATGGTCATGAAGATACTCTAACCCTGCAGATACATCATGTAAGAATTTTATTATATCCTCCTCTTCCATTCTGCCAGCCATACCACTGCAAGAGCTATTTTCGCAATACTGCATAACCAAATACGGTTGACCTTCGCATATATCATATCCAGTTGGTGGAAGCAGATTGGAATGCTTCATATTATATACGGTTGTAAACTCTCTTTCGAAATTTTGCAATCCGTATGAATCCATTTCTGAATGTTGAGAGAAGATTTTAAGTGCTACAAGGAGATTATTGGCTCGAGTATCCTTGGCCATCCAAACCTCCGCAGAAGCCCCTTGTCCAAGAGGCTTAACTAAGATATATCTGTTGTGGAACAACTGTCCTTTGTTAAGTGCCGACATAGAGGATTGGTTTACAATAGCGTTAACGAATAATTAAGAAGATAAATGTAGCCCAAAATATTAAGAGCGAACCAAATAATGCCTCCGATTGCCCAATTCTTTTGAATATTTCTGAAGTGTTCAAAACTTTTAAATTTACCTATTCTCCACGCCATCTTTGAACCGTTAAGACCAAGGTATACGCAAAGACACAAGCTACAAACCTGTCCTATGTAGGGAATTCCAGCTATCAAAATTATAAATAAGGGCCAATAAATGCCATTAAAAGCACCCCACAACCAGCTACAAAAGAAAGCACCCCAATTCCATTTTTCGATTTCTTTATCTATCTCTGATTGTGAAAATTCATTAGGCCGACCATAGTTGTCGTCTTTTGTTGCATATCCGTAATCAGGATTCTGTTGCTGCGAATTGTTGTTAAATCGCTCTGTCTTTCTTCCGCTAGATGGATTGTCGACATTCATTTGAACGGTACGTCTTCCAGTGCTTTGATTTTCTCCCCTGACATTTCGCGTCACTGTTGGTCTGTGCACCTCCGGGAAAAAACGATTAAGAACGCTCCATTCCAAATCTAATGCGTTAGCCAAGCGAATAGAATCACCAGGATAAATACCTACAGATGTATTATGAACCTTCTGCCCATTTATAACAGTACCATTTGAGCTATGGTCTATAAACGTAAGCTTTCCATTTTCATAAGAGATTTCTCCATGTCGATTACTCACAGTATCCCATTGTTCATCAATATGAATATCGTTGCTGGAATCTCGTCCTATTGTTATTCTTTTTCTGACCATATTTATTTCGGTACATTTATAATAGCACCAGCTTTTAATTTGACATTATTGTTGATTTTTTTCAATATTTCAACTTTAGTATTAAATTTTTGGGCAAGACTGAAATATGTATCTCCTTTCAAAACTTTATACTCATTAGTCTTAATCTGAGACAAATCTTCTTCTGCTGGCGATTCTTGATCATCCGAACCTGGTACAGGTGTAAGAACTATTTCATCTTCTTCCACATCAGATTCTTCATTAGCATTTTCGATAGAATGTTTCTGAAAAATTGATCCAGTTGCTTTATTTTCTCCGGAAGCTTTTATTTTTGTCCCATCATCAGGCAGTTCGGATGTATTGCTTTTGGAATCAATATCATTTGTGCTACTAATTATAGATTCTTCATTATTTGGTTCTTCTTTATGAACTATCTCTGGATTAGCTTCGTTAATAATATTCTCATTTGTGGTTTCTTTAAACAAAAACCACCAAATTGCAATACTAACAATGGCTGCTATAATCACACAAACAATCCCAATCATCCAAAAATGTTTGTTTTGGGGCGTTATTTTCTCGGGTTTGTTAATTAATGTACGGATAAAATTATCCTTATTGCCATTCAATCGTCTATCATAATCAATGAATACAGAAGGATTACACGAACCTCCACCTTGTAATATTTGACATAGACATATTGTAATATTGTCTGAACCTTCTGCTTCACAAGCGGCCTTAATCAATTCATCGATAAGAACATCCATATTATGCTCATTTTGTCTAATGATGGACTCAATCTCCTGGTCTCGAATCATCCCGCTAAGTCCGTCGGTACAAAGCATAATTATGTCGTTATCACAAATCTCATACGGCTTTAGTAAAGACTCGGGCTTGGCTTTGGTAGTTCCATCACTCAAACAACGAGTTATAATATTGCTATCCGGAAAGTCAAAAGCCTCTTCTCTTGTGATAGATCCTTTGTCTACTAAATTTTGCACATAAGAATGATCCTTAGAGATTTGATGTAAGCCAGCTAATGGGTTATAGACATATGCACGACTATCTCCACACCACGATAAGAACAACCTGCCATCAAGAATCCATCCGATAACAATGGTTGTACCCATTCCCTTAGTTTCAGGGCGAGCCTTCGCTTCGGTTTTAATTTTTTGGTCTGCCGCTACAATAGCATCATTCATGTACTTCTCTATTGTATAGCGAGTTTTCATAACTTCTGGCGTTATTTTTTCAGGACTGAAACACTCTCTAATTGTTTCAATTGCCAATTCCGAAGCTACTTCTCCAGCGTTCATCCCGCCCATGCCGTCAGCCACAACGATTAGTGCCCCCTTATCGCCTAAGGAGCATATCTCATTGTTAACCCATCTCATTTGTCCTCCTGACAAATCAGAGGAAGCTTGGAAATTATCTTCGTTGTTTGTTCTAACAAGTCCGACATCGGTTTTGGCTGCCAACCTAAATTTTATGGTGTTCATTTCTTTTTAGATGCTTTCGTTTTCTTTTTTTTCTCCTTGTTTTTCTCGTTAACTGGAGTAAGATCTTCATCTGAATCATTTGAAACAGGAGAAGTTGTTACATCTATATTCTCGTTATCTGCTGGGAATGTATTAACATAAATGGGTTCTATCATCCACTTACCTGAATTTTCTTCGATAATTCCAGCGAGCGAGAATTCAACCAAGCCAACACTTATAACTTTGGCACTAATATAAAGACCTCCAACGTATGAATTTGTTGAATTAGGTGTATCTATTACAACAGCACCTTTTGAAAACTCAACAGATTTTTTTATTATGTTATACTCAAAATTTGAGGATTCTTTTGAATCGTTTTTCAATGATTCCTTAATCCATACAATCCAATTCGTAACATCGCTATCGTTAGTTGATATCGTTAGTCCGTCAATACGGCTATTTATTCCAACGCATATCAAAGTAGTATCATTGTTAAATGTTAAACCCTTTGCTAAATCAATCGTTTGAGCAGTATCAATCGGTAAAGACCGAATAACTAACGTGCTATCCAATAACGGACGGTATTTGTTGTTGTCTCTATACTTGTCAAATAAATTATCTACAGTCCAAGGTTTTATTGTCGTTTCACTTGTTATCACTCCTTTGTCGGTCTTGCAACCAAGAAAAGTGATAGTATTGAAATAGGGTTTGTCATTTCGACCATATTTTTGGCCTGATTTGACATCTTGTATACAGTATTTAGATTCTACCACAACAATGGCATCTTTGATGGCATCTTCAACAAGAGCATCAGAACCTATTCTAACATTAAGTAATTGAGCGTATGCCGGAGTCTGCATAAATGCAATTACTACCAAGTAGAGTATATGACGTAATTTATTCATAATCTTACATATATTAACGAGCATTTGCAATAGGTACAACACGATCTTTCCATTTGCCATCTTTACTCGACCCTGATTTTGATCCAAGTCGATTTGAGCCAGTTAATATTCCGATAACAACAAATTTTCCATCTAGTTTGGCGAAAACCGGGCCTCCGGAATTACCATGGTCAGTTTCACTATTCGATAGCAATATACATCCATCTGTGTCTAAACCCTCACGTGCTACTGAAGACTCAGAGTTGATTGGAGAAACATTACTCAGATTTTCTGCACCAACACCTTTTGGATAGCCGAGAATATTTAAGTGAGTATTAATCGGCAGTGAAGTCGACTTGGAATTGTCGAAAGATAATCCACCAGACTTTCCAACACGTAATGTTGCCCAATCATTCTTAGATGAAAAATTTGCCATCTTTATAGCATACGGTTGGCCAGAAACATCAATAGTTCCTAGAGTTTCAAGAGAATAACTCATATTAAATGGGCTATTATTGGGGGAAAATGACTTTTCTATTCTATCTCCAGTAGGTGATACAGCAATGAATTTACAAGTCACTGCTTGTGGATTTTGAACCATTATGGCATTAAGTATTAAGCTGTTTTCATCACTTGGATCAAGAAAATAATACGGGTTAACACAATGCTGTGCCGTAATTAGTCTTCCATCATCAAGAAGAAAAGCAGTACCAGATGAAGCAATAACACATTCGCCATTCAAATAGAGGCCAGTAATACAGAAATATGTCTGTTTGGATGCATCAGACATTTCTCCTGAGCTTGGACCCACAGTTGTTGTTTCCTGTGCTTTTTTCCAAGCTGCAGCTGCACGTGCGTTTGCCGATGCAACCTTTTTAGTCATATCAGCAATTTTATCCTCATATCCCTTCATCTTCCCATTATTGGCAACAAGTTCATTGGCAAGAGAATCTGCTTTAGCTTTGTTTGCTTTATTAGCGTCAATTTGCTCTGCCAACATAACGCTATGAGCAGATAAGTCTTCTCTTAGTAAATAATTCCATGTTCCCAATGCACCAACAGCGAGAATCAATAATACGGAAAGACAAGTTATGGCAGTTTTGTATGGACGTAGTGCCTGTTGGCGGAATAGGCTTAAACGGCGAGTAAGTCCAATAGAACCAACGGTGGATTTCTTCCCCGTAGGAATAATAAAACCTAATTTGGGCCCATTTACTGATAATTGAATTTCATCTCCATTTTGGAGATACCATTCGTCTTTGACAGGTCTGCCATTTAAAAAAGTGGTGTTTGTTTTTGACAATTGAACAAGTTTCCACATATCCCCATCTCTGACGATAGCTGCATGATGACGGGAAACTGTCTTGAAGCTTTCGTCAAACCTCACTTGACAATGAGAATCTCTACCAAGTTCAATATTGTCAATTATGATTTCTTGAGATTCTCCAGCCCTATGGTACTTACTTGAGACTTTGTGCTCCAAGATGTAATATTTTTTTCCTCCGGGAGCAAGTATGGAACCCATTCCAGCTCCAATAGACCCAGATAAGGTCTTTTTATATGAATTTGTGGTACGTCCTGCCATAAGAATTGAATGTTCTAATATGCTTCTGCTCTAAGTTTTGTATCTCCAATTGATATTATATCTCCAGGATTAAAGACTAATCCATTCACCGAGACTTCTTTCGAGTTTACATATGTTCCGTTGGTTGATCGTTGCCAGCCGCCGGTATCATATCTATCCCATTGTCCATCACGTATAATCCATGATCCTATCTCATAATCAAGCTCCAACGTACAATGCTTTCGTGATATATAACTACTATTGTTTTCAACTATGGCGATATCATTATATACTCCTTCGTCCTTTCGACCCATATTCAAAATAGAAGAATCTCCACGAAGCATACTGTCTAAATAATACACCTTGCCAAAATCCTCTCCTTGCATTATTCTTAAAAGAACACCATTTATAATTTTAGTTTGATAATCACGGATCTCTTCATGGATTTTGTTTACTTCACGATGACTGTGAGGAACTAATTTTAGCACCTCATCAGTCGTTTGAAGACGTTGCTGATAGTTTGGTGTGAGACATCCATCTATCATACGCATCCATTCATTCCCACAGTATAATTGGGATAAAAGTTGCCTATCCCATTCTCCATTTTTTCCGCGACGCATATATTTAACCAAATCATGTTCTGATTCAAGCGGGCCAAATGGTAAATCTCCTGTAAGCAGTTGAAACATCATTACCCCAAACGAAAAAATATCCGTTGTTGGAAGCACGGTGGCATCTTTGTTTGGTTTTAATTGTTCAGGAGGCATATAAGCGTATGTGCCAAATATTTGTTTGGGCTTTCCGAGGATATTTCTTTCTGTCATCCTCTTATTCCTATCTCCTGATATTCCAAAATCTGTTAAAGCAAAATCTCCGTTTCTTTTTACAAGCACATTTTCAGGCTTTAAGTCTCTATGAACTTTCCCTCTTCCATGCAATGCCTTTAAGCCATATAAAATATGGGTTGCAGCTTTTGAAAAATCTACATTTGTATTATTTGACAGTGATAAAAGATCTCCATTAGGACAGTATTCCATAACAATATATGGATTGCCAGAAACAAAACCGTGCGAGAGAGAATGAACAAGATAATCACTTTCAATGCGACCAGTTTCAAATTCCATGTCAAACCGCACAACCAAAGACTCCCTGATTTCAGAGGGAACCTCCCATAGTTTCAATAACTTTAGTGCTAATAATTCGCCACGTGAGTCCTGAACCGCATAAACCTTGCCGAATGAACCCTCTCCAAGTATTTTTTTTACCTGGAATTTGCCATCTACAATATCTCCGATAGAGAAACTACACCTTTGTGCGACTTCTAACATTGACTTTTACTTATGGAATTCAAACAAACGATTACCTAGAAGAATTATATCTCCATCATGAAGCTCAATCTTTTGAGCCGCCTGAACGAATGTCGTTTTTTGTTCGCTTTTATCCTCTATATACCAATGTCCATCGCTATTGGTTATTATAGCCTGCTGCCTAGACGTGATAGAGGGATTGTTTTTTTCAGTATTATCTCTATTTAGAACTATCTGCCTACCTTCATATTCCTGTTCTTCAAAATCATGGCGTTCCTCCATCCTTTTTATAGGTTTCAAGACAAATGTAGGCTCCATTTCCAGATTCATCATATACGGATTAATGGTTCCCTTGAATCCTTCTTTTGAGGTAATACCTGACGCCATCCTCGTTGGACGATGACACGCATCTTGTTCCGCGAAATTTTTCCGAGTTTGCGCATTTAAATTGCCCTGTCTTGATTGCCCATGAGCGACTGTCTGAAACTTACAGTTTGGGCATTTATCAGCACCGGCTCTTAATGGGTAGCCACATTTGGGGCACTGGCCTAAAGTTTCAGCATTTTCTATCCTTGTTTGGTTAAAATTATGCTGATTGCGCTGTGTTTCTTCTGCTCCAAAAACATCACCCTCTAACACAGTTTGATTTAGAGGACGAGATGATTGCGAGTTATCGCCCACGTCAACACAACCCATATCATCATCCGATAACAACGGAGAGTTGCATTTAACACAGGATGTTTCACTGGGTTTATTTGGCCAGCCACAATTTTTACATCTCATTCTTCGAAAGTGATTTTATTATATAATTGTTTTTTAGGAAGCTTCTCTTTTCAAGAGATTTGGAGAATGCGTATACTATTGATATATTGATTATTAATTACACAAAGAACCACCAATTGCTCAACAAGGTTATGTAAACTGACCCTAAGCAATAAAAAAATATATTGAATGTGGCCGGCATGTCAGATTTTTTTTGTACATTTGCGCTTGGATAAGTATCTCTTGAAAAGAGATTTGGATGATTGCAAAACAGTAAAGCCTCAATCTCCGAGGTGGAAACTGAGGCTTATGCTAAAGGCTTTTGATGATTAGGGAGTTGGCTTTGTCAACGACGGAGGTGTCGAGACTAGCTAGATATATTTGCGTCGTTGCCTCGCTATCGTGGCCCATGCCTTCGCTGATTACTGACAGTGGGATCCCCTTCGCTTTGGCGGCTGATGCCCAGCTATGACGGGCAACATAGAGGGTCAGAGGGATAGTTACTCCGACCATTCCGGCGATACGTTTAAGGTTGTGATTGATGTTGTAGCCGGTATTCCGGTAGGTGCATCGTTCATTGAGTCCGGGATTGCGGATGATTGGCAACAGGTAGTCGCTTTTGTTTTCGGGATACTTGTCGAGTATCATCTGCATTTCCTTTGTCCATTCGATGATAAGTTGCTGACCGGTCTTGCGACGACGATAGGTGACATAGCCGTTTTTTAGGTCCGTCTTTTTGAGAAAAGCCATATCGATAAAGCTCATACCCCTGAGATAAAAGCTCATAAGAAACATATCGCGGGCGAAGTCTAGTGCCTGAGTCAGCGATAAATCCAAAGCCTTGATTTTCTTGATGACAGATAACGGCAACGCTCGTTTTACGGTTTTGTCAACCCCGGTATAGACCTTTCGGAACGGGTTACGGTTTTCGATGATGTCATCTTCGACCGCACGGTTATAGACCGCACGGAGGATTCTGGTGTAGAATGATATGGTGTTGGGTGCAATACCCCGCTTGTGGTGCCATGCTTCGTATGCTTCCATTATTTCGGAGGTCAGACAATCGAGCATTATATCTTCATCTTCTCGGAACTTCTTGAAACTGTTGAGAGTGGATTTATATGTCTCGGAGGTGCGGATCTTGCCGTTATGTTTCAGTTTGGCGATGACACTCTCCATGAAGTTGAATATGGAGTATTCATGCGCATAGCGGTTGAACTCGTCGATTACATCATCGGCGGTGTATGACAGACCGTTGGCGTCCAGTTTACGGTTAATTTGGGTCAACCGCTCAGTGTCCCAGCGGATTCGCTCTCGGATAGAGAGAATGAACGATTTTCGTTCGCTTTTCTGAGTGGTTGTGACCATAGAGCGGCTTTCATCCCACTCAGCCGGAAAAACTTTGTACTCGGTCAGAAGCTGTCGCACCTTCCTCTCGTGAATAATCTGATAGTAGATTGTGCCCTCGAGATCAGCAACAGCCGATGGTCGGAACTTTACTTTTATCGATGCCATTTGATTTTTTTTGATTTGTCTACAAGATACATCAAAGGGACACACTCCGAAAAGAGTGCATCCCCTCGGTGCATTTATTAGACACTTGTTTTATGGAATATAAAGAGTAGCAAGCTCCGTGAGCCTTCTATTGTATAAGTCTTTGTGCCAATTGAGATATGGATCGGTTATGGTCATTTGTATGACTCTCGCTAAATACTTACCTTAAATGCAGATGGAATATTTTCTAGTATTTCTGAGGAAGCTCTAAACGAAGGGACTGATGGCAAAATACGTTATTATTATGAAAGCACTATAAAGGGGGAACTATGTCTATAATTGGCGAGCAAACAGATTAAATTTTAGAATTGGGATAAGATGAGATTTGAAGAAAAGGCGCTTGACGTTTATGTCAAACAAAGAGATCCGGGAAACAAGTATTTTATAATTAATTCGATTGTGTGTGATACCATGTATGTGGCAGATGAACAGGGTGATTTATAGCCTTTTTATCGCAAAAAATAAAAATCAAAGTGTGCCTTCGCCATCTTCGGGTGGCCGAAATTTTTGGAAAATTGAAGGCGATGGAGCATAATGCTTCACCGCCTTCTTCACTGATAAGGTTTTAGTTCCTTGTCCCGTTTAGCGAGTCTCTCGTCACGTTGCAGACGGCACTATCTGAGGGTTGGAGCCACTACCGAAAAGAGTTCACCCTCTTGGGTGCGGTAGTCATACATCACTCTGCTTATCTTCTTGCCTTGATGGGGAGGAGTAGAATGTTTCACACTATGCCTGCGGATGTAGTTGCCGTTGTGCAAGAGGTTACACTCCATATAGTTGATGTTTTCAGCGCTTTCTTCCTATATCGGCTCCTGTTTCTCAGCTTGGGATCTCAAAAACTGTGGTTTACTGGTTGAGTTTGGATTGTAGAGTCTGCATTTTTGCTGCGATGGCGTCGGTGGCAAGGTTCCCAATACTGCCCAAGTGGGTGTGATTGACCGTGCGGGTCGGCTGGTAGGTGCCTTCTTGGACTGCAATGCCGATTTGGCGGTATGCGTCGCGGAAGGGAACCCCTTCGAGCACCAGGCGGTTAACGTCTTCGACTGTGAAAATGTAGTCGTAGCGCGAGTCGGAGAGGATGTCGTCCTTGACGGAGATATGCTCAAACATGAATGTGGCCATGTCGAGACATTCGATCAGCTCGGTAGTGGCTGGGAAGAGAATGTCTTTCATCAGTTGTAAGTCGCGATTGTAGCCCAGCGGCAGGTTGGCCGTCAGGATGGTCAGCTCGTTGGGTAGCGACTGCAGGCGGTTGCATTTTCCACGCATGATTTCGAACACATCGGGGTTTTTCTTATGGGGCATGATGCTTGAACCGGTCGTGAGTTCATCGGGAAATTTCACGAAGCCGAAGTTGCTACACATCCACATGCACACATCCATGGCGAGGTGTCCGAGTGTCGAGGCAATGGCAGCTACGGCTGACGCTACGGCGCGTTCGGTCTTTCCTCGACTCATCTGCGCAGCCACCACGTTGTAGTGCGGATTGGCGAATCCAAGCAGGTCGGTTGTCATCTCGCGATCGAGCGGAAACGAAGAGCCGTAGCCGGCAGCTGAACCGAGTGGGTTCTGGTTGGCGATGTTGTAGGCGGCTACCAGCAACTGCATGTCGTCGGTGAGGGCTTCGGCGTAGGCCCCGAACCACAGACCGAACGATGATGGCATGGCCACTTGCAAGTGGGTATAGCCGGGCATTAACTTGTTGCGATGCTCTTCGGAGAGCGCTTGCAGGCGTTCGAACAGACGACTGACTGCGTCGGAAATATGGCGAAGTTCGTCGCGGAAGAAGAGCTTGAGGTCGACGAGTACTTGGTCGTTGCGCGAGCGCCCCGAGTGGATTTTCTTGCCTACGTCGCCCAGTTTGGCAGTTAGTAGGAATTCCACTTGCGAGTGTACATCCTCTACGCCATCCTCAATGGTGAAGTTACCGTCTTCAATCATGTCGGCAATTTCTTGCAGAGCGGGTAGCAACTGCTCGAGCTCCTCGGCTGTGAGCAGACCGATTTTCTGAAGCATCTTGATGTGTGCCATTGAGCCTTGTACATCGTAGCGAGCCAGTCGCAAATCGAGTTCGCGGTCGCGACCTACAGTGAAGTTCTCAATAAGTTGGTCGGGCTCAAAGCCCTTGTTCCAGAGTTGTTTCGCCATTATAGATTAGAGAGTTTTAGGTTTGTAATGAGTTGGGGGTAGAGGTGTAGAGCCTCGTTGATTTCGGAGATGAGCACGTACTCATCGGCAGTGTGCGAGCGAGCCGACTGTCCGGGTCCCATCTTGAGCGAGTGAATGCCATGCATGAGTGCCATATCTGATGTGGTGGGCGATACAAACAGTTCGCGGCCCAGCGCCACGGCACTTTTAACCAGTGGATGGTCGGTAGGTATCACCGAGGCATGTACGCGTGTAGAGCGCGGAGTCAGTTCCGACCATTTTACACAGTGGCGCAGTAGCTCGACAGTTTGCTCATTGGTGTAAGCGTCAGTGGTGCGCACATCGGCTACAAAGGTACATCGGTCGGGCACAACGTTGTGCTGTGTGCCGGCGTTAATCATGGTAACGTTGACCTTAATTGGTCCAAGCACAGAGCTGACGCGCTCGGCAGAGAATGCGCGCAAGGCTTCGATATCATCCATGGCACGATAAAGTGCGTTGATGCCTTCGTTGCGGGCAGCGTGGCCCGAGCGTCCGGTGGCAGTGCCGTCGAGCACAAGCAAGCCGCGTTCTGCGATGGCTGCTTGCATGCCGGTTGGCTCGCCCACGAGTACCATGTCGGGGGTGAACCCGCGCTCGGCTAGGTGAGGTAGCAGAGCGCGTATGCCGTGCTCGCCCATCACTTCTTCTTCGGCAGTGATAGCAAAAATCAGGTTTAAGGGCAAGTCTGTGCGATTGTAGAGTTCGACGAATGTTGAGGCGAGCGCCACGCCCGAGGCTCCGGCATCGTTGCTTCCAAGGCCGTAAAGACAGTCGCCTTCGCGGTCGGGGCTGTAGGGGTTGCGAGTGTACGAGGCCGTAGGGCGCACTGTGTCGTGATGCGAATTGAGCATCAATGTTGGACGAGCCGAGTCGAAGCCGGGGGCTACAGCATATACATTGTTGTAGATGCGTTGCACATCGTCCACCCCTGCAGCAGTAAGCCACTTGGCCCATATATCGGCAGTAGCACACTCTTCGCGCGACTGTGATGGTGTGGCAATCAGCTGCCGGAGTAGTTCTATGGCGGTCTGAAGCCTCGGATGTTCGGTGGTTGGCGTCATTTTGTGCGTATGTAGGTGCCGGAGTCGGATAGTAGTTTTTCGGCGCTGCAAATGCGCACTTCTTCGACTCCTTCTGAAGCCGACAAAAGGGCATTGTGAATTTTTGGAATCATGCCGCCAGCGATGGCACCACTTTCTTTGAGTTCGGCAAATGATTCGGCTGTGACCAGCGGAATGACCGACGACTCATCGTTGACGTCTGTCATGACTCCCGGCTTTTCGAAGCAGAATGTCAGTCGAGTAGGTGATAGTGTAGCTGCACCGCAGGCTACGGCCGAGGCAACTGAGTCGGCGTTGCAATTGAGCAGGGTGCCGTCACCATCGTGGCAGATGGCACAGACTACGGGTACGTTATGGTTTTTGAAGAGGGCTTCCAAAAATGAGTGGTTTATGCGGTCGATGTCGCCTACGAAACCATAGTCAATTGGCTTGGGTGAGCGTCGTGTGGCTTGAATGAAATTGCCATCGGCGCCAGTTAGGCCCACGGCGTCGCAGCCCAGTTTCTGCAGACGTGCTACTATGCGTTTGTTAATCAAGCCGGCGTAAACCATCGTGACGATATCGAGGGTTTGGCGGTCGGTGACGCGTCTTCCTTCAATCAGATTTGCCTTGATGCCCATGCTTTCGCTCATTCGGGTGGCTTCTTTGCCACCACCGTGCACCAAAATTTTGTTGCCTGAGATAGTAGCGAAATCTTTCAGAAAAGCTTCGAGGGCTTCGGGGTCGTCGATGACATTCCCACCTATTTTTATAACGTTAATCATAGTTAAAGCGATTCGAGAAGACGTTTGAGTACAGTCTGAGCCGAAATTTCGCGATTTGCAGCTTCGGGGATGACGATGCTGCGTTCCGACTCGATGACGTCGTCGGTGACAATCATATTGCGTCGCACGGGCAGACAGTGCATGAAGTAGGCATTGTCGGTCAGAGCCATTTTGGCGGAGTCGACGGTCCAAGCACGGTCGGTTGACAGCACTTTGCCGTAGTTCGGATCAGCGTAAGCTGCCCAGTTTTTTGCATAGATGAAGTCGGCGCCTTCGAAAGCTTTCAGTTGGTCGTATTCGACGCGAGCGTTGCCTACGAATTCGGAAGCGAGTTCGTAGCCACGAGGGTGAGTGATGACGAAGTCGTAGTCGGTAGCGTTCATCCACTCGGCGAAGGAGTTGGGAACAGCTTGTGGCAGTGCGCGGGGGTGAGGAGCCCAAGTCAGCACCACTTTCGGGCGAGCTTTGGTCTTATATTCCTCGATGGTGATGAGGTCAGCAAAGCTCTGTAGCGGATGGCGTGTGGCTGCTTCCATGCTGAATACCGGCCGACCGGAATAGCGGATAAACTGCTCGATGACGCGTTCTTCGTAGTCCTCACGTTTGTCTTTTAGGCCAGCGAAAGAGCGCACACCGATGATGTCGCAGTATGAGCCCATCACGGGAATGGCTTCGAGCAAGTGTTCAGCTTTGTCGCCATCCATCACCACACCGCGCTCGGTCTCGAGCTTCCAAGCACCTTGATTGACATCGAGGACCATAACGTTCATGCCAAGGTTCATGGCTGCTTTCTGGGTCGACAGGCGAGTGCGCAACGATGAGTTGAAAAACAACATCAGCAGTGTCTTGTTTTTTCCAAGGTGTGAGAATGCAAAGCGGTCGCGCTTGATTTGGGCGGCTTCGGCCAGCGCTTTATCAAGAGGGCCGATGTCGGCCACGCAGGTAAATTTTTTCATATCAAGGTGATGGTTAGGAGATGGCTTTTTTGAATTCGACGATGAAGTGCTCGGCTTCGGTCATTGAGAGCGATAGGGCAGGCAGCAGACGCACGGTAAACTGGCCGGCACCGCCGGTGAAAATGTGGTGTTCGAACAGTAGCTTTTTGCGTAACTCACTGCCGGTGAAACCATCGACTTCGAAGCCAATCATCAGGCCACGGCCGCGCACGTCGGTGACGCGATCGATTTTCTTCAGCTCGCTGATGAGGTATTCGCCCACGCTAGCTGCGTTTTCGATCAGATTCTCTTGCTCAATTACATCGAGCACGGCAAAAGCAGCGGAGCAGGCCAGGTGGTTGCCACCGAACGTGGTGCCGAGCATGCCCTTGCGTGCAGGAATGGTCGGTGCGATGAGAACTGCGGCAGCAGGGAAGCCGTTGGCGATGCCCTTGGCGCAGGTTATAATGTCGGGGCGCACTCCGGTAGCGTACTGGTGGGCAAAGAAGCGACCTGAACGTCCGTAGCCCGATTGGATTTCGTCGAGTATCAGCAAGGTGCCGTTGGCGTGGCAATACTTCTGTAGCTGTTTGAGAAATTCGGGTAGCGGTTCGTGGATGCCGGCAACGCCCTGGATGCCTTCGATGAGAGCAGCGGCATAGTCGCCGGTGGCCAGTGCGGTGCGTGTGGCTTCAATGTCGTTGAGAGGCACGAAGTCAACGTTGTCAGTAACGTTAAACGGAGCGCGGATGGCTGGATTGTCGGTGGTAGCTACGGCACCCGAGGTGCGGCCGTGGAAGGCCTTGCCGAAAGCAAGAATTTTTTTGCGACCGGTGGTGAATGATGCCAGTTTGATAGCGTTCTCGTTGGCTTCGGCACCCGAGTTGCAAAGGAATAGGGAGTAGTCGTCGTAGCCTGATGCGCGACCAAGCTTTTCGGCCAGTGTGGTTTGCAATGAATTCTGCACCGAGTTGGAGTAGAAGCCTAGACGGGCCACTTGGTCGGCAATAGCTTTGACATATGTCGGATGTGCATGACCGATTGAGATTACGGCGTGGCCACCATAGAGGTCGAGGTAGTCGGTTCCATCAGCGGTGAAGACGTGAGAGCCTTTGCCGCTTACGGGTTCAATATCGTAGAGTGAATATACATCGAAAAGATTCACGGTTCTCTATTTTATATGTGAATAGATTATGTGTTAGAATGCCGACGGCTTTAAGCGCAGACCTGTGCGCTCGTCGAGACCGAGCATGATGTTCATGTTCTGCACGGCTTGGCCCGAAGCGCCTTTAAGTAGGTTATCCTCGGCGCAAGTAATGAGTAGCAAATCGTTGTGCTTTTCAACGTGGACGATTGCTTTGTTGGTATTGACGGCCTGCTTGAGGTCGACAGCATTGTCGCTTACCACAGTGAAGGGCGCATCGGCGTAGAAATCCTTGTACAGAGCCACGACTTCTTCTTCCGAGAGCGAGCAGCGCAGGTGGGTGGCGGCGAAGATGCCGCGAGCAAAGTCGCCACGCATCGGCACGAAGTTGATGCGGACCGTGTTGCCGGGTTGTAGTTTTTGCAGTGTGGCGCCAATCTCAATCAAGTGTTGATGAGTGAAGGGTTTGTAGACCGAAATGTTGTCTGAACGCCAGCTAAAGTGTGTGGTGGTGGCGGGTTTCACGCCAGCGCCGGTTGAGCCGGTGAGAGCCGTGATGTTGATGTCGCCATCTGCGGGTAGCAGGCCGGCGGCAGCGAGTGGCAGCAGCGACAGTTGCAATGCTGTGGCGAAGCAACCGGGGTTGGCTATCGAGGTGGCCTCTGCGATGCGTTGGCGGTTGATTTCGGGCAGACCGTAGACGTAGCCGCAGCTTTCGTCGCGGAAGTCCTGAGCCAGGTCGATAACACGCAGATTGGCGGGACGCTCGTTTTCTTCCCAGAATTTGCGGCTCTGACCGTGGGCTGAGCACAGAAACAGGATGTCGATTTCGTCGAGAGGGTGCTTGTCGGAAAAGACGAGGTCTGTTTCGCCAAGCAGACCTTGGTGTACGTTGACAATGGGTTGTCCGGCATTGCTGGTAGAGTGTACAAAGCGGATGCTTACCTCCGGATGGTTGATAAGCAGGCGAAGGAGTTCGCCGGCAGTGTA
>CAYZPH010000034.1:0-15505 GCA_964480495.1 uncultured Sangeribacter sp.
ATATATATTAACATGAAATATTAAAACGGTAGTAAAATTTATTAAAATTAACAAAATACAATAAAATTAGTAAAATTTAACAAAAGAAATTAAAAGATTTGACGTTTTTTTCTTTGTGGGTTAAATTTATTCATCTAACTTTGCATCGTTTTCAACAAATTTTTGGAAACGCTTGAAATTGATTTCACATTTAAAACTTTTATACATATTATGGGAAAAAAAGCAAATGAACCCAAGGGAAAACTTGGCGTAATGGTGGTAGGTAATGGTGCTGTAGCCACTACTTTCATGACTGGTGTGCTCATGGCTCGTAAAGGTCTCGCAAAACCTGTAGGGTCTATGTGTATGTACGACAAGATTCGTGTGGGTAAAGGTGAAAACAAGCAGTATCTGCACTATAAGGATATCGTTCCTCTTGCAGATCTTAACGATATAGAATTTGCTACATGGGACGTATATCCCGCCAATGCTTATGAAGCAGCTATCAATGCTGAAGTTCTTAAGGAGAAAGATATCAATCCTGTGAAGGATGAGCTCGAGGCTATTAAGCCAATGAAGGCTGCTTTCGACAAGAATTATGCGAAGCGTCTTGAAGGCACCAACGTGATGGAAGGTAAGACTCGTTGGGAGATGATGGAGCAAATCCGCGAGGATATCCGCAATTTCAAGAAGGAAAAGGGGCTTGATCGCATAGTTGTGCTTTGGGCTGCTTCTACTGAAGTGTATGTTCCGGTCGACGAGGAGGTGCATTGCACTCTCGAATGCCTTGAAGCTGCTATGAAGGCAGACAATAAGGAGAAGATTGCTCCGTCAATGTGCTATGCTTATGCAGCTCTTAAGGAAGGCGCTCCGTTTATTATGGGTGCTCCTAACACTACTGTTGATATCCCGGCTATGTGGGAACTTGCAGAGAAGACTGGTATGCCTATAGCAGGCAAGGACTTCAAGACAGGTCAAACTCTTGTGAAGTCTGGCTTTGCTCCAATAATCGGCACTCGTTGCCTTGGTCTGAGCGGTTGGTTCTCTACCAATATTCTCGGCAACCGCGATGGTCTCGTGCTCGATGAACCTGCAAATTTCCGTACAAAAGAGGTGTCTAAACTCTCTACTCTTGAGTCTATTCTCGTGCCTGAAAATCAGCCAGACCTCTATGGTCACGGCAATGATGAGGATACACAGTATTATCACAAGGTGCGTATCAACTATTATCCTCCACGCAACGATAACAAGGAGGGTTGGGATAATATCGATATCTTTGGCTGGATGGGTTATCCAATGCAGATTAAGATTAACTTCCTTTGCCGCGATTCAATCCTTGCTGCTCCGCTCTGTCTTGACCTCGTGCTTTTGAGTGATCTCGCTGCAAGAGCCGGTCGTTGTGGCACACAGCGTTTCCTCAGCTTCTTCCTAAAGAGCCCGATGCACGACTACACAAAGGGTGAGGTGCCTGTTAACCACCTTTTCCAGCAGTATGTAATGCTCAAGAATGCTATCCGCGAGATGGGCGGTTACGAGGCTGACGAGGAAATAGATTGATTTTGACCGAAAAATCGTAAACAGATGTAATGTCGGTAACCGACTATAAATGTTGATTTGATAGACTTAGGGGGTGTGCCTGATAAAAGGCTCATCCCCTTTGGTTTGTTTGTGTTGTCAAGATTTTTTACGATAAAAGGGCCTTTTTTTGTGTTATTCATTATAGAGACAATATGTCAGATTTAAAAATATAAATCTGCGTGTAATGACAATGTTTTTTTCTGATGAGAATTGATATACTTAC
Source organism: uncultured Sangeribacter sp. (assembly GCA_964480495.1). Lineage (GTDB taxonomy): Bacteria > Bacteroidota > Bacteroidia > Bacteroidales > Muribaculaceae > Lepagella. The sequence goes on from CAYZPH010000034.1 coordinate 1,781, forward strand.
AGTTTTGCCGGAGATGCTTGAGTCACCGCTCGGATGCTCCATACTGAAACGTGCACAAGACAAAGGCCTTGTTCAGTTGCATGTTCATAATTTGCGCGACTATACCACAAGTCGGCATCGCAAAGTAGACGATTATCCTTTCGGTGGTGAAGCCGGCATGGTGATGATGGTGCAGCCTGTAGATGCCTGCATTTCAAAGCTTAAGTCTGAGCGTAACTACGATGAGGTGATCTTTATGACTCCTGACGGCGAGACTTTTAACCAACCTATTGCTAACGCTCTCTCTCTTCTTGATAATATAATAATCTTGTGTGGTCACTACAAAGGTATTGACTATCGAATCAGAGAGCATCTTGTTACCAAGGAAATATCAGTTGGCGACTATGTGCTTACAGGCGGAGAATTGCCTGCTGCATGTGTGGTAGATGCTGTGGTGAGACTTATCCCCGGAGCTATAGGTGATGAGCAGTCGGCGCTTTCCGATTCTTTTCAAGACAATTTGCTTGCTCCGCCTGTGTATACAAGACCTGCGGATTATAATGGTTGGAAGGTGCCGGAAGTGTTGCTAAGTGGTCATGAGGCTAAGATAGCCCAATGGCGTCTTGACACTGCAATGGAACGTACGCGTAGACTTCGCCCAGATTTACTTAAGGATTAGTTGTAGAGTTAGCTTTTTTTGAAAATATGGATTTTGTGATTCTTGCAGGGGGTCTTGGCTCCCGTTTTGTGAAAGAAGGATATGAATGTCCTAAGCCTTTAGTGCCTCTTTTCGGAACCCCGATGATAGGTCTTCTCATCGACAATTTGATGAAGTGTGGAGCTGATAATATATATGTTGGAGCCAACGCTCGTATGCCTCAGCTTCTTGATTATCTTGAGGACCTTAGGGCTAAAGGACTGCCTGTTGTTACTCGCCCGATTGTTACAGATAACTCTTTCTGTACTCTAAAATGCGCTTCAGAAGGTATTGAAGGTAAGTTTGTTGCTCTTACTTGTGATGCGATTATGCCTCCAGCAGAGTTCCAAAATTATGTTAAGGCTGTGGAGTCTGCACACTCTGGGGTGGCTTTGATGGGACTCACTCGCTTTGTGGAGGATGAGAGCCCTCTTTATGCAAAACTTTCTGACGCTGGGGAGGTGATTGACTATAAATATGGTGGTGAGCCTTTCGAAGGAGATGTTATAGTTTCTGCAGGTGTTTATGGACTTTCTGGTGAAGTGATGGAAATGGTAAGCCGGATGGATCTTCACCCTTCATCTTTGAGCGACTTTCAGCGTATCCTTGCTTCGGAGACTCCTATCAAGGTTGTTCCTTATGAGTTTTCAATAGCATTTGATGTAGATAATGGCCATGATCGTGGTCATGCTGAAGAGTTTCTATCTCGCTTTCGCTGATGAACTCTTCGACTTGTCTCTTTTGCTAAATATCCACGTGGATTTTAGCGGTAGTCTTTGAGCATATCCTGCAGGCGCTTACGCGCGAAGTAAATTCGACTTTTGACTGTGCCCAGAGGCAGATGCATGTGCTCGGCAATTTCAGAGTATTTATAGCCTTCCACATACATTGTGAATGGTATGCGGTATTCATTGGAAAACTTATTGATGGCACGTGTGATTTCTTTGGAAGCATACGTGCCTTCAGGTGTTTCGAGCCCTGACTCTTGTGAGAGATTCAGTAGAAAGAGGTCCTCTGTAGTGTCTATGATTGTGGCACTCCTGACCTGTCGTCTGTAGTTGTTGATGAAGATGTTTCGCATAATGGTCAGTACCCAGCCTTTGAAGTTGATGTTGTCAACAAACTTTTCTTCGTTGTCAAGAATCTTAAGTGTGGTGTCTTGTACCAAATCCAAGGCAGCGTCGCGGTTGGATGTGAGTTGATATGCGAAGTTTAGTAGATTATTTTGCAGTTTGAGAATCCTGTTTTTATAATTGTTGGGTTCTTCCATATCATTTTTTTGTTTCGTTATGCGGATGATACAAGATTATCGCATAACTAGTTTATATGTCTTTATAACAAATGAATCGCAAATGTGTGAAATAAAGGATGTTGGTATAGCCTCGTTTGGCGTGGATTGACTTGTTTTTGCAATGATTTTGTAAAAAAAACGCTTAAGATTATAGGATTTTTAATGTGTTTTATGTTTTAAATCGCATTTTGTATAATTATTGTGAATTTATTGTTTCAAGGCCTTTTTTACACTATAAAATGCTGTTCTCTATTGAGTAAAAACCGCGTGTTTGCATTTTTTTAGACTCTTCTTTGGTTTTTTCGCATATATTTGATTAATTTTGCATCTGCGTAGCAAGTTGCGCGTTTATTTAATACATTCGGGATGAGTTTCATCCTGAATGGGAAGTGAAAATCTCGACTGTGAGTAGTTTTTCAAAGAAATTCACCTTTTGGTTCAAACGGTGCGCAAATATACCGTTGCTTCTGATTGGGGTGTTTTGTGTGGGTATTCTTTTGCTCAACGACGATGCCTCTTTCAGTCAGAGTGTTGTGTATGAACAGGAAATCGTGCGCTTGAAGCAGGAAATTCGTGAATGCTTGGATTCGGCGGAGTATTACCGCAGTCGTCGTCTTGCTATTGAAAGGGGGGGTGATGCCTTGGAGTTTATAGCCCGTGAACAATATCATATGAAGCGTCCTACAGAAGACGTGTTCCTGCTTGAACGGGAGTCCAAATAATTAAATAATGAAGATAATAGATTTGTTTGTTGCCGCTAATGGCGGGGTACTTGACAGAAGAAGAAAATATGTGGAAGTTGTGGCGTCTTTAGGGTTGCTTTTAGTGCTTGTCTCTATGGTGGCTCCATTTGTGCAGGGCTTTCTCGACACCTCGCTTATGTGGACAAGGTGGGTGTATGCCGCTGGTGCTCTTGTCTACACAGCAGCGCGCGCGGTGAATGTCAACGCTTCTTCCGATTCTGTTCGTCTTCGCAGGATGCGCAGAATGGAGTTCTGGGCTGGTATCTGTTTTATTGCTGGTGCAGCCTTCTGGTTCTATAAGTTGCAATATTATACGGGGCTTTCTATCGGTATACTTGCCGTTATGCGTCAGACTGTAGCGTTTACGATGGCAGGTGCTGTGATTCAAATCGTGGCAAGTTGGCTTATTTCAGCTCGGATGAAAAAAGAAAATGGTCAGTGATATGGCGAAACATAAGAGGTTTCTGGCTGTTGACCAGGGTAATAGTAATATAAAACTAACTCTCATTTCAGAAGATGGAACGGAAGAGCTCCGTTTTCATTCCGATGCGTGTGAGGATGTGTTTGCCGCGGTAGACCGGTTCCGTCCCGATTGTGGGGCTTTTTGTTCTGTTTGCCATATGGACCCTCGTATGGTAGAGTCGCTTCGGCTTGCACTTGATGGCCGACTGCTTGTGATGTCGCATAGCACTCCGTTGCCATTGGAGTTTGAGTATTCGACTTTTTCTACTCTCGGCCTTGACCGAATGGCACTTGCAGTTGGCGCTTCCTATATATATGAGAAGGAGGCAGTTGCTGTAGTGGATGCCGGAACGGCTGTGACTATAGATATAGTTGATTCTCACTCGGTTTTCCGTGGTGGAAGAATTTCTCCAGGAATTGCACTTAGATTCGATGCGCTTCACCGACATACAGATGCCTTGCCGTTGGTTGGCTCTGATGGAGAGTCGCCTCTTGCTGGAATTTCTACTGAAACTTCGATTCGCTCCGGTGTTATTCTCGGTCTTGCCGATGAACTCACGGAAACATTCAGACAATATAGCAAAACTTTCGGATGCACTCGCCTTGTGCTTACAGGTGGCGATGCTCCGTTGCTTGAGAGATGTATTTCTTCACGTATTCCCGTATGCAATCGCCCCGACCTTCTGGCGCAGGGTTTGCTTCATATTTATAATTACAATGAAATCAAAGATTAACCTTTTTTGCGCTACTTTAGCGCTGGTGCTGTCAGTCTCATTCGCTTATGCTGATGTCAACACTCCTTATTCAATGTATGGATATGGCGTGATGGGAGATCGGGCTACTTCCGCTCAGCGACAGATGGGCGGTGTGGGATATGCTATGCAGTCCGGGCGACAGATTAATGCAATGAACCCCGCTTCATATGCTTGTATCGACTCACTTACGTTTTTATGGGACATAGGAGCCGACCTTGCTATGCAGTGGAGTAAGGAAGAAGGAGCTTCCGGTCATTCAATAGGTGGTGGACTAGATTACGTCACCATGCAGTTCCCACTGTCAAAGCACATGGGTATGTCGATAGGTCTTGTGCCGGTGACGCAAGTGGGATATTCATTTGGCGATGACATCCGTTTTGGCGCTCGCCAGAATCAAGGTTCCGGTGGCATTACTCAAGCATATGCCGGTGTATCTGGTAAAGTAGCAGGATTTTCGATAGGTGCCAATATTGCCTATGAGTTCGGTACTTTGCAAAATGACGTGTATGCATCTCCTTCCAGTTCGAGCCAAACCCTTTACGAACACATTATGCAGATCCGAGATTGGAATATCTTATTGGGTGTGCAGTACAAGCAACCGATAAATAAATATAATGCCTTGACTTTCGGTGCTACCTATATGCCAAAGAAGTCATTCCACGGCAATACATGGCTCACTCTTCAGGATCTGAGTTCCGACAATACTCCTGACACTGTGGCATATGCGAGTATGAAGAACAAATATTATTCGCCTCAGACTCTTGGCGTAGGCCTTTCCTACACTCATGAGCGCGTGCATCGCATTATAGTGGAGGCAGACTTCACATGGCAACAATGGTCGAAGGCTACATATTCTGATTTAAAGGATGAGTCGGGGCAGGTGAAGTTTAACGGTATGAAATTTAACGACCGCCGCAAGTTCTCTATCGGTGGCGAATATACTCATAATGTGCGTGGATCTTATCTTGAGCGCATGCCCTTCCGTCTTGGAGGATTCTATACACAAGATTATATGCGCGTTAAAGGAAGTAAGGTGAAAGAATATGGAGTGTCGCTTGGCACCGGCTTCAACGCACCTCAGGGAAAGACAATAATTAATCTTGGCTTTGAATGGCGCAAGAGAATGGCGTCTACTCCAGGACTGCTCTCGGAAAATTATTTCAACATAATGGTTGGCGTTAACTTCAATGAGGTTTGGTTCTATAAGAGAAAGATCAACTGATGCGGTGATGTCGCGGGCATATGCTCTGTCTCGCTTCTCCGGTTTGGCGTGCGTTGCGGTGTGGATTGCCGTAATGTCGCTTTTCGGGTGCAAGGAAGATGGCAAATTAGGTGTGGCATCACGTATCGATCCTACTAAGATGCCTACAATGTCTACGGTCAATGTGTCGACTCTTATTTCTGATTCCGGTATCACTCAATATAAAATAGTGTCACCTCTTTGGAATGTATATGACGAGGTCGATACTCCCTATTGGACTTTTCCGAAAGGTATTTACCTTCAGAAGTACGACCGCAGTTTTAAGGTTGTTGCCACGGTGGCAGCAGATTCGGCAAAGTTTTATCGATTGCAGAATCTTTGGCAACTTGACGGCAATGTGGAACTTACAAAAGTGCCTGGCGAGCTTTTCCTTACTCAGCAGCTCTTTTGGGATCAAAGGCGACACCGACTTTTTAGTGACTCCTTTATTCATATAGAAACGCCAGAACGGATGCTTGAAGGTCTCGGATTTGAGAGTGATGATCGTCTGACCAGATATTCAATCAGTCGGCCTACCGGTATATTTCCCGTGCCGGAGGATGAACGTCGTTGAAGTTTTTTTTGTTGCTGTTATAGCCGCCATAATTATTAAAAAATGGATAATACAGTTGCTCTTATACTGACTTTTATAGCTGTGGTTTTCTCTGCCCTGTTTTCAGGTATGGAGATAGCTTATGTGCAGTCTAATAAGGTCAGAATGCAGATAGACGCCTCGCGAGGTGGCCTCGTAGACAGGATTATCAGTAGGTTTTCCCACAATGAAGACATGTTTATCTCGTCGCTCCTTGTTGGAAATAATGTAGTACTCGCAATCTATGGTATTACACTTTCAGTTTTGATTAATCCGTTGCTTGAAATGTGGTTTGCTGGGAATGATGCGATGGTGCTTATCGTGAATACCCTTTTCTCAACGTTGGTCATATTGCTCTGTGGCGAGTTCTTGCCTAAGACCACTTTTCGTATCAATCCCTACTTTATGATGAGAGCGTTTGCGTTGCCAATCTATCTCATATATCTTGTGCTTTATCCGGTCAGCAAGTTTAGCTCTCTTCTTACAAAAGGCTTGATGGGCCTATTTGGAATCAAGGAAAATAAAGTAGACGCTTCCCTTATTACTATGGAGCAGCTTGATGATTACATTGAGGAGTCGTTGCAGTCTAATGGTCAGATGCAGACGGAGGTGGAGAATGAGGTCAAGATCTTTCGTAACGCTGTGGATTTCAAGGATACTGTGATTGCGGAGTGCATGCGCCCTCGCAATGAGATAGTGGCAGTGGAGAAAGACACAACGACTCGCGCCGACCTCTTGTCGCTTTTTGTCCGTACCGGCTTGTCGAAAATCGTAGTATACGATAACGATATCGATGATGTTGTGGGATATATCCACATCTCGGAACTCTTTAATATTGATTCCGATTGGAAACAGCATATCAGACCTGTAATATTCACTCCGGAGACTATGCTTGCCAATAAGATGATGAGGCGTATGATTGCCGAGAAGAAGTCTCTTTGTGTTGTTATCGATGAATTCGGTGGCACATCCGGCCTTGCAACCCTCGAAGACCTCGTAGAGGAAATTTTTGGAGAAATTGAGGATGAGCATGATCGCCATAAACCTCTTTTCCGGCATTTAGACGATGGCTCTTATGAATTTGCCGGTAGAGCCGAAATTCAGATGGTTAATGAAGCTCTTGGTCTCAATTTAAAGGAGTCGGAAGAGTATAATACGATAGCTGGTTATATTCTTCATTTCACAGATGCTCTTCCTGCTGTAGACGATACATTTGTGATAGAAAATATGAAGTTTACTGTCAAGAAGATGTCTACTACTCGTATCGAACTTGTTACAGCATCTCTTGTTTCGGAAGAAGAATAGTGACAATCAGTTATATTTTGATGGCTTTGATAACATAGTTTATTGAATATATGGAGTGCAAGAATATTGTGCTCCTTTTTTAGTTTATGAAGCAAATTTCTGCGCTTTTGATAACTCTGTTGCACTATTATCGAGTAAAATGTCAAATGTGAATAATAGTTAAAAGCCGTTAAAGATAGAAATTATTAATGATTTTTTTATAATTTTGATCGATTAAAGTATAAAAGTCATAAAATTGCTCTTTAAAAGTTGACGAATATATTTTTAAATCTTTTTTATAATACTAACTATCAACTAACTAATTCCACATTATGAACTACCGCAAGGAAAGTTCAGGATTTGCGTCTATATGTCGCAGATTCCTGTTTGTCGCTCTTATGGCAGTGGTGTCATTCACCGCAGCTGCCCAGGGCAAATCGGTGTCAGGTACAGTGGTTGACATCAACGGTGATCCTCTGATTGGCGTCACTGTCAGTGTCAAAGGCACAAGCAATGGCACAGCAACCGACTTCGAAGGCGTTTACGCGCTAAAGAATGTCGCAGAAAATGCTACTCTCGTCTTCAGCTATGTTGGCTGTCAGACACAAGAGGTAAAGGTTGCAGGTAAATCTAAAATCAATGTTACTCTAAAGGATGACTCCGCTATGCTCGACGACCTCGTGGTTGTTGGTTATGGCGTTCAGAAGAAGACTGATGTCACAGGTGCTCTCAGCCATATTAGTGCAGAGGAACTTGAAAGTCGTCCGGTAAACAATGCCTTTGAAGCTCTTCAGGGCAAGGCCGCAGGTGTCGACATCACATCAAGCGAGCGCCCCGGTACTATAGGTTCTATTCGTATTCGTGGCGAGCGTTCTCTGTCTGCGTCTAATGAACCTCTTTATGTAGTCGACGGTGTGCCTATCATGTCGGCTTCCGGCATTGAAACTATCAACCCGCGTGATATCGAGTCTATCGATATTCTTAAGGATGCCTCTGCTACAGCTATCTATGGTTCTCGTGGTGCCAATGGTGTTGTGATTATCACTACAAAGCAGGGTAAGTCCGGACAGTTCTCGCTCAACTATGCAGGATCAGTGACATGGCAGAATCTTGTAGATCGCAGCCCGTCTATGTCTGCAGCTGAACTTATCGACTATCGTCGTTGGGCTGCTTACAATGATGATCCTACAAAGTATGCAGATCCTCGCAACCCGACAAAAGAAAGTGATGAACTTCTCTTCGGTACAATCGACGACCCAACCGGTTACAACAATATTATGAATGGTTGGAAGTCTGGTAGCTGGAATCCGAATGATGTTTACGACTACAATTGGACTGATCAGGCTCTTCAGACCGGCTTCATTCACGAACACACTCTTAATGCATCAGGTGGCACAGACAAGATGAATGCCTATGGTTCTATCAGCTACCTTGACAATAAGGGTACTCAGAAAGGTCAGAAATATAACCGCTATACCGCTCGTGTTGGTGTAAACCTAAATGTTGTGAAGTGGTTAACATTCAGCCTTTCGCTTAATGGTTCTCGTGAGTTCCAAAACTATGGTATGTCCAGCACCTATGCGCCTTCATCCTCAAACTCTTCGGCTGCAATTTACGAGCTGTACAAGAAGGGATATCGTTGGGCTCAGCCTTATGATGCTGATGGCGATCGCATAAAGTATCCTGGCGGTGATAACCAGTGCTACAATCCAATCAACGAATGGGAACACAATATCTCTGAGCGCGAAACCTATCGTTTCCTCGGTAACTTCGCTGCAACTCTTCATCTCGGAGAAATCTGGAAACCTCTCAAGGGTCTTGAATATAAGTTTGCTTTTGGTCCTGACTATCGTCACTATCGCAAAGGTAACTATATCGATACTGAGTCTGCCTACAAGTGGTTTAATGGTGGCAAGAACCAAGCTGAGTGGGAGACACGTCGTGACTTCTCTTGGACTCTCGACAACATGATCACATACAACAATATTTTTGCTGACAAGCATAGTGTAGGTGTGACTTTGCTGCAGACTGCTTCTAAGTGGAACTATGAAGACGCATCTATGAAACTGAGCGGTCTTGAACAGGATATGTATCTCTGGAATGCTATGGGTTCTCTTGATATCAAAGACAAGGATAACGGTGCAGGCATGAGCACAGGTATTACAGATCGTCAGCTTGAATCATACATGATTCGTCTTAACTATGGTTTCGACAATCGCTACCTCTTGACTGCATCTGCTCGTTGGGACGGTGCATCTCAGCTCTCAGCTGGTCGCAAGTGGGCATTCTTCCCATCTATGTCTCTCGGTTGGAGAATCCAGCAGGAATCATTCCTCCGTGATGTGGCATGGCTCAACGACCTTAAGATTCGTGCAGGCGTAGGTACAACAGGTAACTCTGCTATCTCCCCTTATTCTACTCTCGGAATGCTCCAGTCGATTTTCATCCCTACTGGCAACAGCTATGAGAAGGTTTACCTCATCAATGACCCTGCTTATGTGAAGGATCTTCTCGTTATGGCTAATACCGAGGTGGGTTGGGAAAAGACTACTCAGTGGAACTTCGGTGTTGACTACGGTTTCCTTAACGGACGTATCAATGGTAGCTTGGAATTCTATTTCTCAAAGACTAAAGATCTTCTTCTTGAGATGTCTGTGCCTACTGTCAGTGGTTATTCTTCTACAATGGCAAATATCGGTAAGACTTCAAATAAGGGCTTTGAGTTCACAATCAACGCAATTCCGGTTGAAACTCGTGACTTCACTTGGAACACCTCATTCAATATCGGCTGGCAGAAAGATCGTATCGATGAACTTGCTAATGGCAAGGAAGACGACGTTGCCAACAATTGGTTTATCGGTCAGCAGATTGGCGTATACTATGATTATGCTACCGACGGACTTTGGCAGAATACTCCTGAAGATCTCGCAGAGATGGAGAAATGGGAAGGCTACAACTTTAAGCCGGGTATGGTTAAGCCTGTTGACCAGGATGGTAACTACAAGATGGACGACAAAGACCGCGTAATCGTAGGTCACAAGCGTCCGTCAGCAACCGCAGGCTGGACCAACACATTTACTTACAAGGGTATCGACCTTAGCTTCCAACTCTACGGACGTTTCAACTACACTGTTCACGCTCCTCAGTATCTTACAGGCTTTGGCAGCATAGGCACAGCTGTAGACTACTGGACTCCCGATAATACTGATGCTGAATATCAGATGCCTATCTACACTGGCAGTGTTCAGACCGGTACAAAAGATCAGTTCGCAAGCCAGCTCGGCTACAAGACAGCTAACCTTATCCGTATGCGTAACATTGCTATCGGTTATACTCTCCCGAACCGTCTGCTTGAAAAGGTAGATCTTAAGCATCTTAAGGTTTATGGCCAGGTTATCAATCCATTTGACCTGTGGCAGTCTGTAAGCGGTCTCGACCTTGATACCGGTAAATCATACTTCAATCGTAGCTGGGTGCTTGGTGTGGAACTCGGTTTCTAATATTTAATCATATAATAGAATTCTTAAAATGAACTTCAATAAATATATAGCAGCCGGTCTTATCGCAGCCACTGCAGCAGGCTTCTCTTCCTGTTCCAGTGACTTCCTTGATGAGCATTACACTACCGGCTTTTCAACAGATTATCTGGAGACAGCTGAAGGTCTTCAGTCGATGACGCTGGCTCTTTACGGACAGCTCCGTTGGATCGGTGGTTATGAGTCGCAGGGCTACAACGCCTTCATGGGCGGAACAGATGAGTTCGGCCTTGGCACTGACCAGTGTAACGAGATGTGGAATACCTATGATGTACGTATGGCTCCACTTTGGACTACAGTTAATGGTAATACAGGTACCAATGCAAACATTTGGGACCAGGTATATTTCGGTATTGCATCTGCAAACACTATCATAGCATCTGCCGACAAGGTGCCTGATGAAGTAACTCGTAAGAACTGTCTTGCTCATGCCTATTTCATGAGAGGCTATAGCTACTATATCCTGACATCTCAGTTTGGCCATTGTGCTATTCTGACGAAACCATTAGTAGGAGTGGTTCGCAACTTGGACAATACTACTCCGCAGCAGTGCTGGGAGCAGGTTATTGCAGACCTTGAAGAAGCTTACAACCTTTTCGACGGAGAAAACAATAATTTGGCAGGCCCCGGTGTAAGCTGGACAAAGGCTACAGCCGCCCACTTCCTTGCAAAGGCATGTCTTTTTGCTGCTTCAGAACGTAATGATGATTGGAATAGCAGTTCTAAAGAAGCTAACCTAAAAAAAGGTCTTGAAGCTGCGAATTATGCTATCAATGCTCGTGGCCTTGAGGAAAATGTGCTTGATGTCTATGGTAACTGGACTGGTGTAAATTGCGCGATAGAGCAGAGCAACGAACTTCTTCTTGTCTGTGCTCAAGACGATAACTTCTCAGGTCGTACAGCAGCCCGCAACCCCGGAGCTTTCTTCAACCCACAGTTCAGCAACTTCGCAAACACTACTCTCGGTTCAATGCGCGGTTGTATCACTGGTGGTAAGGACTTCCAGCGTTTCCGTCCTACGGAGTATACTCTCTCTGTATTCGACAATGTTAATGACTCTCGTCTGTGGAAATCATTTGCGACTGTCTATGGTACTGCCGTTGAATACAAGGGCGATGCTGACAAGGGTATTGATCCCGTCCATATTGGAGACCCTTCTGTTGTGTTTATCATCAATAAGAAGGATGAACATGCATACGACGGATTTGAGTTCGGCGCGAAGCGTTATCAGACAGACGCAAACTTTGTTGACGTTGCCGGTCGTCTTCCTAAAGGTGGAAGAGTTCAGACTCAGAATGGTGAGTCTACTTTTGGCGAACCTAACCAGAAAGTGCTCAACTCTTGGATTCTTTATAAGAATGGTCAGTATGTAGGTCGCGAGTTTGGTAATAAGTCTACAGGTGCTATGGGTACTCCAGGCAACAATATGTTCCCCGGTATCAACAAGCATACTTGTGGCTACCTCAATGCGTTTGCTGGTGATAATGGTTCTCGTGACCTTATCCTTGCTCGTCTTGCTGAAACTTACCTCGTCCGCGCAGAAATCAAGGTTCGTCTTAACGACTATTCTGGTGCTAAAACAGATATTGACAAGCTCCGCTCGCGTGGTGCATGGAAACAGGGTGAAAACCGTAGCTATTATGTAGATGGTTGCTATGCTTCTGCATCCAAAAGTAGTTATGTAGATGATCCCGAAAATAAAGAACGCAAGCTTGCCAATGAAGGTTGGAATCTTGGTGTGAACTCCTACTATCTGTCAAACCCTGGTCTTGAGGTTTCTTATGAATCTACTGAAAATGCAATGACCAATTGGACATGGGAAAACTTGCCGGCAGAAGACGAGGCTATCCTTGAAAGAATTGGTGTGGGTGGTGATAAGCAGGCTCGTGCCATTAACTTCATTCTCAATGAGCATACTCGTGAACTTTGTGGTGAAATGGTGCGTTGGGAAAATCTTTCACGTACTAAACTGATTGAGTCTCGTGCGAAGAAACTCAATATCGATATCACATTCTTCGATCCGAGCAAGCACTATGTGCGTCCTATTCCACAGAAGTTTATTGATATGCTTCAGCATGAAGACGGTACCAACCTTTCTGATGCTGAAAAAGCTGCTTGGCAGAATCCGGGTTATACTTCGGTTGGTGAGTAATCTAAATCAATTGTCTTTCTGAAGACAATGAATCAAATAAAGGCGTGTCTCTTTTGGGATGCGCCTTTTTGCTTGTTGTAGAAAATTCAATTTTGTACAAATGTTCCGGTTGTTTGGCGTTTTTGTCGGATGACAACAAAATTTTAATAAAATTGTTTTAAAATATATTAAGTTTATTTTGTCAATATCGAAATTTTATTCTAATTTTGCTTTCGAAATATTTTATAACCGCGACGCTGATGCATCGCTTAGATTTTCGGCATCCGGTTAAGTGATCTATCTTCTACTTTAACTTGGTGGGCGTGATTTTTAGACCCTACCTAAATTTGTTTCTTGGTAAGACAAGAACTTCTAACTTAAGAATGAACAAAAAAACTTCTTTTCAGGATTCCGTACTTGGCATGCAGGGCAATCTTTTGTCTTTTGCACTAAAGCTCACCCTGAATAGGGAGGAGGCTGAAGATCTTGTGCAAGACACAACGCTCAAGGCTCTTAATAATGAAGATAAATTCGTGGCAGATTCCAATTTTAAAGGTTGGATGCTAACGATTATGCGTAATATCTTCATCAATAATTATAGAAAGAGTACGAGAGAAAATACCGTTATAGATTCATCGGAAGACTGCTATCACCTCAATCTTTCGCAAGACTCTGGTATAGGAACTCCCGAGACAAGTTATGCCATGCAGGAAATTGCGAATATTCTGTCAACTTTTGCCCCGGACTATCGCAAGCCATTTTCTATGCATGTGGCTGGATACAAGTATGAGGAAATTTCCAAAAAACTGAATATGCCTCTTGGCACAGTAAAATCAAGAATCTTTTTCACCCGAAAGCGACTTCGTGAAATTCTGAAAGATTATCGTTAATACAAATAGCACTTCGCCTTAATAAGACGAGGTGTTTTTTTGTGGGATTTATCTCCTATAGTGATACCTAAAGCACTCACCGTAATTAATCACCGGGAGTGAGGAATTTCACTTGCTTTATCTTA
>CAYZPH010000035.1:0-15490 GCA_964480495.1 uncultured Sangeribacter sp.
TAATAAAAATATAAAATTCCACTAAAGTTATTTATATTTGCAGAATGAATTGGAACCAACTGATATCTGACAAGAGATTAGGGTTAGAGCAATACCACGACCCTCAGACACATACTCGCTCCGACTTCCAGCGAGACTATGACCGATTAATCTTCTCCTCCCCTTTCCGACGATTACAAAACAAAACACAAGTATTTCCTCTACCAGGGTCGATATTTGTTCATAACAGACTCACCCACAGTTTAGAAGTATCATCTGTAGGAAGATCAATGGCCAACGAAGTCCGCAACATCTTATGGGAACGACATAAAGATAAAGAATGGTGTGGAAAACTTCGCGACATAGGCGACATAGTAGCAACCGCATGTCTTGCACATGACCTTGGCAACCCTCCATTCGGACACAATGGAGAAAAAACAATCTCAAGTTTCTTTACAGAAGGAGAAGGTCGTGAGCTAGAAAAATTCATTACACCCAATCAATGGGCAGACTTCGCAAATTTTGAAGGCAATGCCAACTCATTCAGACTACTTACGCATCAATTTGAAGGTCGCCGCGAAGGAGGATTTGCCATGACCTATTCAGTTCTCGCGTCAGTAGTCAAATACCCACATAGCTCACTTAGGTCGGGATCAAAAGGAAAATTCGGATACTTCACCACAGAAGAAGATATCTATCTGATGGTGGCTAAAGAACTCGGCATTCCCGAAATCGGAGATGGAAGGTACGCACGGCATCCGCTTGTATATCTTATGGAAGCAGCAGACGACATCTGCTACCAAATAATGGACATTGAAGATGCGCACAAACTAAAAATTCTTTCCACCGATGAAGTAAAATCTCTTCTATTAGATTATTTCGACACCACAGAACAGGAACACATGCTTCAATCCATGAAACGACTCGACGACCCAAATGAACAGGTGGGATACATGCGTTCAAAAGTAATCGGGACTCTCGTGGGAGAGTGCAGCACACACTTCGCCGAACATGAGAAAGATATACTTGCCGGAAACTATGAAGGAAGTCTTGTGAACAACATTCCAGGCAGAATAAGCGCGGCATATCGGAGATGTAGCGAGACGGCATTCTCCAAAATATACAAATCTCCGGAAGTTGTAGATATAGAGATTTCTGGTAACCGCATCATTACATGCCTAATGGAAAACCTTGTAGAAGCAGCCGTATCGCCAGAGAAAGCATTCTCACGACTACTCTTGGAGAAAGTGCCTCAACAATATGATGTAAAGTCGGCTGACCTCTATACGAGACTACAAGGAGTGGTAGACCACGTTTCTGCAATGACCGATGTATATGCACTCAACCTATACCGCACTCTTAACGGACATACTTTGCCGGCGGTATGACCATATCGGTAAAGAAATGTGTTGTATAAAAGGACTAATATTAACAGCAAACAAAGCAACATGAATCTTGCAAAAGATATAATAGCACGAACAGTAGCCACAGTATTTGCCATAGCATGTGCATTCTGCGTTCAGACCACCTATGCACGAGACTACGAACCGAAGGATATTGAAAATCCGAACATCGCCAACCGATATGACTACATAGCGGATCCAGAGCATTTTGTTTCGTCTGAGACCCGACAGAAAGTCAACTACAGACTTCAAGCACTACGCGACTCCACAACTGCAGAGGTTGCTGTTGCCATTGTCCCATCTATCGGCAACTACAGCATAGAAGATTTTTCAGAGAAAGTATTCACACGCTGGGGACTTGGCAAAAGCGACAAAGACAACGGTGTGCTTCTCCTTATCTCGCCAGAGTCACGACAAGTGAGAATCCAGACCGGCTACGGCACTGAAGGTATACTTCCTGACATCACATGTGCTCATATCATAAAATCGGCTATTATTCCCAACATGAGCGATGGCTGTGTAGACTGCGCTATAGATGCAGCCACTGCTATGATTTGCAAGATAATGAGCAATCCAGAATATGCAGAAGAGCTTAGATCAAGCCTTGCAGACAAGAACCGCGGAGAGATAGAAGCCCCTATTGACACAGAAACAATCATTACGTTCTGCCTAATAGTAGTCTTCCTTTTCTGGCTAATCTCACTTTTCGCATACCTCTACGAGAGAATACAAATACGCAAGCTTGACTCATCGATAAAGAAGGCTCATGCTTGGCGTAGAGAGTTGACTAACTTCGCAGTGCTTTCGGCGCTATCAGCCTTCAGCGCACTTCCGTTCTATCTTCTTGCTCTATTTCATTACCGACGGGCGCGGTATGGTGGTCACCGATGCCATATTTGTGGAGGGAAAACAACTATTTTGAATACAGCTCAGGCTAAAATACACCTTACTCCTTCACAGCAGTTTGAAGTGCAACTCGGTTCGTCAGAATATGACGTGCACCAATGCAAAAAATGTGGCAACACAGAAGCATCTGAATTTCCTACACGTAACACACCCTACCAAAAATGCCCACACTGTGGGACTCGGGCCTACCACTTCATCGGAAAAACTACACTTCAACACCCCACTACACGAAGCGAAGGGTATGGAACGTCACAATTCCGTTGTGAATATTGCGGACATCAAGATAATAAAGGATTCCGCATACCTAAGAAAGAAGATATGTCGGCAGCCTTAGCAGCAGGAGCCATTTTGGGATCAATGGGGAGCGGAAAGATCGGAGGCGGTGGAGGCTTCGGAGGCGGCTTTGGCGGAGGTTCTACCGGTGGAGGTGGCGCATCAGGTCGCTGGTGAGCGATAGTCATTCCTTTCGAAAACGCAAAGAGCTACTCTGATACGGAAAAGAAACTGTGATGGTAGAAGATAGAGGGAAGAACTCTGCTTGCACATCATGGCGCATAGCGTTGCCTTCGGCATCGACCCACTCCACATCAAAAACATTTGAGAAATGTGTTGGTTTGAGCAAAGCCTTACACATTCCGGGATGCCAACAATCGGCAAGTATTCGCGCACCAGAGAGATATATCATAACATAACCGCCATCATCAAGCGATTTCAGTGCCACTCTATAGTCACCTCCAGGCACAGCATAGGAGTCATCATAAGAATTGTCAAAAAGAGAATAAACCCCTGCTACGCCAAGACTGTCACTCTCAAGAAAAGAAAGTAGTGCCGACACATCAACATGTGGAATAGAATCGAATGCAACCGGTTCTATATCCAAATTAAGCAGAGGAACAGATATATCTCCACCCGGAGCAGCAGACAATAATGGCATGAGTGGGACACCCATGCCATATACAAATACGAGCAAATCGTGATATTCTCTATTGCCCGCAAGCACTCGCCACACATTTCCTTTGCGTGCCACACGCCACGAATTAGGACCGCGATAAGGATCTACACCATCTTTCGCCATGGCAGAAGCAAGCAATTCTCTTGAAACCCGGTCGCGAACTTCCACCCGAAGCACGTCGCCCCCATTATCGCCAAAAGCATCTCTCATAGCAGAAGGAGACACCTCCAATACAAAGCCATTGCCAAGAGAATCAGCAAACTCTGCCTGCCATCCCTTCATTGCAGAATCGGCAACTCTAAAATCGGCAGTAAGAGAGTGGGGATTACACAAATTCGAAAATTTGGAAGACTCCGGAGCAGCATGAGCGGAAACAGAGTCAAAGATTCCGACAGCCGCAAATATCAAGATTATAATACCGACACACCTATTAATCATTTTCATAGTGTGCTCGTTGAAATGGCCTCTAAGTTTATCAACAAAATAAGTAACAGTCCACCACCAGCTAAGAGCTCCAGAAAAGATTCCAATAAATCCCAACACATAGTGATAGAACTTCATATCTTCAATCACGAAATTGAACTGAGCGAAGAGTCCTATTATAAGGAAGAGAATAAGAGGATTGGAGAATGTCAGTGCAAACCCTTTGAGAATATCAGCCTCTCGAGAAGGAGCTCCTTCATCAGCATCCGCACAAACTCGCGGTGATGGTTTCTTCCTAACAAGCCAAATACCGAAGGCTATCAACACGCAAGCGCCAAAAATCTGTATTGGCGAACGATTAGTATTAATAAACTCCTCAATAAACGAAAGGCAAAAACCTGTAAGTAAGCAATATATTAGATCTGAAACAGCAGCACCCATGCCGGTATAGAAACCAGAAAGGCGTCCTTTGTCGAGAGTCCTCTGAATACAGAATATACCTACCGGACCCATCGGGGCTGAAACCACAACACCAATGATAAAACCTCGCAAGATCATATAGAGTAATTCTTCCAGCATAACTCAGAAACAAGTTTTGAACTTATATCAGTTGTGAACAATATATCCTCCACCCGAAGCACTATCGCAGACATAGCGGCGCAACGCATACTTATTTTTACCAGTGAGGGCAGGCCCGGCTACTGGACTACCTCCCGCAACCAAAACATCATAGCGAGAGCCACATTCTGGGCAGACAGCCTCAAGTTTATCTGGATCAATGAAGACCCTGACAGTGCGACTGCATTCCACAGGGCACGCAAGATCATAAGCAAGCGGCACGTTGGGTTCTGCAGTGAAAGGATCCATCCCTCCTACCAGAATCACCCCTCCAAACCCCAAATAGGTATTGGCATTAAAGGGGAAACCATCGGGTTTTCTAATACCTTCATAGTTGATAAAATCTCTTGATACTCCAACACCTGAGACACCATAAGTGTTCCACATACCGGCACCTGAGAGGTTGATATACACCGGGAGTGAAGGTATTCGGTCGTCATCAATCTGAGCACACGCCAAAAGCAATGGGAGTACCACTACCAACAACAAATATCTACCCAACTTCTTCAAGGGAAGGGATAACAGCATATAAAGGACTAAATTACAATCAGAATGGAATGGAACGAAGCACCTGTGCAAACTGCTCTGTCATCTTCTGCATAGGTCCGGAAATCATCGGACGCAGCATGGCAGGAATATCAAGATCAATCTGCGCCACTGCTCGACACGCACCTTCATCTACAGGAGTTATCGACATCTGAAGAGACAGTGGCACCGGAGTACCTTCACCCACAAGCTTGATTCGCGATGGAGCAGTTTTCTCTACCATTCGAAGACGTATTGCACCCACCGGGCCACCGGGAAGTTCAATGGTGTCACCTGAAATCTTTACACTGTCGAACATTTCCTTCTTATCGGCAGGGATGCTATCTGCCGGCACTCGGTCGAGAAGAGATCTAAGAGAGTCAAGATCTGAAAGACGATCAAAAACAATTTGTGCTGAAGCCTTAAGAGTCACCTCATCACTTTTATATGTAGCCATAATAATATATCTTAAAAAAATTAATTGATTATCTGCCCCACACTTGCTGCAGGCATCCATGCACCGGGATTTCTATGCCAATCGCGAAGAGCAGCAGCTTCCTGATTGTCGATAAAACGAATTTTTTCCGCCACCTCAAGCAGAGTATTGTAGTTGCAAAGAGAGACTGTTTTAAGATTTGCTTCGCGAAAACGCTTCACAGCCATTGGGAATTCATAATCGAAAAGAGCAGCCATTCCCAAGACCTCACAGCCTGCATTTTCCACAGTTTCAACGGCACGCAATGCATTTCCACCTGTAGAAATAAGGTCTTCCACAACGACCACTTTCCACCCTGGCTTCAAGTTGCCTTCAATTGTGTTTTCCAGTCCATGATCCTTTGGTGTGTCACGAACATATGCAAACGGGAGCCCGGTAGCATCTGCAGCAAGCAGTCCAAAGGCGATTGCGCCATTGGCCACGGAAGCGATTGCCTCTACATCGGGAAAAATTTCAAGAATGAGACGCGCCAATTCAATTTTTATAAAATTGCGCACGTCGAGATAAGACAGAGTCTTACGATTGTCGTTGTAAATTGGAGAATTCCAACCGGAGCTCCACACGAAAGGGCTATTAGGCTGAAGTTTTATCGCGCTGATATGCAGAAGTTTCTCTGCAAGCATTTTATCAGAAGTGTTCATAATGTTACGATAATATGACGACATATAACCGGCAGATACGAAACCGCACTGCGAGCCACGTTGCAAATTTATCACTTTTGAGTGAGAAAAACAAATTTAATTTATAATTTGGAAATCAAAAATTGGCCAAAATAGGCAAAAATATACCAAAAACGCTCTATTAAAATCATCAATCACACAGTCACGCAGACAGAGAGAAGATAAAGCCGACAATCAGGAACAGCATCAATAACAGTCTGTGCAAGAGTGCGCAGAGTAGCTCCGGTAGTGCACACATCATCGACTAATACCACCCCCTTTCCACTCAAGGAATCAGAATCAGACACACGAAAGGATCCGGAAAGGTTTTTCTGACGTTGCAGAAGAGTCATAGCAGTCTGTGTCTTATGAGCCCGACATGCCTCAAGAGAAGAACTAATCGGTAGGCCAGTAGCATCAGAAACACCTCGCGCTATCATATCTGCTTGATTATATCCGCGACGCATACGTTTTCGCCAATGCATAGGGACTGCCGCCACAAGATCCGCACCATCAAAGAATCCAGCCGATAAAAGTTCCTCTCCTACTATTTCTCCCAATCGGTGTCCCACTGAAGGGAACTGACGATATTTCATATCGTGAACAGCCTTGGCAAGTTCTGAATTGCGCGAATAAATGAAGAAGCCTGTGGCACGAACAAATGGCACTATTCCAGCGAAACGACTTTCCATAGGATTCATCGGCATCAAGTGATAAAGAGATCTTGGGAGAGTCTCAACGCAGCGTGTGCAAAACACAGATTCAGTATCGGAAAGCAGTTCTCCGCATACATGACATCGCCTCGGCAAAAAGAAATCGAATATATCCTTAAAAAAATTCATCAACAATCAGCTTGGGATGCAATATAACGGCGAATAGCAGGAATGATAACAGCAGATTCAAAACCTCGAGATGCAAGATTCCTATAAAGACGCTGACGATCTCGAACGTCAGAGAGATTCAAATCGCAAGCTTTTGCCGAAAGAGCTTTATTTAAAGCTGCATCATAATCTGAAACTGAGATATTTGCGAGAGCAGCTGATATATTGCTATCAGAAATGCCCTTAACTCTCAAAGCCATTCTTATCTTCATCTTTCCCCAACCTGAAAAACGCACTTTATCAGAAGCATAGGCCTTAGCATAGCGAGAGTCGTCAACATATCCGTTTGCTGTCAAATAAGAGAGCATGCTATTTGCTTGATCTTGCGAAAATCCTTTTTTCAGAATTTTGCTTCTCAGGTCGCCACTACACTGCTCGGCAGCTGCACAGAGCCCCGCCAACCTCACAAGCATTGCATTTGGAGTAATTTCCTTTTTCATGCTATTTACGTGCTTTCAACATTCTCTTTTTTCCATAAGAGTCAATTCGAAGTTCCACGTCATTCCATCCCTCAGCCACAAACAAGGAGCGGACATCTTCGGAAAAGCGAGGATTCAATTCGAGATACACAAATCCACCACACCTAAGTCCATGCTTAGCAATTCTTTCAATCCTCTTATATGGTCGTATTGGATCGTTTCCATCCACAAATAAAGCCTCTCTTGGCTCGAAGTCCTTAACTCTCACTTCCATATCTTTCTCCTCATCGGGTGCAATGTAAGGTGGATTACTTACCACAATGTCGAGAGAATCGGCATCGGGCAACCATGAATACATATCAGCCTTTATGAATTTTACATCTGTCTTAAGTGCAGTTGCATTTTTTTCAGCAACTTCGAGAGCTGTACCACTAAAATCTACAGCAGTAACCAAAGGAAATGGTAAAGTCCGAGCAAGAGATACAGCAATGCAACCCGATCCGGTACCGATATCGAGCACCGAAAGGTCTTCTTTACGATTGTCGTCTACTATCCAATCTACAAGTTCGGCAGTTTCGGGGCGAGGTATAAGCACTCCGGGACCGACCTTGAAATCCATGCCATAAAAGCGAGCATCACCGGTTATATACTGAATCGGCTCTCCAAGGAGCATGCGGTCTACAATCGAATCAATTTTCTCTCGAGAGAAATCGGAAAGTTCCTTATTCTCATTCATGAATATGTCTACCCTACTCCAGCCTTTCACATAACTGAAGATAAGCGATATAATCGCCTGTAATTCCCGAGAATCGTAAACTCCTGAGAGACGCGCCTTAATAACTGCAAGTTCCTGTAATACTGTCATCTTTAATATTTTATTTCACCGCAATCTTCTTCAATTCAAAAAAGTCTTGACTCATTATGAATGAATCTGTACATAATATCGTCAATCACAACTTCTCAATCCAACGAGACCGCAAAAGACTGATTATAGCGATATCTATAAGTTTTTTCAGGTCTTCTGCTTATTAACTGCAAAAGTAGCTAAAAATTTCCTAACATAAAAATGTTTAATTTTTTCAACAAGTCATTCTTGCCTGTAACCTCCCGAAGTGTCGTATTTTCACGTAATGCCTAGTGAGATGAAAGGTCTTCGAATTTACAAATCCAAAGAGAGTCTCGATAGGTTAATACTTGATCTATCATATATAAAGAGGTTCGTTGATATTAGAAAAAGGACATGTCGGGTAATTTCGACATGTCCTTTTTAATAACACAAATTGCTCTGCAACTTAACCAAATATTTCTGTATTATATACCTATGAATCAATCAGCGACAAGCCCAAGTTCTACTAATTTTGCAAACATTCGATTGCCGGCCTCAACACAACCTAATGCATTAAAGTGTAAATTATCATCTGAACGTAGTTCACAACCATTCAAATCCACCACATAGAAATTCGCATCCTCATTGGCAAGTCTCAGTTTGCTTTCTTCTACCAAACTATTGTATTGCTTACTTTCTCGACTCACACTTCCAGCGATGAAGGGAAGATTCACATATTTCACATCTCCTGTTTTCTCTATAATGTGTTGTCTTAAATGAGCGACAAGAGACTTCAGGTTCTCATAATAATTTTCTGATTTCTTCCGGTCACTCTCTCCTTGATGCCACATTATGCATTTTATCTCGTACCCTTCTTCTTCACTGGCAAGGGCATTATCAATGCATGCATCAATGTTGGCTTCCAGCTGAAGCAACAATGATTTCCCTTTGGTTTCTTTTGTCTTTGTATCATAGTCAGCGAGACCAGCCTGATCAAGCCACATCGGGTCAGCATTCCAGTAAAGTGATGCACTCGACTTGCACAATGTGTCTATGGCAGTTCCACCTTTTGACTCTTTTATCACAAAAAATTTTTTCTTTCTGGAAGTCTCGATAAGATTATACACAACAGCATCAAAACCGCAATATTTTGAGCTATTGCTTTCATACATAGGCACATATTTTTCAAATTCACCAAGTGCTTTACGAGTAGTTCCATTGCAATAACTCATCAAAATCAGATTTGAACCATTATTTTTTACATAATCCTGTATAGCAGTCGGCATTTCAGAGACAAGAGCTCTTCCATCGGCATTGGATTGACCTGCCATTATATATACCGGAATTTTTGCAGAGAAAGAAAGAGAAGTCAGTATCAATGACACTGAAATTAAATTTTTTTTTCATCATAAATATTTTTTGCAAATATAATACAAAAATATACTCTTTGGGTATAGCTATAATACATTATCAATGGTTTTATATCCTATCTAAGAATAAGTGTTATGTTAAATGCACGATAATCCATATCCATTCCTTCTCGGCATAAATCACCACTCAATTCACTCTTAAAGAAATTTCAGACAGCACAAGCTATAGTTTGATTATCTTTAACTACTATCACTGATATAGACCTCTCAATGGAACGGCACAATCATCCGACATGGAAGCCTCTTAGAGATACAGTTAATTTAATATTTTCTAAAAAACTTATTTTCTGAACATTACCATAGCATATGTTACTATTTTTGGATAATATATATGTCACAATCTAATGATTTTTTTATAATTTTGCTTTAAGGAACCACAAAGAAATCACTCAATAAGACTAAAGTTAGAACCGAAAAACAGGAGAAGACAAAGCTGCTCATATCATCTCTGCGCTAGTATCCTGATGTTATGCAAATGTTGGGCATAAAAGAGCAGCAATTAAGCGAATTAGAGACACTTTCAAAAGAACTTGCTGAAAAGGACACAGAACTCGAAGCTATCCGAGCAAAGGCATCAGCTATGTCAAAAGCCACAAGCGAAAAGGAAGCAGAGCTTAGCAACCTAATGACTGAGATAAAGAAAGTTGTGAAGAATCATATTAGTCCAATCGAATGGATAAAATATGGGATCAAGACAAACGATAACATTCTGAATCGCATCATATAAAAAGGCACTGTGTCAGTATATATTACGGCACAGTGCTTTAATTTTAGACCTATTTATCAAAATGGGGACTAAAATCCGTGCAATACAATGATATTGAGTATATTTGCGCTATTTAAAATCTTACGAATTGCATTATGAATAAAAAAATGTCCGGCATGCAATTCCCCAACAGTTAGGAAGGATGGTAAGCATAAAGCCACCCAAAGATATAAGTGTATGTCGTGCGGTCTTCGTTTCAGAGACGGTCATAAGCTTACAGAAGAAGAGGTCTGGAACATGTACCTTCATCGCAAGCAAACTGTTGCTGAAATAAGCACCTGAACCTTAGTCAGTCCGTCCATGGTCAAACATATTCTTTCGCGAATAACATTTGATTAGAAGTAACCCAATATGACCAGAAAGGGAGTTATACATCTTGACGCTACATATTTTGGTAGTAATATGGATATATTTCTTGCATTGGAGAGTCAGACCGGCAGTCTATTATATATGAAGCATATCGCGAATGAGCATGTATCCGATTATGAGAATACTGTCAGCCATATACTAAGTTCCGAATATGAGATCAAGGGAACAGTGATTGATGGCTTACAGAAGCCTTATTTGTTTTGTCTGACTATCCGATACAGATGTGTTAATTTTCTATGGTAACCATTATAATACTTAAACTGACTAAAAATCTACAACGTGCCACAAGACGTGAACTTTTGAATCTTACCTATCGGATGAAGATAATGACAAGGATTAATTTACCTCAGGGTTTACGACATGGAAGAAGAAATGGAATGACTTCCTAAAAGACAGTTCTTAAACTCTTTTGACATAATCTGAGTTTCAATCCACACACCCGCATGGGGTGTGACATTCCCACCCGATACCTACGGCATTATCTCAATTGTTTCAATCCACACACCCACATGGGGTGTGACTTACGAAGCGTTTAACATTGGCAATGAAATTTATGTTTCAATCCACACACCCACATGGGGTGTGACCCGTACTTACTGGAATTATCTCGATTCTCAAAAAAGTTTCAATCCACACACCCACATGGGGTGTGACGGAAACGTGGAATTAGATGATGTCACCTTCGGACGTTTCAATCCACACACCCACATGGGGTGTGACTTACCACCACCTCTAACATAGACATATTCAATAGAAGTTTCAATCCACACACCCACATGGGGTGTGACGAATGCAACAGTGTGGAACGGAAGTGCTAACGTGTTTCAATCCACACACCCACATGGGGTGTGACCGATTATTATTTCCCGCAATTCGCAAAAATCGGAGTTTCAATCCACACACCCACATGGGGTGTGACAAGGAAGCTAATACAAGTTATACGCAAGTTCAAACTGTTTCAATCCACACACCCACATGGGGTGTGACTCATTTTTGGCTTGCCTAATTTATATAGCGATCGTCAGTTTCAATCCACACACCCACATGGGGTGTGACGTTTGCTACCGGTTAGGATGTACTCCGGATGTTTGGTTTCAATCCACACACCCACATGGGGTGTGACCGTCGTGCTATTGGCGGTACGCGTTACCAAGAGCAGTTTCAATCCACACACCCACATGGGGTGTGACTAATACTGTCTTGGATATTCTTTAGCCTTGCATCGGTTTCAATCCACACACCCACATGGGGTGTGACTGCCACGCATCCATCTTTGTCCGGAGCCGCACCAAGTTTCAATCCACACACCCACATGGGGTGTGACGACACCTTGTTCTAAAAGATTACGAATATCACGAAGTTTCAATCCACACACCCACATGGGGTGTGACTGCCACGCATCCATCTTTGTCCGGAGCCGCACCAAGTTTCAATCCACACACCCACATGGGGTGTGACGACACCTTGTTCTAAAAGATTACGAATATCACGAAGTTTCAATCCACACACCCACATGGGGTGTGACCGTTCAAGTTCTAACTCGCTCATCTCTGCAGGGGAGTTTCAATCCACACACCCACATGGGGTGTGACAAGCTCTGTCTTGTGTCCCGATGGGATAGTCGGAGTTTCAATCCACACACCCACATGGGGTGTGACTGTCTATTAATAATCTATTCTCAATCAACAAGTTCAAGCATTAAAAACGCGAATCCTTATAGTCTTTTCAGTTATAGTCGTGATATTAAGTTATATCATTGTTAATTCCCTAAATATTAACAGGCGCGAATATACGATGATTTTTGTAATGCTACCCATTCGCACCATACTTTTATATGATCAGAGCATCGTTTATTTTATAGGCAGTCTCAACACCTATAACTTCTACTCTTCTCTTTTCATTCTTACTAAGCATGTATAAGCGAATACTATCAGCGGATGTATCAATTATAGTTCTTATCCGCTCCTTTAATAATAAATATTGCGACTCTGTTAACTCACATTCAAATACGGAATTTTGGACTCTTTGTCCATAATCCACGCAAGCTTTGGCAACATTCCGTAAACGACGAGCACCTTCTTTGCTTGTTGTATCTACGTCATAAGCTATAAGTATATACATAAATCATTTGATTAAAAATACAGGATAATCATCTATATCTTGCCTAATGTATCTAGCCAACAGCATTGCTTGCACATATGGCAAAAGGCCTATTTCTATTTTTTCATTAAGATATGGATGAACTATTATTTCACTCTTTCTTTTTTGCCATGCAGATATAAAAGTGTTTCGTCCTTTATCCGTCATGACAACACTATTGTCTCCTTGAAATAAAAAATCTTTTATTGTTATTTGTCTTTTGTTGATCAATGAAATGACAAAACGATCACCTAAATAAGCTCGCAATTCTTCCATCATATCCAAAGATAAAGATGCGCGTCCGGGACGAAGAGAATGGAGAAATCCCACGTAGGGATCGAGTCCTACTGTTTCGAGTGCCGATACCATTTCATTGGATATCAAAGTATAAGCAAACGAGAGCATCGCATTCACCGTGTCTTTTGGGGGACGTCGATTACGACCATGAAAAGAGAAATCAGTTTTCTGATTTAGAATTAAAACTGGCAATACATTAAAATAAGCATTTGAAGCCATACCCTCATACCCCATCAATGCCTTTTTATCTTCAGCTATTAATGCATTACGTTTAGCATGTTCTAATACATGAATGGCATGATTTACATTTTCATTTGCCCCATAATCCCGAACATATCGTTTCAATATATTACGATAATTTTGGATTTTAGCACTAATCATCAATCGTGCCACATGCAACGACCACAATTCATTTTCTGATAACTGATATTGTTTTTTACGCAACAATACGTTTCCTTTTGTCGCACCTTGCAGTCTGCTGATAAATTTTCCATGAGGAGAAAGAAATGTGAGCGATATGCCATTGTCGCAACATAATTTCATCACACCAGGACTAGCTCCCATATATCCTAATGTCACAATACTATCAATATTTATGAAAGGAATACGAAATTTTTCCTCTTGTTTAACAGACACCACCACATTCATACCATCCTTGCTAATATACGATTCTGGTGTAGTTATATACAAAGTGTTTAACAATTTCTTCATAAATATAAGTTTTTATTGAGGTATGTATTCACTGTTGTGTAATACTTATCTATACTTGGCATGCATACATTTTTTAATGAACATTTATCGCAATGTACCTTATAGTTCGCTTTCGGTATTATACTTTTGTCGAAAATATCGTGCATATCTCGAGAACATTGTCTTACAATGTTTCTCAGTTCGTCTGTGATATCTACATGTACTCTATGACGGAGTTCTCCATAGAAGAACACGCCATATGGTATATGGATAGCATACATTTCTTCAAGACACATGGTCTGTGCGGCCAACTGAACTTCGTCCACTTCATCTTTTTTGGGCTTACCATGTTTATACTCCACAACTACCGGTTTCCAAAAACCCGGGTATTTGGGATGTTGTATAGTATTGTCTGACGATAAAGCTGGGAGTAACTCTATTGCATCGGAAATACCATAGAACCCTAATTCATATGAAGCGATATTTACAGCACGCAATGTAATTAAATCTCCACACTTTTGCCTATAGAACGGGTCATCTACATGTTTGTGAAGAATCTGTCCTTCAATGGTAAGACGATTATCATCCCATTGCTGCTCGATATGTATTAATGCCCATTGTCGAGGACAAAACCTATAGTGTTGAATCCCCGACAACATAAGCATATCATCTTCAATATACATAAGTATATTTTATATCATCTCTTCAATAGAGACATTTTGCGGTATGTTCGTTCTGTCGATTGTTACTGAATAATCGCTGAATGAGCGTGGCGAACCGTTACAGTTTTTTTTCACTTTAACCAAATCAAACAATTTGTTGGCGGGCGCATTTCCTAATGCAGAATCATGTTTGAAAACAATTAATTTCTGTGCGCTCATCAATCCGCGAGAAGCAGAACGATCAACATCAAACATATTCTTTAATGCTTCCCAAAACAAAATTAAATCTTCTTCTGAAAAACCAGTTTGCTGCGCTAAATTTGCAGAGATAAATCCATGACAAACATATAGGCCATAAGGCACTGTTGCTTTTCTACCAATCGTACGATTTTCTCCGCCCTGTTTTTCTGCTTCTTTTTCTGTAGCTACCGCCATACGGGTAATAGAATGTTCCGCAGCTGTAATGGGGTCAACAGAACGGGCAAAGGTAAGTTGAATAGGTCCGCGAACCTGACCTGCATTTTTACCTGTTGACATAACCGCGCCAAATGTTCTGATGTCGAAATAATTTTTACACATAAAACCGCGTGCTGCATCAGTCTTATCTTTGGCATTTTTCACAACAGTATCATCATGCGCTTTGGCAATTAAAGTATTCAAAACAGCTTTCTCTTTTATAAATATATCATAACCGTTTTCCTGCTTTTTTGCAACTTGTACATAATTCCTTACCTTTCGTTTAAGGCAAACATCTGTAACAAGTCCCATTCCCGTTTCAGCGTCTACGCGAGGAAGATTGCCGGCATCCGGATCACCGTTCGGATTTCCATCTTGTACATCAAAGATGTAAACAAAATCAATTCTGTTTTTAATTTCTGACATAGTTATATCTTTTTAAGTTATTATTACTCGGTTTCTTTATCATCTTTACCCATGAAAAACGCTTGTCGTTGATGATAATATCCCACGAAAAAACGTCCTTGTTCTTGAAGATTAAGATGAGCGGGAAAACCATTCGCATCAAGTTTGGATATGATTTCTTGTTTTAAT
>CAYZPH010000036.1:0-15344 GCA_964480495.1 uncultured Sangeribacter sp.
GTGGTCAGTGGTAGGTTATCAGTTGCTGTCTTCTGAAAACTGAGGACTGAAAACTGAAAACTTTAATCAACTTCAATCAACAAATAGCTGAGATAATAGTGTCGCAGATGTAGCGTACATGTTCATCTGAAACCCATGGACCGGCAGGAAGACAGATACCTTTGGCAAAAAGAGACTCGCTCACTCCATTGACATAGGCTGGATTATTGCGATATACGGGCTGGCGATGCATCGGCTTCCATAGTGGACGAGCCTCAATATTGGCAGCATCAAGAATCAAGCGGAGTGCCTCCACGTTGTCATTGGGCTGGCAGTCTGTCACAGCCGTTGTGGCGGCATGGGTTACACCGGCTGCACCGCCGACAGCACCGGTGATTATCTGCCGATAGGCATTTTCCTGTCCCTTGATTTTCAAGCTCGGGTCGAGCACTGCGGTGCAAAGCCAGAAATTCGAATCGTAGTCAGATCCCGGATTGGTATGCATTGTGATCCCCTCTACGTTTTTAAGCAATTCGCAATATAGTTCCTGCACATGCTTATGATGTGAGATATGGTCATCTATCACAGTCATCTGCCCTCTTCCGATTCCAGCGCAGATGTTGCTCATTCGGTAATTATAGCCGATATGCTCGTGCTGATAATAGGGATAGCTTTCTCTCGCCTGAGTAGCATAGAAGAGGACTTCATTCTTGTCTGTGTCATTATCACAAATGAGAGCACCGCCTCCGGAAGTGGTGATCATCTTGTTGCCGTTGAAGGAAAGAACGCCATACTTGCCGAAAGTGCCGAGCACCTGTCCGCGAAATCTTGAGCCGAGACCTTCTGCAGCGTCCTCTATCACAGGGATTTCATAGCGGGCTGCAATCTCCAAAATCCTGTCTATCTGATAAGGCATGCCATAGAGAGCCACCGGAATGATTGCCTTTGGAGTCTTTCCGGTCTTGGCGATGCGGTCTTCGATTGCCTTTTCGAGCAGGTCGGGATCCATGTTCCATGAATCCGGTTCTGAGTCGATAAAGACAGGAGTAGCACCGAGATACGTGATTGGATGTGAAGATGCACAGAACGTAAACGACTGCACGAGAACCTCATCGCCCGGTCCTACACCGCAAGCGAGTAGCGCGAGATGCACAGCGGCAGTTCCGGCACTAAGACACACAACCTTTTTGTCTAATTGAGAAATTTCCTTCGATTCCGTTGAATCTTGACCAGCGATTTGAGATTCTTTTGAATTTACAAACGTCTCGAGGTCTTTTTCGAAGGCATTCACATTGGGACCCATTGGGACCACCCAATTAGTGTCAAAGGCTTCCTTAATGAAGTCTTGCTCCCTGCCGCTCATGTGAGCGAGGCAGAGATATATACGATCTTTCATATAATTGTTGGAGTTTTCTGTTATTGTTTCAACATGCCAGACAAGTCCGACCTACAAGATGAAGTCAAGACATGCAAAAAAAGAGGGCGCTCGGTTTGAGCGTCCCTATAACGTGTATTTAAAAAGTCGTGATGAAAAAAATTAGCAAAGCTGCCCTGAGGCAAGGATAATATCAGGTAAATCAAAGTCCATAAAACTCCCGGAACCAAGCCACTGTTCGGTCGATACCGGACTGCAGTGGCGTGTCGGGGCGGAAGCCTGTTGCCTCGGCAAGAGCAGAGGAATCAGCATAGGTCTGATAGACATCACCGGCCTGCATCGGCAGGAATTCCTTTCTTGCCTCTCTGCCGATTGCCTTCTCTATGCAGGCAATGTAGTCCATCAGGCGTGTCGGTTGCTGATTGCCGATATTGTAAACGCGATATGGAGCCGGAGAGGTGGCTGGATCCGGGGCTGTCTCGTCCCAGTCACTGTTGCCCTCGGGAATCACATCTGCAATTCTTACTATTCCCTCCACAATATCATCGATATAGGTAAAGTCGCGAAGCATGTCGCCGTTGTTGAAGACCTTGATAGGACGGTCATGAAGAATGGCATCCATGAAAAGGAACGGTGACATATCGGGACGTCCCCACGGACCATAGACAGTGAAGAAACGCAATCCTGTAGTAGGCAAAGAGTATAGTTTGGAGTAGGCGTGAGCCATAAGCTCATTACTCTTCTTAGTGGCTGCATAAAGGCTCACAGGGTGGGCTATGCCGTCATGTTCTGAGAATGGCACCTTGCCATTCAAGCCATAAACGCTCGAAGAAGAGGCATACACGAGGTGCTTGATGTGATTGTGACGACACCCCTCGAGGATATTGATAAACCCATCTACATTGCTCTCGATGTAGGCGTGTGGATTTGTGATGGAATAACGCACTCCAGCCTGCGCTCCGAGGTTGATCACGGTGTCAAACTCACCGTTGGCAAAGAGCATCCGCATAGCTTGCGTGTCCTCAAGGTTCATGCGGACAAATGAGAAGTTTGAAAACTTATTGCTGTTGGAGAATTTATACCAATCAACAGCATCTTTCTCAATGCCTAATTCCTTAAGACGACCATATTTCAGTTCAGGGTCGTAATAGTTATTAATATTGTCGAGTCCAACAACCGTATCACCCTTTGCAAGGAGACGTTGACACACTGCGCTACCAATGAATCCGGCAGCTCCGGTTACTAATATTTTCATTTTTCGGTTGTATTTTTGAAGTTGTCAGTTGATTTAAGTTGTCGAGTTGTCAGTTGTCAGCTATCAGTTGTATAGTTAGCTGTCTTCTGAAAACTGAGTACTGAAAACTGAAATAAGTTGTCGGTTGTCTGTAATCTGAAAACTGAAGACTGAAAACTAAAATAAGTTGTCAAGTTGTCAGTGGTAGGCTATCAGTTGTCAAGTTGTCTGTAATCTGAAGACTGAGGACTGAAAACTGAAAACTTTAATCGGTTGTCAGTTGCCATATTTCTCGCAAGCCTCGCGATAGGTGTCGAGAGACCCGATATCGAAGCGGAGATTCTCGCCTGTTCCTGCCATAGGCCATGCGTGCACCTCGGAGTGAGAAGAGAGGTAACGTGCGAGGTTGCCCGGAGCGTCCTTTCCGCAGCCGTTAGCCACAGAATTGCGTATCAGGTCAAGATCCTTCTTCATATATACATAGAAAGGCGGCACCGCCCAACAACTCTTGGGATTTTCCGGTTTCTCCTCCATCTCGAGCACCCGGTGATTGTCGTCGAGCACCACTACCCCCGTGCGTCGCAACTTCTCAATATCCTTCTGCTCATGACACATAATGCAAGAGGTATCCTTCTCTTTAGCAAACTTCACAAACCCATCAAATGAGAAAAAGAGAAGATTATCGGCAGCCACTACAAGCATATCATCGTTGATGTTCAACCGATCTATGGCAAATAGGAGGTCACACACCGCACCAAGACGAGTGTCGTTGGTCTCAGTGCCATCATCAACTATCGATACCGGTTTTGAATATTTGCAAGTATCCGCCCACTCCTTAAATACCGGAGCGAACTTATGGTTGGTAACAATTATATGTTCGTCAATTTCGGGAATAGTATCGATATCATCGAGCATTCTTCCGAGTATGGTGTTGTCGCCAATTTTCAGGAGTGGCTTAGGGAAATTCCTTGTCAGCTCACCAAGTCGGGTAGCATATCCTGCGGCGATTACAATATTCTTCATAAGGCAATAGAGTTATTATTATTCGTCTTTCACAAACCTTGCGCCATCATCAGGTTTAACCCAAAACACCTTAAAAGTCTCGGCATATTCAGGATACTCTGCAAGGTATTTCTCTGTGAGTTCCTTCTCTATCGTCTCCTTAAAACGAGGATCGACCAGAGCTATTACCGCGCCCTTAAAACCTGCACCCGAAAAGCGACCGCCATACACGCCCTGCATCGAGCGAATTATATTGTATATGCTTATGAGTTCTGAAGATCCACACTCATAATTGTGGATCGACGACTCGCAAGAGTCGAAACTCAGCTTGCCAAACAGTTGCAGGTTGCCGGTCTCCCAAGCCGTCACACCCTGGCGTACGCGGCGGTATTCAGAATAGAAGTGCTCGGCACGTCGAGCAAACCGGAGTGGCATCATATCGCGAGTGCTGTCGAAGGTCTCCTTCGGGATGTCGCGTAGAAAAGTCTTATCGAAAGACTTCAGCGGTTGATTCTGGTAAGCGAGCATGTTCCAAGCAGCTGTTTTACACTCAAACACTCGCAGATTGTAGTCAGAGTTCACCAACGAGCGGGTCAGACCGCTAAAAAAGATGCCGATTTCGAAGTCCGGCATTTTCGGATTGCGTTTTATTATGCGCCACTCGTTGCAGTCGCAGTCGAGAAACAACAGACCATCCTTCTTGCCCAGGGCGATACAAGCCTGGTCGAGGAGGCCATTGTTCAGACCTATATATTCCCGCTCCGCTTCAGATGCAATCTGCACCACTTCGAAAGGCTTCAGCCGTATGCCGTTAGCCTCGGCGAAAGCCATCACATATGCAATCAGCACCGCCGCAGAAGAACTTAGTCCGCCCACCGGGAGAGACCCTTGAATCACGCCGTCAATGCCACGGCTCAGCTCAAACCGCTTTTTGAGCGCGTATTTGGCACCGCGAGCATAGTCGCCCCAGTGCATTTCCTTCACCTCCGAACGCTTCGAAAGGTCTATATGCACTTCACCTTCAAAAGAAAGCGAAGAAAGGTTCACTTGTGCGTCATCGCGAACGCTAAACCGAAGATCTACACCTTTATTAATAGCGAAGCCGGTCACGAGTCCGTGCTGGTGGTCAACGTGTGCACCGATTGGGCATACGCGGTATGGCGAAAAAATATGATAGTCAGCCATGAGGGAATTATGATGTGATATAGTTATTCAGCCACAAAAGTAAGCAAAAAGTTTGACTTTGCAAAAAGGCAAGTTGAAAAACTATCGTATCAACATACTCGCAACTGCTTTCATAGCAAAAATTCCAATCAACATCTATAATCAGAAATGTTTCACCTTTGCAGTTCCTTCATCACCAAGACGAATTCTTTGCTGAGGAGAGGAGCCTCTCCGGTCTAATAGATTAGAAGCCTTTGGGAAATAAGAATGTTGGCCAACAACACTCTTTTTAAAAAGATTCATATTACCTCATTGGCATAGTTTATATGAGTACCGAGGATTGTTGAAAAGATTAGTTGGATATCTTTAATAAATGAATAGTGGTGAAGATAGTAGCGGTTTATGCGCACTTTATCAGGAAATATAACCTCGTCATTATATCTCTGAGGGTCCGACTGCAAAGCAAGGAGATCTTCCTCATTGCGATACTTCAGAGAGGCGGGACCGGTTATTCCGGGACGAAGCTTCAGAATTTCCCGGTCATCACCTTTCAGCAGGTCAGCATATCCGGGCACATCGGGACGAGGACCCACAAAACTCATATCCCCGATTAAGACATTCCACAATTCCGGCAATTCATCGAGCTTGTAATGACGTAGTTTCGCACCAAGCGGAGTAATGCGGCTCTCTCCAGCCACAGACACTGATGAGCCACCATGACCGACAGTCATAGAGCGGAACTTATACATTGTGAAAAGGTTGCCGTTGCGTCCTACCCTTTTCTGTTTAAAAATGACTGGACCACCCGGCATCTTTACACGTATTAGGATAGCTACAACGAGTAGCACCGGCCACAAAAAAAAGAGACCGATGAACGCCATCAGTCTATCAAAAATAAATTTCAAAAACATGAATTATAATGGTATATTGACGTTTCGCTGCCAATTATAATAAGCCATTCTCTTTACGTGAAGCCCAACTAACAATGTTAATAGGGGAAGGGATTGATTGGTGGGCATCTTTATCTAAAAAGTCTGTATGCAATTTTCTTAAGCCATGGGGGTGAAACGAGAAGAACAAACATCATATAGCCAAAAATATCGGCAGTCAGACCATAGCCAAGAGTCTTGTTAATAATCAGACGATCCTTAAGTTGCTTCTTTGCAAAAGCCCATCCATTTCTACGCTTCTTGAAAAGAGAGTCAGTAAATCTGAATTTCAAAACCACATCTGGTATATTTGCGTGTTTTGTTCCATTCTTCATGCCGTCAAGCCATAGCATTGTATCCTGATTTTGACGGTATTCCGGTCTATACAAACACCCAGCTTTGTCAAAAAAAGACTTCCTAAAAAGGACTGCTGGATGGGCATGAGGATTTCTTTTAGAAAAAAAAGACCAACACTCTTCAGAAGAATTTGGATAAACAATCACCTTGTTCCGACTTTCTCCATTTTCATCTATCTCTTCAATAGCCCCCCCTACAACATCAATATCCTTGTTTGATTCAAGCAAGGCAAATTGCCTTTCAAGTCTATCCGCCATACTAATATCATCAGCATCCATTCGGGCTATGAACTGAAATCCTTTTTTGAAAGAATCCTCGAGTAGATCATTCAAAACAACTGCAAGACCTCGATTATTCTTAAACCAATGAACTTCTACCCTCTCATCATCATCATACGATTTCAAAGTATCGGCAAGATCATTTCCAACCGGACCATCAACTCCAATATTTAGCGCAATCAGCGGATATGTCTGGTTTAGAATACTTTCAACCGACGACCTAACATATTCAGGCTTGTCATTCTTGTATACAGGAAGAATGACGGATATTCTATTCTTTTGATTCATGTAACTATCACAGACCGATCAAACTTTTATTGATTTGTTTCCCTGATTTAAGTATTCTACGAATTATTTGAAATAATAAACCTATTCGATATAAAATCTTAATTGGAATACTATTTTTTTTTTGAACACTGACATTATTACTATGTATACGATACAGTATCAAAGGGGTGTTCAATGAAATACAATCTCCAATATATGAAGCTAAACATCCTAACCATCCATCATGAGAGATGAGATGTTTTGGAAAAGGCAACGCAATGTTAAGTAATTCTCGTCTAAATGCAATGTGCGATCCAGGTATTTTCAAATTAATAATATTGAATATAAGTTGTTTACTTATGGGAATTTTGCTACTTTCCATATTCAGAGACTCTCCAATTTCA
The DNA here is from genome assembly GCA_964480495.1 of uncultured Sangeribacter sp. GTDB lineage: Bacteria > Bacteroidota > Bacteroidia > Bacteroidales > Muribaculaceae > Lepagella. The sequence continues at coordinate 6,990 of CAYZPH010000036.1, forward strand.
TTAATCATGTTCCCATTGTGTTTGATAAGAACATTATGCTTTAACGCATCGATGCAAGTGGAAACCTTATTAGGCATCCAAACATCATCTTGATCGCATAAAAATATGTATTCTCCTTTTGCTTTTGATAACGCATTCTCAAAATTTTTAGTTGCATAACGATGAGTTGCAAAAGAGTCTATATACTTATATGGTTGATGAAATCTTATAACCGTAATGCGTTGATCATTATATTGTTCTATAATATTTATTGTATTATCTGTAGAACCATCATCAGAAATAATCAATTCATCTTCACATGATAGTTGAGACAATATACTATCAAGTTGTTCCTTAATATACTTTTCGCCATTATGAGTGGCCATGCATACAGATACTCTCATCTGAAATACGTTTTAAGTGTGAGATCTAATTTTGGGGAATAATGCATAAACGATATTATAATTTCAATTTAACGAACTATTGTAATAAATCGTTCCCCATTTTGAGAAACCAAACAAACTGAAATCATATGCTATCTACCTTTAAAATAAAATAAACGATCATTATCTATACCCATGGCTTGAATTTGCTCAAAAGTTTGTCTTTCATAGAATAATCCAGTTCGACATTTTTCACCAAATACCGTTGAATACATACTTGTGTAACCAAAATATGTTGTAACATGATTAAACAGATATAATTGGCAAAGACAAATTATCGGAATAACCATTTTCCTTTTAAACATAGACGAATAATATTGCAAGTAAAAAGCTAATGCCAAAACATTGAAAATAGTGAGGTAATCCGCTATTCGATAAAAAAATGGAACATTTGCAAAAACAATACGCAATATCACTGAAAACCAAGAAAAATTATAACATAAAACTTTAAATTTATTTTTTTCATTTCTTAATAATATCGATGGTATAATACACAAAAAAGCTCTTATCAAAAAACCTATACCTATCGCATTTTTAGAAAATTCTATTTCTTGGTAACTCTCATATAGACCATCTGAAATAATAGCTAACGAGAAAAACACATCGCTCACTACTTGAAATAATCCCGCAAAATATAATCCAATAAGAATTATGACGATTGCTACAATTTTTCGAAAACTTATGAGTTTCCTTTTAAATACAATCAATAACGGAAGAAACAGAAAACAAATAAATGCAGAATTATGAAAAGTCGTAGCTATAAAACAAAGCGCCATAGCAGTACTATTTTTTTTCTTAAAGAAAAAATAGATAGCAAAATTAAATATTGCCATTGCCATTGCCTGCCTTATTATATTATCCATATTGGTTACACAACCTAAACTCAAAAACGCAAACGCACCATAAACCAACACATTACATTTCTTAAAGAATAAGTAATATGAAGAATAAACCAATATTGAAGCTACTGCAAATACGCCAATAAATCCATCATCCCATGTTTGAAACAATAAATTTAAATTTGTATATCCAAATTCAAGAATATTTTTTTCATTCAAAACACCCCAGCCAAAACGATCAAACATCATAACATAATTATAATAGTCAGACGTTGTGTCATATCGAATTGCTGATATCACTCCCATTAACAGCAAGGGAATCTGTCTCCATTTTTCATTTGACCTATTACAAACGTAACAGATTAATGGAATTAAAATAACATATAATATCGAGTATGGGATCATTTGTATCGTAACGAACTATATTAAAGCCCTCAAATCTTCAATTTTTTCAGGTTCTAATACGTAGTTTCCAAAGACCTTTTGAAATGAAGACACTTCATTTACATATTTCCCTATATTTGCCTCATTAAGGATTTTTGAAAGATCAACCGATTTAACACCAAAAAACAATTTACTCGTTACTAAAATTGTACTTGATATACTAATCATTGCCTTAGGCTTTTTCGTACAATTCAGAAGTATTCCTTCGATTGATATACGACTATCTAAAATATCCACATCAGGATACAATTTTTTGAAATTTTTATCACGAGGATGAGGCTTAAACCAAACTTTATATCCCATATCCTCCAATAATCTTTCTACAGTTTTTATTATCTCTACATCTTCATCTTCTTTTATTTCTGATCTATCCCACGCAGTTGTACATATAACTACTGAATTATCTCCGAATTCTATCGTTTGATGTAATCTTTTAGGAGATTCAGATAGAGCTTTAAAATAATATGGAATAATTGTTCTATTTTCAACTAAGCCATTATTTGTTTCGACAAACAATTTTGCTGAAATAAAATTGGATTTCGAGGATAAATACTTAAAACCTTTTCCGAATACTATATGTTTTAAAAATTGATTGTAAATAAAGGTAGGAATGTTAGTATTTTTGAACTTTAATGAAAAATAGGTTGATACTCCTTCATCATATACTACGTGTATAAGATTAATATCTCTAATCTTCTTAACAAGTAATCCAGAAAGTGAAGAATTAATGACCCATGGCTCTACGACATATATATGTCTTGATAATTTATTACTATTTCCATTTCTTAATAAATAGTATAACGAATAAAGTATTTTAAGAAATCTGTCTCGAATAGACTCCGACTTTTGTATTCTCTCAACTTTTATTCCCTCGATAGAAGGGAAAAAAGAATGATCTATTGAATATCCTGTTTGTGAATGAGGTGTAATATAAATAGTTCCAAATAACTTTTCCCCACTTTCCATAATTTTGTATACAGAGGCCATCAATCCAAGAGCATGCCATGGAGTAGTTGCAAATCCAATAAAATTAAATCTTTCATTATTGGTAATATCTTCTAAATATTTATTTCCAGCCACCATATTCTAACAATATAGTTTCACAAAATTCCCTAACGCAACCATCACCTCCATTTTTAGACATAATGTGAATACTGGGTATCGATTTCACTCGATAATCCGCATCTGCAGGACAACCAGCCATGCCAACAGAAGACAAAAGATCTATACAATTGACATCATCGCCTATATATGCAACTTCTTGAAGAGTGATCCCAATCATTTCACATATTTCTTTGGCCACTTTTAGTTTTCCTCCGTTCTTTTTACCTTGATAAATAAAATCAATCTTTAACTTTTCTGCACGCCTTTCATTAAGTTTCCTATCTTCACTAGTAATGACTCCGACCTTTATTCCCTTTTCATGTAACATGCTTAAACCCACGCCATCACGAGTGTTAAATTTCTTTATCTCGTCTCCGTTTTCACTATAATACATTCCCCCATCTGTCAATGTGCCATCTATATCAGATAGAAATAATTTTATCTTTATATTTCCTTGTCGAGTTACATTAAGAACATGTTTATACATCAAATTTTCAAGAATAATCCAATCATCAGGCTCATCAATTTCTGTTGCAGTATATCCTGGCATTTCATAAATGCCAACCTTTACACCTAATCTATTGTTATTCTTCAAAATATTCCCCACGCTGTTTATATAGAAAGCTCCATTTTCCATCAACATACCTTTGAAATTTTGTCTTCGAGGTCTGTTCAGATAGTCGTAATTAATACTAGACCCATCTTCATTCCAAAAGAACCGATAATTCCGAACACAGGTAATTATACTATCATACATTCCCTTAGCAAACATTTGAAGCGCCTCAGAAAAATGAGTCGTTTGTGTGAGAGGCGAAGTGGCTTGAACCAGCATAAAAATATCATCTTCGGACAGGCGTGCTTTATATATATACTCAAGCATTACACTTTCTGTAGAAGCCGTATCACAAGCATTTTCTACAGATCTGCGATATAATATTACTTTCTTATATTGCCGTGTTTCAACCGTTTCCCAAATTTCATCAGAATCTGTTGCAACAATTATCTCATCCACTTCTTGACAATTCTCAAGAGCTTCTATATTCCAACAAACAAGTGGTTTTCCACAAAATACCTTTATATTCTTAAGAGGTATCGATTTACTCCCGCCTCTTACAGGAATGAATGCAATGGTTTTCATTTATAAAATGTTCAAAATACGTCTCTTTAAAGATCTTATCCAACCGCCTTTTCACAGTAACTATCCAACCGCTATTGTATAGGCTATTAGATATGTTTTGCGACATAAAATGCCACAAAATAGTTGTGTTTTTCTATTAAAATTCAACCTGTTGGTTGAATTCAATAATCGTTTATGCGAATTTAACCTTGTAAAACTACAAGCCATAGCATCAGATTCTCATAATCTGTTCTCCATGATACAAGCAAAATGAAGTATTCTTGTACGTATCTTCCCCTCATATTGCAAGTCTTTACTTCCGAGTTCGTCGCGTGTCATACCAAAGGTATGATGCTTCTATCCTTCTATTCCTTAATAGGCGCCACTACACGTTCGGCATAGTTCAAACAAGTTTGACTCTGCTTCACTCAATGCAATTCTTTACTCGTATACATAATTTGAATATTTTGTTTACCTCAGTCTGTAGTTTTTCTGCCACTCCAAATCTGTTACAAAATAAGCTATTGGACAATAAGAACAGTCTTAGAATCCTTTAACTTGATTCTTTTTGAGTTTGTTTCGTTGCACCATCTCTATATCAAGCACGTCTTTATCCTTATAGGTAAGAGCTTTCGCAACGGCACGACAATCACGACACAACTTACGCAATCCATCTGGTTCAAGAGATGCTGCATGATCAGTTCCTTTCCATGTTCTATCAAGAGTATAGTGTCGTTCTATCCATTCTGCACCAAGAGCGACTGCAGCTGAATCAACGGCAATTCCTAGATGATGACCTGAAAAACCTATTGCTTTCACCCTGTCTTTGTATTGTTGACTCATCCGTATTATATCAAGGAGACAAATATCCTCAAAAGGAACAGGATATCCGGAAGTACAATTATAAAGAACTACATCTTTTGCTCTACCATTCTTCTCGAAGAATTGGACAATTTCTTCCTCTTCATTTTTGGTTGTCATTCCAAATGATAAGTGTATTTCTCCGTAAAAATTCTCACAAAGATATTGAAGCAGAGGTTTATTTAAATTACACGCAGATGGAACTTTAATTAGTTTGGGTTGCAAACTAACAATTTCCTTTGCAGACGTAACATCCCAAACAGACGTAGAATACTCTATACCAAACTCTTCACACCATGCCTTTAGCTGACGATGTTGTTCCAAATCAAACTCAAGAAACTCACGATGAGCCCCATAAGTCGATCCGTATGAATTAGCTGGATTTGGATGTGGTGCATTATATTCTTCCGGTGTCAATAGTTCTTTGTTACAACGTTTCTGAAACTTCACAACATCAGCTTTGCAGTACTTCGCTGCTGTCAGAATAAGTTCTTTTGCTATATCCATATCGCCTTTGTGATTACAACCTATTTCTGCAATAATTTTTGGAGGGTTCATAGTAAATTCGTTTATTTGTTTATTAATATATTTATCTCTGAAAAATTACTAATTGTTACTTCCCACAATTTTTCTTGGGCCTCTTCAATATCTTGTATTCTTTCTTCATAATGTCTATATGCATCTTGGGCTATTGCAAATAATTTCTGTTCAAAGTCATTATCATCTACATCTACCCCCCAATCTTCATGTCCGATATCTTCAAGAAACCACTTCATTTTATCATGAGAAACAATGGATACTATCGGTGTCAAGCACCCAAAAGGTATCATTTGAGCATGGCCTCTCATGCCAACTACCAGTCTTGGGTCTGTGTATCGTTTTAAAATATCCTTTACATGAACCAATTCCACTAACTCATAATTCACTTGTTTACTATCTAAATATGGCAGAATTTCCTTATCGGACTCTAAGTGTGAATATACTTTTATCTTTGAAATTTTGGATAATTCTTTTGCAACATTGGCAATACTCTCAAGATAATTATTTGAGGATCGTAAATCTTTGCGATCGACAGCGCAGTTTATCGCTATAAAATCTTGTTTTTCCGTATAATTATGAATATTCGGATAAATCTTGGAAATCATAGTTGTCATACATGGTTGAAATCTAAGTTTTGCTCTTAGCGGTTTTTCAAGATATTCAGATAGTTTCCTTATACTTCCATGATTTCTTATACCGACAAAACATGATTTAGCGATAAAATTTCTTAAATGTTCCCTAAATATAGGTTTAAAATCCACTTGACCTCTGAATCGATTATAACCCAATGCAAATGCAATTATAGGCTTTTCAATTCTATTTAAGGATTCTATATCACAATTCCACTGCCATCCACTTACTTCATTGGGGCACGTATCGGCCAAAAACAATCCGCCTCCACCAATAACAATAAAATCCCTACTATTAAACTTTTTGATATCTTTATTATTCACATACTTATGCACATCATAGTCGTGCCATTTCTCTACACCAACAAATTGATTAAAGAGATCTCGTAGAACCACTGGAAGAAATGTATCACCTGCATTTGCATAAGAAAATGCTGATATATGGGTGACATTTTTTATTCCATTAGGACTATATCGGACCAACTGAGGGACTCCTTTTTTTACGTTTATAAATAACTCTATTCTTTTAATAATCTTTTGTATAATAGTCTTCATTTGCATATCTTCAACTTTATTAATGAATAAATCTTCTTTCTCTCAGAATAATTGAATCCCATAAATAAGATAGTAACAACAGTGAACATAACTATTATACTTGTCTTTACTATAAGGATTTTAACAGATTCATAATCGCCTATTATATAAATCGTTAAATAGGCGAACATAATACTTACAGCTGTCACAAGTACAATCTTGCTTACCACATTCTTAAAGTAATTAGTTATGGACAACCTAAAATATTTCTTACAAATAATCAATCTTGGCCAAAAACATACAAGTAATAAAGCAATATTTACATACATTGTAGACTCTGGTGGCATTCCTTCTTTTAGAAGAAAATATGATATTGGAAGATTCAATAAATAAAATCCAGATACAACTAACTGATATGATTTAATGTTTCCGGTCGCCTGAATTGCATTTACTAATGGATAGTTCAATACCTCCATCAAAGAATTTATAATTATAAGCTTTACAAAAACAGATGAATATTCGGGAGGTGTACTTAACCATATTTTCAATAAAAACTCTGTTTCAAATAATATTGGCAACGATAAGATTAGTAAGAGAAAATAAGCAAATTTTGAACTGATAAATACCAGGTTCAGCATTTCATCAACAGCACCAGCTGCATACCTTTTAATGATTTGTGGTCTGACCGCCGTATAAAAATTGTTTGAAAAATTACTTATCGCAGAATTTACATTATAAGCAATTCCTCTTGCCGCATTTACTACAGGATTAAAGAATATATTTAACAAGATGTTTATTCCTTGACTTCTAAGTACGTTTGATAATGCTCCTATTACATTCCACCAAGCGAACGCAAACATTTCTTTAAGTCTAACTCTGTCATAGAAGTATTTATATCTACTTTCCCGAAAATTTCGTATTGTATATATGATGTAGAATACAGAAATCAAGGAGGTCTCTATAAACATTAATAAACCATACATAATCAATCTATTTGCTACCCAAAGTTTTAAAATGAAAACAATTGCAAGTTTAAAAAAACCATCACAAATACTGACATATGCATATACACTCATTTTTTCTCTTGCAATAATTACAGAAATATATGGAGTAGCAATTAAATTTGCAATAAAAGAAAAAATTGAAAATTGCAATACCCAGTTTGCTGCATAAAGGCTATTCTCCGGAATATTCAAATAGGTATTCAGAAACCAAACCGCAATTAATTCACACAATAAAAAAGAAATGACACTGATTATAATATAACACAACATAGTCAAACTAAAAGTCTGGCTTAGTCTTTCTTCTTCTCTTTGGGCAAGATCATACGATAGAAATCGTTGAGACGCAGAGGCCATAGTTGTAGTAATGAAAGAAAACATCAAAACTATGCCTCCAACAACATTATATACGCCATAATCCTCAATCCCTAATACAGCTAATATAACCCTACTAGAATAGAGAGATATTACTATAAGAATAATCTGGCGCAAATACAATAGAATTGTATTATTCGCGATTTTCGAATTTCCACTAATTATGTTCTCACTCATGAATAAATGTCAATTCGCAACTATCCAATAGTTTTTTCACAGGTAGTTACATATTATTTATAGCAGTAAACGCCACAAATAGATGTTGTTATATTAAAATTCGGTAATTGATTTGAAGTTTGAGTAGAGAGCTTTTTGTGGAGATTTGTCTAATTGGGCAATTTCTCAATCAAACCTTTTGCAAAGAAAAGAGTTATTTCAAAACTATGTTTAAAATTTAATCTAACTCTGAGTTGTAGTCAAAAGGAGAATCGAAATCTTTAAGCAATGGATGCTTCAAGTCTTTTTCGGATAGAATGGCATTCGATGCGT
>CAYZPH010000037.1:0-14271 GCA_964480495.1 uncultured Sangeribacter sp.
CCTTATCATTTTAATAATTCATTATACATATACCAAGTTTAATTTATACTTAAATATTATTCAATAAAAATTTAAAATTATTGCAATTGTAATTATTTTAACTTAATTTTGCAATAATAAACAAATTTATAGTAAATCAATGCTAAGAATCGTGGTAATTTGATACATTTTCTAAATATAAGTAATTGAAAATAATAAAAAAAACAATAACAACAAAAACCTATGATTAAAAACGACAAATTTCATTATGTCAAAGGTTTATTAGTCGCGGCTGTCTGTTGCTCTCTTGCAGGATGCGTCGACGATAAATATGACCTTACAGACATTGATACATCTTCAAGGATTACGGTAAATGATCTTACTGTTCCGGTCAATCTCAACACTATCAAACTTGATGATGTAGTTGAACTTGACGATAATGATAACATCTCAAAAATCATCATTGATGGCAAGGAATGCTATGCTCTCCTTGAAGAAGGTAAAATTAACACCTCCGACTTCAACATTGCAGGTATTCATGTGGCTTCTGTACCCGTAACTCCACTCGAATACAGAATCCCATTAAATTTGTATACGCGCAGTATAGCTTCAGGCAGTGTAAATCTCCCGGATAATCTTCCTATGTCTTCGTATCAAATCAATATGGACAATATTGACCCGGCACTTATTTCTCTTCGAGATGTAAAGACAAAGGAGCAAATAAAACTCGACATTAGTCTTAGTGTAAATCCTCAATTCGTAAGCAACGGAAATCTTATCTATTTCCAAAACGTTAACATAAAGATGCCTTGGGGACTTATTACAGATCAGCAAGGTTATGACAAATCTAACGGCAACCTTTATATTGAAAAAATTCCGGTTGGATCAGATGGTGTAGCTCATTACTCTTTTATAGCATATGGTCTTGAACTTGGAGATAGAGGGGTAATCAACAATCATCAACTTGATATCTCCGATGAAATTGGTCTTGTTTCAGCGTCTATAGTCTATGATCTGCAATCGCTCAACATTCCATCTGAAATTGTGATAGGTGCCAATTTTGACATCTCAGCTTTCGACATTGCAAGTTTCAGCGGTGAAATCGACTATCATATGGACAACGTAGATATTGCTCCAATATCTCTAACTGATCTTCCGGATTTCCTTGATAGCCCGGAAACTGAAATACGTATTGCTGATCCTACAATCCTCGTTAACATTAACAATCCTGTTGGGAAATACGGAATATCAGGATACGGAAAAATTCGCCTAACGTCAAATTTTGATGGCAATAATAAAACAGAGGCTGTGAGTGATAGTTTCACAATAGGCGAAACTGGAGCTACTCTTACTTTCGGCAATGACAAATCAGCTGAAAATTATGTTCATTTCAACGGTCTGACCGACATTCTTGTCAATTCTCAGGTCGGAGGCTTGCCAAATAGCATTTCCGTAAATATTGAGGATATCCGTTTTGCCGGTAAAACTGTTGATTTTCCTCTCGGCAATATAGAAAAGGCTCAGGGTGACTATACTTTCACTGCTCCTCTTGGTTTTGATAGCCCTTCAGTTGTGGTATATGAAACTACTGAAAATGGATGGGGAAGCGATGATCTTGACAAAATTTTCATCAATCGAATTAAATTAAAAGCTAAATGCTCCACAAATCTCCCTGTGGGTTTAACTCTCAAATTGGCTCCTGTAGATAAAAACGGCAACACAATTCCAATTAAGGTACTTACTTCAGATTTTGAAGTGCAGCCTATGAGCCAAGGCGAAGAAGTTTGTCTAGCTATGGAAGGTGCAAATGGACCTATAAATTCTTTTGACGGTGTTCGTTTCAGAGCTGTTATCTCACAGAATGGCGATAATACAACACCAATCGGTCCCGATCTTGATATTACTTTAACAGACATCCGCATTTGCGTTGATGGTTATTATGAAACGGATTTTTAAGAACTTTAGCTCAGAACTGCAATGAATATTATCAATAAAAAACTACTTGCCCTCTTCTTGACTTCCGCTTCAATCTTCTCTGTTGCGGCTCAGGACTTAAATACAGGTTATTTCAACGATAACTATCAGATGAGATGGCAGATGAACCCTGCTATGGGAAACCGAAACGGATATGTCGGCTTCCCATTACTCGGTAATCTTAATGGCAATGTCAATGGTAACTTAAATGCTACTGATGTCATTTACAATTATGGCGGAAAAACAGTGCTCTTCACAAATCCGAATATCTCAGCACAGGAAGCACTCGGAAATATTCACGACACAAACCGCTTTTCGCAATCTGCCAATATTAATATCATTCAATTCGGATTCAAGGCTTTTGGTGGATACAACAATTTTGCTGTTAATATTAAAAACAGTGCAAGTTTCGACCTTCCCAAAAGCATATTCTCACTCCTTAAGGAGGGTCTTAGCAATCAGACATATGATATAAAAGACCTTAGAGTGAATGCCAAAGCATATGCAGAAATTGCCCTTAACCATTCACGTGCCATAAAACAGGTGCCGGGACTTAGAGCCGGTCTGAGCCTTAAAGTCCTGATCCCTGTTGCAATGGCTGAAGCTAATTTCAACGAACTGCAACTAGAACTCGGTGAGAATAGTTGGAACGCTCGCTCTAATGCTGAAATGAAACTGGCTTTTAAAGGTCTCAAATATGAAACTGATGTCAACGACCGCACAGGAAACAAATACGTTAGCGGAGTCAACACCGATGACATTGAATTCGGTCTTAACGGCTTAGGCTTCGCTTTCGATCTTGGAGCCCTTTACGAATGGAAAGATTTTACGTTCTCTCTGGCTCTCACTGATCTCGGTTTGATTAAATACAATTCTATTCAGTTGGCTTCTACCAACGGAACAAAATCATTCGAAACCGCAGCCAATCCTATCGGTATCGGTGATGATGGTGAAAGCTTGGATGGTTTTATAGATAGCCTTTCTCCGCTCTATGAACTGTCTGACATGGGCGATATGGGGTCTACTTCAATAGGACTCGAAGGAAAACTACGCGTGGGTGTAGACTATAAACTTCCTATTTATAAGAAACTCCACTTCGGAATTATGAACACCACAAACCTCAGTTCGGTATTCCCTATGACTGAATTCCGTCTTTCTGCAAATATTGAACCCATTAAGGGGATAGCAGCTTCTGTAAGTGCAGCAGCAGGAACTTACGGCACAAACTATGGTTTCCTTCTAAGTCTCGGCAACAAGGGTTTCAATTTAAATCTTGGTATGGACTATGCTAATATCAAGATGGATAAAAACCATATTCCTCTTACGTCGAATGCTGACTACCACATGGGAATAACCTTCCCCTTCTGATATAGTTAATCGGTAAATATCATAATAATTTGATATTAGAGACTCTCTACTCGCAATTCCACATTCGTATAAGAGACATTGCTACATATTTCGTGGCAATGTCTCTCTTTTTATGCCACCGAGTTGCGCAATTATTTAGCTAATTTTGCAATATATTTGATATTATTATGATAAAACGACATTCATACATCTCGATTTTAGTGGCAACATCCCTGTTTTGGAGTTCATCGGCATTAATGTCTTGTTCTATATCAGGAGGCCATGACGACAATCACGAAGAGGCTCCTAAAAATTCTGAACACCACGAAGCTCATGAACATGAGCATGAACATGGAGCACTGATTGAATTTAATGATTCACTTGCAAAACAGTTTGGTGTTGCTTCTAAGGTAATAACTCCTTCAGATTTCTCTGATGTCATCATTGTATCAGGTCAAATTGAAACTAAAGCATCTGATGAAGCAATAGCAACTGCTACTCGTAGCGGTATTATTACCATTTCTCCAGACATAAACAACGGCTCTATTATCTCTGCTGCTACTGTTATTGCACGCATCACTGCATCTAATGTACAAGAGGGAGACCCGACCGTAAAAACTATGGCTACAAGAAATGCAGCGAAAAGAGAGCTTGATCGCCTTACTTCTCTTCACGCTGACGGAATAGTCAGTGACGAGGTTTATAATTCCGCTCTTCGTTCATTCGAGGAGGCGGATGCTGCTTTACGTTCGTCTACACAAGGAAATCCTTCTGTTATTTCACCAAAATCTGGAGTTATAACACAATTACTTGTTAAGTCTGGTGAATATGTGGAGATAGGACAACCCGTTGCGGTCATCAGCGGTAATACAAGCCTAACACTACGAGCAGATGTTCCAGAAAAGTATTTAAGACAGATACAACTTATTAAATCTGCAAATTTCCGTCCGGCATCATCCGAATCAACATATTCTATCGATAATCTCGGTGGAAAAATGATTTCTAAACCTCTATCTTCCGTTTCTCAAAATGGGTATGTTCCCCTATATTTTGTCTTTAACAATGATGGTTCAATTGCTCCTGGATCTTTCGCAGAAGTATATCTGAAAAGCAGTGTTCGACACGATGTGATGTTTGTACCCAAAGACGCTATTGTTGAAATAAGTGGCAACAAGTGCATCTATTCTTCATTAGTAGACGGACACTATGCCAAACATGTAGTGACCACAGGTGCTACTGATGGACATAACGTAGAAATTATCTCTGGTCTTCACAAAGGGGAAAATGTGGTTATTGCTGGTGCAAGCGTCATAAGAATGGCTGAAACTTCAGCGGTTTCCGTTCCTGGACATACTCATAATCATTGACAAATATGCTCAACAAAATTATTCAATGGTCACTGACCTATAGATTCATGGTTTTGTTTGTCACATGTGCAATCATTGTGGCAGGGGTGTTTGTGATTATACGCTCAGAAATTGACATTTTTCCGGATCTTAATGCTCCAACTGTAACGGTTATGACGGAGGCTCCTGGTATGGCTCCGGAAGAAGTAGAGCAAATTGTGACCTTCCCTATTGAGACAGCGGTCAACGGAGCTTCTGGAGTTAGACGAGTTCGTTCAAGTTCCGCTTCAGGTTTCTCTATTGTTCATGTTGAATTTGATTGGGATACTGATGTGTATCATGCTCGCCAGACTGTCAGCGAACGACTTGCGCAGATCTCTGGAGAGATGCCTCCAAATGTCGGATCTCCGGTAATGGGACCTCAATCTTCTATTCTTGGCGAGGTCATGATCATCGGTTTAACTAGCGATAGCATTGATGCTGGTAGTTTACGCAACATTGCAGATCGCACAATACGCCCTCGACTACTTTCTCTCGGAGGGGTGAGTCAAGTATCTGTGATAGGAGGAGACCAACTGGAATATCAAATTCTTCTGATTCCTGAAAAAATGCGCCATTTTGGTGTCTCTCTGTCTGATGTGGCGGATGCCACACGCGAAATGAATGTGAATTCATCTGGAGGTGTTGTATATGAATATGGCAATGAGTATCTTATCAAAGGAAATGTAGCTTCTTGTAATGTCGAAGATATTGCGATGGCTTCTGTCAAAACAGCTTCTGGTTCTTCTGTCAAATTAAACGACATTGCCGATGTTAGAATCGGTGCCAAAACCCCGAAAATCGGTTCTGCTACTGTCAAAACAAAACCTGCAGTATTGATTACCGTCACTAAACAGCCTAAAGTCGGTTCTATCGAACTGTCGGAAAAGATTCTTGATGAACTTGATCAACTACATGCGAATCTGCCCGACAATGTCAATATCGATACTGAAATATTTAATCAAAGCGATTTTATTCAGAATTCAGTTAGCAACCTGCAGTCATCAATTTTAGAAGGAGCATTATTCGTTATTATTGTACTCTTCTTCTTCCTGATGAATTTTAAAACAACTTTCATTTCGGTTGTAGCTATTCCTATATCGATAATAATTGCCCTCATATGTCTATATTTCATGGGATTCTCTATTAACACCATGACTCTGGGAGGTATTGCAATCGCTATTGGGTCTCTTGTAGACGATGCTATTGTTGATGTGGAAAATGTCTACAAAAGACTAAAGGAAAACAAATCTCTTGATCCAGAAAACCGTTTGCCTATTCTAAAGGTCGTATTTGAGGCTTCACATGAGGTTAGGAAACCGATTCTAAACTCTACACTGATTATAATGGCATCTTTTATTCCATTGTTCTTCCTTAGTGGAATTGAAGGTCGTCTCCTACAACCTCTTGGTGTGTCATTTATTGTTTCTCTTGCTGCATCTACTGTCGTGGCGCTTACTTTGACTCCTGTGCTGTGTAGCTTCCTCCTTGCAAACGACAAACAGAATTCAAATAAAATAGACAGAGAACCTCGTACATCAGTTTGGATTAGAGAAAAATATTCTATTGCTCTCGCTAAAGTTTTGGCCAAACCTAAACCCTGGCTTTATGCAACAGGTGCGTTGTTTGTCATTTCTCTAATTCTCCTATTTACGCTTGGGAGGAGCTTTATGCCTGGTTTTAACGAGGGCAGTTTCACAATCAATGTTAGTGCGATGCCGGGAGTATCTTTCGAACAGAGTGATAGCATTGGGGTGGCTGCTGAAAGATTGATCTTGTCTGTCCCGGAAGTAAGAAATGTGGCAAGAAAAACCGGACGCGCCGAACTCGACGAACATTCGCTTGGTGTAAATACATCTGAAATGGAGGTGCCATATGTTCTAGATAAAGGCAGATCGAAAAAAGAAGTGGCTGACGAACTACGCAAAAAGCTTTCACAAATACCCGGTGTTAACGTAGAAATCGGACAGCCTATATCTCATCGTATTGATGCTATGCTTAGCGGTTCGCAATCGCAGATTGCCGTTAAGATATTCGGTTCCGATCTTGACCGACTTTATGAAATTGGGCAGCAGATTGATGCGGAAATGAAGGGAATAGAAGGGATTGTGGATGTCAATGTCGAACAGCAAATAGCTCGTCCGCAATTGGAAATATCGCCTCGTCGCGAAATGCTTTCTAAGTATGGAATCACAATTCCTGAATACAATGAATTCATAAATATGGCTATTAGGGGTGAAGTCGTTAGTCGAGTTTTCGAAGAAGGCATCCCATACGACCTTACTGTCAAGGTTATTGATTCTCATCGTGATTCACGCGAAAGAATTGAAGACTTGATGATTCAATCAAACTCTGGCATGATTCCTCTTTCTTACGTTGCCGACGTGAAATCTACGGTAGGTCCTAATACAATCAACCGTGAGAATGTTAACCGAATGCTCACAGTCTCTGCAAATGTAAACGGAAGAGACCTCAAAAGTGCGGTTGACGAGATTAAGAATCATATTAATGAACACGTATCATTACCTGAAAAGTATTTTGTTACATATGGCGGACAATTTGAAAATGAGGCTGCCGCATCCAGAATGCTGACTCTCACTTCAATTATTGCCATTATTGTAATCTTCTTCCTGATATATGCTGAATTCAAGAGTATTTCGCAGTCTATGACCATTCTCGTTAATATGCCACTCGCACTCATCGGTGGAATCATGATACTCCGTTTCACTACTGGAGAATTAAACATACCCGCAATTATTGGTTTTATATCACTAATGGGTATATCCACACGAAATGGAATGCTCCTTCTCTCTCACTATAATAAACTTAAAGAGGATGGATATTCACTCGCTGAAAGAATAAAGATTGGATCTTCTGATCGTCTTCTTCCTATCATTATGACTGCTCTTACTTCAGCTCTTGCTCTTATTCCTATCGCTCTGCGAGGATCTGAGCCAGGCAATGAAATACAATCACCTATGGCTATTGTAATTCTCGGAGGTTTGGTCAGCTCTACTATTCTTAATATTTTTATTGTCCCAATACTATATCGCAGATCAGAATTAGGACATTGGAAAAACTAATGGTTGGTTATGAAACTACACATTTTTACATTATTCATACTATTTGCTACTTTATCGGCTTTTGCAATTACTCCCGAAGAAGCGGCTGATGCTATACTCGGCAGAAATGGAGATTACATCGGAGCAGTTATGAAATTGAAAGCCGATAATCTTGAAGCTACATCTATTGGCAACCTACCTGATCCTGAATTTGAGGGAACATATTTAGCAGCTCCTTCCGGAATAACAAATCGTTGGGACGTTGGCATATCATACTCAATGGAGTGGCCTGGAGTTTATGGTGCACGTCGAAGCATGAGCAATGCAGTAAAAAGTGTGAATAATGCGGAACTACAATCTTTTGTTGCCACAAAAAAACTCGAAATACTAAAGAGTATCGAGGATTATATACTTGCCGATAAAAAACTATCTCTGATGGCATCTATGGCTAAGGCAACAGATTCTCTTCGTTTGATAACAGAAAAAGCAATACGTGGCGGACAAATGTCTCGTCTCGACCTTGCCAAAATCTCTTTGGAACAGGGAAGAATTAATACATTACTATCATCTGTTAATAATGAAAAGAATAATGCTATTGGAGTTCTTCAAACGTTTAATGGTGGGTATGACTGCAATACTCTTCTTGAAAGTATCGACAGAGACATCGACAGACCTACACTCATGAAAAGAGACTACTATATTGAAGCTGTATCTCATAATCCGGACTTCCTTAAAAGTGTCGCTGATTATGAATCTGCCATAAGTAATCTAAAGGTAGCAAAGGCTGAAGGTCTGCCTTCTCTCAAAATAGGCTATTCACATAATTTTGAAGATGGCACTCATTTCAATGGAGCTAATTTAGGAGTTTCTATACCAATTTTCTCAAATAGAGGAAAAACAACGGCGGCGAAAGCTGCCGCTGCCGCCGCCGAACAAGAAATGTCTCTTGTCACTAATAGAATGGAATCCGAAATCAATGCTCTTTACAATCAAATTGCTTCTTTAGATTCAGCTCTAAAGACCCCAGACGAGATTTTCGGTTCTACTGACTATCCGGTATTACTACTAAAAGCTTTTAAGGGAGGAGAAATCTCTCTCACTGAATACCTTCAGGAAAGAAACTGGTTTTTCGAATCACACCTTGATTACCTTGAACTTCAGTATCAACGCGCTTCGGCCATGCACACTCTCCAGTCTTTGACCTTATCTCGGTAAGTAATACCAAATTATTTTACTACAATTTTCTTTCCTCCTACAATATATATTCCTTTAGAAAGACCTGATCTAACTCCATCGGAGTCTGTCGCTCTCTTCACGCGGACTCCAGATGGAGTAAATACGTCTTTGCCAAAAACATTTTCGCACTCTTCCATGTCAACACTCCCTGTCGAGGAATCATAATTGATATCGCTAAGTCTTACTGTCACAACTGATAGCGAATGGGCAGGGGAGCGGTACTCAAGCTTATCTGGCACAACTGTAGGTAAATTTCCTTGTTGAGGAATCACTTTGTCACTATTGTATAAAGTATTCTCGTCAGTCTCGCTTTCTGATGTCAGAACAATTACATCTGCTTCCTCTGCACTCGCATTTGCAATATTCATTGTTATATCATAGTCTTTATCTGTGGTATTGACAAGCTTCACATACATTAGTCCACTTTCATCATCTACTGATGACGAAACATACACATTCCTCTCTTCTGGCAATAATACATGATGCACCAATTCTCCGTCAAGATAGCATTTTACTTCAGACCCGTCAACTTCTATTCTGATGTGATATGTCTTACCTATTGATATTGATCCGTCTTTTATATCATAATCTAACTTCTTTCCATTACGACACACTTGTAAACCATGTTTGGTATTATTCCAACCTCCTATGTTCCACCATGAGTAGTTATCATTGTCTCCTACATTGAACGCTATCAAGAACCCTTCTGCTCCAGTTATCTTTCTTGCATCAAGTTCAAGAGTGTAACTGCGTGGCAACTCATCATTGCATGTCACGATTACTCCCTGCTCTGTGCTATTAAGTTGAGCAAGAGCTCCGTTCATTATACACCAGTCTGAAGATGATAATTTCCAGTTGTCAAGGCCAATTGAGAACTCCTCATTAAGCAGTTCTTTTCCGTCCTTGTCTGTAACTTTTAAATTGTCATATTCAACGCAGGTTGACCATGAAGAAAGACCGATTTTGTTATTTCCACTATCGCGAACATTTCCTTCTTCTGTCCACTTTACGTTTTGCTTTCCGAGATACTCAGACATCAACTGCTGCACATAATATGATGGAGTGCCATAACTTGTTTCGTTGGTGAAGCGAATCATATCAGGCCTCCATCCACCATTTCTCTCCTCATTAATAAAGATAGGAGCATATGATGCCATTTTGCAAACATCGGAGTTATTCTCAAGTCCCTGCATATAAACAGCCTCTCCAAGGGCGGCTTTAAGATGTCCGTTATCGCCATAACCATCGGTTACAGCATATTCTCCTACATAAACACTTGGAGCGTTTCTGTCGAAATTGTCATATTTATTGTATTTCAATTCAAACCATTCCGGTGTGCGGTAATAATGCTCATCTACTAAATCTACAGGGTATGGATTGCGCCAAGACGGATCATCTGTACCCCATGCTTCTACATTACCTATCAAGGTAATATCTGGGTATTTCGAAGATATGGCATCATAAAAGGCTTTATATCTTTGTGCATAATGATCGCTCCGCTGATCATCATCATTTTGGTAATTTTCATTTCCAATCTCGATAAACTTAAGATTGAATGGTTCAGGATGTCCATTCTCGGCTCTCTTTTTACCCCAATATGTGTCTATTCCGCCATTGCTATATTCAATTGCATCAAGTGCTTCCTGAATATATTCTCCGATATCAGTATGATCCTTAATCCAGCCATGCCCAATTCCGACATTTACAACAAATAGGGGAGCGGCTCCAAGGTCTTCCGACAACTGTAAGAATTCATGAAAACCGAGTCCGTCTGTCGATGGATATCCCCAATTTCTGTTAAAATGGCCGGGACGCTCTTCGATCGGACCTATTGTCTTTTTCCATTCAAAACGATTAGACTCTTCAACCGTTCCGTCTCCTTCAATATAGCAACCTCCTGGAAATCTTACAAATTTTGGACGGAGTGCCTCAAGCATTTCTGCCAAATCCTTCCTGCAGCCATTCTCTCGATCCTTATAAGTAGAAGGGAAAAGACTTACCATTCCGATGTTAATATCACCGGATTGACTGAAACGCAATATAAATCGGCCATTTCCTATATAAGGTGAGTCTTCAGGTGCTGTCATGGGTATTGTCACTTTCTTCCATTCGCCGTCAAGACTCACTTCTGACGAGCCCGTTGCTCCTGAAGTCTTTCCGTTACTGCTAATCATAGCGCTTACCGTGCCATTGTATCCAGAGTCGCTTTTAAGCCACAATGTAAGAGTAAACTTATCACCCGCATTGCTTTTGATACCCCAATATCCACTGTTCATCACACCCTGATTCTCTCCGTTAAGTATTAGGTGTAATGCTGCCTTGCGATTACTGTTCATTAGGTTATCATGCACTAATTCCATCGTACATCCACCGATCTTTGTCCAGTATTCCAAAGTTTCTGAATCCTCAAAGCAACGATTTCGAATCTGCTCAGCATATAATCCTCCATCGCCTGCATTGTTTATCTCCTCATAAAAGATACCATACTGATATTCACTTATTTTAGGTCCACGCGACGCAAGATCGAATCCAAGAGTAACCTGACTTATGCCTGAAAACGGCAACCCGGCAGCAAAAGCAGCCGCCATGCAAATTTTTGATATTTGTTTCATTTTTTCATGATAATAATAGTTAGTAAAACGCAGAGTTATTTATTTAAAACCTTCTGCTCTCACAAGCGATTCTAAAGTCTAAATAACATTAAGGTCAATATATGTTTGCAACATATAATAAAGATTTCAATACAATTCTATCTATTGAAACAATTATTGAATCTATTCTATTTCCCTAATCATAAATCTATTATTTAGTCAATAGAAATGAAGAGAAATCTTAATACGGAAAAGTCAGAGATAAGTCACCGTTTCCTCTATTGGTTTCCGACTGTAATGATTTGGAAATGGTTTCGTATCTTCGGTTGCAAAACCAAGAGCAAGGCAACTCAATATCTCTTCGTTTTCAGGCAACTGGAAAGTTTCTGCCATCTTGTCTGGGTCAAAGAAATTCACCCAACAACTCTCTACTCCTATGCTTTTTGCACAAAGCATCATGTGAGTGGTCACAATCGAAGCGTCTTCAATGCCTGAGTCATACTTCTGGCCGGGATAGGTATACACGTTGTTCTTGTCAAATGCAACAATGAGCATGGTTGGAGCTCCATACCGACAAGGTGTGAGCGTGTCAAGTTTGGCAAGTCCTTCTACAGATTGAACCACATAAATGTGCTGTTCTTGTAGGTTCTTCGCCGTTGGTGCCAAACGTCCAGCCTCTAAGATCGTGTCTAATTGTTGCTTACTGATTTGACGCGTATCAAACTTCTTGCAGGAATACCTGCTACTTACTAATTCTATGAAATTCATATCTTACAATTATCTTGTTTATTACTTAACACCCTCTACCATCCACACTACATGATTCACCTTCTTCCTCTGGTCTCGGTTCCAATCCGACATCCTTTGAATAGAGTGTTACAGTACCATCTTCCAACAAATAGCATGGTATTCCTAAATCGTCTACTGCCTTTGCTTCATCAAATGCAGGACTTGTATCACGCAGTTTAATAAACTGCTTCAGGTTTCTGACATGCTTACCAATGTCAATAACCTCGAAATTTGGATTATCCTTTACCTGCTTTTCCACATACTCGCAGTCTGGGCAGGTCTGCATTACATACATCTTGATCATAATCTGATTATATTGTTATTCAAAGCACTTATTCATTATTTATTAATAATAACCCACTTACGATTATATTCGTTCAATGGTTTGCTGTCAATTATCTATATCTTTAGTTATTCGTAGATATAAAGATAACATTTTTTAATAAAAATCTCATATCTATGTTAGATTTTATACATTCTTGTCCATAAAAATAGACTATTTTGCTGACCCTGCCGTACAGAAGTTCATAGGCGAACACTCTTCCGCTCTCGACTCTTCGATGCAAAAGGTGGAAATGTCTGAGACCATGCACCGTCGCCTTACTCGATCGAATTATATCTTTTCGGGAATGAAAACATTCCACGAGCTTAATGAGGCGTTCCCTTCGTTGCTTGATGAGAACGGCAATCGAAAGTCGTTTGAACGCTTTTTGAATGACGTTCAAAAGATTGACCGAACTTATAACGTCAACTACCTACGAGCTGAATATAACTTCGTCAATGCTTCGGCTCAGATGGCAGCCAAGTGGGAACAGTTTATGGAAGATGGCGACCGATATTATCTACAATATCGCACTCAGCGCGATGATAAGGTTCGCCCGGAACACGCCGCACTCGACCGAGTGACTCTACCTATTACGGATTCGTTTTGGGAGGAGTTCTATCCTCCGAATGGATGGAATTGTCGCTGTAACGTGGTACAGGTGCTCAAATCGAAGTATCCCACAACGCCTCACGATGAAGCTATGCGTCTCGGCGATGAAGCCCTGCAACGCGACACCAAAGGTATGTTCCGTTTCAACCCGGGCAAAGAAGAGAAATCTATTCCTGACTATAACCCTTATACCATTCGTAAGTGTAACACTTGCCCGATTGCGAAAGGCAACAAGCCTGGAAACCTCGCAAAACTTGCACCTCCTGATAACACGGTATGCGCAGCGTGTCATGAGATTCATGATATTGCAAATCGGTTTGAAACCAATAGACGGCTTTATGAAAGATTACGCAACAGTCCAAACTATCACGATGTCGAGTTCGATCCATCTACAGGCGGGTTAAAAGCAACTCATATTAACCATAACTTTGATTCAAAGAAAGGATGGTACGAAAGCATTGCTCAGGAGGCTGGATTTAAAAAAGGGTACTCCGTGATTTTCACCCAAGAACGCCACGACAGATATAAGAAAAAGAATGTTGAAGGGCGTTGGAATGGGTTCAAATTCGAAGTCACCGCAGCAGAGACTGCTATTCCTAATAATATTAGAAATGCACTAAAACATTGCGCTTCAAAAGATGCTCAAATTGCAGTGATTGTATTTCCTATGAAAGAAATGGACTATGATGTATTTAACGAAGGGCTATCAAAATACATTGGATTAAAAGGGACTCCTCAATATCATCATTTCAAGTTTATATATTGTGTAGACAAATCTGGAAATATCATCTATACGAAAAAACCCAGCGATTAGGCTGGGTGGAACAAGGGACGGTCTCTTAAGGTTAACCGCACCCCTCGCAATGCAAAATTACTAACAATTCTTTACATACAAAAGTTTATGACTAA
Source organism: uncultured Sangeribacter sp. (assembly GCA_964480495.1). GTDB lineage: Bacteria > Bacteroidota > Bacteroidia > Bacteroidales > Muribaculaceae > Lepagella. The sequence continues at coordinate 14,207 of CAYZPH010000037.1, forward strand.
AATTTTATCATTTCTCAAAAAATCAAACCGCTACAAGCATTTGATTGGCGGTTTTATCGTAGGTC
>CAYZPH010000038.1:0-9023 GCA_964480495.1 uncultured Sangeribacter sp.
AGGCATGGTGATGAAAGCATATCAAAAAACGGCACCGGTTATAGACAAACAGTATCATGACTAGTAGGAGAAAACCTGTACATTAAACACCTACAAAAGGATTTTATAAAAACATTTTTTATACTCATAATATCCGAGTCCTTCCTGCCTTTAACTGCCGGAAGGACTTGCTTTATAAAAAAGAGAAAACCAGATGGTCAAAAAGGCACAAAAACGGCTGAATATTTGCCTGAATCGTTGAAAAATGTTAACTTTGCAGTTTAAAACAGCCCCGGTCTATTCGGGCACCACATCAAACTATGCAAGACATTCGCAACATCGCAATCATCGCGCACGTCGACCACGGAAAGACAACCCTCGTCGACAAAATGCTACTCGCAGGCAACCTTTTCCGCGAGAATCAGAGCACAGGAGAACTAATCCTCGACAATAACGACCTTGAGCGGGAAAGAGGCATCACAATACTTTCCAAAAATGTCTCGATAAACTACAAGGGTACGAAAATCAATATAATCGACACTCCGGGACACGCCGATTTCGGAGGTGAGGTGGAGCGAGTGCTCAATATGGCAGACGGCTGTCTGCTCCTCGTAGACGCCTTCGAGGGTCCGATGCCACAGACTCGTTTTGTGCTCCAAAAAGCCATTCAGATGGGACTGAAACCTGTAGTGGTCGTAAACAAGGTAGACAAACCTAACTGTCGTCCTGACGAAGTAAACGAGATGGTGTTTGACCTAATGTTTAATCTAAACGCCAGCGAGGATCAGCTCGATTTTCCCACCATCTACGGAAGTGCGAAAGAGAACTGGATGAGCAGGGATTGGAAGGAGCGCACTGACGACATTACAGCAGCACTTGATGCAATTATCGAATATATACCGGCACCTGAGCAGATAGAAGGAGAGCCTCAGATGCTCATCACGAGTCTCGACTACTCAAGCTATGTAGGGCGAATCGCAGTAGGTCGTGTACACAGAGGCACACTTCGCGAAGGTATGGACATCGCACTCTGCAAGAAAGACGGGTCTGTAAAGAAACAACGGATCAAGGAACTCCACACCTTTGAGGGTATGGGTAGAAAGAAAGTGAGTGAAGTAAGTTCCGGTGATATTTGTGCAATAATAGGTCTTGATGATTTTGAAATCGGAGATACTGTCTCCACAATAGAGAATCCAGAACCACTTCCAAGAATTGCCATTGATGAACCTACAATGTCAATGACTTTCACCATCAACAACTCTCCCTTCTTTGGAAAAGACGGCAAATATGTGACCTCTCGCCACATCCATGAACGCCTAATGAAAGAACTTGACCGCAACCTTGCGTTGCGTATAAGCAAGGGAGAATCGGAAGACAAATGGATAGTCTACGGACGCGGTGTGTTGCATCTCTCCATCCTAATCGAGACCATGCGTCGCGAGGGTTATGAACTTCAGGTTGGTCAGCCACAAGTCATCGTGAAGGAGATTGATGGAGTAAAGTGCGAACCAGTCGAAGCTCTTACCATTAATGTGCCGGAGGAATATAGTTCGAAAGTGGTAGACATGGTGACTCGAAGAAAGGGAGACATCATAAGCATGGACACTCAGAACGATCGCATCAACATAGAGTTTCACATTCCATCACGTGGCATAATCGGTCTGCGCAACAATGTACTGACAGCTACAGCCGGCGAAGCTATCATGGCTCACAGATTCCTCGAATATCAGCCATGGAAGGGTGAAATTGAACGTCGCACCAATGGTTCGCTGATTGCCATGGAGGCAGGTACAGCATACGCCTATGCCATCGACAAGCTTCAGGATCGCGGCAAATTCTTCATCTTCCCACAAGAGGAGGTATATGCCGGACAGGTAGTAGGAGAGAATGCAAAAGACAAGGATATCGTGGTCAACGTAACCAAGTCGAAAAAACTCACCAACATGCGTGCATCGGGAGCTGACGACAAGGCAAAAATTGTGCCTCCAGTAGTATTCTCACTTGAAGAATCTCTCGAATATATTAAAGAAGATGAGTATGTTGAAGTAACACCCAACCATCTGCGTCTCCGCAAGATAATTCTTGATGAGAACGAGCGCAAACGCGCCAACCGCAACGAAGGATGAACTAACTGAAATAAATTACGGATGAAACATCCGCTGACATCAAAAGAAAGAAGAGGGCTTGTTGCCGTAGCGGCAGCAGCCCTCTTGTGCATTACATCCGGATTCATCGTACGCAACTGTGGAAGCAATTTCTTTCCGGATTCCACATCCACACCAAACTCCACTCCGGCAGAAAAACTGCCATCAGACTCAGCAGACAACAAAGAGTCATTAGAATTAAATAAGAAGGAGTCATCTACAAGCATAAAAGGTGGGAGAATTGCAGATAAGGACAGAAAAACAAAGAAATCAAAATCTCGAAACAAAAAAGTGTATCCTACACGAGACCCACTGTCGCAACCTTGTGATTAAATAAAAACAGCCTTCCTTTGAAGGAAAGCTGTTTTTGATTGTAAGTAGTGGTTTTGTCTTAGTGCAAAGTCACTGAAACATTGAATTGCTATAGATTCCAAAATCACGGTTGTTTTTAGGAAGCATCGGGGTAAGGTCGGGATTTCTCTCCGGTTGCCAAGTTCGGATCTTAATTACAGGTTTATCAGCATCGTTAAGGTCAACAAAAAGGAAAAGGTATCCCTGATCACCATAGTGTTCTGAATAATAATCCTGTCTTATCTGAATTCCGAATGTATCGCCCCCATAAGCAGCTTTCTGCACATCATTGTCTGAGAAATTGATGTTTACGTATTCGTTACTTGCAAAGCAGCGCTTCAACTGATCCATATATTCAGCCTTACTTTTTTGAGCATACTCATATTTAGGGACCATACTGAAACCCATTCCGTCTTCACTCTTGACCTTCTTCATCTGCTGAAGTTTGTGCCCGACAATAATATAAGCATTTTCATCAAATATGCTGCTGATGTAGTCTAACCGTTTGAGAGCAAACGCAGTCTTATAGTTTTCCAGAAACGTCACAATCACCATCTTAACAGAATCGCTCCACACACCGACACCCTGTTCGAATATATCTTTGCGGGCAGACTCTCCAAGACCAAATGCGATGCTTTCTATCTTCTTTTCAGGAGAGAAAGTAAAAGTCACATCTTCAATAAAAGTTCGTTTGTTATTTTTAAAGTCGAAACGCATTGGAATACTTCTCGCCACGACTCTCTCTCCAAACGGATAGAATCCCACTTCAGGACTTCCAAGCACATATGCCTTTCCGTAACCAAGAAGTTTATTAAACATGTCGAGACCTTCTTCAGTGAAATAGGTCGGATCAGGTTTATAGCTCTTGTTGATAACAGATTTAAGCACATTGTCGATCACCGTCTGATACTCTTTTGTTTCTTTTTTATCAAGCGGAGTGACACCTTCACGCTTTCCGATAGAAGCCACTGCGTTAAACTCCACTTTTGCATCCTTGTCTACCTTTAGTTTCTTACCCTCTACCCCAATCAATTTGCGGGCTTCGGGAAACGCCAAAGGTTTAAAACCGTTGATTATTGATTCAAGTTCTGGGTCGCTCACGCTTGCTTCTTTAAAACTCGTTTCTACCACCAGCATCACTTCCTGCACAGGATAGTCAGGGGGGAACATCAGTTGTCCGAGTCCACTCTTAGCGCTATTGATGGGAGAATTGTATTTCCCGTTCCAATATGTAAAGTCGACACCAGCAGCGGGAGAATCCTTATACTTGAAGAGCACATCCACAGTATTATCATCTCCCTTCTTCGCCACTGAAACCTCAATATTCTCCAAAATTTCTGTCATTCGTAATGGTATCCAGTTTACCAGAAGTCTCTCCTCTCCCTCTATCTTCATCTTGACCTCACCAGGATACTGAAGAGAATGTAACAACACATAAGCCCAGTTGAAGAATCTCAAAGCATCATCGACACGGCCTTTCTCTTCCGAACGAATGGCAGAGAGCACATAGTCTTCCACACGATCCTGTCTATGGCGAAACATCTTGTCAAGTTCAGACCGAAGCATATACCGGATCTGAAAGAAGTGTCCATTCTTATCTTTATATGTCAAAGTCTCTGTATTATTCACAGTAGCCTGCGAATATGAATTCATCATCATCTTTACATCTGACTTGAGATCAAGATTGCCATCTACACTTGTTTCAAACTCTGATATACTCATTGAAGCATTAACCGTAGTTCCAATTTTACTAAGAAGGTTCTGCAGTGCATTTCTATCAGCATCAGCAGGAGTATCTCCATCTCCTTCGCCATATATGAAATCGGGATTACCTTTGATAGACTCTGCTTTCTGCTGAGCATTGGTCTCCGCTAATGCCAATAAAGGGAAAAAGACAAGAGCTCCAAGGCACAATATCAACTTAAAAAAATTCTTCATCCTTTCACCAATATTTTTGTATTTCCAACAAAATAGATTCCCGGAGTTATATCTTCAATCCTAACAGTCTCACCAGCTGCCACATCTACGACACGGATAAGTTGGCCAACAGTATCATAGATTCTGGCCTTAATTGGTATAGAACTGCGGATACAGATTGAATATTTTTCACCCCAAATGAGAGTTCCGTAGTTGCCTAGCAATTCATCTACAGTCGACTGATCGAATGCAGGAATAGCCTTCGCTCCGAGACTCTCAACATAAGCCTCAAACGGAAGTACATCTCTTTCATTTGATATGAAGATACCACCCGGATTATAACTTTGATTTTGATAGGCTACAACTGACTCATTGAGTGCAAGCACGTTCTCGTCTTTACTGATTTTTTGATAGTTACCGACAACGTATCGTCCTAATCCAAACGATGATGTCATTGCATCTTCCGTAGGAGTGACAGGGACAGTCACGACATTGGAGCTAAACACGACATTACCATTAACTATATACTCATCAGCATAGAATGGATTATTGGGCATTGCTATCAGATATGGAGTATTAGCAAAGATAGAAGTCTTAGCTTTCCACTCCGTGTCATCGGCACCAAAGAGCCAGAAATGATATCCCTCATTTCCTGAATCTGAATCAAACGGCTGAAGCACTCTTCCTGCACTTTCTACAGACTGCACATTGAACGGCACCGTTATTGTCTCCCAGCCAGCCCCAAATCCATTAATTTGCGTTTCCTTCGTAAATGGTCTGGTGAAAGAAATCTTCTCCACATCAAATTCCTTACAACAATAGAAAGGCAAACCATAGGTTAGCATTACATTTTCGGCACGATAATCACCAGAAAAACCGCTGGGCGCCACTACATTCCTAATTGTTCCATTCGTATTTGCTATTGCTTTCGATGCATAATTTATGCTTCTCACATAGAGAAGTAGGTTGCTATTTTTAAGTGCAGTCAACAAAAAGTCCGGGACTTGTCTATCTCCAGGAATCACCAACGAACACAACGTTGAATTGGAGTCTCCGAAGATATTCTCTCCTGCATCCATCATCTGATTAGGCAAGACTACCGACAAGAGTTTGTCTGTATCCAGAGCCCTCTGAGGAACATATGTATCGGTTACATCACTCAAATCAAGATGCCTCAGTTTCGGGAGGGATCTCAAGAAAGAATAATCACCTGAATCTTCCATCGAAGTGCCAACCAACGAGCCATGCACATTGAGAGATTCGATTTCAGACAAATCTGAGCACCATTCGAAAGAGGACTTTACGAAGCCTTTCTGAGACACATATACATCCGTTTCATTTGCATAATACTCAGGAGTATATATCATCTCATCCGAGACATCTGCACCATCTTTTAGCGCTATTGCTCTAACTTTAACGAGCCCCTCAGTATCTATCTTACCATTATAGACAAGACCTTCCATAACATTAGCATCCTCGTCTCCTACGACATAGCGAATTGTAGAACCACTTTCAGCAGTCAATGTAATGTAGCGACCATCATAGGAATTAACTTCAGGCTTAGAGGCCTTTGAATATACAATCGACACAGGCTCAGCTTCTGCAGGAATGAGATTTTCTTCAAACGCAACTGCTCTGAATGTGCAACTTTCAGAGAATTTCAATGGATTATTATAAACAGATGAAGATCCATCCGGTTGAGTTCCGTCGGTGGTATACCTAACAGTCTGATACGATCTAGCATTGACAGTCACAGTGAAAAGATCCACCAATATCTGAGGAACGTCAGTACAGCCAAGTCTAACTTTTTTCGATTCAACAAAACCCGTTTTATAGGCATAAGCATCGACACTCGAATTGTAGTCAACTTTCACACGTCTCGGGTCATTCGCTTCCGGTTGAAGTTTATTGCCGTTTGCATCGCAGAATATGATTTCGACACTGCTATCATCATGATCTCCGACTACAAATCCGTTTTCATAACGGAGTGTCGGTTCGCTAAGTGTATTAGCTCCCTTTAGGAACTCAAGGGTCTCCGACCTGCGGAATCCATCGGCCTCAGCGTATGCATAGAGAGAAAACGCACTGCTAATATCAATGCCATCGGGCATCAGAGACTCATCATATACTTTTCTGTTGCCATCGCTTATTCCTTGATTGAGACTATAATAGATGGTAGCATCTGGCGTAGAAGTCTTCAACTTCACAAATCCACCAACTATTTGAGTGATTTCAGGCTTATGCGCCTGATCCATCACTTTCACGCTTTCAGCCTCAGAAGGGATTCTACCATCAGAGAATGCCACGGCACGCACTGTGCAGGCAGGAGTTTCAAAACTTCCCTGATATAGAGCAGACAATTTAGTCGGCAAAGATCCGTCTATAGTGTAATAAACGTCTCCCTCAAGAGAATTAATTGTCACTGAATAAGCGTCTACTATAATGACAGGTTTGGAAATTGGATGCATCGCAGTTACTTTGGAATTCTTGAATCCCTTTTTGGTGGCATAAGCCTCGACCAAAGTATTATATTCCGGAATGAACCTTAGATGATTCCTTGCCACAGTGTCCAATTTCTGTACAGGACTAACATTGGCCACAATATCGACATCCTCTATATCATGCCTTATATGTAGGTAACCATCATCCTCATAGCCCATAGTGGGATTTGAAAGATCGAAGTCTGATTGCTGTATTCTCTCTACTTCTGACGCAGAATAGCCCTCTGCTTCAACCCACGCAGTAATATAACTAACATCTGAAAAATCTATACCATCCGGAAGTTCTTCTGGATTGTAGATAAGAGCTTCAGCATCGCTCGATGTGTTGATAGTATATTTTATCACACCTCCAGGCGTTTCCGCAAAGAGTTTCAGACGACCATTATCATACTCAGTCTTAGGCTTCAAAGCCACAACCCAATCAGTATAAAAAGACATTACTACAGAGTGTTCTTTGCCTTCAGTCTCTGTAAATGCTTGTATAGTCTGATTGCCACTAAATGCTCCTCCCGGCAACTCTATCCATTCAGGACCACACTTAGTCCATTCATTTTCTACAATTTCCTCTCCATATTGGAATTCTTTCTTTCCAGGCAGGATACGGTATTTTGCAGAATCGTTCGGTAATGACAGTCTAAAGTAATACTTTATTCCATGAATATCGACATTCTCGTCTCCTTCTTTCTTCCTTCCTGCAAGCGATGGAGGCATGGATGCATAGTCGCTAAGATATACCATCTTTGTCAAGACGTCAGACTCTCCAACACCACTTTTAAAACTGTATGCCCTTAATATGGAACTATCGTCAATTACGAATGGATTTCCATCAAAGATCTTTCTCTGTGATTCATCGTAAACGTCTGCATCTCTACCTATAACATAATAAGTAGTGACGTCCTCAACACTATTGGTTAAAATGAATTCATTCATACCGATGCCTCCATAGAAAACGAGCTGAGGCATAGGCAACTTCATCTGGTCTTTTATCGTAATATCAGTCTCATATGAGTCATGCAAATCACCATAAACAGCGATAGCTCTTACTCTGGTATACTTATTAAGTTTGAACGGACCATTATACACAGGACTATCATGTGTAGGCTGACTGCCATCAAGAGTATAATGAATTGTCGCTCTCTGATCTGCACACGACATTGACAACAACCAATTATCTTTGTCGAAAGAGACTTCCGGTTTAGGCACTCTGTTATCATCAAACATTATCCGAAGGAAAACATCAGAGTCTGTATTACTCTTGTCAATCGGTGTGTTGTAGATAATCGCAATAAGGTCTTCGTTTTCAATCCAACTGCTTTCAATTTTGGTAGTTTCACCTTTGACAAGTGTTAAACTTTCCAGTAAATACAAGTAAGAATCATACGACTCATCCACCCTGTAAAGATCTACTGTGCAGTCTTGAGAAGCCTTGAAATAGAGAAGATTATTATCCGGATTAAAGAATCTATATGCCTTAAAACTATTGTTATCAGGTTTTGCGAAGGAATAGTCGTACGGTACCGGCACTGAATCAGTCGGAAGTTTAGTTGTAATTTCTTTAGAATATTCCAAGATTATAGGAGCACCCCATTCATTGCTTTCCGAAAGCATCTGAAGCAAGCAGGGGAAAGACCCGGAAGCATCCATAGATATACTCTTTTCACCCATGAAATATTTGAATGAGCGTGAATTCACAGTGTTCAACAACGTTGATTCCGGTATATCCAAAGTAATTGTAAAGTCAGAATGATCGGTAATCTCACCATTCGCTATAATTTTATCGCTCAAAAACACTCTGTATGCCACCGGTTTGTTTGAAGAATTGTCAGGAGCAACAGGCACAGAGAAATATTTCGTCATCACACTGCCCCACGATCCGAACTTATTCGCCATGCGGTAGTTCAAAACATGACCACCCACCGGAAGTGTACTCGCATCTACACTCAGCGGATTTGAATTCGCATCGTAGGCTTTCGTATTCTTTTGCCCGGACGCATAATCCGTATCAAACCAGTACTGCATCAGAACCGGATCGGTGAATTCTTTCGCGTCTTTTGTTTGTGTAGCATCGGGAACCATGAAATATTTCGTCATCACACTGCCCCACGATCCGAACTTATTCGCCATGCGGTAG
>CAYZPH010000038.1:9123-13923 GCA_964480495.1 uncultured Sangeribacter sp.
GATCCGAACTTATTCGCCATGCGGTAGTTCAAAACATGACCACCCACCGGAAGTGCACTCGCATCTACACTCAGCGGATTTGAATTCGCGTCGTAGGCTTGCGTATTCTTTTGTCCAGACGCATAATCCGTATCAAACCAATACTGATAAAGGGCAGGATCGGTATTAGAAGCAAGAGCACCTAAAGATATCAGAAAGACACCGACTTTAAGGAATGTCTTCATTCTTAATTGATTAAAGACAGGTTATATAATTGGGTTATATTCATCTTTACTCTCCAAGACGCTTCACTGTAATCGTGAGTTTCTTGTTAAGTTCATCATAGTCAATGCTGCTCTTTGCTTTGTTGGTGTCCGGATCTATAGTAGTATCAGCGGTTGGATACGAGGGATAAAGGGTAAATGGAGTCTTGCCTCCAAGAGTACCATAGAAAGTTCCGTCGTTACACATCCCAAGAGACGATGGGTCATTGTCTAAATTCGCGATATCACTATTGTCGCCGTTTGTGATTCGTGTACACTCATTTTTCATAACAGCGTTACACTCATCTCGATACTGACAGTTCTCAAGTGACGTCTGAGAACCAGCATAATTTGCATTATATATAATAGAATGTTGAATTAAGCCAATAAAGTCTTCATTTAAATAACTGATATAGCAGTGATCAAAAGCAGCAACACCGAAGGTAGCATCACATCCACCACATGCGCGATCGGTAATTTTAGAATTGTAGACACTGACATGCTTAGTCAAACAAGAGTCTAATCTCAGATATCTCAAAGTGCTCCTGTCAACTATAAGTTCATCAATATAAGGATGATCTTCTAATTCTTCTCTATCAACCCTATCGTAAAAAGTATTTATCTTTGTATTGCTTAACCTCAATTGTTTGATATTTGAATGAGGAATTACATTCGAACCATCAAGATTGATACCCTCAAAACTGAAAATTCTTTTCGATTCATCCATCATGGCATCGACTGTCAGATAAATTCGATCCGCGTAATTATTTTTAAACCTTGTGCCACCATCATGAGCACCGGAACCAATAAAAACAAGAGGCTTGTTTATACATCTGTAGTTATAAGATTGATGTTCCGGAAGACTTCTGAGATCATACTCTCCGGATCCAAAATAGATTGTATCGTTGACTTCAGCATCATTGACTGCCTGATTAATCTGGTCAGTATTGTAATACTTCAACTGCTCACCTTTGTTGTAGGAAAGGATAATGCCGGAACTTTGCGACATTGCGGTCATTACTGATAAAACCGCTACGATAATAGCAAAAAAACGTTTCATATGATATAGTTTGATTTATTTGTTGTCTAATTAAATTAATTTATACAAGTTGTAAGTTTTACTCACCCACATTCGGTTTGGAGTTATCTTCAAAATCAGGAGTCATTCCCTTGGTTTTAAACGATCCCAAAAATGTAGTTTTATTATTGCTAACCACACCTTGCTCTCTTGGAAGATCACTTCCAATAACCTCAATAGCAAATTGATACTCTTGATTTGGCTGAAGATCGTTGACCACATACACATAATTCCACGTTCCCGGTTCAACGATTTCAGCAGATCCGAGTACAGACTGTCCGTTTACACTCATATTCACGCTTGCAATGCGGTATGCCCCAAGTGGCTCGACATCAGACACTGCAGTGAACGAGAGTGTCGCTGAATAGAGATCAGTTGCCACAGATACACCGCCATTGTCAGCATTGAGTATGGAAACCCCTTGATAAACCATATTCTCCGGTTTTGTTCCCGTAAAAATCTCACGAGAATATCCAACTGATGAACCGACCTCATTCTCTACAAATGGTTCGACTCTATATTTCGAATTTTCCGGAAGATCTTTTATCTGAAAACTGTAGTTACCATTCTTATCATATTCCTGAACATCAAGGCGGAGTGTTTTATAAAGGCTCTCTCCGATATCTTGCACATTATAAATATTAATTCCACAATTCTTTACTGTAGATTTTGACCTATATGTCAACGACAAATCTGCATCTACGACTCCAAGGTGATCCACCACACAGTTGACATCTTGCGGAAGAGTTCCCGCTTTCTGCTTTAGTGTAAAAGGCTTTGGAAGACCGGTGAGAGATATTCCTGACGATGATGGCTTAAACTGCAAGCTTATTGTGCGCTCCTGTTGTGTATAGTTAGGAGCCCATATAAAGCTAAACATAATCGGCTTAACACCATCGTTACCTTCTCCCGACAGACCTGGAGTTATAGTAAGCCACGAAATATCACCAATATTTCCTTCAGCATCATGAGCTACCGGTTCAATCACCCAGTTCAATGAACTGTAAGCAGTCATTTTAACAGACTCGTTTGCGCCACCTTCCTCTGCCACTGGATCTACTGATGGAAGACTCTCAATTGAAAACGATGCATTGTTTTGCCTCAGAGAGACTTGCTTGGGATCCATTGAGAAATTCTGTGCAGACACCGATAGTTCTGCATTATAGTTGCTTTGAGAAGAGTTTGGTTTACATGTGACCACCACAACGCCATCACCTTTTCCCGATGACGGAGTCACAGAAAACTGACTGTAATCATTATTTGCCAAAGACACCTCCCATTTTGCAATTGAGGTGATCTGAAGTTCTAGGCTCTCACCTTCAGGCTTGAAATCAAGCAGACTATGACTTAAGCTCAGAATCTCGTTTTCCTTAGGTCGCTCGCCCACTAAAAACGAATCCTCAACTGTATCGCAACCTGCAATTGCCAGCATGAGCGCACTATAAAAAATTCCGACTATTTTCTTCATTGTATGGATATAAATTACGGATTCAGAAACTTAAACTGAACGATAAGCCAGCACTTGCATAAAAGCCACCTTTGGAAAATCCTCCATGTTGCGAGATATCGGAATAGAGTTGGTTGACAACTACCGGTATTGCATATTCAGGCTCGATGAATATTCCGAAATATGGCACAGGCTTAAATTCTAACCTTACACTGACAGTAGCGTCATGACACATCGCGCCATTGCCGTGTATTCCGCCTCGAAGTCTCTGACACATATAACCAAGCCGAGGAGTAAGCCCCATACGATTAAAGAAGCTAAACTGATAGCCTGTTTTCACAGAAATTTCATCCATCGTGTAGGTACATCTACCATCGTAAGCTCCTGATGAATTGCTCTCAAACCAATTCACTTCATTGCTACGTCCGAATCCAAAAGTGTAACCGGCCTCGAGATTTATGTTTCGAATGAATCCTCCCAACCTAGCAGTTACACCATAAGCAGGGCCATAGGTAAAGGCGAGAGAACCATAGAATGAGTTTGGAGTAACATACTGAATTCTCTGCATGACTATCGTATCAGCCGTTTCTTCATTGCGAAGCACATTGAAAGTTTTCGCTACTGACACATAACCCTTACGATGGAACTCATATGTATAGGAACCAACATTTAAGAGTTTACTTAGACGGTTCTCCGCCACAACGACATCCCCATCATATATTTTAGCTCCACTATTCGGAATCACATCAACAGATAAGTATCCTCTGAAAGGGACAGGAGCCGGACATTCCACCTTAGTTGGTTTTCCTCCGGTTGCAATAAAGGTAACAATCTGGGATTCGCAGTTTTCCTTCTTAATTTCTACTGAATATGTACCTGCAAGCAGACGTCGAGACCACTCTCCGACACCAACCTTCTCACCTTCAAAGTATATGTCACCATTGCCTGCTACAGAAACAGTAACATCCGAATATTTTCGACTTTCATCTTCCATTGGAAGTTCGAAACGGGTCGGTCCTTCTTGAGAGACGTTGATTACACCTTGATAGAGCATCATTCCCTGCTGTGCACGCACCTCATGTTCTCCATAACCAAGATATATAGAGTGCGGACTGACTCCCACAGAGTCTCCATCAACATAAATAGGAGCGTGACGCACATTCGCTACAAGATTGACAACCTTTCCCTCAGTCGTAAGGTGCATGGAGTATGTTTTTCCGGCCTTGATTTCCTCTTCAAACATATATCTTAATGGTGCATAATTGCGATTTGTGATCAGTATCGACTGAGAACGGGCCGGAATATAAAGCCAAATCTGTCCTGGTTTGTTTTCCCTTGCCACAATACCCATCACACCATTATCGAAATAAGTCTGATTTTCATTGACACTGGTGTAGATCTTGATAAGAGCAGCAGTCCTTCCGTTCTGATCTTTCTTCATCGTCTCGCTATTAATAGCAGTCTGATCAGTTGGAAGCATCTTGAATTCTCTCACTATCAAGTCGGCACCGAAAGCTGACGAAACGGTCATCACCAATAAGAGAATAAAAAGGGAGGTGGCGGTAAATGTCTGCCGTTTGAATAAGTCACAGGTCATAAAAGCCAAGCGGTTGTCGCTATATAATAATCACCCCATACACTATAAAAAGAGTATGGAAACATTGCCGCGGTCTTCCCCTCGTTGGCATTATCGTTTCACTAAAAAAAGCGTAGGAATCTGTATCTGTTACCATCCTACTGCTTGAGGCTTCTCGCATTGCCCATCGATAGAAGGACGGCAACGCAGAAGCCCACGCTAAAATATGCAACTAAAACTATCCGGAATATTTCTCACGAAATATCATTCCGAATACCTAACAATTACATACCACGGGCATCTACCGTTGCTCTATCCCTGACTATCGATTGAAAAGTTTGCGAGAAATTCCAAGCAGTCAAGAATCAGCGCGGATAAACGCTTTTTATTATAATGTATCTGCATCCCACCTCTCTTTACCCCAGACCGGGGCCTCTGCAAAGCGGTCTGCAAGCGC
>CAYZPH010000039.1:0-12743 GCA_964480495.1 uncultured Sangeribacter sp.
AAATATTTGGTGAAAAATAAGTTAAAATAATAAGTGTAAATTGAAAATTTGATTTAAAAGTATCAATTTGATATATTTTATTAAAAAATGCTTGTCGGAAGTATGCTTTTTAGCATAAAAATATTTGTTTTTAACTAAAAAAGTTGTGTTTTTTCTTTACGTATTATAATTTTTTTTGTAACTTTGCACATATTTTGTATCTACAATAGATGTTTTTTAGCAGTAGCAACTGAATTATTATATGAGATTTTAATAACATTAACAACTAAGGTCTGTGCCATTATGAGTGGTCTCATGATGCAAGACTTAACGTTTAGAACCACATTTCGGAACACGCATGAAAAAGAAATTAGTTCTCTTTGCTCTCAGCTTTATCATGACATTGGGAGCATTTGCCGACATCGTGGTCACGGGAACGGTCACTTTTAAGGACGAACCCGATGAACCGGCGATCGGTGCGACGGTAATGATTAAGGGAAATCCCAAGTCTGCTGTCGCAACAGATATTGAAGGTAATTTCACAATTACCGTTCCTAATAACAAAACTGTTATTCAGATAACCTATGTAGGTTGTCAGGATGCCGAGTTTAAGGCTTCCTCCGAACCTGTGCATATCGAACTCGCTTCGAGTGCCCAGCAGCTCGGTGAGATCGTCGTGACAGGTATGGGAACAGTAGACCGTCGTCTGTTTACCGGTTCGGCTACGAAAATTGATGCAGAAAAAAGCCGTCTTGATGGTGTGGCTGATATCTCTCGTTCGCTCGAGGGTAGAGCTGCCGGTGTGTCGGTGCAGAACGTGTCGGGTACTTTCGGTACCGCTCCTAAAATCCGTGTCCGCGGTGCTACGTCTATCTATGGCTCCAATAAACCTCTTTGGGTTGTTGACGGTGTGATTCTTGAGGATAACGTAGAACTTGATTCCGACGATCTTTCTTCGGGTAATGCTGAAACACTTATTGCATCAGCTATCGCAGGTCTTAATGCCGACGATATCGAGTCGTTCCAGATTCTTAAAGACGGCTCTGCTACCTCTATATATGGTGCGCGCGCGATGGCCGGTGTGATTGTGGTGACTACTAAGCAGGGTCGCTCAGGACATACGAACATCAGCTATACAGGTGAGTTTACTTATCGTATGAAACCGAGCTATAGAAACTTCAATATCGCCAACTCACAGGAACAGATGGGTATTAATAAGGAAATGGAAGAGAAAGGTTGGCTTTCTTTTGCTTCCCTTGCCAACTCTTCAAACTCCGGTGTATATGGCACGATGTATAAACTTATTAATACTTACGACCCTAACACAGGTAAGTTCGGACTCGCTAACACAGAGTCTGCAAAAAATGCATTCCTACGTGAGGCCGAGATGAGAAATACAGACTGGTTCGATCTTCTCTTCAACAATAACATCATGATGAATCATGCTGTTAGTATCTCTGGCGGTACAGACAAGGGTCAGTTCTATACATCTTTCTCTTATATGAACGATCCGGGTTGGTATAAGTCATCAAATGTGTCGCGTTATACTTTTAACGCGAATGCAAGCTACAACCTGTCGCGTACTCTTAAGGTAAAACTCCTTACTTCAGACAGCTACCGTAAGCAGAAAGCTCCTGGCACTCTGTCGCAGGAGATTGATGTGGTGTCTGGTGCAGTTAACCGTTCATTCGACATCAACCCATATTCTTACGCGCTAAATACTTCGCGTACTACAGACCCTAATGCTATCCTTACCCGTAACTATGCGGACTTCAATATCTTCAATGAGTTGGAAAATAACTTTATAGATATTGATATGATGGATATCAAGTTCCAGGGTGAAATCTCTTGGAACCCAATCAATGGTCTTACCCTTCTCGCTCTTGGATCTTTCCGTAGAAGTACTTCGGAACAGAACCACTATGTGATGGACGATTCAAACCAGGCGATGGCTTACCGCGCAGGTGTTAATCCTGAAAACGCTACCATCAGAGCCTCCAACCCCTATCTTTACACAGACCCGGATGATCCCAACTCCCTCCCTGTGTCAGTGCTCCCGAATGGTGGTATCTTGACCCACAGCTTGTATGGTATGAACCAGTGGGATTTCCGTGCAACAGCTACTTACAACCGTGATTTCGAAGGAAAATACCGCGTTAACGCTTTGGTAGGTCTTGAATCTTCACGCATCGACCGTCTCACCGAGTCTTATGAAGGCTGGGGCATCTGCTATAAGAATGGTAATATCCCTTTCACAGACTGGAAACTCTTTAAGCAGCAGAATGAGGAAAATATGAACTACTATTCATATTCTCCGACCACTTTCCGCAATATGGCTTATTTCGGTACTGCCAGCTTTATGTACGACAACCGTTATATCATCAACGGTACTCTCCGCTATGAAGGTTCAAATAAGCTTGGACGCTCCACTCAGTCACGCTGGCTTCCGACATGGAACATTTCTGGCGCTTGGAACGCCGACGGTGAGTCTTGGTTTATAAACCCTGTGCTTGCTACCGCAAAACTGCGTCTCTCTTACTCGCTGACTGCAGACTCAGGTCTTGCAAGCGTGTCTAACGCTTCTGCCGTGTATTACCCTTCTCGCCCTTGGAAGCAGGATACTTATGCCTATGAACAGGCTCTTATCCTAAGCCAACTTGCAAATGGTGAACTTACTTACGAGAAAAAACATGAGTTCGACGTAGGTGTTGACCTCGGTTTCCTCGGCAACCGCATCAATATGGTGTTTGACTGGTACAAGCGTAATAACTTCGACCTTATCGGACGTATCTATACTCAGGGTGTAGGTGGTGAGATCCTAAAATATGCAAATGTCGCATCAATGGCTTCTCACGGTGTTGAGTTTACTCTTACAACTCATAATATACAACTCCCTGATTTCAACTGGACCACCGACCTTACATTCTCTTATGTAAGCAATAAAATTACAGACCTTACTTCTCGCTCAAGGGTGGTGGATCTCGTGCAGGGCACAGGTTTCGCTCGTGAAGGTTATCCAGTGCGTGCTATTTTCTCAATTCCTTTCGTAGGCCTGACTGAAGATGGTATCCCACAGGTGATCAATGAAAACGGTGAGGTTACTACAACCAATATCAACTTCCAGGAATGGGAAAAACTTGACCACCTCGTTTATGAAGGTCCGGTTGATCCTCCTTACACCGGTGGTTTTGGTAACACATTCAACTATAAGAACTGGACTCTTAATGTGTTTATGACCTATGCTTTTGGCAACTATCTGCGCCTTGATCCGGTGTTTGCTGCTGCTTACTCCGACCTCACAGCGATGCCGAAAGACTTTATGAACCGTTGGGTGGCATCAGGCGATGAGAAATACACAAATGTGCCTACTATCGCATCTCGCCGTCAGTATTACAATGACCCCAACCTTTCATGGGCTTACAACGCATACAACTATTCTACAGAGCGTGTGGCTAAAGGTGACTTCATTCGCATGAAAGAAATTTCATTGCAGTATCAGTTCCCCGAATCATGGAATAAGGCTCTGCGCATTTCAAGCGCATCATTGAAGTTTGCTGCAACCAACCCCTTCCTGATCTATTCAGATAAGAAACTCAATGGTCAGGATCCTGAATTCTTCAACTCCGGTGGTGTTGCCTCGCCTAACCCGAAGCAGTTCACTTTCACCGTGCGTGTCGGATTCTAATTAGTTTTGACTTTAAACTCAGACAAATAATGAAAACATCAAAATTCATATATACTCTGTCGGCTGCAGCTCTTGTGGGTCTCTCTTCTTGCGGAAGTGATTTCCTCGGAACTCCAACTGACTCACGTGTGGAACTCGACTCTACCGATAAACTCCGGATGCTGCTCGTGTCGTCTTATCCGCAGCAGAACTATGCTTGGCCTTGCGAAATTATGTCTGACAATGTCGAAGACAATAATTCTCCGGATGCTGACGGACTTCGCTATAATCTTTCTCCTTACGACCGTGGAGATGAGGAGATGTTCAAATGGGAAACTTGTGTTAGTAGCACCGGTGGTGACACTCCTTCAGGAATCTGGGAAAGCCACTACAATGCTATTGCAGGTGCTAATGCCGTGCTTGAGGTTCTCGAGAAGTGGGAGAGTGAAGGTCCTCTCGACGAACAGCAAAGTGCAATCAAGGGTGAAGCTTTATTGATTCGCAGTTATTGCCACTTTATGCTTGCTCAGGTGTTCTGCCATCCTTATCGTGGCGACGCTCTTAACGAGACTCTTCTTGGTGTTCCTTACATCAAGAAACCGGAGACTACTGTGAAACCGAATTATTCACGTGGCACACTCAAAGAAACTTACGACAATATTCGTGCTGACCTCGAAGCTGGTCTTAAGTTGGTAGACAATATTATCTATGAGATACCAAAGTATCACTTTAATAAAACTGCTGCTAATGCTTTTGCCGCTCGTTTCTATCTCTTCACTCGTGAGTATGACAAGTGTCTCGAATATTGCAACGCAGTCTTCGGTGGTGCAGATGTAGATCCTACAAATTATTTGACCACAATCTTTAAGAATCTTGCTAATTTCTACTATATTTCTGATTTCGGTCTTTTTGCTCAAGGAACTGAGCAACCTCGCAACTTGATGCTTTTGGCTACTTACTCTCAAGCTTGGCGTCACTATATCGGTGGTCTCCGTTTCGCGGTTATCAGAGATGCTCTCAACTCTACTATTTATGGCTCAAGCCCTGCATGGAGCAACTTTAGATGGAAGCAGAGCAATGGTAAGGGTTCAAGTTTTACTATGCATCCATGTTTCAATGGTGGTTGCGCTGTTAATGGCAAGTCTGAATATGGTCTGTATTTCGCCGGTAATATTTCGGAACAGTTCGAATATACTGACAAGATTGCGGGCATTGGATATACTCACGTAACTCGTTCAGAGTTTACTGGTGAGGAAGTATTGTTGACTCGTGCTGAGGCTAAACTGTTCCTTGGCGATATCAATGGTGCTGTTGCCGATCTTTCTACATGGGAGAAAGCCCGTCGTGAATGTCCTTCAGCAGAAGGTATGGAAGATAGATTTGTGGATCTGACCATTGACAATATCCGTAGTTTTTATGTTGATAAAGATCCAGGATATGGAATTGCTAAGACAATAAATATCGATCAGATTTGCCCTTCTAATTGGTCTGTTTCTTCTCCTGAAGAAATTGGTGTTTTGCAGTGCGTTCAGCATTTCCGTAGAATTGAAATGATTCACACCGGTATGCGTTGGTTTGACATCAAACGTTTCGGACTTGAGTTCGACCGCAAGATTGGCAAGGATGGTCGTGATCATCTCGGTGTGTTCGACGAGCGTAAAGCTGTGCAGATTCCGGCTGAAATTCAGGCGGCTGGTATGCAGAGCAACCCCAGACCTAAAGACGAAGACAGAAAACTTCAGTCTCGTTCAGCTCTTATTAGAGTGATTTGATCAGTATTCATCGACTTAATTCAATGATTAATATGAAATTTTCAAAATATATTGTCGCAGCAATGGTCGCTCCTCTTTTTGCGGCTTGCTCTGACGATGATCTCGGTCCCTCCATTTTCCCCGATGTGAGTGATGAACCGGATTCCTCCTCTTATACCTACAAGTTCGATAAGTGGCTTAATGCTAATTTTCGCGATGTCTATAATGTAGACTTTAAGTATCTGATGGAAGACGTAGAGGCTGATATGGATTATAACCTTGTGCCTGCTACTTACGAAAAGGCAAGAGATCTTGCGTTGCTTACAAAGTATCTTTGGTATGATTCATACGATGAACTTACCGGTAAGGACTTTATCAAAAGCTATGGTCCGAGAATTCTTCATCTTGTCGGATCTCCTGCATATAACCCCAACACCGGTACAGAGACTCTTGGTCTTGCTGAGGGAGGTCTTAAAGTGACTCTTTTCAAGGTCAACGAGATGAATCTTTCCGATATCAATATGATGAATGAGTATTATTTCCGAACTATGCACCATGAGTTTGGACATATCCTTCATCAAACTAAGTCATATCCTACAGACTTTAACCTGCTTTCAACCGGTCGTTACGACGATGGTTCTTGGCAATCTAAACAACCGGGTTATGTAGCTTCTCTCGGATTTGTGACTCCTTACGCTTCATCTCAGGCACGTGAAGACTTTGCGGAGACTATTGCGAACTATCTCACACGTAGTCAGGATCAGATGGATCTGATTTTGTGGATGGCAAAACAAGGATGGACCACTGGCTCCGATAAGGATGAAGCTGATGTTGAGGATGATGCAGATTATTTCTGCTATTATTACTACGAAGATCCTTCTGATGTGGAATCAATTAAGTATTTCCTCACATCGCGTGAACGCAGTTATGGTATATACCGTATGGGACTTGTGGGTATCGGTGGAGAGTATCTTACTACCGTTGAAGAAGTGGAGCAGTATCTTGACAAAGTTAGGGAAACAAGAGAAATCTACCCTGTAGAAGACAAGGATAAAGTTGATGGCTACGATGTAATCCTCAACAAACAGAATATTGCCCGCAATTGGTTTACTGATCAATGGAAGATTTCTTTCGACGATCTTCGTACTATTGTTCAGCGTCGTCAGTCTGACTTCGATATCGAAGCTCTGCGTAATGAGGTGGAGAGCATTCAGTGATATTAATGCTTGTTTAATTTTAGACTAAGATTCCTAAAATGAAAAAATCAATATATTTAGTGGCTGTTGCCGCTCTTGCTCTGACATCCTGTTCGAACTCAAATGATGAGATTTTTGACCAGTCTGCAGCTGAGCGTCTTGAACAGTACAAGAAGGATTACGCTAATGTCCTGACTGCTAATGGTGGGTTGTGGACTATGGAGTATTTTTCTAATGAAGATGAACCTGGTTACGTCTTCGTGATGAAGTTTGATGAAAACGGAGCGGTAACTATCTCTGCTAATCACAAGTGGATTGGTGGTCAATTCAAACAAGAAACTTCTATCTGGAAGATGATTGCGGATAATGGTCCGGTGCTCTCTTTCGACTCTTACAATAATCTTTTCCATATTTTCTCGGATCCTAATAATATCACCGGTACAGATGCTCCAAAAGGAGACGACGGCGATGATATCAATGAGACAGGATACGGCCACAATGGCGACTACGAGTTTCAGGTTATGAATGTGTCTGAAGATGAAAACACTGTTCGTCTTCTTGGCAAGAAGAGAATGCTTGATATCTACATGAGAAAACTTGATGCTGCTACAGATCCAGAGACTTATTTGAATGAATATAAATACATCGAATCAAATCTCTTCTGTAAGGAAGTTTCTCATCTTCTCTTTACCGACGTTGATGGTGAAAAATTTGTTGTTACTGGTGCACATACAGGCATTATGTCTTTATGTCCTCAAGATGGTGACCCAGTAGAACAGACTCGTTCAGGCAACTTTATCATTACAGATTCTGGCATTAGATTCATGGAGCCTCTCGAGTATGTGAATGCTGCCGGTGTTGAAAAGACTATTGAGGAGTTCAAGTTTGTTGGCAATTACAGCCTCGCTCTTGTTGATAATGAAAGTGCCGTGTTGAGCGCAGGTTCTTTCGGTGAATTCATGTCAAACAACAAATGTACTTGGAAAGTAGATTTAAAATCTTTAACAGGCAGTGTTAAAGATGCAGTCGATTCATTTAATAACCAGCTTAAAAGTTTGTATAACTACAAGTCGGCGAGCCTCAATGATATGTCGGTTGAATATAATGAAACTGAAAAGTCTTACCTTTTGAAACTGTATATACGCACAAATTCCAAATCATATGAGACCGACAGATTCTATGTCACATTCTCAGATGATGATACTAATGCTAAAGTTTCGATTGGTGATGCATTCGACAATGGTTCTCAACTTGCGTTGAATGCTTATTCAGAAATGCAATCTCTTTTTAATCTGCTGAATTCCTCGTATCCGTATTCTACTGTCAGCGAGTGTGGACCTAAGTCTATAACGTTCACTATTGGTGACGGAACAATGACTATGAGTGCGATTTAATTGTATAACTTTTTTAATATTAAATCTTATGGTAAAACAAATCCTTCTTCTGTCAGGTCTTGCCGTGAGTATGTCGGCATTTGCTGATTCAAACTCTGTCGATGAATCGCTACAGAATCTAAAAGTTTCGGATGTAAAGATGACGAGACTTATCGATCAGACTCCTGCCTATGCTAAAATGAACGATGGGTCTGCGTCTGTTGTCGCACCGAGCAAAGCTCCTTCTTCAGCTGTACAATGGAAACGCCCTGCAGGTCAATTCTGGGGGTCAGGACTCAACGCTGACATAGGTACACTCGGTTATTATTTTACTCCATTGATCGTACGCCCTTGGACTGAATATACTTTTGAGAATATTTCTACAGCTCAAGGCACTCCTTCATGGTCGTGTGAGTATTATGATTATAAATCACAGGACTATACATACTTCACTTCTACTGAGAACAACATTGCAATGTCTTATATCAGATATGAGACTCCTAAGGTTCCTACGCTTTCTTATACTGGCAACACAACATATCCGCAACAGTATTACCGCAATAACCTAACAGGTAATAATATGTATATCCTTGCAAATAACAGCATAAGTGAGTTTTTTGGAGCCACAATGCCGGTGTCTTCACACTATTACTCTCTTTTTACTCGTTGTGCAAGTGAAAGTCAGGGTATTGTAGCCTACAGAGGTGCTGACGGTTATCCAGGTATGCAGAGTGGTTATTGGCTTGGTACCAACAATACTGGTATTAATGCGTTGGCTACTCGTTTTGAGAAGCCTGATCAGCCATATCTGCTCAATGCTGTATATTTCCATTATCAGTTAGGTCAGAATGTTCCTAAAAACATTCCGATGAAGGCTTATGTTTTCAAGACTGTTGATGATGCAAAAGTAGCAGAAACTCAGAGTGGCGGTACTATTGAAATTGCTGAACTTGGTGAACTCTTAGCAGTATCAGAATCTTTCATTCCTTTTGCTGTATATTCTGATGATAACTATGAGAATGTAGTAAAATTTGAGTTCCTTGAGAAGAACCCAGTTACTGGAGCTGAGAATGCTTACAGCCTTACAATTGAAGATGACATTACTATAGTAGTTACCGGTTTTGATCAGGATCTTGGAAATGGTGGCTTCATCACATCGTTCTTTTCTGCAGATCCATATGATGAGGGATATGGCAACCTTGGCTTCCTCGGTTCATTGGAAGAGGCAGAAGATGGCACTATCAACTGTCAATTGACTGCTATAAAGGATTTCTTCCTTAATTCCACACTTGGTAACACTGTTGGTGGTGTTCTCGCTGATGTCTCTTATCCTTGGCTTAAGGAGTATTATGAAAATCAGCCATCTGAAGTGAAACTTGCTAATGAAGGTGAAACAACTGAGAGCGTGCAAGGACTTTCTTATGCTGTTATGCTTATGTCTACTTCTCAAACAGACGATTTCGAAGTGACATTTGATGGCGAAGAAGAATGCGATTGGCTTTCTATTACTGGTGTTTATGATGATATGGAGGTTAATCAAAGCGGTGAAGAGGAATTCACTGGCCTTACCGGTGTAGAATTTACTGCAGAACCAAATCCTTCTGATGAATCTCGAGTTTCTCATGTGAAAATCTCTATTCCTGCTGCAACTTATGAGATTACTTTCCTTCAGGGCTCTAACGCTGAGAGCGCTGTTGATTCCATCACTATCAATAGCGTAGCTAAGTATTATGACCTTTCAGGTCGCCGAGTTGTAAATCCTGATAAGGGTGTTTACATCAAAGTTAATGGTAGCAAAGCGGAGAAAGTAGTTCTCTAATATACATCTAAAATTAAAAAAAGGAGGTTATGCATTTTGCATAATCTCTTTTTTTTATTTGTGTTGTTTCTGCAATAATTATGCAATGTTTATTTGTTATCTTTGCAAATATAGATCTTTAATGTGTTTACATCATGACAATGAAAATATGGTTAATGATTTTTCTCGCTGTTATAGTTGTTGTGACTGTAATGCTGCAACTCATCTTTGTTCAAAACGGTGATGGTTGTGCTCATATTTATCGGCAGAGGTTTCGTAGAAGTAAGACTGAGACTGATCAAGCTGCCGTGATCTGTCAGACTATATTAGATACAGACAATCCGGTAAAGGCATATTCTCTCTTTATCGAATATGTGTTTTCTAACAATAGAAAATTCATTCGTTTTGTGTCGAGTGTACTTATGAAAATAAGTGAGGCATATAGGTCTGCAGATGTTCCGGCATTGAAGAGATGTGTTGATGATATTACCGGAATGAAATCCAAACTAAAATGCAGGAAGATTAACCAAGATGCTTGTGTCGAACGTATAGATCCAGCTATTGTGATTGAGAGTTCTGCTTGGGTGAATATGTCTGTGGAATTGTGTTTTATGATTAATGATAATCTTCGCAGGTTAGCTAATGTATGCATAGAGTTTAATTCGTTGTATTCTATGCAAATTCAAGATGAATATACCGAGCGACTATCATTTTTTGTGCAAGATATTTGTAATATCTGCAAATCTGCCGATGATATGCTTGCTGTCGGTGATGTGGAAGGAATGAAGGAGTTGAGAATAAGATCTGCAATAATCAAGTCTGAGTCTTACAACGTAGCTCAGAGCCTTTACCAACTGCTTCATGACCAGCGAACTCACATAGATCCTACTCGGCGTGTTGCGCTGAGCTATGCTCTAAATGCTTTTTACGATTGTCAAGATATCATTTATGCGTTGCGCCGCATGATACTTTGTAATATTTGTCTTACTCTCTACGACACCGATGCAATCAATGATAGTGTCACTTCCGAAGAATTGGCAAAATTCAATAATTGATTATTCATACTATTCCAGTACTAATACATAGGTCTAAATCCCTCCGACACTACAAGCTTTTTTGTTACATTTCCTACAAGCTCAGTTCCCTTGCTTGTGTCAAGCTTCAGAATCTTTCCTTTTGCCGTGAGTTCGCATTCCTTGAGGTCTATGTAATAATAACCGGGGTTGGTAACAATTTCAAAATAGTAAAGCCGATCACGAAGATTAGAATAGCTTCTCCATTGAGTGCTACTCAAGTTGGGCTCTCCTTCCAAATTATAGGAATATGGCACGCATGAGTTGACAAGCACCGACCTCGCAATTGAAACACCCCTTTGCGCATCGCTCACAGGCTCGACATGGTGTGAAAAATAGTTGGCTCTTACACATCGGTCCGGACTGGAAACTGTGCCCGGCAACATATTCTCGCCACCTATTTTGTTCCAATATGTCAATATTGCCTTCATTGATGCCCATAGAGGGTCGTTGGTCATTGCTCGGAAGTTACCCGGATTATGTATCTCCATATTCCCACTGTTAAACTCAAGTATTATGCTTTTGCCATCAGCGTCTGTGATGCCCCAATGGAGTGTGGAGACTGTGCCACCATCGAATGTGGAACCCTCTATTCTGAATTGAGTCTCAGTGAGGAGCTTTTTCGCCTCTTCGGTTGTAGCGCAGTTGTCGAGAATCCATGCAGTTATCATCGCGAGCGATATTGGGGGATTCTTCTTGGTCTTATTGTTGACATAGACTGTGCCTTTGCAGAAGAGTCCGTTTACCGACAGTCCTTTCTCGTTCATCCCTTCGGTGATGCCTGAGTCGTATCCTACGGCGTAGACTGCACCATATTTCGATATCCAGTTGATTCCATCTGAAGTCGATGCTCCTTGCTTATATATTCCGGCAGGATATACGTAGATATTAGTGGGGATTGGAGTGCGCCAGTCGAGCGAACGTCCTATTATGTACAGATTGTCGGCTCCTTTGTAGATCACACGAGTGCAGGCATCCCCGGCAAATGGTGACACTGCCGTGCCGGCTCCGGTAATGCCGATAGCAAGCATTTTAATTATGTTTTTCATAGTGGTCGCAAATGCATGATTTTGTATTAAAACGCCTTTTTACATGCAAAGGTTGAATACTTAAAAGAAACTTTTTTGAATTATTTTTAATAATTTTTATCACTTTAGTTGTTTATACTATATACTACTTACTTACAAATTTATAGAACATTACCTGTTATAATGGCGATGGAAATTTATAGAATACTTATCATTGACGACGAACCAGATCTTTGTGAAGGTCTGAAACTTAACCTTGAAATTGAAGGCTATGAAGCGGATGTAGCTTATTCTGCTGAAGAGGCTCTTGAGAAGAATTTGCCCTCTTACGACCTTATTCTTCTTGATGTGATGATGGGGAAAATGTCAGGATTCGAGATGGCTCGAATTCTCAAGCGTAACCCTGAAACGGCGAATATTCCGCTAATCTTCTGTAGTGCTAAAAATTCTGACGATGATATGATTGCCGGCCTAAATCTTGGGGGCGATGATTATGTCACCAAACCATACAATATTCGCAATATACTTGCGCGTATAAGGTCTGTATTGCGCCGTGCGGAACGTCAGGCGGCTAATCTCCCAATTCCAGAGAAGGCAGAAGATAACTCTAATTGCTTTTTAAAAGAAGATGGACTTGTGGTAGACCTTATCCAGATTGTCTGTACGGTTGATGGAACTGTGGCGCGTATGCCTCGCAAGGAATTTGAACTCCTATCGCTTTTTATGAAGAATCCTGGTAAAATTTTTTCGCGAGAGGAGATACTTCAGAAGGTTTGGTCTGACGATGTGACGGTTGTAAATCGGGTAGTGGATGTAAACGTAACCCGTTTACGCTCCAAAATTGGAAAATATGGAAAATTAATCGTGACTCGTTCTGGCTA
>CAYZPH010000040.1:0-11270 GCA_964480495.1 uncultured Sangeribacter sp.
ATTTTCTTATATTTTTATTTTTTTTTAGTAACTTTCAAAATAAAGTTGTAATTTTGCATTGTTTTGTAGTTTTTCTTGTTTGAAAAATATTTTTTTACCTTTTATTTTTACCATGACACAATCTGTTGAAACTGTGTCTGCTTCTGTAAATTCAAAAGAAGCAGAAAAAAAAGGCTTTTACAAAGTCTCAATGTTAAAGTGCGTTGGTTTTGGAGCTGGTGACCTCGCCCAAAATCTTATTTACCAGACAATCAGCATGTATTTGCTGTTTTTCTACACAAATGTCTATCACCTTGATGCGGCTGCCGCTGCCGTAATGTTCCTCGTAGTTCGTATAATCGATGTTATCTGGGACCCTATTGTCGGCACATTTGTTGATAAACATAATCCGCGACTTGGTAAGTATCGGGCATATCTCGTGCTTGGTGGAATTCCTCTCACCGTATTTGCGATTCTTTGCTTTTGGAATGGATTCTCCGGTTCTCTTTTTTATGCATATTTCACTTACGTAGCACTATCTATGTGCTACACTCTCGTCAATGTTCCTTATGGCGCCCTCAATGCTTCTCTCACACGAGACACAAACGAAATCACAAAACTAACATCCGTTAGAATGTTTATGGCAAACATCGGTGGATTAGCTGTTGGTTCGGGCATTCCTCTTGTCCTAAAGTTCATAGACCCTTCAAGCACCGATAAAATGTCAACCTCCGAGACTGCTTGGTTTCTCACCATGACTATTTATGGTCTTTTCGGTCTTGCACTCCTATTCTTCTGTTTTTCACAGTGTAGAGAGAGGGTAGTGATGGATAAAAAAACTACCGCTAATGTTAAGGTCTCTGACCTGTGGATGGAATTTGTTCATAACAGACCTCTTAGAATCCTCGCTTTTTTCTTCATCACTGCTTTTGCAATGATGGCTGTTGGTAATGCTGCCGGTGCATACTATATCAACTACAATATGAATGGATCTGCTGCAGAACTTTCAATTTTTATGGGACTCGGATCTATTCCCGCTTTCATTTTTATGCCGATGGTTCCGGCTATAAAGAAACTCATTGGTAAACGAAACATGTTTTTTGTTTTCCTTCTCGTTGCTATAGTTGGCATGGCAATTCTTTATGCAGTTTCTGTTATTCCTGCTTTGCAACACATGTGGCTCGTATACATAGCACAGTTTATAAAGTCTACTGGAGTCATAGTAGCTACAGGCTATATGTGGGCACTCGTTCCTGAGGTGATTTCTTATGCCGAATATACTACCGGAAAACGTATTGCCGGAATAGTCAATGCTCTGACCGGTATCTTCTACAAAGCTGGTATGGCTCTCGGTGGTGTTGTGCCTGGTCTCGTTCTTACTTACGTAGGTTTCGATAGTAATGCTCCCGTGCAGACACCACTTGCCGAGCAAGGCATTCTATGGCTCGTCTGCGTTATTCCTGCGATTCTCTTATTTCTCGCTATGTTCATAATATCCAAATATGAATTGACAGACGAAGTCATAAATCGAATTAATACTGAAATTGAAGCGAGACATTCTTCAAATGATTAACCTTAAGTTTTTTGATTGTGAAAAGATATTTATTTCCTGCCGACTATATGGCAGACCCCAGTGTTCACGTTTTCAATGGTAAAATATACATTTATCCGTCTCATGATTGGGAATGCGAGAATGTAGAAAATGATAACGGTGACCAGTATGTCATGAAAGATATGCATGTCCTGTCTATTGACGGTGATCCAATGACAGGAATTGTTACTGATCATGGAAAGGCTCTCGACATTGCCGACATTCCATGGGCTGGCAGACAGCTTTGGGATTGCGACATCGCTGAAAAAGATGGTAAATATTATCTGTATTTCCCTCTTAAGGATAAAAATGACATTTTCCGTACAGGAGTTGCTATAGCGGATTCTCCTACCGGTCCGTTTATTCCTCAGCCAGATCCAATAAGAGGTAGTTATTCAATCGATTATTGTGTACTGAAGGAAGAAAATGAATATTATTTGTATTTCGGCGGTTTGTGGGGTGGGCAACTCCAGAGGTATCAAGACAACAAAGCTCTCGAAACTCCTTACCTTCCAGAGGGAAAACAGGATTCACTTCCAAGTCGTTGCGTTCGTCTTTCTTCGGATATGCTTCAGTTTGCCGAAGACCCTCGCCCAATACAAGTGGTTGATGAGAATGGTAAACCGCTCGCTGCAGATGACCCTCATAGATTTTTCGAAGCATCCTGGGTCCATAAATATAACGGCAAATATTATTTCTCGTATTCAACAGGCGACAGCCACTTACTTTGTTATGCAATTGGCGACAATCCTTATGGTCCTTTTACATATAAGGGGGTTATTCTTACTCCGGTTGTCGGATGGACTACTCATCATTGCATCATAGAATTTAACGGGAAATGGTATCTCTTCCATCACGACAGCGTGCCTTCTGGTGGCAAATCATGGTTGCGCAGTCTAAAAGTCTGTGAACTTTCTTATGATAAGGATGGCAATATTATCACTATCCAAGGCACTGACTGATCATATCGTTTTATATAGAATAAAGAAGGAGGCAAACACATCACATAATGTTTGCCTCCTTCTACCATTATTAGATGCAGATTACTACACCTGACTTACATTCTACACATTTTGTTGCAGAGCATATACAATTAATCAATTCTAACCACTGTAAATGAATAAGCAGGTATAGTTATATATCCTTTTATTTCTGTCTTAGAAATAATGGGTTTAGCATCTAATTGTCGTGGAGTTCCACTAATCGTAGTTACAGTCGCTTTCCCCTGCGGATAACCTGCAAGATTCACGTCAATGCCCACTGGTAGCATATTGGCTATTCTTACAATGGTGTCACCACTCTTTTCATCAATCACAGTAGACACACCAAATCGGTTGTATACATCTTCACTTAGTTTCTCATTACAAATGTTTTCGCATTTGCCACAGGATTTTTCTTTTAGTGAAATCTTTGCAGGTACATATTTAGTTCCGGCATTTGCACCATACATTTGCTGCACATAATAATCCGGTGTCAGAGTTATGGATTCATTATCAAAATAGATAAGATCCGGGCGCCATTGTGTGCGTCCTCTCTTTGAAAGTAGTGGTGCATATGTTGTCATTTCCACAACATCTGCATTTCGCTCCACGTCGGTAAGATATAATGCTATCGAGAGAGCACATTCAAGGTTTGACTCCCTACTTGGATAGTGAGATGCATACTCTCCAAGGTATACTTTAGGACCTTTACGGTCATATTTGTCATAGAAGTCTCTGTGATTAACATACCATCCTGGTGCTACATAGTAATGCTCATCTACCATCGCGACCTTCTCTTCTTTTGCAAATTTCCATCCTTCATCATAGTCAGATCCTTCATAGAATGGACCGGTGGTTCCTATCACTATGATTTCCGGATACTTTGCATTTACTGCATCTCTGATCATTTTAAATCTCGTTTTAAATGCCTCACTTATCAGGTCTTCATTGCCTATACCGAGATATTTAAGATTGAATGGTTCAGAGTGTCCTGCTTCTGCTCGTACTTTTCCCCATTTCGAATCTGCCGGACCATTAGCATATTCCACAAGATCAAGAATGTCTTGAATATATGAAGGCATGTCTTCCAAAGGTATACCTCCTTGCTGACCGTTGGTAGTTAGGTCATCATGACTATAGTGTGATTTTCTTGATGAATTCTGGCAAGGCACTCCTGCTGCAAGAACAGGAAGAGGTTCCATGTCGAGATCTTCGCAAAATTGGAAGTATTCAAAGAATCCAAGTCCGCGAGTCTGGTGATATCCCCAGAGATTGGGCAATGGTTTCCTCGATTCAAGAGGCCCCACTGAGCCTTTCCAGTCATATATATTGTCTATTCCATTGCCATGACTAACACAACCTCCTGGAAATCTCATAAAACGTGGATGAAGGTCTGCAAGTGTCTGTGCAAGATCTTCTCTCAAACCATTTTTTCTTCCCTTGAATGTCTTCTTTGGGAATAGTGAGATCATGTCAAGTTCTGTGGCACCTTTCTTAAGAGGTTCTATTCTTATCAGACCATCTTTACAATCGGCATTAGCTCTAAGAGTTGCCTCAAGTTTAGTCCATGTTTCTCCTGCAGGAACTGTGATTTTTGTTTGAGCAAGAGTCTTCCCTGATTTGTCGGTCAATGATACTTTAATCGGAGTTTTGACAGCCGAACGAGCAAATAAACTCAGCAAGTACTTGTCGCCTTTCTTAACCAAGATTCCGTCAAATCCATTGTTGGTGAGAGCTCCAGATTTAGAACCTTTTGTTATCACAGCATAATGTGGGTTGTTGCAATGAATCGGATTATCTGTTGATATTTCAAGTGTCAAATCTCCTTCAGTGTTCCAATTCTTTGTAGAAGTCCAATCCTTGCGATCTGAATCATTAAACTCGAAGTCTCTATTTCTTATCAATTCAGCATATAGGCCACCATCTGCTCCATAATTGATGTCTTCGAAGAAAATTCCTATAAATTTATCACTTATACGTTTTGTATTTTCTTTGTCATACTCAACTGAAGCTTCCAACGATGTTAAATTTTTGAATCTCCAAGGGTCTTGATCCATTCGTTCTTCGTTTTTTGCGGCATCAAGTTGGCGGTAGTGCACATATCCGTTAAGACGTTCGATTATATCAGAATCAACGGTAATTACTGTACCTTTCACTTTTTTGCCGTCTACGGTAGCTTCTATTATTGGATCAAATGTAACCGACGAGGGGAGTTCTTTCAAATAGTCAGAATCAGACCGTCTATACTCTTGTGGCTTCCAATTCTCAAAATTATCGCTACAAGTGTATGCAACAACCTCACTATTTTTGTCAGGATTGAACACTACCCAATATCTGTTGTTGTCATCTTGAGCAATCCTTACATTGTGCATTCTTTTTCCTGAGCCCCAACTTCCGTAGTCAGATCCAAGGAAACTCCAGAAATTCCCTATGCTTTTCCATTCTTTGTCTCTACCTGAACGGGTGGCTAACTTAAGGCCTCCGGATCCGTCTGGCGTCGAAAACGCAAACATCTCCACCGGTTTTCCGGCAACCACATCTGAGATTCCACAAATCCCTATAGTCAGTAAAACGCTGACTCCGATTTTAAAAAAGCTCTTCATGATGTCAAACTTATTATTTAAGTTTAATTAAAATGGTTCATTGCAAATGCAGCTCCGGAAAGGCAATAAGCCTCCACACAATCTGCTGCTTTATCGAGAATCGAAGGTAATAACTTTTGTTCCTCGTTGTTAAAGACTCCAAGCACAAAATCAATTTGGTGTCCTCTTGAAAATTCATTTCCAACACCAATTCGCAAACGAGCATAATTGGTATTCCCGAGTTCTGAAGCTATATTCTTAAGTCCGTTGTGTCCAGCATCAGATCCTCGTTGCTTTAGTCGAGTTGTTCCGAATGGCAGCGCAAGATCATCTACCACAACGAGCAAATTCTCCAAAGGAAGTTTTTCCTTGTTCATCCAAAATCTAATAGCAACACCACTAAGATTCATGAATGTGGATGGCTTCAGAAGCATAAGTTCGCAGTTTTTAACTTTTATGTTACACATATCGCCATAGCGACACGACTGCCATTGTGCTCCAGCTCTTGCCGCTAAAGCATCTACTACCATAAAACCGCTATTATGTCGCGTTCCCGAATACTCTGGTCCGATATTTCCAAGTCCTGTAATCAGATATTTCTTCATTTTGAAATATTATAATATTCCATATAAGGTTTCTTAATTACTATAAAAACATCTCTGCCTTTGTAATTGTCTCTTACCTAATATTTCATTAATCAATTGATAAAAAGGCGACATGGACAATATCCATATCGCCTTTAATTTCGTTTGCTTGAAATAGGAGATTACTCTGCCTTTGCTGCTGCACCGCGAGCTGCACGTGTCAACTGTACAGCGCAAACAACTGCGTTCTTTGCATTCATCAATTCAAGACCTTCAAAATGCAAATCACCTACTGCCAAAGACTGACCAAGTCCCAGCTTGTCAACATTTACTACAAGCTGCTCAGGAATTTCAGTGTACAAAGCCTTTACTTTGAGCTTACGCATAGAAAGCTGAAGTTTACCACCGGCTTTAACACCTTCTGCGTGACCTTCGATCTTAACAGGAACTTCCATTACGATAGGCTTATCAGGATATACCTCCAAGAAGTCAATGTGGAGAACGGTATCCTTTACAGGCTGGAAAGCGATTTCTTTCATCACAGCCTTGCGAGTCTTGCCATTCAGTTCAAGATTAATCTCAAATATTTCGGGAGTATAAATCAGTTTACGAACATCCTCTGTGTTTACAGTAATGTCAGTGCTGATAATACCGCGTTTTGCATCAAGTTCTACAAGTTTTTCACCAGCCTCAAGAGTTCCGTTAAAGGGAAGTTCTACAAGTTTACCACCATTGAGTACAGCTGGAATCTTTCCTTCGTTGCGAAGTGCTTTAACTGCCTTCTTTCCGAGACCCTGACGAGCTTCGGCTTTCAATTCAAATGTTTTCATTTCTTTTTGTTGTGTTACTAAAAATATTAATAATATTTCCCATCACACTGTGGGTCCGATCCCTATATATTCGCGATATATACTGACCGCCCGTTGAGCTTTTGGGCTTTACGCTTGCAAAGTTACAAAAAATTTCCCATACCACCATCATCATAATATACTTTTTGTAAAAAATCTCCAACAAAAGCCTTTATTCTGATGACATGACTATTAAAACATTATATATGTTCTCATTCTCGTAGGCAAATACCCTTGAAAGGACAACTACTGCAGGTTTTGAAAAATTCAGTAGGTCTGAACGGTTGTGAAATATCAAACAGTTCTTTTAGCATCTGCTCCAGACGTTCAAGAAACTCTTCATTTAATTTAATATGATTGGTTTGTATTTCACAACCGATCTTCGGAAAAGCATGCTTCATCTTCGACATGGAACCTACATCATAAAGTTCAAGCACATATGGCCGATGCGACAATATGTCACGTTCTTTAAATAGATTTACTTCCTGCCGTCCAACACTCTTTCCAAATTTTACTGGAAGCGCATCGAATAGATTCGCATATAGCCATAGTTGTAGAAGATTCTTACCATGATAATCTCCACTAAAAACCATTGCCATTGATTCTGATTCATTGTGAAGAGCTCCCGTTTTATAATCTACAATACGCATTAGCTGTGTCCCTTCCGAGTCACTGCACCCTATAGGGCTATCTATCCTGTCTATTGCATAGTGTATGTTGATGTTTCTGCCATTTTGCATCCTCAGCTTTATATCTCCCTTTATCTCCACACCGTAAAGTGTAATTGGTGCTTGAGACAAATCAAATCGGAGAATGCCAAGCACTTGATTTTTTAGTGCTCTTGCCACAAATTTTGAAGCTCCTTCAAGTGGTTTGTCGAGTTCTTCCGAATTAAGACGATAGTGCAATTTATTGATCGCTCGTTTGATAAGATTATCTATTAGTCTTGTATTGTCAATTCTTGACTGTATAAGATTTGCATCTATCACCTGAGGATGCTCCAGATAGATATTCTGCTTTGAAACTGGAAGATAGATATTCTGCATCACCTCATGTATTACTGACCCTTGAGTAAGGGAATCAATATATTCAGATGCAGTTTCGTCTGTCTTTATGCGTAGAACGTACTCAAAATAAAACCGAACTTGACATGCAGCATATTTCATCAGCGCTGTTGCCGAAAGATTTCTCGCATTATTATCATCATTACAGAATGCCTCAAGCTCATTCATGATCTGTGGTGTCTTGTAGATAGCTTGTGGTTTTAAATCA
Source organism: uncultured Sangeribacter sp. (assembly GCA_964480495.1). GTDB lineage: Bacteria > Bacteroidota > Bacteroidia > Bacteroidales > Muribaculaceae > Lepagella. Next base: position 7,837 of record CAYZPH010000040.1, read on the forward strand.
GACTTCGACATTTCAAACGATCGTGATTCAATCTTGAGTCTTTCGCGGGCATAGAGATATTTTAACTGTAACACGTAGCGAGAGACATCTCCACTCTTTGTTCCCTCTGATGATCTGCCATCATACAGCATAACTACTTCCTTGGCTCTGGAAATCATTCTGTAAAAATAATACGCAAATATCGATTCTGCATAATTCACAGGTGGAAGTCCATATGCTTTGCGAAGTGAGTCTGATATGAATGTTCGAGCTCGTCGACGCATCGGTAGTATCCTCTCGTTAAGCGATGGAATGATTACCCGATCAAAATCAAGTGCACGGGTCTCTAGTAATCCCATTATCTGAAGTCCCCTTAATGGCTGACCTTCAAAGGTTACCGTCTCAGAAGCAAGTAGTCTGTCTGTAAGAGCTAAATACGTACTCCATTTCATACGTATACCATACTCGTCAACTACGTCTAATAGACGTGTGAGTGCTAATCGATATACATTAATATTAGCTAACTCTACAGAATCTTTTGGCAATATTTTGTCGTTGTCTTCGAAAGTCTCTGCCACTGTGGCAAGCAAGTTATCAAGCCATGACGCTGTAGCATGTTCATCCGCATCATCAGGTAAGGGTTTCAATAGTTGCGCAAATCTTACATCGATGAAACTAAGCTCTTGGGGGGCAACTATCAACTTGTGATGTTCTGCAATCCATTCCTTAACGTTACTTGAGTTTTCTCCAAATAGTCGTTGGCTATATGGGTGGGAGAGTACAAGGTTAAGATCTTTGTAGTAATACCCGGTTTCTCCACTTTTCGTTTTGCGACGACTCGATTGAAGTCGCCGAAGAAGCGATACGAATGTATAGGTAGATGTCAGTCGCAAAGGATAACCCATGGTTATATTGACATCAGATAGGGATTCTGGCACAGAATAAAGCATTGGTATCAGAAGACCTTCATCTGGAAGCACAACAGCCACTTTTGCATCAGCAAAGTCTGATTCGGGATATTTTGTAGTCCATTCCTCAAGAATTTCTGATATCACCTTTGTCTGTAAAGAGTTTGATGGCACTGAGATTACCTTTATCTTTGATGGAAGATCTGTGGTAGATGATTCTGCAAGATAGCTTTCTGCCCAATCTGGCATAGGCCAATTTCGTATACCATACTGAACATACCTTCCTGCTGCGGAAGTCTTATCAGATATAACTGGCCCTGTTGAATCCCAGAAGAATGATGCAAAAGAGTCTCCTTCTACATCTTTTGTCTTTATGCTGGCAAGAGCATCAAAGATTCTTCTTTCTGTGTATGTCAAAGCGTTGAACCCGATCATCACAACTCTATCTGCATTTATACATTCCGCACCTTTCTCCTCAAGCCTCTCTGCTACACGTCGATATGCTTTTCCAGAGGTCATAAGCCCATTTTTGCTTAATTGCTCATGCATGCTATGATAAAGAGAACTTAAAACCTGCCATATCATCCTGAATCGCGGTTTTAGTTTATCGTCTTCTGATCCAGTATGATTGAAGTCTTTCCAAAAACTAACAGCCATTGTTTCCGGATTGAACGTCTGTCCGAAAAATTCCTCCATTAATAGCATTTGCTCTTCTGTAAGGAAGTTGGCACTTATCTCTTTTATATCTTTTACATTCTTGAATACTGAGTCTGCATCCACACTCTGCATGTCGACCTCATTAAAATCTGATAGGGCAGTCTCTCCCCATCTCCTGAATGAGTCAAATTCGGGTACAACCTCTATTCCTTCACGTCTCAGCAATGATACATATGATTTGTAGAGTATAAATAATAGTTCGATTCTGCCTGCCACAACTCCCTCACTAAGTTCTTCTACGAAATCTGTCATTGTGGTTATATGCGGAAGAAGAGCAGAACGATTTCCTAAATGCTTGAGCAGATTTTTAAGAAAAAATGTTCCAGCTCGCCTATTGGGAAAGACAAAAATATGACGCGACAGATCTGCATACCTGTCTGCAAATCCCTTTGCTATGCTTTCCAAAAATGATATTGCCATTATTTAATGCCCCTAAATACCTATCGGTTAATGTAGATGTATTCTAAATACTTATTGCAAACTCCGCAAATTTAATAAAAATATTTGGCTACACCTTATTTTTTTACTAAATTTGCATTTACTTCTAAGATTGTGCATGCGAAAATCTCTCGAAAATTCTTGCAATGCATAGTCGTTTCAGATTATGTGAATGATATATCAGTATGAAGTTCTCGGATATAACAGGTCATTGTAATGTAGTTGAAGATTTGCGCAATCTGGTCGACTCAGATCGAATTCCGCATGCCATTCTCATAGGTGGACCCTCTGGTATTGGGAAAATGAGAATTGCGAGAGCTCTCATCAATTATATATATTGTAGGGATCGCCACGATGGTGATAGTTGCGGTAAATGCCAAGCTTGCCTGCAAAATGATCATCACAATAATCCTGACGTTCACTACGTCTTCCCTCGAACTGGAGCATCAGGAAAATCTACCGACTTATTCCTCCCACAGTGGTTTAAGTTTCTCGACAATGACTCTTTTATGCCCGCTGAAGGGTGGGCTAAAGCCATTGAAGCAGCTAACACAGTGCCTGTTATATACCGCAGTGATGCAGATGACATATCTCGCACTGCTGCACTTTCAAGTTTTGCATATCGCTATAAAACGTATGTGATATGGCTGCCTGAAAAAATGCAACCACAATGCGCCAACGCTCTTCTTAAACTCTTGGAAGAACCTTATCCCGACACTATCTTCATCCTCGTAAGTAATGAGCCTGACAAACTTCTGCCTACAATTTTCTCGCGTACTCAGAGATTTAATCTAAAGCCACTTTCTAATGAAGACATTTCTCGAATGATTGCAAAAGATGGAATACCCTCTTCTGAAGCATTTGAGATTGCACGCCTTGCCGAAGGCAATATGCTAAAGGCAATTGACATTGCTGGTGAAGGTGGCGAAATAAACGAATTCTCTTCATATTACATTAAGATGATGCGACTGGCTTATGCAAAAAACATAGCAGCCATTCGTATGCTTTGTGAGGCTATAGCCGCACTCGGCAGAGAAAAGAATGCTCGTTTCCTCGCATATTGCTCAAGGATGACTCGAGAGAGCTTTATATGCAATCTACACAATTCGGAATTGAATGTAATGACTCAGACTGAGACTGATTTCAATGCGAAATTCTCTCCTTTTGTAAATCATAAAAATGTGGAGCGAATTATAGCAGAAATTGAAAGAGCTCACACCGACGTTTTGAGAAATGGCAATGCTAAACTCGTTCTCTTCGATTTCATGCTGAAGATTATGATGCAACTCCGACGCTAATTCATAATCTCCATTAATTTGCTAATTATTATTAATTTACTCCTGAATTTAATGTAAATAAAATTATTTTTTTAATAAATTATGAAACCTACAC
>CAYZPH010000041.1:0-10907 GCA_964480495.1 uncultured Sangeribacter sp.
ATATAAAAAGGTCTTTTCACTAATTATTCACTGCAGGCTCTTGAGGAGCATCATCTCTATGAGCCAACAAGAAATTCCAAGCCGCATCATGATCATTCGGAATCAACCCGTCGAGAATAGCATCCTTCACCAACTGTTTCAGGCGCGAAATCTCTTGTGAAGGAGGGATTCCGAGTCTCTCCATAATTTCATTGCCATTGATAGGATTTTTCCAATTCCGATAGTCATCAGCAGCGTTAATTTCCTGCATTCTGCTACGCAGAGCAGCAAAACCTTCGAGAGCAGAGCGAACCTTCACAGGATTACGCGACGTGAGGTCACACTCTGCAAGAATCATCAAGTCTTCCACATCCTCACCGGCATCTGTAAGAAGGCGTCGCACACCAGAGTCGCTTACACCCTCTTCACCTACTTGCTGGGGTCTCATATGAAGGCCGACGAGTTTCTGCACATATTTCATCTTTTCATTGAGAGGCATTTTCATATTTTTGAAAATACGTGGCACCATTTTCTCTCCAATGAAATTATGATTATGAAACGTCCAGCCCTGAGAAGCGTCCCAACGTTTAGTCACAGGTTTCGCAATATCATGTAGCAATGCAGCCCAGCGCAACCACTCATTATCGGAACGTTGTGCTACGTTATCAACCACCTTCAGAGTGTGAAAAAAATTATCCTTATGAGCTCTACCTCCCACAGACTCAACACCTTTGAGAGCATAGACTTCCGGAAGAATTATTTCAAGCAGTCCGGCATCGTCAAGGAGCAGAAAGCCGATTGACGGATATCTTGAACGCATTATCTTTCCGAGTTCGTCATTAATTCGCTCCTTAGATATAATATCAATTCTTCTAGAATTTCTCTTTATACCTTCAAAAGTAGCAGGGAGTATATCAAATTCCAATTGAGTAGCAAAGCGAATAGCACGCATCATTCTTAGCGGATCATCACTAAACGTGACATCAGGATCAAGAGGGGTGCGAATTATGCGCGACCGTAAGTCTGCCACTCCACCGAAAGGATCCACAAGTTCGCCAAATCTGTCTTTATTAAGACAAATAGCCATAGCATTGATTGTGAAATCCCTTCTTTTCTGGTCATCGTCAAGAGTTCCGTCTTCCACAATTGGATTTCGGGAATCTCTGCTATAACTTTCGCGACGAGCACCGACAAACTCAAGTTCCAGGTTTCTGAAACGAATCTGCGCCGTGCCATAATTAGCATATACAGTAAGATTCTTCGTTCGTCCAAGTCTCTTAGCAACTTTGCGAGCGAGTTCGATACCGCTACCAACGGTAACAAAATCTATGTCGGCCGAAGGTCTATCAAGAAAAATATCGCGCACAAAGCCTCCGACCACGTAGACTTCAAGCCCCAGGCTGTCTGCCACCTCTCCAATGATCGGGAACACAGGCTCCTTCAGTTTATCCTTAAGATTTATCGGTGTTGTTGGTATTTGGGTCATTGTTTTGTTTCCGATCATTATTACGCTGGTGGCGTTTCTGTCGCCTTTGATTTCCGGATTTCTTTCGATTATCCTGATCTCGGACTGATTTCTGACGTCCCTTCTTTCCAGTTTTGTCAAATCTTGTGAGGGCATCCTGATCTGTAAGGTCTATATATTCCTTATTTTCAACCGTTTCATCCTCATCCTGAGCAAGAGTATCAACTTTCACTCCCTGCTTGTTAAGAGCAATAATCTCGAATGCCCTTGAAGCTGGGATAGACACAAGATTTGCAGCCAAACGCTTATCAGTGCTGTAAGTAAGCGTTCGAGTCAGAATATCTGTTTTGAAAAGGAAATAATCTGAATCCTTAGTCTGCAGAACAGTGTCGCGCGGTGGAAGTTGTTTGATTGCTTCTGCATAAGCATCAATCTCGAAATTGAGGCAGCACTTCAATTTGGCACACTGTCCGGCGAGTTTCTGAGGATTCATTGAAAGGTCCTGCATTCTGGCAGCACCTGTACCCACACTCACGAAATGAGTCATCCAGCTTGAGCAGCAAAGGGGTCTGCCACAGGGGCCAATACCTCCAATTCTTCCTGTTTCCTGGCGAGCGCCGATCTGCTTCATTTCGATTCTCACGTGAAACTCATCAGCAAGCAGTCTGATAAGTTTTCTGAAGTCTACTCTTTCATCTGCTATATAGTAGAAAATCGCTTTAGTGCCATCTCCCTGAAACTCTACATCACCGATCTTCATATTCAGGCCAAGACTCTCGGCAATAGCTCGCGAACGAATCATTGTGTCATGCTCTCTACCGCGAGCCTCGTCAAACTTCTCGATATCCGAAGGAGTAGCCTTTCTAAGGATTTCTTTCAATTCATCGACGCCCTCTGAGTCGACCTTTGCTTTAGTCATCTGCAGTCTGACGAGCGGGCCCACCATAGCCACTTGTCCTATATCGTGACCATTGCTTGCCTCCACTGCCACCACATCTCCTATTTCAAGATTAATTCTTGCTGGATTGCGATAGAAACCGGCGCGGGTATTTTTAAACTGCACCTGCACCACAGGAAAGTCGGCCGAAGTTGAGATATCACCGAGCCAATTTGTAGCAAAAAGTTTACCGCGAGGTTCACGCCTCCACCCCATCACCTTTCGAGCCGGCGACGGACAATCACCTGTCGCAGCCACACACACATCATCTGAGCATTCGGCATGAGAGCATGCTCCTTCCGGATTACATCCGTTGCAATCCGAGCAGTCTGGGATTGGAGGAATATTATCAAAATCACTCATACACGCTTCAACTTATTATTTAGCGTAAGCAACAGCGCGGGTTTCGCGAATCACTGTGATCTTAACCTGTCCGGGATAAGTGAGTTCATCTTGAATCTTCTTTGCAATATTTGCCGATAGGCTTTCGATTTCCTCATCAGAAATCTTGTCTGCACCCACAATCACGCGCAATTCTCTACCTGCCTGAATAGCATAAGTCTTGATAACGCCCGGATAAGACATAGCCAATTGTTCAAGGTCGTTAAGACGCTTGATGTAAGCCTCCACGATCTCTCTGCGCGCACCTGGACGGGCACCGGAGATAGCATCACACACCTGCACAATAGGAGAAAGTAGCGACGTCATCTCAATCTCATCATGGTGAGCACCGATAGCATTGCAAATATCCGGTTTCTCCTTAAATTTCTCAGCAAGTTTCATACCAAAGATAGCGTGCGGAATCTCCGGATCATCATCAGGCACCTTGCCTATATCATGAAGCAATCCGGCACGGCGTGCTTTCTTTGGATTAAGTCCGAGTTCTGCAGCCATTATAGCACAAAGATTTGCTGTTTCACGAGCATGTTGCAACAAATTCTGTCCATACGAAGAACGGTATTTCATCTTACCTACCATACGTATGAGTTCAGGATGCAGACCATGAATGCCAAGGTCAATACATGTGCGTTTTCCTGTCTCGTTGATTTCCTCTTCTATTTGTTTTCTAACCTTAGCCACAACTTCTTCAATACGTGCAGGATGAATACGGCCATCGAGCACGAGCTGGTGAAGAGCGAGTCGAGCTATTTCGCGACGCACGGGGTCAAAACCTGAAAGCACGATAGCCTCCGGGGTATCGTCTACGATTATTTCAATACCTGTAGCAGCCTCGAGAGCACGGATATTACGCCCCTCTCTACCGATAATACGCCCTTTAATCTCATCATTTTCTATATGGAACACAGTCACTGAATTTTCCACAGCAGCCTCAGTAGCCACTCTTTGAATAGACTGAATCACGATTTTCTTAGCCTCTCTGTTTGCAGTCAGCTTAGCCTCGTCCATAATATCGTTGATATACCCTTGAGCAGCAGTGCGAGCTTCATCCTTAAGGCTTTCAACCAGGCGTTCACGAGCCTCATCGGCAGAAAGTCCAGAAATATGTTCGAGCTGTTCCTGAGCCTGGCGATACATATGCTCAACTTCACTTTGGCGAGTTTCAATGGTACGTTCCAAGTTTTCGGCATTTGTAATTCTCGTATCGAGCGACTGCTTCAGCGAATCAAGTTCTTTCTTGCGACGTCCGAGTTCAGACTGCTGCTGGTTAAGCTGAATTTCGCGTTGCTTTGCTCGAGCTTCCGAAGCCTGAGCCTTCTGAATCTTAACATTTGCATTTCTTTCAGCATCGGCAAGAATTTTCACCTCCTGCTCTTTTGCTTCGATAATTTTCTTTTCCTTAAGCACGTCAGCCTCTTTTCGCGCATCATCAACAATGATATTAGCCCTACTGTGGGCATTTTTTCTACTCATAACCGTAGCCAAAGCGTAGCCTGCCAAACAAGCGGCCACAGCTATGATGATCCATATTGGTGTTGTCATAATCTTTATTAGTTCAAAAAATATATCAAAAATCAGTTAGTAAATCTAATTATCAAAACAAATACCTATAAACAGCGAAGCCCTCAGCCGGCGACCGGGAGGGAAAGACTGCGAGTATCAGAAACATGAATTCTAACTGTCAAGAAAATGAATGTAGCAACACTTCAATAGAGCGGAAATTCGGTATCCCGGCAGACATCCGGTTCCCGATCACACTCCTCGCTACAAAGTCTTGAGACTGTATCGAGCAACTGCTCAGCCTCCTGCAGTTCTTCGTCCTGCTGCAATTTAAGGTCAAGATAAGCAGAGGCGAACCTATATGCAATCATTGCAAGAAGTTCCTTCGGAGTCTTGCTTGGAAATTCTCGGCTCCACAACTTGTAGAGCGCGGCAAGCTCGGCTTCAGTATTTCTCACGGCATCTTGCCTTGAGAACGGCACGGTAAGAGAAATAATCTCACCGGCTATATTGACTTCCATTTTAATCTTTCCAGAATTCATCAGCTGATATCAGCGTCTTCCCTGAGAAGAGCGACGCACCTGTCAATTTTTGCGATCAACCGTTGTAGCCTTCTGCGCGCCGAGACCAGATTATCCGGTGAGTCGGCAAGCCGATGCGAGACCGTTAAGAAATCCACCTCCTGGCGGGCGAGATCGAGTTCACGACTTGTTTCAGCGAGTTGCTGTTGCAGTTTTTTCACCTGCTCGGCAAGTCGTTCAGACTCCTTCACGGCTGAGTCTCTCTGAGCCGCAAGTCCTGATACCTTCTCTCGAAGTTCCGCTATGATGCCGGTCAACTTTCGGGGCATAATCCGATAAATCTTTACAAAATTAATAATCTTTTCGGAAAAATCCAAAACAACATATGGAAACTTTCTCAAAAAAACCAGGCACATCAATTATTTTTCAGATCGAATCACCATTTAATGCCGTTGAGACGCGACGACTGCTTATCATATTTCAAGTCTTTCAGCAGCGAAGACTTCACAGCTACATTAAAATTGAAACTCTTGTAGACGCCCACCGGGATTATAGAACAAGACATAGTAAAGCAGTGCATATCTCTCGAGATATTACAATTCATATATGCGATTTTCTTTGCCTGGAAATCGTAGCTACAAGAAAGGGAGAAATTCCAATTTTTCGTCGGACGAATATTTCCTGACACCGAAAGGTTTTGTGTAAACCGTCCGTTGTAGTCCATCTTTTCATAATTAAAATTACCGAGGCCGTAATTAATCGAGTAGTTGAACGTCAAACTCCACGGGCATTGCCAAGGTGCATATCCGTCGGCATCGTTCTTGTCCTCATCCCCGTTTCTTCTTTCACGATTCCTCCGGCTAGCAGCTGCAGCTGCAAAATCCTCCTCATCATCCTCTTCATCATCCTCATACGGATCAGGATTCTGATTCCTATCGTTAGAGTCATCTTTCTTCTTGCGTTTAAAAGTGTCGTTATTGAAAGTATAGCTAAACGACGTGCCTGTCGAAGTCAGTTTCAGCCACCCCTTGCCAGCCTGAAGACGAGTTTTATTAACTCTTACAGGTTGTCCGTTGGCATTAAGAGCATAAGAATATGGATCCCAAGTCGCGCTAAGGTTAAGGTTGAAATTCTTCACAAGTCGCAACAGAATTGAAGTGTTAAGATTACTCCATTTCATTGAGTCGGCAGCGAAATTGTAGCTTTGACTAAGCGAGAGATTTTCAATCAGCGAAATTTTCTTTACCCCAGTTGAGTCTTCGTCACTTTTCACCTTCATCTCCAAATTGTTTGAAAGGCTAAAAGAGAGAGAGTTAGATTTTCCAGAGCCAGGACTACCATAAATACCATGCTGGAAATAGTTATATTTTTTTGTAACATTAGAGCCGGAGTTGTCTACATAAGAATACTGTCCATACACGCCCCAAAACGGGTCTGAGAAGTCTGGAGAATAAGAGAAAGATAGGCTTGGCGTCATCACATGTCTGATCATCTGCACTTTATCACCAAGGAACTTCATTGGTTTAAAGAAACCATATATTTTGGTATCAGCAGAAACAGACGCAGAGAAATCAAATATATTATAAAAACCGTAGCATGTATCTGCCACTTCTGCCGAGGCGTTCGGATCCCATTGGCGTTTTATTTTAGAAGTATACATACGGTCGGTCATATTGATAGAAGGCGACACATTGACATACTTCAGCACAGAGAATGTAGCAGACACTGGCACCGAATGGCGAAGACCATTACGCCAATCCTTAACAAGGCTCTTTTTAAAAAACACATTCTGTTGCGAAGTCAAAGAGTTCTGAAACTGTCCGCTATAACTGAGTTTGATTTTCTCATACCATCGTTCACTACCAGCAGCCTTTTTCCTCTTGAAGGGGGCAACCTGTCCGAGGGTCACTGTAAGATTAGGGAAAGAAACCGACAAGGTAGAATCCTGCGTGCGCTGCGTGATATTAGCTGTGGCACTCGCAGACCACTTTGTACCCGGGAAACGATAGGTCATATTGACAGAACTTGACTTCGTATTCTCGGTAAAAGAATTTGAATAGTAAGAGTTCAGGTCATTTCGGGTATAGCCGGAAGTCGTAAAGTTGACAGAAGCAGAAAACGACATATTCGGGTTAGCTTTGGCATCCATAGAATGGTTCCAAATCACCTGAAAGTTTTTCTGTTTGGAATAGTCCGGCATCCCCTTATCGCCATATACTGTATTGATATACGAAATATTAAACGATCCGCTATATTTATATCTCTTCTTGTAGGTAGATCTTCCGCTTATACCCCAAGAACCTTTCGTATATATCTCACCTGTAAGCGCGAGGTCAGCATAGTCACTGAATGCAAAGTAATAGCCTCCATTGCGGGCATAGAAACCACGGTTATAGTCATCGCCGAAGCTCGGGAATATGACGCCTGATGAATATTCCTTGCTGAATGGGAAAAAGCCGAAAGGAAGAGCAATTGGAAGAGGCACGTCAGCCACAACCATATAGAACGGACCTGTGGTCACATCCTTGTTCGGACGCAGTTTGCCTTTAGTCATCTGAATGTAGAAATGCGGATGGGCATGTTCATCGCAGGTTGTATACCGTGCATTTTCAGCAAAGAAACTTCCGTCTTCCATCTTCTTCGACCTGCCGCCGGTAAGGAAACCCTCACCTTGTTCGGTCACCACATCTGAAATAAAGCCTCGCTGATTCTTGAAATTAAACGACATACTTTTGGACTCATAAGTCTCTCCTCCATCTTGGAATACAGGAGTTCCCACAGCAGCACCGATACTGTCTACCGTACCAGTTGCATAAACGGTAGTGGAATCCATCACCATCTTTATCTCATGCGAGTTGAGCTTATACTGTCCGTACTCCACATTGCCTTCTCCGAAGAGGTATGCAATCTGGTTGCCAAACATCACCACTGAATCCTTTGCAGAGAAAGCGACACCAGACTCGAGATCTACCTTTTCACGATTTATGCGAGTAAGGCTCTTGCGATCAGAAACTGAAGACGTAGAGTCTGCTACAAGCGGAATGCTATCTGCTACGGACGCAAGCGAAATGCTATCTGCGGTAATGGCAAACAAAGTACTGTCCACGTCTTCAGGCAAAGACGCAGAATCACTGCCGACCCTCGCTATCTTTGGCATAGATGGTTGCGCCAAAACCAATACGAGAAACGACAATGCCAACAATATGAAGAAAAATCTTCGCATCAAAGTTGAAAAACTTTGGCAAAATTACAAAAAAAAGTTGAATATTATGCTATAAAACGGGAAATTGAAAGAAATGAAAATATGCCAAAACAAGCTAAGATGGCAATTTTAACTATCTTAGCCTATTTTAGCAAATCTAACTAATAATCTTCAGAATCAAATTATCGCTACGTAAAAAAACAAATAACCCATAGTAAAAATCAAAGGAATTTGCCTACACACATATCTGTAATAGCAATCCATATCGGACAGAAAGCTATAAATGAAACCATCGAAAGAGCCAGAGAAGTCGTGCCTGTCGACACGTAAATACCATACTCATCGGCAACGATAATTCCGGAGAAAGCGGGAGGAAGCGAGCCTGCCACCACAAGCATCTTGAGATTAGTCGGTTCCATACCCACCAATAATCCTAAAATCAGCAACACCGCCGGCATCATAATCATCTTCATCACCAGTCCCGTCCATGCCTGTGCGTTTATCCTAATGTGACAAGCCGAAAGTGTTATACCGGCAGACAGTACCGCCAACGAAGCATTTGCCTTACTAATTAGATTGAACGAGGGACTTGCCCATTCCGGCCATGGAATACCGAGAAGCACCCAGATTACCGCGCATACCGGAGCCCACGCCACCGGTTTCTTGAAAGCATCGATCACAGGTTTTAAAGCACTTGTCTTCTTAACGGATGCCGTATGCGTATTCACAGCATGTCCCGCACTACCGGGCGAGGATGTCTCGACTGCACTTCGCTTTTCAAGCGATGAATTCAGGAGCGACAGTCCCAACGGGATACCTATGGCATTCACTACAATACCTACAATTGCCACCACTAACGCTACCTTTGGAGACGTTCCAAAGATTGGTTCCAGCACGGCAAAACCGAGAAACCCGATAGTAGGCGATCCTGAAATCAGCGCACTCACGGCAGCGTCGGCACCGGTGTTATTCTTGAAACAGTAGCGGAACACGAAATACACCGCAATAAAACATGCTACTATACCGACAACCGCCACACAGGTAAGTTTGAGGTCTATTGCAAGTTCTTCGCGTGAAGCCTGCACAATCGACACCCAGAGGGCCGCGGGAAGGGCCATGTCGAGCACCACATTGTTGAAACGCTTTGCATCATCATCGCAAAAGACGCCCCTCTTTCCCAACACATAGCCCAGAAACATAATCACAAAAATAGGGACTATGGCATAAAGGATAATGTGAACAAGATTCATAATAAAGATATTTAATTAAGGCACTGCAAAGAATTTGTTTGTCAATAACACACAGAAGTTTCACGTCCTCACCCATACCCAGTAGGTGCTTTTGTACGCAAGTTTTTTGTTGTGAGGATTTACCTCTGGTCAAGGTAAAGCAAGAAGAAATCCTCCCTCTATGGTTGCTCCTGTGTTAATTTCTTCGGTAGCAAGGATCACTGTTGGCGAGGATTTCCACTTGCTTTCGCTTATAAATTCATTACAGAGCCATCCATTTCTGTAATCAGACCATATAGTTGATCAGCGGAGCGGGATTTAGATAACCGATATGTCCGGATTCCTTTCCAGAATCGGGGGCAAGCATCACATTGACAAGAGCCGGAGCGCCACTTGCAAAAGCCTCAATCATAGCCGTCTCCAGCTCAGCTGCATTTTCCACGTTATACCCTTTCGCCCCGAAAGCCTCTCCCAAGAGATCATAACGATCAAAATTGAGTGTTGTAGGAGCCGGCATTTCCTTATCACCACTCGGATTCACACCTACATGGTTGTAGATACCACCATTATTGAAAACTATCACCGTAACCGGAAGATGGTACCGGCACACGGTAGAGAAATCCATTCCTGAGAATCCGAACGCGGAGTCACCCTCAATGGCAACCACTTTCTTGCCGGTAGCAACAGCAGCACCAACTGCCGCCCCCATACCCATTCCCATGATTGCCCAGGTGGCGCAGTCCACTCTGTGGCGCGGGTACTTCATATCAATAGCGTTGCGGGTATTATCGAGAGTATTAGCACCTTCATTTATGAGCACAATATCCGGATTAGCATCGAAAAGACGTTTTATCACACTCAACGCACCAAAATGAGTCATCGGCACAAGAGGTTCTTCTTTATTTAGGCGAGCGGAAAACTTGGCTTTCTTCACAGCTGTTTCGTCTCTGATTGACTTCACCCAGTCGGGATCAGAGTTCATAGTCTTTCCTTTCATCTCAGCAAGAAGAGCACGGAGCGACATCTTTATGTCTCCCACAACCGGTGCAGCTATAGGCACATTGCGGTCTATCTCTTCCGAATTCACGTCTATCTGCACAAACTTGATAGTCTGATTCCACTTACCCTTACCAAACGACAGCATCCAATTGAGACGTGCACCTACAATAATGCAAACATCAGAGTTCTGCATTATATCCGAACGACAACTCATTGCACACAAATCACCATTGTCTGGAAGCACTCCCTTAGCCATCGACATCGGGAGATAAGGAATTTTATAAGTTTCTGAGAGTTTCCTCAGTTCATCCTCCACTCGGCAATATGCGGCACCCTTGCCAATAAGAATCGATGGCCTTCTTGCAGAGAGTATCGTCTGCGCTGCACGAGCCACCGCCTCGCAGTTTGGAGCGACCGGAGAGTAAAGATCTATTGGAGAATAAAACAGTTTTTCAGCCTCAGAAGCATCCATGATTTCACCAAGAGCGGGAGTGGTCATATCAATATATACACCACCAGGCACCCCGCTCACTGCAGCTCGATAAGCGCGTGCCAGAGCCCCGGGAATATCCCGGGCGCGAGAACACCGCAGAGCAAGTTTCACTAGCGGACGAGCAGTATTGAGCTGATCGAGTTCTTCATACATACCCATACCCATATCACACATGGCTGGGTC
>CAYZPH010000042.1:0-10538 GCA_964480495.1 uncultured Sangeribacter sp.
TAGCGAAGGATAATCGTATTCGGATATACTACCCTCTGCAAGCATTCCTTTGTCGGGAGAGGAAGCTGTAGTCTTTGGATTGGCAGAACCTCCCATGTCGGGAATATTGATTCTTAGCGAAGGATAATCGTATTCGGATATACTACCCTCTGCAAGTAAGTGTCCCGGAAGAGCAGCATTCAGTCCGGGAAGTGCAGATGGACTAAAAGCTGGATCAGGAAGTCGAGCAGCTTCCGGATCAGGAATATCCTCAGCAACAAGAGGGACTTCAGGGATTACAGTGGGTTTTGGTTCCGAGTACGGACACTCTTCCCAAATCGGCTCGAACTCGTGCCACTCACCGTTTAGAAAATCGGCATAGTGTTCCAGAATGTGAGACCGAAAGTTCTGAAAGTCTGAAAGAATCTGTTGTCGAAATTTGTTGTATTCTTCCGACGGGGACTGCGGTTTGGCGGATGTCCCCATACAGAGCAACGCAATTCCTGACAAAATTGCTATATTTTTTTGCATTTGTCTCCCTGATTATTTTTCATTTATAAAGGAAGAAACCTGCTTGGCATATTCTTTAGAGAGTCCAGACTCTGTTATCGCCCCATCCATAGCCTTCTGCCTGCGATCATTAGCCTTTGACTCATCGATAGTCAGATACATCACAATTTCATAAGAGCCGTCGGGGAGTTGCTTGCATACGGAGAAAGACTCTTTAAGTTCTCCTTTAATCTCTTTCTGTGTAAGACGCTCGTATGCGGCATAGAAACGTGCGAATTCTGGATCGTTAGCAGTATCAACTTCGTTGCCGTAGCCATCAGTAACGCTACGACCTTTGAGTTGCGACACTTCTTTTGAGGCATATTCGGCGATAGCATAAGTCAGACACATCTGGCGTCCGTTGTTTTTTGACTTCGAGTGCCCGTTGCCAATCTGCTCTAAAGCACCATTTTCAAGTACGGTATAGTGCTTTTCCAGCGCATTCTTCAAGGGAAGACTTCCCATTACTGTATAGCCATCTTTTTCCAATTGTTTTGTACGATTTTTAGCCATCTTACGGATGTTCTTTTCCTGATTTTTTGTCAGTTCGGCATTCACCATAGGAGTGATGAGGCAAAACGCCATCAGAATTATTATCAGTTTTTTCATTGCCTTGTAATTTAATGATTGAGTTTATTATTAATAAAAAAATCGTTTCTATAAACCATGGTCAGACCTCTAAAAACTTGCCGGAGAGTAGATCCCGGCTCTTGGATGGTCAGGAGGAAGGTTTGGCGTCAGATCGGGATTTCTCTCCGGCTGCCATGTACGCACTATGATCTGAGGTTTATCCTCGTTGTTAAAGTCTACGAAAAGGAACAAATACCCCTGGTCACCATAGGTCTGTGATATGTAGTCCTGCTTCAGCTGTATGGAGTAAGTCTCACCACCCACACCTGAACGTTCCACATCCGTCTCGGAAAAACGCAGATTGATATATTCCTGGCTTGCAAAGCAACGGCGAAGCTGCTCAAGATACTCCTTTTTGCTTTTTCTTGTGTATCTCACATCTTCTTTCGATGCGAATCCATATCCGTCAGCGACTTTTACCTTTTCAAGCCGCCGGTTCACGTGCCCCACGATTATAACGGCATCATCGTCAAAAATACTCTCGATGTAGTCCTGCAATCCGAGTGCGAACGCGGTTCTGTAGCTTTCCAGAAAATTGACAAGTACCATTTTCTTATCGTCGGTCCAAGCTGCCCCCTGCTTGTTAAAAATATCCTTACGGGCTATACTGCCAAGTCCGAATCCGAGAGCGGTCATTTTCCCTTCTTTGTTGAAAGTGAATGTGACATCCTCTGTAAACTGACGCTTACCATTGTTGAAAGAAAACGACATGGGAATCGAACGGCACACCACTTCATTGCGGAAAGGATAGAACTCATAAGTATCGCGCGTTGCCTTGCCAAGAATCTTCATCTTTCCATAGCTCAACAGCCTTTGAAAGAGATTCCATCCATCATCCGTGCAGTATTCCTTGATTTGCTGATATTTCCGGTTAAATAGACACCAAACGATGTGTTCCATAACCCCGACATAAGGAGCACGCTCCTCTTTATTGAGAGCCAATACTCCCTCATTGGTACTCAAAGCTACTTGTTGCTCGAACATTTTGGTATCCTTCTTGTCTGCTTTGAGATTTTTCTTTCCTTCATTGAGAATATACGTATTATTGATAAGTCCCGCTCCTTTGAATGAATCTAAAAGAGGTTTTAGCTCAGCATTGGCATGATTTTCATTTTTAAAAAGATACTCCACATAGAGTTTAAGCGGAGTTATAGGCACAGATGGGCTCAGCTCAATAAGCGCTATTCCGTCACGGGCAGTTATCAACGACGAGTAGCCGGAATTGGTGCCATACTTGAAAGTACAAGTGGTTGCCGGTTTGCCGTCATATTTCACAGTCAGTTCCACTGTTTTTCCGGCGTTGTCCAAATCTTCATCGTCATTCTTCACAGAAGCTATTCCGAATGAAACCCTATTAACAATATCGCGCATGGCTTCCGGAATCCAGTTATCAAGAACACGAGTCTCACCGTCAACAGTCTCTATAACCTCAGAGGGTGATGGGAGGCTCTGTAAAAGGACATATGCTCGGTAGAGATGTCTCAAAGCATCATCCACCTTCCCATTATCTCTTGCTCGAATACCGGAACGAGCGAGATCAGCAACGTTGTTACGTCGCCGCATGTGCATCTTCTCAATGTTTTTCTTCGGCATATACACAATCTGTCGGTATTCCGGAGTCTCGCTAAGCAGAAATGTCTCGACACCCTCAAGCGATGCCGGTGTTGTATAACTCTCTATCACTGAGTTAAATTGTTCTTCCGTAACAGTTTTTCCGTCAGATCCGATCTTATCTGAAATCACTGCACTCGAATGTCCGGATACAGTCTGAGATATTTTCCTCACCATATCATGAAGGGCTGAATTATACGCCTCTTCGGGATCAGCGCCATACCCGATGCCATAGATATAATTCTCGCTATCAGCCATTATTTTCTCCGCTGTTATCGACTTCGGAGATTCATTCTTAGCAGCATACATTGGTATAACCCCAATGACCGCAATCAATGTAAAAACTAATCGTTTGTAATTCATCTTAAAAAATGCCTGTCGGGACCAAACAGGAAATCCGGCTCCGACAACCTG
Source organism: uncultured Sangeribacter sp. (assembly GCA_964480495.1). Classification (GTDB taxonomy): domain Bacteria; phylum Bacteroidota; class Bacteroidia; order Bacteroidales; family Muribaculaceae; genus Lepagella. Next base: position 3,184 of record CAYZPH010000042.1, read on the forward strand.
TTATTATTAATAATTGGATGGTGTCGGATTGTCATCGGCTTTTGGTCGCTGACCTGCCGTAGTAAACGGATAGCATATGGATCCTGCAATCATTCTTCCGTTTTCATCTATCACATACCCTCTTGCCTCATATCTCGTAGCCGGGTCGAGACTGTCAAGTGCCACAGACACCATTCCTTCGGTTGAATTCGACACAGATTCAGGATCAGTCGTAATCCAATCTATCTCTCCGCATAATCTCCATTGGAGTCCCGTCTTCAAAATCTGATAAAATGGAGAATAATAGTTGAACTCTATAGTTGCAGATGTCTGTGTATACCCGTCGGCAACCCACGGTGAGCTGACGGCCGGATCGTTGCCTCCAAACTGCGTAATGCTTACAAGGGCTGGCTGTATTCCAAGAGACAGCGGATCCAAAATGACTCCTCTGGGGAATTCAGTCTTTTGCGGTGTTACTGTCAGTATTCCGGTGCGGTTGTTATTTGTGGAATTGCGATCCACATCCACATTTACTATTTGGTTTTTATTCGTTGGATTGCCGACTTCAAGCGACGCATGCATCCAATCCGGAGCGGATATTTCCCATCTAAAACGGCTATCAAGTTCTACAGCGACAGATGCTCCACTTTCGGGCACCACACCGATGTCGTCAGCACGGTTTACAATAAACGTCATGTCATAACCTCTCTGAGTTATAGTCACACTCTGCTCCTGATAACCATCGTTAGCAGGCAAGAACCTGATTTCAGTGCTTCTTTCCACTCCCCACTCGTTTGGCAAGATCGTAGCTGTCGTAGTAACCCGGCTTTCACTGCTTTGTCCGGATGGTTGAGAAAATAAGATCCACTCTGCTGCTGAGACAACATTCCAGTCGGAAAGCGACAGCACACCGAACTCTATTGAGCCGCCCTCGGCTGGCAAAATCCTGCTTTCAGCGGGCGACACGTCGAATGTATAGGTTGATTTCAGCTGTGTGATTACTACAGAATTGGCGGTAGAGTTACTGCTCTTGAGGTTGATAAATGCTTTCCTATCTGCAGCAGTTCTGTTGTTCAGCACATCGATACCGAAGGATGCCGCACCATTGCCACTGTAAGTTCCGTCTCCGTTGTCGGTCATCGTAGATGAATCGGGAATAATTTTAATGAATGGAATGGCGTCTTCACTGTCGTAGGAAACAGAAAGAGTCCACGCTACGTTCGACACAATGTTGAATTTCTGACGATTGTTAAATTCCGGAGCAAAGGGTTCTAACGACGAGGGAGAAAGCCTTACGTCGATGACAGCCTGCGACACTTTTATCTGAATACTGCCGTCAGTTTCAGTATTACCATCCGCATCAGCCTTGTAGATGGTGACATAGCAGTCTCGTTTTTCTTTCATATTGTCAAGCACCGTGATGGTAAAGGAGTCATTGCCAGAACCGTTGATAACGTCTACGTCACACCATCCACCGACACAATCGCTGATTTCCACGGTCCAACGTGTATTGCTTACCACGTCTATCTTTGTTGAAGAGGGGGCTGCTCCGAGGTCTAACTTATGGTCGGAAATATCGACTCCGTCAATTCTTACAGCAAGAGTTCTTTCTGTGACAAACGGTTCAAGCTCGGGATCTACATTGTCGCTGCATGATGCTACGCCTATGACTAATGCCAGAACAGACATCACACCTAATATTTTGATTGTCTTTATCGTCTTGTTAATCATTTTCTTGTTCTATAGTAATACTGACACACCTATCGAAGTTTTGAAACCGCCTCTTGTCATGCCTCCCTGTCTGAACACTTCAGTGATATCGCCTTTGGAACTGACAGGAATTCCATATTCCGGTGTAACGAATACTCCGATGTGCTGCACTGGATGGTAGGAGAAGCGTGCGCCAATCGTGGCACAAGCCTGCGTAAATCCATTGCCGGGATATTTCTTTTCTTTTGCTGACAACCGTTGTTGCAAGAATCCCACCTGCGGAGTGATACCGAATCGCTCGGCAAAGCGTAACTGATATCCTGCGCGGATTGCCATCTCGTCTATGCGGTAGTTGTACGATCCCTGATAAATCTTATCATCGCGATTGTACCACTCCACATCCTTGCATCTTCCTATGCCGAGGATATAGCTTGCCTCGAGGTTGATATTGTTGTAATAACCGCCCACAGTAAAAGCAACACCTAAAGAACCACTAGCGGAGAAAGCCACGGCAGCGTAAGCTGTAGTCCTCTTCACATACTGGATTTTTTCCAGCCAGATAGTGTCTCGCAAAGTCTCACCTCGCTCAATACTAAATTTATAAGTCTGCGGATAATAGCCACGTTTGCTTAAGTCCAGTTCATAACGCGCCACCGGGAGCTGCATTGTGGGCATCAGAGTGAATAGAGAATCAGCATTCATCACTATAACTCCGTTTGCCGGTTCCGTTACAAGTTCCAGATAACCGAGATGAGGGATAGGGGCTGTAGCGGTGACATGCTTAGTCTTTCCTGCCTCAACGGTGAATGTGGTGGTCTGATCTTCATGGTCGGGAAGTTTTGCAGTCACCACATAAGAGCCTGCTCTCAGATGCTTGTGGAGAGACCCGACACCTTCTCGATTGTTCTGAAACCAGAGTTCGGCACCGTCTGCAACCTCAATGTCTACGTCGCCAAAGTTTAGGTTTACATCCTCCATCTTGAGGTTAAAAGTTTTGTCTCCATCAGCGGTAAGCGTCACGATGTCCTCATAAAGGAGCGACCCCAATTCCGCCCTTACCAAGTGCGAGCCTAACGGCATGTGCATGTTGACCGGTGATTTTCCCTGCAATTCACCATCGACATAAATCTCTGCATTTGCAACAGAAGCGATGAGAGCGACATCCCTACCCTCCACATTGAGCACAACCGAGTAAGTCTTACCACTCTCCGCTTCCATACCCTCAAACCACATCACCGTCGGCTTGTATTTCGGGTGAGTGATGGTCACTTTCTGGGTGCGTTCCGGCACATATAGCCATACCTCTCCGGGAGCAGACTGCTTACGTCCGAGAATTTGGAATAGTCCTGCATCAAAACCGAGTATTTCGTTTGGGAAGGGAGTGTATATCTTGATGAGAGCTGCTCGTTTCCCACTGTTCTCATCTATGAGAGCCGAGCCTTTTAGTCTCGCTGTCTGATCGGTTGTCTCCTTGAAGTCGCTTGTTTCAAGTTTCTGGGCCAATACCGGAAATCCATTCAGAATCGCCAGAAGCAGAATCATTATTCTGAAAAACCTCATTACTGTTTTATTGTGTTTGATTTTTGTTCAATTCATTATTTCACCATCACCTTCATTCCGGCAACTATGTAGACACCACCGGGAAGAGAGTCTATTTCGATAGTTTCCCCTGCATCAATCCGGAAGTCTGCGATGGTGGCTCCAGTGGCCGCATTTACCACAATACGACGCTTTGTCATGCTACTGATACGAATCGTAGCGGGTATGGATGCGTCTACCGACAAATCTTCAGACGATACCGACGGAGGGGTTATGCCACTCAAATCTCCGAATACGGGAACTGCCCAGCGAGAGCCGGCACCGACAACATACGCTCCGAATGGCAGCGTGGTTGCATCGGCAGTGAATGTACTGCCAGGTAAAGCCCCACCTTCTCCATTTACATTAAGCGACAAGGCATCAGCGTCTTCCAGCGGCATGAAGATGCCTCGGAATAGCATACCATCTTTCCACTCTGATGTAAATGGTTCGGAAACCTCCGGTCCGAGAATAACATTCTCGGCACAAAATGTCACAGTGCCGTTCAGATTATAGTCATATATATACTCAGGATTGTTGGGCATAGAAATAATGTATGGGACTCCAGCCTCCAACGCTTCCGCCGGTTGCCAGCCGTCGGCTGTGGCTCTGTAAAGCCAGAATGGCCTCTCGGTGTCATCGTTCTCGTTCCAAATCTTAAAGGGTACCAACCGATGGCCGCGCTCATTTTCTATTGTCTGCACCGCAAACGGAAGCACAATAGACTCCCAGCCGGCACCATCGGAGCCGAGACCTGTCTCATTGCTGAACTCCTTGGCAAATCTGACCTCTGAGACACTGACGGCTTTCGGAGAATAGAACGGATAACCATCTTGCAAAACCACCGTGTCTGTGGCCTTATCGTTTTTAACTTCTATAAAACGGGTTCTGAAAGCTTCTGAAAAAGTCTGCTCGTTACGGTTATAGACTATCAGATTGGGATTTGAGACTCCATCAAAGAGCGATTCGGGAGTGTCATTTCCGGCAGGCAGAACGACAGCGCAAAGCTTCGGAATGTTGCCAAACACACTGTCACCACATTTCACTATATTTTTGGGAACGGCTATGGTCACAAGATTAGGCATAGCAAGCGAACCGGAATTCAAGATATTACCCTCCTCAGCCGGATTCTCAACATCTCTGATATCAAGACTGCGCAGATGACTGTTTTGTAACAACCAGTAATAGTCTTCAGAATCCATATAACCCTTTACTGTGAGTATGTCGGAAACAGCCTTGCCACCATTCCACTCATAACATTTCACGAGTTGTCCGGTTGCAGATGTCCAAGCATCCTCATCACCACCGCAATAATCTACCGAATATTCAGACCCGATGGAGAAAGACAATCCGTCTTTCTCGATGTGTGCAGATACTAAAAACTTTGAACTTACCGGAAGAGTGCTGACATCAATAGGAATTCCGTCATATTTTTTCTCTTCTGCGGAATACCGATTTCCGCTTAAACTGTAGGTTATCACTGCATCAGTATCTCCTGAATCAAATCTCAGATATCTGCCATCGTAGATTATCTCAGGTCTCTTCTCGGCTTTAAGCTGCAGCGTAAACGCACCGATGCTGTCAGGTTTTGCATCATGAAGAATGACAAAATGCTCACCATCTGCTAAATCGACTTCTACCGCAGAGCTCATTTGCGATGCAGAAATTGACGTTATGATTTTGCCGTTTTGGTATATATCAAGTGCCACAGGGAAGTCGGATTTGAAATATACCGGTTCACCCATCGATAAAAATTTGGCTGCCACAAATTCACCCTCGCTTGGAGAATAGAAAGTGTGACTTGAATCCAACCTCATCGGCACTGCTGTAACTGTCAAGGTATCGGTTATTTCAAAGTCATATTCCGACGGAGCCCCCCAACCAAAATCCGATTTCAACTGCAATCGATAATTGACAGCGCCCATTCTGTTCATCATCACCTTATCTCCTGAAAACTTCAATGGACCCCGTTCAAACTGACGAAGTATTTCTTTGGGTATGTCTACAAATATGTCACATGAATCAACAGCAAAGGGTACCTGTTCCACATATCCGTAATCTATTCCATTTAAGTAATGACGATACCCTTTTATGGTTACCCCGTCTGATTCCCTTTTAACAAAAAGTTTTCTATACACACCTCCCCATTCATTGCCTAGACAATAGCAATAATTGAAGAAGTGAAGACCAGGTGTAAGTCCGGTAAGATCCAAGTCTAAGGTCTGCGTGGAAGATGTGACGGTATCGGTTTTGAGACTTGTCTTATCGTCATCTATCCAATACTGACATTTTGTTGCACTGACATTGCTCGGAAGCACATAGAAATGCCGACGGTAGATGCCTCCCCATTCATTGCCTAGACAATAGCAATAATTGAAGAAGTGAAGACCAGGTGTAAGTCCGGTAAGATCCAAGTCTAAGGTCTGCGTGGAAGATGTGACGGTATCGGTTTTGAGACTTGTCTTATCGTCATCTATCCAATACTGACATTTTGTTGCACTGACATTGCTCGGAAGCACATAGAAATGCCGACGGTAAATGCCTCCGCTATTTCCGACTTCATCAATCAAACGGTAGTTTAACCAATGCACTCCAGGACTTAATCTGCTGACCGGAATGGTATGAGTCAATGAATCTCCGGTTACAGTCCCGGTTTCCTTGTCAACAAAACCATTGTCTATCCAGTACTCATAACTCACCGGAGATGCGGAATAAACGAGCACCTCTGCGTAAAACAAAACAGACAATACTACAATCAGCAGTCTCATTTCGTCTCTGATTCCTTTATCTTGATGCTAACTTTCAATTGATTACTTTCAGAATCGTAGGTTACGGAACTTGCAGAATTGTCAACGGCTGGCAAAGAAGGATTTTCCGTATACGGCAACCAATCTCCTCCGTAAATGCCCACCGGAGTTCCATCTGGTCCCAAGAACTTGTTTTCCTCAAGATCAATCTTACACTCCAAATTCTCGTCAAGAACATCAGCTTGAGTTTCTGTTTCAGCTTTTAACCGGTAACAATTTTCTACTGTTAATAAGCCCGAACTACCATTGGAATTCATGTCTTTCCCTATCAGACAATATTGCATAATGCAATTTGCGCTGCCACAATACACGTATGCTTCTTTTACTATTGAAGCATACATAACTTGGGGATTGCACCTTCCATTAGAAAGATTGGTGGATATTTCTGCTATATTACAATTCTGCACTATTTCTTTGTTATAGCCCTCGAAAAAACTGATCTTCGAATTTTTTATGACAACTTCGCGACAATAGCTTGGAGACTGATAATTATCGTAAGTATTAATATAACAGCGATCCAAGTGAAGTTTTTCAAATGTATATGCATTCAATGTTTTTATTTTGCAGGTTGATATCTCCACTTTTACACTATCAGCGATGTTACCGGCAGTTAATTCTCCTAACTGCACACCCACAAATGCAGGAGAAGAATATGGAGAGGTAACACTCACTGTTATACTTGGCACTATACGCGAATCATAACCACAACCGATAATGCTCACTGCTTTATTGATTGTTATTCCGCTGGTTCCGCCAAAAAATCCGGATGAAAGATATATCTTGTCTCCGTCTACGGCTGCCGATAATGCAGCTTCCAATGAATTAACATTGTCAAAGGTTGTCAATTCCCCATCATGGTCAAGCATGGCAATTGAATTGGTCTGGGCTGATGCCATGATGAATAGTACTATTACAGCAATGAATGTGATTATTCTTCTCATGTTAGTATATTCATTTGTTGTTTAGGTGTTCAGTTTAATATTGCTAAAGCATAGTAAAAGCACCTAAATAATAATAAAATTACACTTAAATATTGATTTTCACCTTATTATAGTCTAATTATAACAAAAAAAATGCAATAAAACAATCAAGTCTGACAAGGAGAAACATCTTCTCGTTTTTGGTATCTTTACCAAAATTTAAGCACCCTCTAAATCGTTATGAGGTCACCATTTCGAGAATTAAGTAAGTTTTTTTCTGTAAATTCGTTTCATAATATAGAATTGCGTTGGTTGAATTATTGCAATGCTATTTGTGCACATCTCTTAGTAAGAGATGTGC
>CAYZPH010000043.1:0-10450 GCA_964480495.1 uncultured Sangeribacter sp.
TAACCTTCTGATCCGTAGTCAGATGCTCTATTCAGTTGAGCTAGCGAACCTCCTTAAGCAAAGTCATTTCTGATTTGCGAGTACAAAATTAGTACTTTTATTTGAACTGTGCAAATTTTTACGCACTTTTTTATCAAAAAAATCGATTTTTCTTTAAAATTCGTATTTCACACCAGCCTCTCCTATCATGCCAAGTATGGGGGGAACAACCTTTACTATCTCTATATCACCACTTTTGATGAATGGCCACTTATTTCTTACTTCAGAAGCAAATCTTGCAGCTACACTTTCAAGCAAACACACCGGATGAGACATGATCTCAGACAGCAAATCATAAACTTCCGCATAAGAAACTGTATTGGATATATTGTCCGAATCAGAATCTACTGCATCAGCACCTACTTTTATACGCACATTTACGCGATATTGATTTCCACAGACTCTTTCCTCCGGCAATACACCATGGCATGCTTGAATCAAGACATCGCGGAGTTGAATCTCAAAAGCACCCAACGAAGGAATTTTGGCAACACGGCGAGCATGTCTTCCTCCTTCAAATTGCGTGGTGAGATATGCGTCTACTATTTTATAAGCTTCCTCAACAGATATAAAACGAGCAGGCATCACAAGAAAATTAGCATCATTATGCTGGCGAGCAAGTTCTGCAAGTTCTGGCAACCAGCAGAGAGCGGCTCGGATACCCTGATGTTTGTTGAGTGTCATCTGTATGCCGTTACCACTACCACACATCGCGATACCAAAATCGCATACACCAGTCTCAACAGCATCAGCTGCCGGATGTGCATAGTCAGCATAATCACATGAATCGGAAGAATTGGTACCAAAGTCTACAATCTCGTATCCACCTTTCTTCTCTACATAATTCTTAATTACTTCTTTCAGATCAAAACCTGCATGGTCTGATGCAAATGCAACTTTCATGGCTATTTATTAAAGTTTAATAATCATTGTTATGCAAATGCGACTAATCACATTAACTATTATTTCTACGATGTAGCTTCATTCGAAAATTCATGCCACACCTTATTTGTATTTTCAATAAATTCAAGCATTTCCTCTTTTCCAGTTTTTTTCTCAGAAGATGTCAGAAACAATTGTGGAGCCTCTTCCCATCTTTCAAGCAATTCTTTCTTAAAAAGAGAAATATTATGGTCTGCCACCTTTTGACTTACCTTGTCGGCCTTGGTAAAAACTATCGCCAAAGGCACTCCGTTTTCACCGCAAAAATCCAAAAATGCCAAATCTATCTTTTGCGGCTCGTGGCGCACGTCGATCAACACGAATAAACACGCCAGCTGACTGCGAGTTGTGGCATATTCTGAAATCATGCGCCTGAAAGAGTCTCGCTGATCTTTGCCTCGAGCTGCATAGCCATAACCAGGAAGGTCAACTATATAAAACTCTCCATTATTTACAACAAAATGATTGATCAGCAGAGTCTTGCCTGGTTTCTGAGATGTCTTCGCAAGAGATCTATTACCTGTCAGCATATTAATGAGAGAGCTTTTGCCGACATTTGAACGTCCGATAAAAGCATACTCCGGCACATCACTGTCGGGACAACACTCAACCTTGGCGTTGCTTATCTCATATCTTGCATTTTTAATTTCCATTGACACTTAAATCAAAGTTATATATTTGTATATGCTGTCTTCTCAAATCAATACCGATATCTCAGACATCTTGGCAAGAGCATACAAGACATGCTCCCTCATAAGTATAACGCAAAAAAATCAACTTGGTTAACTAACTTCAAAAGAAAAGACCATGAATCGCTTCAATAGCATCTACCGCACATTTTTCTTCTACGACAAACGATACGGTAGTTTCAGAATTACCTTCGGAACTGGCAAGGGGGTTTATACCCTTCCTTCGCAGTGTATTCTCAATTCTTCCGTTGATTCCTTTCATATTTCTCAGTCCCTCACCTACAAGGGCAACTGTAGAAAGAGAATCAATAAACGATATGCTACTTAAAAGTCCTTCTATCAATTCCGGAGCAAACTCTTCGTTGAGCACCTTTGCAGCTTGTTGCTGTTCTGAAGAGGAGATGGCAAACGAAAATTCTTTATTCTCACCTGGTTGTGCAAGAAGAAAAACGCTTATGCCATTACGTGCCAAAGCATTATATGCTCGAGTATTTACCTGAGCTACATTTTCAGTAAAGTTTCCTGACATCCTCACCAAACATGTCTTATTAATGGCTGTCACTCCTTTCACCGGATATGTTTCACTGTCTGACACATCAGATATCAATGTGCCGGATGCTGTAGCATTAAACGTATTGAGTATGCGGATGGGAATATTTTTGTGAAACACAGGATAGATAGTAGGTGGATAGATTACTTTCGCTCCAAAGGAACAAAGTTCCATACTCTCCACAAACGACATTGTTGGAAGCACCTTGGCATTCTTAATGATACGCGGATCTGCTGTCATAAAACCATCTACATCGGTCCATATATCAAGCATATCGGCATCAAGAGCCGCGGCTATAAGTGCGGCTGTGTAGTCGCTACCTCCTCTGCCAAGATTCGTAATTTCACCAGAATCCTTGTCTTGCGAAATGAAACCACCTGTAATGTGCGGGCCATTGTCAATTTCAGCAAACTCCCTGACTATCAAATCGTGAGTCAACGCACCTGCTGCTATATTCTTTTCAAACCATTTTTCTGTCTTAATAAAATCAAGCGAGTTGTGAAGCTTTGCCCCTTTCACAATTCCTGCTACGATTGGCGCAGACATTCTTTCACCCATGCTGACAATAGTGTCAAGAGTCTTCTGAGGAAGATCTCCAATTAGAGATACGCCCTCATAGGTGCGCGAAAGTTCTCTGAGAATGGCATCTACAGAAACTCTTGTAACTGATTTCTTATTTTCCAGCACCAAGGCATCTATAATAGCATGATGCCTCGCTGCTATTGATTCCATCTCACTCTGCCATTCCCCTCCCTCTGCCGCAATATGGGAAGTGGCTATAAGTTTATCGGTCAGACCTCCCAATGCTGATACAACTACTATTGTATCATTAGGAAGTGACTCTACTATTTGTTTCACATGCTGGAGACTATCGATAGTCCCGACAGAAGTGCCGCCGAATTTCAATACATTCATAGTGCTTCTTTATCAATGCCATAAAATATTGCTGAATAATCCAACTATCGGACATCATCCACTTGGCATAACCAATCCTAAGCCTACAAAATATTCAATTATTTTGTATGGCTAAACGACAATACAAAATTAATCATTTTAATCAATACTCACAAGCAAACTAAAAAAAACGAATGTATCTCATTATCCGAAAACATAAAGATGAATGCCTGCTTTAAAGCAAGTCTAATATCATAAGAAACAGACACACAGACACCGTAAAGATATCATAAAGATATAATATCACGTTATGAATTTGTGAAGTTTGTATTTTTTTGGTAATTTTGCAAAGTAAATCGGATGTACAAAAAATACAACTAAATTCATCTGCAATGACCGACGTACTTGTCATTATACCTACTTATAACGAAATTGAGAACATAGGCAACATGCTCCAAACTGTGATGCAGTTGCCAGACGGATTTGATGTTCTCGTGATAGACGATGGTTCTCCCGACGGAACTGCCGATGCAGTCAGAGATGCTATAAAAGATTTTCCGGGACGTATACACCTGGAATGTCGCAGTGGCAAACTTGGATTGGGCACAGCTTATATACATGGCTTCAAATGGGCTCTTAACCGCGACTATCAGTACGTTATTGAGATGGATGCTGATTTCTCGCACAATCCCGCCGATCTTACTCGCCTTTATCATGAATGTAAAGACCGTGAGGCTGACGTCTGCGTCGGTTCTCGCTACATCTCTGGCGTGAATGTAGTGAACTGGCCCATGGGTAGAGTTCTGATGTCGTACTTTGCTTCAGCGTATGTTAGGTTTGTAACACGAATGCCGCTGCGCGACTCTACTGCAGGATATGTATGCTACCGAAGAAGAGTGCTTGAAAGCATTAAACTTGACAAGATAGAATTTAAAGGGTATGCTTTCCAGATTGAAATGAAATTTAAGGCTTGGAAGAAGAGATTCAAGATAGTTGAACTGCCGATTGTTTTTGTCAACCGGCAGTTGGGCACATCAAAAATGAATTCTAGCATATTTGGAGAGGCAGTCTTCGGTGTGCTATCCCTAAGACTAAAATCAATCTTCGGTCGCCTCTGAATACTCTTACTAGCTATCAGTCACCTCGATAGTATAGTTGAAGGTAGCATCTCGCAATAAAGTCATGGAAACGGTTCACCAACTCAGGGTTTCCACTCCCTGGAAACTCTGCGTCGGGTAGCCAATTATGCTCGCAAATATACTCAAGAAGGTCATAAGGACATACTCCTCTCTCTGTCAGGAGTTCTATCGAATGCTTAGCGGCATATTCTTTATCGTATAGTTGATTGTGAGGAGCAGCTATACAACGGCAAATATCTGTGGCCACAAGCAGACCCTTATCAGGATTTGACATCACCACGAAATCCTCACAATCTATCAGTTGTTCAAGATGATTCACGCCCTGTTTCCAGCCGAGCACATTAATCAAATATTCGTTAAAAGCATCATAACCACTAATGAATTGTAGCGGATAGCCACCCGTTTCGCTTGTGATTAGAGCAAATGACGGATGTGACTCTTTCGTCTCTTTCTTATGGCGCACAGCTGGCAGTTTATGATTTATCGTAAGATGAACCCATTCGCCAATATACAGAGCAAGGGGTCCGATGGGGTGATTGCTAACTGCACTCTGAAGTAGATTGGCAAGATCTTCGTTATTTTTACTATCACAACGTGATTTAGCTATGATTTCCCCGGCTGTCAACGCAAAAGCAGGACACAAGAGCCAACTACGAAGGAATAACCATCCACCAAGACGCATAATCATTTCATGGTCTGCTTCATCGTAAACATCAAGCTCATGTGCAAGATGATAATCTTCAGGGGTCGGTGCATCTGCATACACTTCATCCAAAACAGCGAACCATAAATCAGACAGTTTCACAAGAGTTGTATCAAACGGATAGAGACATCTCTGGTCGGAATACATCGCTATAGAATACCAAACCATAAAACCCACATCTTCACGATTGAGTTCATAATCGATATAGTCTTCGGATAACGGATAGAACGGAACCGGGACGCCATAGAGTCTGCGACATTCATCGATGAATCCATGCCATAATCCAGCATCGGCTATCATATCTTGATAATATCCTATAACGCTTAGGGCTGCCCTCTCCATGAGCGATTCATGGAGAGGAACTTTATGCTTTTTCGCGGTTTCAATCAAGCGACATGTAAGATTATAATAGTACATGTCGGTAGATTTTTCCTCAGGAGCACACGGTTGCGCTGCGAGGAACGTTTCATAACTCAACATAAATATGAGGGTAATTCAGCTTGTGGGAGTGTCACCTGTGTACCATCTGTCATGTTTTTTACAGTGGCAGTGCCATCAGCAAGTTCCTGCTCTCCTATCATGACAACATACCCTACTCCTTCAGTGTTGGCATACTGCATCTGTTTTTTCATCTTCGTTGCATCAGGATAAAGCTGCGCTGACACTCCGGCATCGCGAAGCAATTTCACACACCGTGCGGATGCAGCTGCTTCTGCCTGACCAAAATTGATGAAAAGAGCCTTAACACCACCTATTACTTCTGCCGGATACAAATCAAGAGCATTGAGCACATCATATATTCGATCGGCGCCAAATGAGATTCCTACTCCGGAAAGTCCGGAAAGTCCGAACACACCCGTAAGATTGTCATAACGTCCACCTCCTGTGATAGACCCTATCTCTACATCGAGTGCCTTCACTTCAATGATAGTACCAGTGTAGTAGTTAAGTCCTCGAGCAAGCGAAACATCAAATTCAACCTTACATGAGTGTCCGAGATTATTTATTCCATCGAGAACCTCTTTCATTTCTGCGACTCCCTTCATGCCGGTGTCACTGCCAGCAAGAATTGAAGAAATCACATTCAGCTTATCATCATTGCTTCCGCTCAGTTCAAGAATCGGACGAAGTGCATTAATCGATTCTTCTTTTAGTCCTTTTTCTCTCAACTCAGCATTGACTTTGTCAATTCCAATTTTGTCAATTTTGTCAATCGCTACGGTTATGTCTATGATCTTATCTGCTTCTCCTATGGTTTCTGCTATACCGGTAAGTATCTTGCGATTATTAACATGGATGCAGGTGCGGATCTGCAATTTTGACATCACATAATCTATGAGCGAAAGAAGTTCAATTTCATTAGTTAAGGAATCAGAACCAACTACGTCTGCATCACACTGATAAAACTCACGATATCGACCTTTCTGCGGACGATCAGCTCGCCACACCGGCTGGATCTGGAATCTCTTAAACGGCAACTGTATCTCGTTGCGGTGTTGAACCACGAATCTGGCAAATGGAACCGTGAGATCATATCGCAGCCCCTTCTCACACATCTGATTGGTTAGACGTACAAGGTTTTTGTCTTCCAAATCTTGAGCGTTCACGTCCTTGAGGAAATCGCCTGAATTTAGTATCTTGAAGAGAAGTTTATCACCTTCCTCTCCATATTTGCCCATGAGAGTAGACAAGTTCTCCATAGCCGGAGTTTCTATCTGCCGATAACCAAAAAGACGGAATGCCTCTTTTATTGTATCGAAAATATAGTTGCGTCGCGCCATCTCCATCGGCGAGAAATCGCGCGTACCTTTAGGAATGCTTGGTTTTTGTGACATGGTTATTAATTTATTTACGAACACTAAATATGTGCTATATATAATTTATTCGTTATTTTCTTTAATACTCTCTTTTACAATAGCATCAACGTTTCGTCAATTATAAGCAAGTTTGCGAAATGTTGAAGGTGAATAGCCAGTGAGATGCTTGAAATACTTTCCAAAAAATGATTGGTTGGCAAAATTAAGTTTATTGGATATTTCTTGAATGGTTAGAGTTGTCTCTGCAAGCATTGTCTTAGCTTCCATTATCACGTAATGGTCAATCATTTCACTTGCCGTATGAGATGTAACATCCTTACAAACTGCTGAAAGATGTTTTGGAGTCATGCACAATTTATCAGCATAAAAAGATACACTTCTCTCTGACCTAAAATGTCTTATAATCTCTATTACGAATTTTGACAGAATCTCTTCCTTTCTTGAACATTTTTTCACCACTCCTTCGGAAGAAATGTAATGCTCTTCCACAATCTCACAAAGCAATGCTTGAATCAGATTGCCGATCTTAATCCTTTTCAATGGAGTATCGTTAGATTTAATCTTTTCTCCAATGAGCCGCATATATTTCTGAATGCTACAAGCTCTCTCTTCCGACAATGCAGTTACAGTCTCAACCGGATTGTGGATAATAATCGGTAGAAGCTTGCTTGATAGGCTATGCATAATCGACTCTATCATTTCCAGATTACATCCCAATACTATAATCTTGACCGGATTTATAGTGCTAAAGGAATGCACATAATGATTTGGACTCAACAGAGTTATACTATTCTTACGAAGGTTATAGCGATTCATTCCTATTTTGACTTCACCCTCTCCTTCCACACACAATGCTATTGTAAGACCTAGAAGTCTGACTGGAGCATCATGGTTGAAGATGCTGTCGACCTCGTAAAACACCGCATAGTCTGTAGGGTGTTCGTTATCAGACCTCTTGTTGAAATATCTTGATATATCGGTTACATCATAGGTGCGACATGTATCTGTTGTATCTATCTCTGCCATAACAATAAAGAGATTAAAAACTACAATTCAAAAGAAATTCTCACATTGAACTGCCGACGCGTCAAATAATTGGGCACAGCATACTGTATATTATTGACATCTGTAACCCAATAGTAGCCACTGACATTGGAGATATCGAAAAGATTGAAAACATCAAGAGATAGCGAAATATCCTTGAAATGTCGCCAAAAATTATAGGGACGCACACCCTCTTTCCTGTCTCCAACCAACTGGTAAGAAAAGCCAATGTCTACACGTTTGTAGGCAGGTGCTCGGAAATAATTTTCCGACCTTGAAACATGCGGAGCGGTCATAGTAAGACCATCTGAAAAAATACCGCGCAAGGAAAATTTCAATTTAGGGAACTTCGGGAAATAATCTGTAAAAAACAATGCGAATGAATATCGCTGATCACTTGGTAGTGGCGTTTTAACCCCGTGGAGATTCTGCTCTGTATTCATAAGCGAAAAAGATATCCAAGAGTCTGATCCTTCCACAAACTGACCGAAAAGTTTCATATCAAGTCCCATTATGTGGCCTCGCGAGTCATTCACACCGGAATAATCTACCTTTAGATTGTCATATTCATACGATATTAGACGAGTAAGAGCTTTGTAATAAGCTTCGCCCGACAACTTGAACGGGCGATTCATTGCTCTAAAAGTATAGTCTGCTGCAAGAATAAACTGAATACTTCTCGGTGACTTGATGTCTTGATTAAGAGTAATATACCCATTACCCAACGCATCGGTCTCTGTAGCACGATACTCTTTATAAAATGGTGACTGATAATACAATCCTGTTGCCACACGGAATGTGAGACGATTATTATTCACCGGAGATAAACTCAAATTAGCACGTGGCGAAACAAGAAACTCCTTGTTAAAATCCCAATACGAAGCCCTCACTCCAGCATTAAGAGTCAAGTAAAATTTGGATGTTTCAAAATACAAGGCATCTTCTGCAAAAAATGATAATCTGTTGGCCGACATGTCTTGTCGCGACGAAAGATTATAAATCAGATGTACACCTTCTGGAACTGTTGGCAATGAATAACCAGCGGAATCTCTCCATTCCCATTCCTTCGATCTGTCTCTGAATGTTTCATGCTGATATGTTATGCCATAAGTAATATTATTAGCTTTCACACGTGTAGCTCCTCTAAGTACACCTTGAATCACAGATGCTCTGAGACGATTTCGTGCATGTTCCATGTATTTTCCTACTCCTAATTCTCCACCAACACCACCATCTCCTCCTGTTCCGGCTTGGTCTAGCCAATATTCGCCAGATATATCATAACTCACAAGTTCATCTGTAAGAAATGCCGAAAGTCCTACGCCAAAAGTAGTAGCCTTGCTTTTCTTGTATGTAAGATTTAGTGCTCCTAAAAATGTTTGGAACTTATCATTTTCATTGCCGTCGAAATATACCTTAAATGATTTTGCGTTTTCAGACGTACCAAAAGTTGTTTCTCGATCCGCTGGAGCAAATTTGTAATTATTTATAGCAATATTACCAAGAAAATTAATCTGTAACTTATCCGAACTATTTAAAGTCAAATTGGTCTGATAATCAAAATAGCTTGGATCGTATTCTCCTCTAGTGTCAAGACTGCTTAGAAGAGAGTTATTCTTTTTAAAGCGCAATCCGTGAAGCATCGAGAACTTGCCAGAATTGGTACCAACTGCAAGCGAAGCCCCCATAAAACTTCCTGCAGCCTTAAGTTCAAACGACAGAGGATCTCTATACGAAATATCCAAGACGGAAGACATTTTGTCGTCATAACGAGCCGGGAATCCACCAGAGGAAAACTTTAAATTGCCTACCATATCTGGATTAATGATTGACAAACCTTCCTGCTGCCCACTTTTCATAAGTTGTGGACGATAGATTTCTACGCCATTAATATAGACCGAGTTTTCATCAAATGTACCACCTCTCACAGAATACTGAGAAGACATCTCATTATTTGAATTGACACCAGGCATAGTAGCTAATAAAGATTCAACGCTACCACCACTGACATCCGGTGACAAATCAAACGACTCAACATCAAGCGTCTGCATACCGTTGACATTGCTTCTAAAACCATCTACTTGCAACTCCTCAAGAATCTTGGTGTCTGTATATAATCGTGCATTAAGGGTGATATTGCCTTTCGGATTAATAAGACGTTTATTAACAGCCTTGAAACCAATACAGCTGAAAACGACATCAATAGTGTCTCTTTCAGCTACACTGAGAGTATACTTACCCTGCAAATCTGTATTTGTTCCTATTGCCGAACCTTTAATCTGAACGGTGCCGAACTCTATAGGTTTATCTTCATTGTCGACTACCTTACCCGAAATATGAACCATATCAGCATAAGCCACTGAAACTAATATCGACAAGATAACCGACACTAACAATCGAAGTCGTGTCATACAAAAATATAACGTTCATCACACATCATTAGTATATTCAAACATCCAAAAAAGGTTAAGAGAAATATAGTTGTTTGCAATATATTACCAAGAATATGTTCAATAAGGGTAGCTGGTGCTTCTGATGTAAAAAATCCACGTTAGCGCGCCTACTAATTCTTACCTAGTCTTCCGCTTTCGCAGTACCATCGGCGTTACAAGGTTTATCATCTCTGTTCGGCC
>CAYZPH010000044.1:0-8294 GCA_964480495.1 uncultured Sangeribacter sp.
ACATCTCTTAGTAAGAGATGTTCATAAATCTTCGCAAAATTAATTAAAATATTGAATTTAACAAAATTTATAAATAAAAAATTAAAATTATTATCTTACCTCGCATTAAACGCCTTAAATCGTTTGAATAATCAGCAACACATTTTTCATTGAGTAGTATTGTAATTATTTTATTATCAGTACTTGTGCATAAAATGAACATCTCTTACTAAGAGATGTTCATTTTATTTAAACATCTTTCTCTTGCAATGATTTAAGAATCAAAACATTCGCTTTATCAATTGCCATTCTATCAAGAGAAGCGAGATATATGCGAGTGGTCGACTCCGAATTATGTCCCATGCCCTCACTAATAACTGAAAGAGGGACATTCTTGCTACGGGCGATACTTGCCCACGCGTGGCGAGCGACATACATTGTCAGTGGATGTGGAAGTCCTAATCGATTACCAATAGTCTTTAGACCTCGATTCACACTATGACTCACATTAATGTATTGTGTTCTTTCATCTACATTTTTCGATTTTTTGATTACAGGTAGCAAGTATATGGATTCTGGCTTATCGTACTTATCAACTATCTCTTGCATACATTTTTCCCAACGGATAAAAAGCTTTTGCCCAGTCTTGCGACGAATATAAGAGAGAATTCCGCCACACAAGTCTGTTTTCTTCAGATATGCCATATCCACAAACGACATTCCTCGAGTGTAAAAACTGAATAGAAACATATCTTTTGCAAAATCCAGGGTGGGTTTACCCGACAAATCCAGTTTTCTGATCTGCCTGATAACCTTCAATGAAACGGCTCGTTTTGTTGTCTTTTCAACACCGGTATACACATACCTAAATGGACAACGTTGCAACGTCAACCCCTTTTCCACTGCGCGGTTGTAAATAGCCCTCAGATTGCGCATATAAAATGAAGATGTGTTCTGGCTCAAACCTTCATTCCTCAGCCATGCCTCATAAGCTATTATCATGTAGGAATCAACATCAACAATCGAGATGTCTGAATCATTATCTCCTTTACCGGAAGCACTCTCCCGCAGAAATCGTCTGAAACTATTCATAGTCGAAGTATACGTTTCCGAAGTGCGAGGCTTGCCAAGTTTTTTAAGCCAGATAATAGAGTCTTCCATGAAACTAAGAAACGACTGCATCTCCTTATCTGATCGGTAGCCCTCACGAAGATTGCATGATAAAGAATTGTGATCACTCTGCTCTTCCAAACGGAAGAATGTTTTTTTAACTTTAGCTATTGCCATATTTTTTTACATTAATTTGTTTAACTAATTATCTAATCTGCGACCTCAGCCACAACTGAATCAATGTATGAGAGAAACCGTGCGATAATATAGTTATCTCAATAATATGTCGTGACAAAACAAAATGCACGGTATGATTTGTTATTAAATAAAGGAGTGTGGTTTCAAGCCTTCTAATTCTTCGGAATGATGGTTGCACGCCACAGTATAATATTATCATAAAAATCGACAACGATGAACAAACAGGATTTTAAGAAATGCATTGAGACTGCAGGAGCCTCAATCTGCAACGAGATGATGGCGGTTTACTATAATGAGTCTGAAGTAGATCGTGATAAAATTGCCTCAGCAGTGGCAAAGATTCTAAGAGCCACCGCGATTGCCAAAAGCAATGCTAATATCTATTTCGAAAGAGGATCTAAGAGCTTCTCCGACATGAAGGAATATAAAAAAGCCAAGCGTGAGTTTTTCAAGAAACTGTTTGCCAAAAACACAGAAGATTTCAACGCCTCCATCTCCGCAGCCCTAAAGGAATTCAATGAGGCAATTCCTCAGTCGGTAAAAGACGCTAATAAAAACGCATAAATCGCCATAGACATGAATATCTGGAGATTCGCGCTGAAGATCACAGGCTGGACATTCAGCATAAATGTACCGGTATATGACAAATGCGTGATCTGCGTGGCTCCCCATACTTCAAACTGGGATTTCATTCTCGGCATTGCCGCTTACAGTTCGGTGGGAAGAAAAGCGAACTTTCTGATGAAGAAATTTTGGTTTTTCTTCCCGCTGAAATATCTTATGAAACATTTGGGAGGCATACCTGTAGACCGTTCTAAAAAGAAACACAAAAGTTCCCTCACCGAGAAGGTGATTAGACTCTTCAAAACGGAGCCATATGTGAACCTTGCAGTAACACCTGAAGGCACTCGCAGTGCTACAGATGAATGGAAGACAGGATTTCTATATATCGCCTACGGAGCTAATGTCCCCATTCTGCTCGCAGTGATAGACTACAGCCACAAGCACATAATCATAGACAAGACATATACACCTACCGGTGATTCAGATACCGACATGAGTAAAATCAGAGAATACTACTCACACTGGAAACAAGCCGCGCGTTATCCTAACAAGTTTATTCCCTAACCATCATCTTTAACAACACATCGCACCATGAGCGACCTAAAAGTCTGCCTCTTTCCTCAGACACTTGTCTGGAACGATAAAGAACACAATTTAAAGACGCTTGAGGAGGCCATGCCGCATATACATCCCGCCACCGACCTTCTGATATTGCCGGAAACATTCTCCACAGGTTGTCCTTATGGCGACAAAGAGGAGATACGTCCGCTTGCAGAAAGGAACACCGGAGAGACAATAGATCGACTCAAATTTCTTTCCAGTAAGTATGGCATGGCGATAGCCGGAAGTTATCTCGCTGATACAGGAGGGTTGCTATACAACCGAGCCTTCTTCATCGAGCCATCGGGAGATGAATATTTTGCAGACAAGAGGCATCTCTTCTCCATGGCAGGAGAAGACCGCATTCTTTCAGCCGGAGACCAACGCCTCAAGGTAAGATACAGACAATGGGAGATAGCAATGGTTGTATGCTACGACTTGCGGTTTCCCGTGTGGTGTCGGAACGCCGGCAGTGAGTATGACCTACTCATAGCTGTCGCCAACTGGCCGGAGTCGCGCATCGGCGCATGGAAGAAATTACTGATGGCCCGAGCGATTGAAAATGAAGCCTATGTGTGCGGCGTAGACTGCCGTGGCACAGATCCCAAGGGGATTGTATACGATGGTTGTTCGATGGCGATAGACTTCAAGGGCAACGACATATCAGTGGCAGACCCTGACGGCTACGGGTTTATATACTCTACCCTTTCACACTCAAGGCTCAAATCATTCAGAGATAAGTTTCCCGCACATCTTGATGCCGACCCCTTCATGATTCTTCCCAAAGAAAAAGATTAAGACCGGTACTCAATAAGAGAACCGGCCTTCAAATACTAACCTATTCAATAATGAAAAAAAAAGTATTATTATTTGCAGCAATGGCATTAAGTCTTCTCGCTGAAGCCACTGCTGCACCACGAGAAAAGTATAATTTCAACAGCAACTGGCTACTGAAAGTAGGAGATCCAGCAGGAGCCGGAGACGTGAAATATGCCGACAACGAGTGGACGGAAGTGACCCTTCCACGAGCGTTCAATGAAGACGAGGCTTATAAGGTGCCAATTGCAGAGCTGACAGATACAGTGATGTGGTATCGTAAGCACTTCCGCCTGCCCAAAGAGGCAAAAGGCCAGAAAGTGTTTGTAGAATTCGAGGGCGTACGTATGGGAGCAGACTTCTACCTCAACGGACATCCCATAGGTTATCACGAAAACGGAGTAATGGCAGTAGGATTTGATCTTACTCCTTACATTAACTACAAAGGCGACAACGTGCTTGCAGTGCGCATAGACAACAGTTGGAAATACCGCGAGCGCGCTACCGGCCAAAGATACCAATGGAACGATAAGAACTTCAACGCAAACTACGGAGGAATTCCTAAAAATGTGTGGCTACACACCACCGACCATGTGTATCAGACTCTACCTCTTTTCAGCAACCTTGGCACAACCGGCACATATATATATGCCACCGATATCAATATCGGCTCACAGACTGCAGTTATCAATGCCGAAAGTGAAGTCAAAAATGAGACTAAAAAGGCTGTAACAATAGGATATGAAGTGGAAGTGATCGATGCCGATGGCAAAACAGTAGCCACATTCAATAGCGCACCGGTAAAAGCTGCGCCCAATGAAACCGTGACACTTACTGCCAATGACACAGTAAGCGGACTAAACTTCTGGAGTTGGGGATATGGCTACCTTTATGACGTCAAAACTCGACTCACTATAGACGGAAAGACCTCTGATGAAGTGACAACACGCACCGGTTTCCGCAAGACACGTTTTGGCGAAGGCAAAATCTGGCTTAACGACAGGGTGCTCCAGATGAAGGGCTACGCACAGCGCACGAGCAACGAATGGCCCGGAGTTGGAATGTCGGTACCGCCATGGATGAGCGATTACTCCAACGGCATGCTCATCGACCACAACGCAAACTTCTTCAGGTGGATGCACGTCACGGCATGGAAACAAGATGCTGAATCGTGTGACCGCACTGGCGTGATGCAGATGCTTCCGGCAGGAGACTCGGAAAAAGATGTCAACGACCGCAGATGGGGACAGCGCACAGAACTCATGCGCGACATGATTATTTATTTCCGCAACCACCCTAGCGTTATCTTCTACGAGTGTGGCAACGAATCTATTTCACGCGACCATATGCTTGAGATGCGAGCTATTCGCGACAAATACGACCCCCACGGAGGTCGCGCTATCGGTTCGCGAGAGATGCTCGACATCCGCGAAGCCGAATATGGTGGCGAGATGCTATACGTCAACCTCAGCGAGCATCATCCTATGGTGCAGACTGAGTATTGCCGCGACGAAGGACTCCGCAAATATTGGGACGATTGGAGTTATCCATATCATAAGCATGGCGATGGACCACTCTACCGCAACGCCGACGCAAGTTCCTACAACCAAAATCAGGATCAGCTCGCCATTGAGATGGTGCGCCGCTGGTACGACTTCTACCGCGAACGTCCCGGCATGGGACGGCGTGTGAACTCCGGAGGTGCAAAGATCATTTTCTCTGACACACAGACACACTGCCGAGGAGCGGAGAACTATCGCAGAAGTGGTGTGGTAGACCCACTCCGTATTCCGAAAGATGCTTACTATGCCCACAAAGTGATGTGGAACGGCTGGGTAGACGTAGAGAAAGACGAGACTTACATCATCGGCCATTGGAACTACAATAAAGGGACCGTAAAACCGGTGTATGTGGTATCCACAGGCGACAGCGTCACACTCTTTGTCAATGGAAAAACATATACCGACTACAAGCGTGATTACGAATTTCTCTATACTTTCGACAGCATCGCATGGGAGCCAGGAAAAATCGAAGCGATTGCATACGACAAGAATGGCAATGAGACAAGCCGCTTCGCCCACACCACAGCAGGAGAACCGAAAAGACTAAAACTGACTCTGATGCAAGGACCGGAAGGCACATATGCAGATGGAGCGGATATAGCTATAGTTCAAGTGGAAGTCACCGATGCAAATGGACAGCGTTGTCCGCTAGCAAACGACATGGTGACATTCACTCTTGATGGTCCTGCTGAATGGAGAGGTGGCATTGCACAAGCAGAAGACAACTTTGCACTTGCAAAGAGTCTGCCGGTGGAATGCGGCATAACTCGCGTGCTTGTGCGTTCACTACCGGAGTCTGGCAAAGTAACACTTACGGCCACAGCTCATGGTTTCGAAAGCGAGACAGTGGAATTCACC
Source organism: uncultured Sangeribacter sp. (assembly GCA_964480495.1). Lineage (GTDB taxonomy): Bacteria > Bacteroidota > Bacteroidia > Bacteroidales > Muribaculaceae > Lepagella. Next base: position 5,688 of record CAYZPH010000044.1, read on the forward strand.
ACTATCCCAGTGGAAGTGAAAAATGGCCTCAGCAAACACTTTCCAGCGCTGGCACTTAATCCTCGCTATGACCGCGGACCGACACCCTCCACTCCGTCTTACTACGACAAAAAGATAGACGTGCACATAAAGAGCGCGACGGCCGGTTGCAATCAGGGAAGCGTAGGAAACAGTTGGGATGACAATGAACTTAGCGAATGGCGCAACGACGGACGTGCGGAGACCGCATGGATTACCTATGAACTTGAACGCGCAGCCGAAATTGACGACATAAACGTAAAATTGACCGGATGGCGCCAACGCTCATACCCACTCGAGGTGTATGCCGATGATGAACTTGTATGGAGCGGTGACACTCCGCGCTCACTCGGATACGTGCATCTCAACACACGTCCGGTGCTTGCCCGCAAGATCACATTGAAACTGAAGGGCACCATAGTCAACAGCGATGCTTTCGGTCAGATAGTAGAAGTGGTAGAGCCGGCCGCCGGAGAGCTTGACCTCTTCAAAGCGAAAGATGGCGATAAGACAGGCAATGAGCTACGAATCGTGGAAATCAACTTCCTCGAAACCCTTAACAAATAAGCCAACGACTTTTATTCTGAAACATAGGGAGGTGTGTCGCACGACACACCTCCCTTAACGTTAAAACTGATACCCTATTTGCGCTTCATATCCCGGGGAGCCTGGACGGAGTTTAAGGAATGTTATGTCAGGCAGTGATCCATCCGGTTTGCGAGGAGCAAGAAGTTGCGAAGGATCAAGACTCTCAAAGTCGGATTTTTTGACAGCAACACTTCCATCGAAACTGTTTGAGACAAGATGAGATAATTCCTTATTTAGATTTACACAGAAATCACCAGGGTGCCTTGGAGAAAGAGCTACGTTGGAACGCAGTTCATGATCATATCCCGGCACATCCACAGCCTCAAGTTCAGACTTTCTGTTTACCATATTAAAATTACTTGGATCGAGATAAGAGGAATTATTGACAAAATCAATACCGCCAAGATGATGATTTGAGTAAAAACCTTTATTTTTATTACCATAAGAAACACAGTTGCTCACCACATTGCGCGGAACTTCAACCGGGACTTTTGCTCTTGGTTTCATCCCATAGCCACCGCATTTGAAACCGGTGCCGTCTCCGCGCGAAACGAGGTCAGCGTCATAACCATTTTCCCATGCCCAACAGTTTTCTATTACCACTGGCGCACTATTGTTTATGAGATCGAAACCATCATCGCTATTGCGCCATGCACGGCAGCCTCTAATAACATTTCCTATATATTCGTCACTTTTTAAATGAAAACCAAAGCCATCGCAGTTACCACCATATCCACCGCCCGACACTGGATCATAGTTATTGTATGCATCGCAATTAAGAACAAGATTGTTTGATCCGCGCACCGCATACACACCGATTCCCATACCATCGTGCATATTGACTTGTTCCACCACACAATTGTTTCCACCAAAGATTCCTACATTTATACTCTGAGAGTGGACCGTTTGAGTGACTTGAATACCTATAATATCAAAATTCTTAAGATTCCAATAATCACCTGCAAGATAGAAACCCATCACACGCGATTCAGGCTTGATTTCGGAAAGATCTATTACAGCCCTTTCTCCCGGATATGATGTGATAGTAATCGGCATATCTCTTGCTCCATCTTTGTCAAGACTGAAAAGAACGCTATACACACTTTCAACATCATGCAACATAATATCGTTTTCCTTTGGTTTATGAATACCTCCCTGAAGATATATCACAGTTCCCGGTTCAGCTGATTCAATAGCTTTGCGAATGGTTTTGAAAGGATATTCTCGGCTACCAGATGAGCTATCATTGCCCGAAGGCGACACATAATAATCTGCACACCATGCTGAATTGGAAGCTATTATAGCAACGGCTATACTTATAAAGAATTTTTTCATGATACCCAATTGTTTATTACAGTAAAAATATATCTAACTACAATAAAAAATACAGCCAAGACCTCTGCCACATTTTAAACCAATGTACTATTATCCTGCTTAATCACCTCCATTACAAACACACTATGCACCGAATCCAGAATATCTATATTTCCCAATTTATCGGTCACAAACTGCCTATAAGCCTTCATGTCGGGCACTTGCACTTTCAGCATATAATCAAACGACCCCGACACATTGTAACACTCAACCACTTCATCCATTTCATTGATCATACGAGCGAAATCAACGTGAATCGATGTATTAATTTGCTTCAAACTAACATTACAAAACACCATGAAACCACGTCCTAATTTCTCCATATCAATCACAGCACTATACGACTTTATAATCCCCTCAGACTCCATTCGACGCATACGCTCAAATACAGGAGTAGGCGAACGATGGACTTTAGTTGCAAGTTCTCGCACCGACAATCGCGCATCCGCTTTTAACGCCCTCAAAATTGCGAGATCAACATTATCAAGTTCTTTTTCCATTGAAAAATATATTCTATTGTTAATATCTCTGCAAAGGTACAAAAAATATCAATTACATACAATCTAAAAATAACTATATTTTAACCAAAAATTAAAACAAATATCAACTATTATTTTAAAACAATAT
>CAYZPH010000045.1:0-8213 GCA_964480495.1 uncultured Sangeribacter sp.
CTTGTTAAAGCTTGAGACCAAGGATAATTTGCGTAAGACACTCTATGCCGAGGTTCTGCGATGCATATCTTCTTTTGAGAATGGAATAGGCTTTGCTATTGAGGCTGAGTATAAGAAAAATGGAGGAGGACAGTTATCTCTTGAACGAATCAAGGAACTGATAATCGAGCAAGAACAATCCCCGGCTATGCAACCGTTCATTTACGATGCACGTTCAAAGATGGCTTCGCGAGATGTGGCATTCCGGGATGTATTCCATAATAACATAGCCGGCTACCTTCGTGCTGTAACTCCGGAAGAGTTTGACCGTTTCATTGGCGACAAGTCTATAGACTTTGATGAAATTATGGAACTGCCAGAAAATAAGGAAGTCCTCAAACGCCTAAAGCAAGCCGACGATGAAGAGTGAAGAACTGAAATACATCACTTATGACGAGGCATTAGTGGTTTACGCCAAAACTGTGGCTGCTAGTGGTGGCGGTCTGCAAGGCGTTAAAGACGAAGGCGGGATTCGCAAGGTTCTTGACTTCGTGCAGAATGACTTGTACTATCCCACTTTCGTTGACAAGCTCACTTATCTGGTCTTTGGCTTATGCACCGGCCATTATTTCGAGGATTCTAACAAACGTGTTGCCTTGACAATCGGTGTATGGTTTCTTGTCCATAACGGCTACTACTGGCACGCCTATAATTTCATGCAGTGCATGGAGGCAATCATCTACCATGTCGCCGCCGGACGCATCAATAAAGATCTTCTCCAGCAAATCATCACCTGCTACCTGACAAATGAGGACTACCCCGAAGACCTCAAACTCGAAATCATCCACGCTATTGATGACCAATCCACAGGATTTAACGAATAAATATACTTTACAATGAATAATCCCCAACAAAGTCTTTCAGAGGAAGACAAAAGGAAAATCGCTAATGAACTATCAAAGCGTATTCCAGATCTTTCTTGTCCAATGTGCCACAAGAAGAACTTTATAATTACCGATGGATATTTCAATTCGCCTATAAATGCCAACTTACAAGGTATGGTATTAGGAGGACCATCAATTCCAAGCATTGGTATTGTATGTGCTAATTGTGGCTTTATTAGCCAGCATGCATTAGGAATTTTAGGATTACTGAATAAAAACGAAACAAAATGAGTTCGTCATCGCAAAAAAGTACACGCAAGGCTAATAGTATAGATTTGAACAGCGATATTGGGAACCAACTGGTGGTACATAAAAATATATCGCAAGAAATCATAATTATAAATATTGATAGGCTGAAGCTTATTCTTCAGGATCATCATGCAAAAATTAGAAGATCAACAGACTGGATTAATCCAGTCGCTATTTTTATAGCTTTATTATTAGCGGATTTGACGGCTACCTTTAATGATTTTATGGGTATAAAAGCTCCCGTATGGGAAGCCATATTCTTACTTCTCACGGTTGTGGCTGCATTATATCTATTAAGTAGTATTGTAAATATATTTAGAAAAGGGTCATCAATAGAAGATGTTATTGATAATCTGAAAGAGCATGCTCAAACTTCTACGGGAAATCCGCCTTCAGAAAATTAAGTTATTAGATCAATTTTTTGATTTCTCGGTCACGTTTCGATAAAATTAAAATATTTTAGATTTATAGGCATATTTTGATAGCGAATATAACGAGCTTTCGGGGGTGAGTGAGGAGAAGACGAGTTCGTCGGAGATGGAGGCGGCATATTCATTGCGTTGTTGACAGAGGTAACGCGATGCTCTAGTTGCAGAGGTCTCGAATGGGGCAATGAATAGGACACGCCCGGCGTTGTATGCTTCGCTGAACTTGTCTGGAATCTTCTTGTAGATAGATCGGGCAATGACACATATTATGGTTCAAGCCGAAATCCCGGTGCATAGATTTTTGGGAAAGTGTTAAATTTGCAGGATGAAAACTGCAGATGCAATATGGATGTGCCTTCCCGAAGGCTTGGATGAGTTGTTTGAGATGGTCAGGTTTGAAAAGACAGATCAGTCATATGACATCTGGCTTGACGAAAAGAAAAAATTGTCCGATGAGGACTTCCGTAATCCCGATATAGTAGCGCGAGGGTACACGGACTATGTCACCGTTCAGGATTATCCCATGCGTGGGCGTCCCGTGTATCTGCATATGCGCAAGAACAAATGGTGGGACAGGAAAACCAACGAGATATTCTCCTACAGCTTTGAACTTCCCAACGAGGAAGGGACACGACTCAGTGCCGAGTTCGTGGCTTTTTTAAAAGACGAAGGTGGAGACGACGGCACTGTCGATTAAATATATCGCGCAGATGTACTGCGTCAACGGCAAATATTTTGCCGAACTGTACCGCAATAAGCTGAGCGGTTATGCCGAATGGTGTGTGAACGAACTCTGTTGCGGTTTCTACTTCAATGCCGCCAACATCGGCCCGAACATGAGTCTTGACGAAACCTGTCTGAGCAACGGCGAAGTATGGACATTTCTGACCAACAAGAACGGTCACGGTGGCCGTGGAACGCTGGCCGCAGCCATCCCTGGAACAAAAAGCGATGAGATAATCTCGATCCTCGTCGGAGCAATGGGAAAATCAGTCAGACGCCGGGTGAAAGAAGTGACGTGCGATCTGTCACCCTCGATGATGCTCATTGCCGCCGAGGTTTTCTACAACGCCCATGTGGTAAACGACCGTTTCCACGTGCAGCAGGTATACAACCAGGCTGTCGATGAAATCCGTGTCGACATACGCCGCCAGCTTATAGCCGAGGACAATGTCCGCGACAAGTCAGTGCCTTTGGTGACATATTCAAACGGCGAGACCATGCGTCAGATACTCGCCCGCAGCAAGCACACGCTTATGATGTCACAGAATAAATGGACCGACATACAGCGTCATCGCGCAAACATTCTGTTCAGGCACTATCCGATACTGAAAGCCGCATACCACCTCGCTATGGAACTGCGCCAGATCTTCAACGCGAAGATATCACCGACCAAAGCAATGGGTAGGATGAACAAATGGTATGAAAAGGTAATAGTATTGGGCAACAACAACTTCCGTTCTGTGATCAAGACATTCAAAAATCACGCCCCGACTATCCTCAACTACTTCCGTCGGCGAGCCACAAACGCCTCTGCCGAAGCCTTCAACTCCGAAGTGAAAATCTTCCGCTCGCAGATGCGCGGAGTCCGCGACCGCGATTTCTTCATCTTCCGACTCGTCAAGCTATTCGCCTGAAATTTTAACACTCGATTCCATCTGTTTTAACAAATGCACCGGGATTTCGGCTTGAGCCCGTTAAACTCTATCAATGAGTTATATAACTGTTTGATGGATAGGGCATAGCTTTTGCGACCTGATGCAGTCAGATTGTTGATATGCTCTCTAAACAAATCGCCTACTGTCTTTCGGTTTACACGGTTTACACAGACTTTCTCAATAAGCGTAGTTGATGTAAACTCTTGGTTTGTAGCTTTTAGCTCAATTATCTTAGCCGAATATTCCTTGAGTTTTTCGGCTATGAGAAGTTCGATGTACTCACGATTGGGACATTCAGCTTTAGGCTGATTCTTCTTGAAGTCCCAATGCTCAGGATTCACGGATATGCCAAGACTGACATATTTACGCTTCCTGTCTTTTGTCACTCTCAGCATTAGAGGTGATTCATTGTTACTCAGCACTTTCGACTTGTAACAAATTACGTTTACTGTGGTTGACACGGTTTACACGTTGGTTTACACAGTCTGCGTATTCGTATGGTATTTTTAGCGTTCTGAACATAAAAAAGAGAGCTACATTTCTGTAACTCTCTGATTTTCAAGTGGTGCCACCAGGAATCGAACCGGGGACACAAGGATTTTCAGTCCTTTGCTCTACCAACTGAGCTATGGCACCTTTCCTTTTTGCGAGTGCAAAGTTACGAACTTTTTTTTAATCTTGCAAATTTTTATGAAGATTTTTTTAATTTTTATTCTAATTTTTCGATTTTTGAATTGTTGTCATCATTATTTTGGCCCAATAATTCGCAAGTCTACGCCACACTAATTAACTATAATTCAATGATGTCAGTGAATAACCGGATGAGTAAGATAACGAAGATCGGAAATCATGTCGTTAAAAAACGCCTGCATGGGGGTAATGATGGGTTTTATCTCCGGTTCCTTGCCATCGCTTATCACATTGAGACATGACGGTTCGCATTTGATGTGAATTTTTTCGCCAAGAGAAAGTGGTTCTCCATCGAGCTGCGCAGGCCCCTCTTTTAGACGTGTAATCACCACCTCTTGCGCTTTGAAAGAATCTATAATGCGGTGCTTGTCGATTTTTCCACTAAGAAGTCCGACACCAGCCAACGCTTGGTCGAACGGAGATCCATCTCGTATCACTGTGATATCAAGAAGGCCGTCGGTAAGGGAGGCTCGTGGTGCAATATAGGCATTATTGCCATATTGAGAGGTGTTGCAGACTGCAATGAGCATTGCATCTTCGGTGTAGACTTTTCCGTCTATTTCGAGAGCGTAATGATCTGGAGTAAAATTAAGAAACTCAATTAGTGTATTCCTTACATACTGCATCTTACCGCGCCGCTTGCAGTTGGAGAACTTCTCAGTCACTGCTGCATCAAATCCAACGCCGAATGTGCAGAAAAACGGCATACCCTCTGCAATACCACAGTCAATCGAATATGGCTTACTGCGCGCAACTACGTCAAGCGCGCCTTCGAAGTCCATAGGAATGCCGAGTGTGCGAGCAAGACCATTACCACTACCGCATGGGACAATTCCCAACGCAGTATTGGAGTGGAGCAATGCTGTGGCAACCTCATTGACAGTGCCATCGCCACCTGCTACAATCACCATATCCTTGCCAGCCTTGGAAGCTTTCATCGCGAGTTCAGCACCATGGCCCTTGCAACGGGTATACTCTATTTCGATGTCGATTCCGGCTGTCGGGAGGATTGATGTAGCTAATTGGCAGAGGAATTTTTTATCGCGGGTGCCCGATATCGGGTTAACTAACATCAGTGCAGAAGCCATGACTAAAATTTTGAATGAAAAGTGACTACAAAATTAGCAAAAAAAAACGATAAATTTGCCCAAATGGAGGTTTTTTTATAAATTTGCACATGATGCCATTATATATAGGCATCTAAAGTGTTTTGAAATATAAGATTCACCGCGAAGGTACAAATATCCTCATATTGCTAGCAGCTGTTCTGCTGGCGCTAAACATTCCAATATGGCTATTTCTGCCACCATGGATACTTCCGACAGTGCTAACGGCATTGTCAGTGTTGGTGTATAGCTTTGTATTTAATTTTTTTCGGTGTCCGGCGCGCATGTACAAGGGTCCTCGCAAGGGGATGGTTATCAGTTCCGCTGACGGCAAAGTGGTGGTGATAGAGCGAGCTCAAGAACCGGAATTCATCGGAGGAGAAGCTCTTCAGATCTCTGTGTTCATGTCGCCACTTAACGTGCACGCCAATTGGGTGCCCGTAGAAGGACGTGTGGCCTACGTAAGGCACCATAGTGGACGCTTCTACTCTGCATGGCTTCCCAAAGCAAGCACAGAAAACGAACGGTCTACTATCGGAATAGTTACACCAGAGGGACACCGAATCACAATACGCCAAGTAGCAGGAGCTATGGCTCGACGTATAGTGACATACTCTCGCGTAGGAGATGAGGCAGAATTTGATGAACATCTCGGATTTATCAAATTCGGATCGAGAGTGGATATTTATCTTCCCGTAGACTCTCTACCATTAGTAAGGATCGGACAGCGAGTAACCGGAGATCAGACTCAACTTGCAACGCTCCCTATAGAGAACAAGACATCCAAATGAATTTAATAAAAAACATAAGACATAACATACCCAACGCCATCACGTGTGTCAACGTACTGTGTGGAACACTCGCTATCATAGCAGCTGCCAATAGCGGCGAATCATTGTGTGGAGTTCAGTGCTGGCAATGGAGCGTGTATTTCATAATGATGGCTGCCGTCGCAGATTTTTTTGACGGTTTCATGGCACGTCTACTTCATGAAAGTCATCCGATAGGTGCAGACCTCGACTCGCTGTCAGACCAAGTTAGTTTTGGAGTAGCTCCAGCCATGCTTGTGATTTTCTCACTACTCGATTCTGTACCACTGTGGTTCTCCTGCCTTCCTGCGATACTGCCCGTGGCAACTGCCTTAAGACTTGCCAAATTTAACATTGACACACGCCAAGCAAGTGGATTTCTCGGAATGCCGGTGCCTGCCAACGCCATGTTTTGGATAGGATATGTTGCATACTTAAAGTCTGGCGAGGAATGGCTCTCGGCACCATGGGCACTGATTCCTGCACTTATTTTTACATCGTGGATGATGATATCTGAAGTACCGATGCTTTCCCTAAAATTCAAAACATGGAGATTCAAGGAAAATATGGCGCGATATTTGCTAGTTATAGGATCGGTGGCGTTTCTTGCTGCATTCCAGCTTAGCGGTATGATGTGGATTATCTTGTTCTATACCGTAATTTCTCTGATTTTCGCAAGACACTCCGCTGGGAATCACTAAATTCGTGTATGCCATGATGGTATTGATCATTCTTTTATTGCTAATTATATTTTGGCCTCGCATATGGCGCTGGCTCAGTCCATACGTTATGCGTTGGATGCAACATAAAACGGAGGATTATATCCGACGTTCGATGGGCATGCCTCCACATGACAAACAACACAAAAGAAACGCCAAAACGGGTAGTCAACAAAGGCACAGCCAGGGGAACAGCAGTTACTCACGCAGCCGAAGACATTACTCAGAATCCATCATTCCTAAGGAATATGCCGAGGATGTTGACTACAATGAAATTCATTCTTATTCAGAGGGAACAAACATCTCTGATACGACTGAGAAGGTGAGGTTTCAACAAGAATCACAGGTTAGCGATGCCGAGATCTTAGAAATTAAAGAAAACAAGCATTGAAATCCCTGATATGCACACACTCTACGTTTCAGACCTCGATGGCACTCTGCTCAACACTGAAAGTCGTGTTAGCGAAGATAGCGTAGCTCTTATCAACAAAGCAATCACAGATGGCGCATCTTTCAGTGTGGCTACAGCACGTACGCCTGCCACAGTAAGCAAACTTCTCTGCGATATTCACACCAAAGTGCCACTTATTGTTATGACGGGAGCTGCAATATGGGATATGAATAGCAATAAATATCTCCATGTTGCATTTCACAAGGAAGAAACAGCTCGGCAACTGCTTGACATATACCGTAGGCACTCTCTGAGCACATTCATATACGCCCTAGGGAAAGACAATATTATCCACATTTATCACTCCGGAACTATGAGCGATCTCGAGTGGAGATTTGTTGCAGAAAGGAATGACTCTCCCTACAAGCAGTTTCATATTCCTCCCAATGGCTGTAGCGACATTCCTGAACAATTAGACCGCGTTCTTCTCTTTTACAGTATGCGTCCTACCGAAGAGGTTTTCCCCGTGTATGACGAGATAAAAGATATGCCTAATATCCGACCGGTTTATTACCACGACATTTTTGGAAAGGAGACAGCACTTATGGAGGTATTTGGCGAGAGAGCGTCGAAAGCAGAAGCTGTCCGTATTCTTGCAGATATGATTGATGCCGACCACATTGTGGCTTATGGCGATAATGTCAACGATATTCCAATTCTTTCCATTGCTGACGATGCTGTGGCTGTTGAGAATGCCGTTGAAGACGTGAAACGTGCCGCAAGTCGCATCATCGAGTCTAATAGCACAGACTCAGTTGCTCGGGATATCGCTCGGCTGACCAATACCGATAGGATTAGAAAAGAATAGTTTTTTATGTAAAGTTTCCAAAAAATTTGGAGGAATGAAAAAATACAATTAACTTTGCATTGTCAAAGCCCTGATGGCGGAATCGGTAGACGCGCTGGTCTCAAACACCAGTGGAGCAATCCGTGCCGGTTCGACCCCGGCTCAGGGTACGACAAGTCGCAGAATCCAATTCGGATTGTGCGACTATTTTTTTTGACGCGCCGGCTGTGTATATCAAAAGGCACCAGTGGTGAAATACGTACCGGTTCGACCACAGTTCTGAGTACGACAAGTCGCAGAATCCAATTCGGATTGTGCGACTATTTTTTTGACGCGCTGGCTGTGTATATCAAAAGGCACCAGTGGAGAAATACGTACCGGTTCGACCACAGT
>CAYZPH010000046.1:0-7662 GCA_964480495.1 uncultured Sangeribacter sp.
AGACGTGAAAGGGTTGAGAACTTTCTCGCGTTTGTTTCACAATAAGGATTGAAAATATGGTGTAGACACGTTGCGGACTTCGATTCAGAGCCATTTTACAACTTTTTTTGCGAAATATTAATTTTTTGGCAAAAATATTTGCACATATAAAAAAAAGGTTGTAACTTTGCATCCGCAATCGGGCGATTAGCTCAGCTGGTTTAGAGCATCTGCCTTACAAGCAGAGGGTCTGCGGTTCGAATCCGTAATCGCCCACCGATTAATTCAATAGCAATAGCATTGGGCGATTAGCTCAGCTGGTTTAGAGCGTCTGCCTTACAAGCAGAGGGTCTGCGGTTCGAATCCGTAATCGCCCACGAAAGAGAGGAAATGCGAGAGCATCTCCTCTTTTTTCATTATTAGTATGTTTTTTTTCAGAATTTTGGGAATTTTCAACTCCCGGATGCGTTATTATTTTGAAGATATTGTCATGACACTCGAAGAAATAAGAAATATAAGAATTGAGGATTTTGACTATCCTCTTCCCGATGAAAGGATTGCCCGGCATCCACTTGCCGATCGCGATGCCTGCAAACTGCTTGTGTATGACGGTGAGGCAGTCGCTCATCGTGTGTTTAGCGATCTTCCGTCGCTCCTGCCACAGCACTGCATGCTGGTGATGAACAATACGCGTGTGATCAATGCCCGAATGGAGTTTTTTAGGGTTTCCGGTGCAAGAATAGAAATTTTCCTTCTCGAACCGCTTGAACCACGCGACTATGCTCTGGCGTTTCAGACCAAAGGACGTTGCAGCTGGCAGTGCTTGGTGGGAAATCTTAAGAAGTGGAAGGATGAATGCCTTGAGAAGCGTCTCATCGTGGATGGCAGAGAGTTGACGCTCCGTGCATTCCGCAAGCAGTCGCTTGAGGGAAATGCTCACGAGGTGGAATTTGTGTGGGACGATCCGCAGATCACGTTTGCGTCTGTGGTGGAAGCTGCAGGAAATATTCCGATTCCCCCTTATCTGAAGAGAGGTTCGGAACTCTCCGATGTCACAGACTATCAGACTGTCTACAGCCGTATTCAAGGAAGCGTTGCCGCCCCCACAGCCGGTTTGCATTTTACGCCTGCTCTTCTTCGGCTGATAAGAGAATCGGGTGTTGACACTCGTGAGGTGACTCTTCATGTTGGAGCGGGTACGTTTCAGCCGGTGAAGAGTGAGGAAATTGGTGAGCACCCGATGCATACCGAGGTGTTTGAGGTGGAGAAAACTCTTGTTTCCGAACTCCGCAAGGCTATTGACTCGGGTAGGAAAGTGTTGGCTGTCGGCACCACCACAGTTCGCACTCTGGAGTCTCTTCCGCTACTTGGCCTGCATCTGCTGAATGGCGACATGTCGATGAAAGTGGGACAATGGGAGGCGTATGGTGAGGATTTTGTTGGCTCTGAAACGTCGGTTGCCTTGAAGGCGCTTGAGGAATACATGGAGAGCGAGGGTCTCGATAGGCTCACTGCCTCAACGGCAATAATGATAGCTCCCGGATTTCGCTGGCGCATAGTGTCGGGACTTGTGACTAACTTCCATCAGCCACAATCCACACTTCTGCTGCTTGTGAGTTCACTGCTTGATGGCGATAATCTTTCAGATCCGACTTGGCGCCGAATCTATGGTGAGGCTCTTGATAATGGCTATCGCTTTTTGTCTTATGGCGACGCATGCCTGTTTTTGAATAAAGTATAAATAGAAAGATTTAGAAATTGGAAATCGAAATCAACATACCCGGTTCGAAGAGTATTGCAGCGCGTAGCTTGGTCTGCCGGCTACTTTCGGGTCACGACACTGTGATTGCGAATCTCCCCGACTGTGGCGATACGCGCGGTATGCTACGGCTAACCGAGGCTATCCGGTCGGCAAGTAAGGAAGCTACACGCGATGTGAAGGTAGACATAGGAGAAGGAGGCACTACTCTTCGTTTTGGCATGGCGGCATGTGCATCGATGCCCGGACTCCGGATGACTTTAGTGGGTAGCCCTCGCCTTATGGAACGCCCACATGCCACCCTTATATCTGCATTGCGGAATCTTGGTGCCGATATAGAACTATTGCCGGAGGAAAATGCACTAAGAGTAGTGGGTAGGCAGCTGACCGGTGGGGTAGTGGAGCTTCCCGGGGATGTCAGTAGTCAGTATCTTTCTGCTCTTATGCTCGCGTCTCCTACATGGAAGGATGACACACTGTTCAAGGTTCTCGGACCGGTAGTGTCGGCTCCTTATATATATATGACTGCTGGGGTGATGCGCTCTTTTGGAGCGCAGGTGGAGTGCACTTCCACTCCGGAAGGTATGGAGGTTAAGGTAAGGAATGCCGGTTATGCACAATGTGCCAGATATGAGGTAGAGGGCGACTGGAGTGGAGCTTCGTATTTTTTCGAGACACGTCTTGTGCTTGAAGCGGCAGGTATGCCGGTGCCGGAACTGGTTATGCCCACACTCAAATCGCCTGCGGAATCGCTTCAGGGAGACAGCCGTGTGGCATCGATCTTTGCTGAGGCTATGCGGAAGATGCATGCGGCAGATTATTCACCGCTGTGTCTCACCCTTACGGATGCTCCCGATCTTGTGCCTGCAGTGGCAGTAGGTCTTTGCATTGCCGGAGTTCGGTTCAGAATCGATGGCGTTGAGCATTTGCATCATAAGGAATGCGATCGCATGGTGGCGATTGCAAGTGAATTGCGCAAACTGGGGTATCAGCTTTCGATTTCAGACGATGTCATGGAATGGAACGGAGAGCGTGTTGAGCCGGAAGAGAAACCAAGTATTGCTACGTATCAGGATCACCGAATGGCGATGGCGTTTGCTCCTGCATCGTTTGTGGTAGGAGACATGACGATTGAGAATCCGGAGGTTACTGCCAAATCTTTCCCGGGGTTTTGGACGGAGATAAAGAAATTTTATGTTGGTTAGAATCTGAATTATGGTAGGTGCGCTTTTGATATTGGCTGTGACTATATTAGTGGGTGTTTTGCTTTGGGCGTGGGAGCAAGTGCGTCAGCGTCGCCATGGCAATTCGTTGCATCATCACCATGCAGAGTCTTCGCAGAATGATGCAGGAGAGGTTTCTGAGTCTTCTGCAAATGGCGGAGCCCCGGCTGTGTGTTGCGGTATGCATGCAATCTGCGAGAAAACCGGACAAATCAACGAGTCTCCGGTGTATTACGATGATGAGGAACTTGATCGTTTTGCCGGGCGCACCGCCGACGACTATAATGACGCGGAGACAGAGGAGTTTCGAGATGTGTTGCTGACATTGCTTCCGGCAGATGTGCCCGGATGGGCTGTCAGTCTGGAGCGACGTGGCATCGCGTTGCCGGAAACCCTTAGACCTGAATTTGAATTGCTGCTGATGGAGAGCACTAAATAGACGATATGGAACTTCTGAATTATGTGTTTTTTCAGAATGCCGTGGCAGGCGTGCTCCTTATTTCGGTGGTTTGCGCGGTTATAGGAGTATATGTTGTGACGCGGAGAATGACCTTCATTGCCGGTGGTATCACTCACACTTGCTTTGGTGGGCTTGGAATGGGATATTATCTTGGCTGGAATCCGATAGCAATGGCTACGGTTTTTGCCGTGGCCGGTGGTTTATCGGTAAATGCACTTTCCCGCTCAAGGGTGAGGAGTGATTCAGCGATTGCCGTGGTGTGGGCAGTAGGAATGGCACTTGGCATCTTGTTTGTGTTTCTGACTCCGGGCTATGTGCCGGAACTAAATACTTTTTTGTTTGGCAATGTGCTCAATATAACCCATGCTGATCTGTGGCTTTTCGCAGCATTTGCTTTGGTGGCAATTGCGGTGTATGCAGTTTGGGGTAGGATTATTGTGGCTGTGAGCTTTGATGAAGATTTTGCGCGCACTCGCTATCTTCCGGTATCGACAGTAAACACCGCGATGATGGTGTTGGTGGCTGTCGGCATTGTGCTTATGATAAAGATGGTAGGAGTGATGCTTTTGATGTCGCTCATTTCGTTGCCGCAGATGACTGCGGAACGGCTGACACGCCGCTATTCCGGCATGATGGTGATGTCTGGATTTGTAGCAGCTATTACTTGTCTGGGAGGCCTATGGCTGGCAGTATGGATAGATGTGCCGGCGTCGGCCGTCATAGTACTACTACAGGCTGCCGCCTATGGAGTGGCGACAGCCTGCAGACGTTGATGTTGCGTTTGGCGTAGCGTTAGCGATGGCGACGTTCGCCTTGCTCCGGCGACACTGCTATGATGCCACCCTCAGAGTTGAACTTGAGGGGTGAGATACATACCTCGCGGTGAATGCCGGGTTGCACTTTTTCATATGCGGGGTTGATGCGGTGATATACAATATACCAGCGGTCGGCATCGCCGTCTTTGCCAGGCACGCGCAACACAGAATTGTGGGCGGTGCCAATCATTCCTGAACGAGGTTTTTCGATTAGCACTATAGGCTGTTCGGCAAGTTTAATAGGACCGAGCGGTGAGTCGGATGTGCCATATGCCACATGATAATTGTGTGAGCCTGTGTCATCGACCGACCACATGAAATAATAGATGCCGTTGCGCCAGAAAACGTAAGGAGCTTCGCGGTAGCGGTAGTCTTTAAGTGTTCCACCTTCCGGAGTCATTACAGTGATTGTTTCTTCTTTAATGGAGCGCATGTCTGGATTAAGTTCTGCTCCTGCCATGTAGCCGTTGCCCCAATATAGATATGGTTTGCCACTTACAGGGTCTGTGAATACGTCTACATCTATCTGTTGACCTCTGCCTACAGGAGACTTTGTGATCATAGCAGTGGTGTCGGCTTGGAAAGGCCCGGTGGGGGAGTCTGCAACTGCCACTCCTATTTGTTTGGCCTCGCTACCTTTGGGCTTGGCACTGAAATAAAGGAAGTATTTGTATTTGCCATCGATTTTCTTTTCCTCAATTGCTGGAGCCCAGAGATTGCCATCGGCCCAGGGAATAGACTCTGTGGCTGCATCAAGTGCTACACCTTCATATTTCCAGTCTCGGAGATTGTCTGAGCTATAGCAGGTGTAGTAGGTGCCACCCCAGCCGGGAAATCCGTCGGTAGTGGAATAGATGTAGTATTTGCCTGTCTTTTCGCTTAACAGTATGTCGGGGTCGGCATGAAACTGCGGAAGTACCGGATTGGCAATTTTTACGGGATTGCTTGGGAAGGCCTTTTCGAGTCGCAGGTATTCTTCGTTTGTAATCTGCATCACAGTGCCGTGGCGAGGATGAAAGTCCATTGACACTTGAGAGTCGATGGCTTTGAAGTGGTCAAGGTCGGTGGATTCGGTAAACTGATAAGCTCCGTTCATGTATACGTCATACATTAATATATATTTGTCAGAATCGATGAGCTTGAAGATTCCGGATCCTTCCACAGCTTTGTCGGTTTGCTGTTTGTAGTCGGGCTGTTCAGTCCATTTTCCGGAGGTCAGTTTCTTGGTCGTGGCTTTCTTTATGCCGTTGCCGTTACCTTCAGTTTTATAGAAAAGATGGTATTCTCCGTCTTTATATATAATGTCGCCATCAATGCATGAGAGTTTATTGGAGGGAATGAAGAGAGGTTTGGGTTTGCCGATAAAGTCGGTGAAATCATCGTTGGCATATGCGTAGTAGATGATGTCTGGGTTATTGCCGTGTTGCATGGAGAAGTAGACCATATATTTGCCTGCCTCTTTGTCGTAGATAGTCTGCGGAGCCCACACTCGCTTGAGGTCTTTATGACCCTTGTAGCGCTTTTGAATGTTGATTACAGATGAAGTCCAGTTTACTAAGTCGTTAGACTTTAGGAGAGTGAGTCCTCGGTTGGAGTCCCATCCTTTGCGACATGTCATATCAGTGACTACCATATAAAATTCCTTGCCGTCTTGGCTGCGGATGATGTGAGGGTCGCGTACACCTCCGGTTTCACTGATCAGACGAGAATCAACCACCGGAGCGTTGTCGTTGAGGGCCTTGAAGTTAAGGCCATCGCGGCTGATGGCATAGCATATTGACTCATCGCGTGGGTCGTTGCCGGTGAAGTATACGAAGAGATAGCCAGCCATGTCTTCGGCTGAGAGAGGGTGCCCGGCAAGTGCCATAAGTGCCATAAGGCACGGTAAAAGAAATCTTTTCATTAGGTTGTTCTTGGATTTTGGTGTTTTTATTTCTCAAAATTACAACAAATATTCCAAATAAAAACACTATATTTGCGAAAAGTTACTTCTTGGTATATTGCGCAGTCGGTATGCGTATAATACTTTTGAGTTTAAATAAGTTTATTAATTTCATATGAGACGAATATTATCGTTTGCCGTCATGGCTATGATGGCTTTGCCCGGCATATCGGCCCTTCGAGGTTCGGGTGTGCTAGACCCTATGGAAAAAGTTTTTGATGAATGCGCTGAGAAGTCTGGCGGTATTTACTATGCATATCCTGTGGTGAAGGATTCTATGGCTCCGGTGCCAGAGGGTTTCGAGCCTGTATATATAAGCCATTATGGACGTCATGGTTCGCGATGGCCGGTGAAGGAAAGAATATATAGAATATGTTCTGAGTTTTTTCAGCAGCAACAGTTGGCGGAAAATATCACACCTGAGGGAAAGGAGATATGGAAACTTGTGAGTCGGTGTGCCGGTGATGCTTTCGGACATCTTGGAGAACTGACTCCTATGGGTGAACGGCAGCATCGTGACATTGCCGAAAGGATGGTTGCAAGGTTTCCGACTCTTTTTGCAGATACGGCTCATGTGGAGATGCGCAGTTCTGTGGTGCCACGTTGTATTATGAGTATGTCTGCATTTAGTGAAAAACTGTTGGATCTGAATCCAAGGCTTGAGGTGAGAAGGCATGCATCGCCCGGCGATATGGACTTTATGGATCACAAGACACCCGAGCTTAACATGAAAACCGGGGAAGATGCTCCCTGGATGAGTAATTTTCAGACATATCGTGATTCAGTGTCGACATGTAGAGAGGCACTGCAAAGGCTTTTCAAAAAGGTGCCGGAAAGCGATTCTCTTCAACTCTTTGTGAGAAGTCTTTACGATATTGCTATATCTGTTCAGGATATTGATGGCCTTGAAGCGGATATTTTCTCGGTGTTTACCCCCACAGAACTTTCGGGACTTTGGAAAGCGTCAAACTATATGCAGTATGTAGGCTGTGGCAATATGCCGGTTGGTGACTATGCCGGAGTGAAGTGCGCACGTGTGCTGCTGAGAGAGATTGTGTCGCGCTCCGACGAGATGCTTTCTTGCGGAGAAGTGAAGGCAGATTTGCGATTTGGCCATGACACATCGCTTCTCAGACTTGTGTCGCTTACCGGCGTCGGAGGATATGGTGGTGAGACTGAGGATCCGGAAGATGCTGCAAGATTATGGAAGAACTATGAAATAGCTCCGATGGGTGCAAATCTCCAATTTATATTTTATAAGAATGCAAAGGGTGATGTGATTGTGGCTCCGCGTCTCAATGAGCAGCCTGCTGTGGTGAGCGACGTGCCTCAGGTTGCAACAGGTTTTTACGATTGGGAGCTTCTCAAGATTTATTTTAACACGCTCTTTGATAAGTTCCAAGAATAGCGAAAAGTTGTTAACACCGCGAAAGATATTTTAACATTTATTTAAAACGCTGAATTACAGTAACATTGTGCAAAAA
>CAYZPH010000047.1:0-7384 GCA_964480495.1 uncultured Sangeribacter sp.
AATAATAATATTAAAATTCAACATAAAGAAGATGGCAGTGTGTCATTAGAGAATCTTGATTCTTATAAAATGGCAAGAAAATCTTTCTATAGAATATATAACAATTGGTTTGCAAAATAAAAAGATGGCTTTAGCAATTATAAATAAGATAAAAAAGACTATTAAAACCATTTTGTCCTTTATTATTCACCCTATTTTAACGTTTGAATTATCATCATTGAGGCATAAAGGAAGTTATTTTATTCTTGGTAGAAGAATTCGAATTAATAAACCAAAGTTAATACAATTAGGCTATAACATAGAGATTTGTGATAATGCTAGAATTTTGTGCATTGAAGAGTACAAAGGACATTATTATAAACCAAGTGTAAATATTGGGCACAATGTATGTATCGGATTTAACTTTAGTCTTCTTGTTGCAGAAAAGGTTACTATAGAAGATTACGTGCTTATTGCAAGCAACGTGCTTATATCTTCCGAAAACCATGGAATGGACCCTTTATTGTCAAAATCCTATACTGACCAGCCACTGATTGCAAAACCTGTTCATATCGGTATGGGGTGTTGGCTAGGGGAAAAAAGTATGATTATGCCAGGAGTAACATTAGGAAAAAAATGTATTGTAGCAGCTGGTGCTGTAGTTACTAAATCTTTTCCAGATTATTGTCTTATTGCGGGGGTACCTGCTAAATGTATAAAAAAATATGATTTGCAACAAAAGAAATGGTTGTCTTGCGAATAATTATATCTCCAACGATTCTTGTATTTTCATCTCTTATAGCAGGAGTAAGAGTGTACAATCATAGCTATCAAATAGGATAATTGGTATTTTACAATACCTTTGCGACACTTTTTATCATATAGAGTCTGACTAAGGCATTTTGATTCTATATGAATCGTTTGACATAAGCTGGAATATAAACGCATCCAATGCAATTCTTTCCGAAACAGATTTGAAGCATTCATTACTTGAAGACTTTGAATCTCCATTTGTATATCAAAAACAAATATTTATGAATAAATACAATATAGCTGTAGCTGGAACAGGATATGTCGGACTCAGTATTGCGACACTTCTTTCCCAGCACAATCATGTCGTTGCGGTTGACGTGATTCCAGAAAAAATAAATCTAATAAATAATCGAAAATCGCCTATTCAAGACGAATACATCGAAAAATATTTCGCAGAGAAGAATCTTGACCTAACAGCAACACTTGATGGGACTTCAGCATACAAGAACGCAGATTTTGTGGTTATTGCAGCTCCGACAAACTACGACTCGGCAAAAAATTATTTTGACACGCACTGCATTGAAGAAGTAATTGACCTTGTCATTTCTGTTAATCCCAATGCGATAATGGTAATAAAGTCAACTATTCCTGTGGGATATTGTCGGAATCTTTATGAGAAATATGCTGCAAGGGGAGTCAAGCAGTTCAATCTTCTTTTCTTTCCTGAGTTCCTACGGGAGAGCAAAGCTCTCTATGATAATCTTTATCCATCACGTATCATAGCCGGAATTCCTAAATTAATAGATAATCCTGAGTACAAAAGAGAAAACAAAGCGATACTGGCAATAACAGACATTGCCCGCATAGAAGAAGCAGCTCATATTTTCGCCAAACTACTTCAGCAAGGCGCTGTCAAAGAAAGTATTCCAGTGCTCTATATGGGCATGAAGGAGGCTGAGGCTGTTAAACTGTTTGCCAACACATATCTTGCTCTCAGGGTCAGCTATTTCAACGAACTTGACACATATGCTGAAGTAAAAGGCCTTGACACTCGTGCCATCATAGAAGGTGTTGGACTTGACCCACGCATTGGATCACACTACAATAATCCATCTTTCGGTTATGGAGGCTATTGTCTTCCGAAAGACAGCAAGCAACTACTTGCCAACTACGCAGATGTGCCACAAAACATGATGTCTGCAATTGTAGAGAGCAACAGAACACGCAAGGACTTCATCGCAGACCGTGTCCTAAAGATGGCTGGATGGTATGACTATTCTGAAAACAATAACTTTTCATCAATAAGTTCTTATCCGAAAACAGACAATACCAAGCAGACAACCCCAGTCATTGGTGTGTACCGTTTGACAATGAAGTCGAATTCCGATAATTTCCGACAATCATCAATCCAAGGAGTGATGAAACGAATAAAAGCTAAAGGAGCAACTGTGATTGTATATGAACCTACATTGGAAGAAGGTTCTCTATTCTTCGGAAGCAGAGTGGTTAATAACCTAAATGAGTTCAAAAAGCAGTCACAGGCAATACTCGCAAACCGCACATCCGCAGAACTCGCAGATGTTGCGGAAAAAGTATATACTCGTGACCTCTTCTCTTGTGATTGACTATAACATAATATTCATTCTATAAACAATTCTTACTATGCCTCTAAAATTGATGTATATCACAAATAATCCTGAGGTTGCACAAATTGCCGAGAATGCTGGTGTTGACTGGATTTTTGTTGATATGGAGTATATCGGTAAAGATGACAGACAGGGAGGACTTGATACTGTTCAAAATCATCATACAATAGAGGATGTTAGAAATATCAAATCGTCTGTCAGCTCTGCTAAAGTGTTGGTTCGAGTCAACCCAATTCATGATATTCAAAAAGACGGATATTTTGATTCAGAAACAGAAATTGACAAAACAATAGAAGCCGGAGCAGACATTATAATGCTCCCTTTCTTCCATTCAGTCAAAGAAGTTAAAGACTTCGTATCTTTTGTATCAAAGAGCAATCAGAAATATGAGAAGAATGTCAAGACTTGTCTGCTTCTTGAAACTCCTGAAGCAGCAATTCTACTTGACGAAATTCTAAATGTCAATGGTATTGACATGATTCACATCGGACTTAATGACCTTCACCTTGCAATGGGTATGAAATTCATGTTCCAACTATTAACAGATGGCATTGTGGAACAATTGGCGATGAAAATAAAATCCAAAAATATTCCTTTCGGCTTTGGTGGAATAGCAAGCCTTCACTCTGGAGCTCTTCCTGGTTCATTCGTTTTAAAGGAACATTATCGTCTTGGAAGTTCTATGGTCATCGTTGGTCGAAGTTTCTGCAATACCAATTTGATCAAAGATATGAATTTAATAAAAGACATATTCAACACTGGTATTGCTGAAATCAGAGACTTAGAGGCTGAAGCCCAGAAAGCGGTGGATTATTTTTCAAACAATCACAAAGCTGTAGAGGACGCAGTTGCCAAAATCGTTCACGAAAAAGAAAAAAGACATGACAATTGATAAAGAAAACTTAGCACAATTACAAGCAGAATATGGAGAGGCTTTTTATATTCTCGACACAAAGCAGTTCAAGTCTAATTTTATAGAACTGCGGAATACTTTCAGAAACGTTTATCCATATTTCAACATCGCATATTCTTACAAGACCAACTATACACCAGCATTGTGCAAGATTGTAAATGAGCTTGGCGGATATGCAGAGGTCGTTTCGGAAATGGAACTCGAGATCGCTAAATGCATTGGAGTTGAGCCAAGGAATATCATATGGAACGGACCGATCAAGAATCCTCAAGTTCTCAAGGATTTCCTTTTAAATGGCGGTGTGTGCAATATAGACAATAGCGAAGAACTTGAGGTTATAAAGACAATTGCAAAGGAAAATCCGGATACTACCTTAAATATTGGACTAAGATGCAATTATAATGTATACGATGGTGTCATAAGCAGATTTGGATTCGATGTAGATTCTGATGATTTCAAAAATGCCATTGATTACATAAAGAGAGCAGAAAATATTCATTTCAAAAACTTTCATTGTCATTTTGCAAAACGACAGATTGAATACTGGCCAGCACGTGCAAAAGGCATACTGAGCCTATTAGATAGACTAGGCATAATCCCAGAAAGAATAGACATCGGAGGAGGACTCTTTGGCAAAATGGATGACAGTCTTAAGGCTCAATTCTCAAGTGCAATACCATCTTATTTGGATTATGCAGAAGCTTCGGCAAGATATTTTACAGAATATTTCCAAGACAAAGAAATAAAACCAGAACTAGTGATTGAGCCTGGATCTGCATTAGTTGGAGATTGCATGAAATTTCTTGCTACAGTTAAATCAATTAAGAATGTAAGAGGCAAGTGGTTCGCTTCTGTATTAGGAAGTCAAAAAAACATAAGCATGGGAGAGATAAATCCTCCAATGCAAGTGGTTCACATGGGAAATAAAGCCAAGAAATACTCCAATATGGACATTGTGGGTTTCACTTGTATCGAAGGAGATGTCATCTATCATGGATACACTGGTCCGCTTGCTGTAGGAGACGTGATAATTGTTGGCAACTGTGGCAGTTATTCAATCGTAATGAAGCCACCTTTCATTCTCCCTAATTTTGCAGTGATCGACATCAGTGGAAATAATGTAAAACTTATTAAAGCTGCTGAGACATTCAACGACATTTTCCACACATTCGTTTTCTAACTATGGAAATCTTCTATAAAGCAGTAAAACGCTCATTTGATTTTGTCGCAAGTTTTATCGGTTTCATTGTACTGATACCAGTGCTGATTATCGTTGCCATAGTTATAAAAGCTGATAGCAGAGGCCCTATATTTTTTCGTCAAGAACGGCGCACAAAAGATGGAAAGGTTTTTCAGATGCTAAAGTTTAGGTCTATGATTGTGAATGCAGAACAGATTGGGACCGGGCTATTTTCATATGACAATGATCCACGCATAACGAAGGTAGGCAAAATCTTAAGAAAGACAAGTATTGATGAATTGCCTCAGTTAATTAATGTAATAAAAGGAGACTTATCACTTGTCGGTCCAAGGCCTTGCGTAAAAAATGAGTTGGGTGATTATGAAACATTGAACAAGAAATACAAAAAAAGGTTTCAAGTAAAAGGAGGCATAACAGGACTTGCCCAAGCAAGAGGAAGAAATGAAAATTCATGGGAAGAAAAAGTAATGCTCGACAATGAATATATTGACAGATTTAAAAAAGAAGGGATATTACTCGACGCTAAAATACTCTGGTGGACTATGACAGGAGTATTCTGTAGCAAGAATATTAATGAATCTAAAATAGACAATAATCTCAGTGATGAAGCGGCTGCAAAACTTTCTGATGAAGAAGTAAAACGGATCGCACATCTTCCTGATTAATATGAATTATGAAAACAGATATCGCAAATCGCTTAATC
The DNA here is from genome assembly GCA_964480495.1 of uncultured Sangeribacter sp. Classification (GTDB taxonomy): domain Bacteria; phylum Bacteroidota; class Bacteroidia; order Bacteroidales; family Muribaculaceae; genus Lepagella. The sequence continues at coordinate 5,196 of CAYZPH010000047.1, forward strand.
TGGCTCAAAGGGCAGATTATCAACGTAAATGATGCCAAAATCAACGTTCTGGCACCTACATCACAATTCGGTCTTAACGTATTTGAGGGAATTCCGTGCTATTGGAACGAGGACAGGAAACAGTTATATGCATTCAGACTAAATGACCATTATAACCGACTTCTAAAGTCTGCCAAACTTCTCCAACTTGATTGCAATTACGACACTGAAGATTTTAAGAAGGCTTTGATTGAAATAGTAAAAGCAAACGAATATGATGAAAACATTTCAGTACGTCAAACCTTATTTGTGGATGGTTTTGGTTCATGGGGATCTGAGTGCCCTGTAGAAATGTTTGTTGCTCCTATACCGCGTGGAAAGACTAGTGCAGAATATAATAAAAAAGGACTAAACTGTTGCGTTTCGTCATGGCAAAGAATCAGTGATGACGATCTCAGTCCTCGTGTGAAATGCGGTGCAAACTATATCAACAGCCGATTAGGACAAAGAGAGGCGTTGAGAAACGGATATGACACATGTATTTTCCTTAACAACATCGGGAAGGTAGCTGAAGGTCCGGGGAGTTGTTTTTTCATGGTAAAAAACGAAAAACTGATAACTCCAACACTCACAGACAGCGTATTAGAAAGCATTACAAGAGACACAATTATACAATTAGCAAGACAGCAATGCGGACTTGAAGTTATAGAACGGACAATAGATAGGACTGAACTTTATCTTGCAGACGAGGCATTTCTTTGTGGTTCTGCTATGGAAATAACACCTATTTATTCTATTGATCAATATCCTGTTGGAATAGGAGAACAAGGATTGATCACAAAAACACTTCACCAAAAATATCTTGAATGTACAATGGGCTTGATTAATAAATATAATCACTGGCTCACTCCGATATATTGATACTATTCATTTGAGCTATGAGTATCTACAATAACAGCAGAGTCTCAATCATCACTCCTGTTTACAATGCAGAAAAATACATCGGAAGTGCGATTGATTCAATTTTGGCACAGACATATAATGACTGGGAAATTGTTTTGGTTGATGATTGTTCCACTGATAATTCTTCCGCTATAATAGCCTCCTACGGAAATTCAGAAAGAATTAAATATCATAAGAAAGAAATAAACGAAGGAGCTGCAGTTGCTCGTAACACTGCCCTAAAACTTGCGACAGGTAGATATGTCGCATTTTTGGACTCTGATGATATATGGAAGCCATTGAAACTTGAAAGACAACTTGCCTTTATGAAAGACAAAGATGCTGCAATATCATGCACAGCCTTGGAATGCATTGATGAAAATGGAGCATCACTTAATTCTATTCGTAATGTAAAATATAAAATTTCTTATAATTTTCTCTTACATAACACAATGATTGCCACATCTACAGTAATTGTTGATCGTAATAAAACCGGAGATTTTTTGATGCCTCTCCGAAGAGGAGGTCAAGATTATGCCACTTGGCTAAAACTGATGAAAACGGGCAACATCTGCTATGGACTAAATGAAGTGCTGTCGGAATACAGAGTTCTCAAAAATTCTTTGTCTTCAAATAAAATAAAAAGTATAAAACAAGTGTGGCAAATACAAACCGCAGATGAAGGCATCAACAAGATTTCAGCTGCTTTTAACGTATGTTGTTTTGTGTATAATGCCTTAAAAAAGAATCTTAAAGTAAAATTACTTAGACATTAGTTCTTTGAATTTGATTGCTTATTAATTGTTATGATAATCGACGATAAACTGATTGACAAGGTAACAGATGAGGCGAATGAGAGTCCACGTTTGCGAATGAATTTCAATCTGCACGATAGTCTTGACGCAAAGGCGCAACGACTCATTAATGTACTTCTGCCCGGCACAATCCTTCCTATTCACCGACATCAAGATACAGCAGAAACATATGCACTGCTACGGGGAAAGATGGTCGTAGTGTTTTATAATGATATGGGCGCTCAGACTGAGCGGTATCTTCTTGACCCCAAAATCGGCAACTATGGCGTGCATATCCCAAAAGGTCAGTGGCATGGCATTGAGGTGATCGAACCATCTGCAATCCTTGAGGTGAAAGATGGACCATACACACCAATTACACCTGAAGATATTCTATTTTAGTTTTTAGTTTTCAGTCTTCAGTTTTCAGAAGACAGCTAACTCGACAACTGACAACCGATTAAAGTTTTCAGT
>CAYZPH010000048.1:0-6741 GCA_964480495.1 uncultured Sangeribacter sp.
CTGTAAAGCTAAAAAGTTTTTTTTGAGATAGCAACTAATTTTCTGCCTCAACGTGGAGATCTTCTTCTATAAGAGCGAGAAGCGCCGGAAGAGCTTCATCCGCAGGGATATTTTTCTTCACGAGTGTTCTTCCTTTATAAATAGAAACTTTTCCCGGACCCGCACCCACGTATCCGTAGTCGGCATCCGCCATTTCCCCCGGACCATTAACGATGCAGCCCATCACACCGATCTTCAGACCTTTCAAATGAGCTGTATGTTTCTTCACCTCAGCAAGAGTCTTCTGAAGATCAAACAGAGTACGACCACAACTGGGGCATGCAATATATTCCGTTTTTGAGATTCTCAGTCGTGTTGCTTGCAGAATGCCGAGAGCTATGCCTATCACCTCATCTTTAGAAAATTTTTCAGAAGCCACGATGCCGAGACCAGAAGCATAGCCATCGAGGAGCAATGGAGCGAAATCCGCAGCCGCCTGGATTTGGAAATCCTCTTTTTCTGTGGTTAAGAAACCCATCATCACTATCACCGGATTATGCGCTCCAAGCGCAACAAATCGGTCGATCCAACTCTTCATCGCACCCGGACGATTTGCATTTGAAGTAGTAAGCACAACCGGGAGATCATCTCCAAAGAGAGCCGGAGTCATTGATGTAGAAACATAATGCCAATTCTCATCGAGTTCAAAATCCAATCCCATCACAGGGAACTCAGCATAAGGAAGCGAAACGGCATAGTCGCGCGCCTTACCGGGCAACACATTCTGAGGCAACGGCACCTGCTCGTGTTCATCACGCTCAAGAATATAATCGCGGAGTTTCACAGCCACTGGAATTTCTCGCTCAGGATCTTCGCTCAGCGACACGCGAATAGTGTCGCCAATACCCTCAGCGAGAAGCGTACCGATACCTGCAGCGCTCTTAATGCGCGCATCTTCGCCATCTCCAGCCTCAGTAACGCCAAGATGAATCGGGAAGTGCATATTTTCCTGATCCATTGTCGCCACAAGCAATCTCACGGTCGCCACCATAACAGTGACGTTTGAAGCCTTTACGGAAATAACGATGTTATCGAAATCCACTTCTCGCGCAATGCGAAGAAACTCCATCACTGACTCCACCATACCAGCTGGAGTATCGCCATAACGGCTCATTATGCGGTCGGATAGGGAGCCATGATTCACGCCAAGGCGAACACAAGTATCATGCTCCTTGCAAAGCTGTAGGAATGGCACAAACTTAGCACGTATACGGTCAATTTCAGCAGCATACTCATGATCGGTAAATTCAAGTTTTTTGAATGTACGAGCAGCATCCACGAAGTTACCTGGGTTAATACGCACCTTATCACATGTGCGAGCAGCCTCGAAAGCTGCATTTGGATTAAAATGCACATCTGCCACCAGCGGCACATTGCAGTCCAAATCATTAAGAGCAATCTTTATCGCAGCCATGTTAGCCGCTTCTTTCACGCCTTGAGTAGTAAGGCGCACCAATTCTCCGCCAGCATCAGCGATACGTTTAGCTTGGGCAGCACTTGAGGCAGTGTCGTTGGTATTTGTGTTGCACATTGACTGGACGCGTATTGGATTAACGCCTCCTATCTCAACAGATCCGGCCTTCGCCACCGACGAAGGCCGTCTTTTGAAGTTGTATTTTTGCGGGTTCATGAGACTATAATTCTCAAATTGCGCTAAATATTTCTCAGATTTCGATTCTTATATTTAATTTTCAACAACTTTCCACTCTACGCCGTTTTTAGTATCCTTAACAGCAAAACCAAGAGCAGAAAGTCGGTCTCGAATAAGGTCGCTGGTCGCCCAGTCTTTAGCAGCTTTTGCTTTGCCACGCACCTCCATTAGAAGGTCTACAGCGCCTTCAAGCGCCTTTACACGAGTATCGGATTCATTGCCGGCAACGTTGTCTACACGAATACCAAGCAACTCTATAAGGAAAGTATCGAAAATGCTGCGAAGCTTGGAGATTTCATCTGTCGAGAGTGTAATCAATCCATCGGCTGCCTTGTTGACATAGCCACAAGCTTCGAAGAGTTCTGCGATAACCATTGGGGTATTTAGGTCATCATCAAGAGCATCGTAGCACTTAGAAGCAAAATCCGGAAGCACCACCGAAGACGTTTCTGCAGGCTTGAGCGCCTGCAAACGACGATAACCATCGAGCATTTTCTGTAGTGCCTTATCTGCAGCCTGCAGAGCCTCATCGGAGAAGTCTACAGTACTTCTATATTGCGCTTGAAGGATGAAGAAACGTATCACCATAGGAGAATACGGCCTCGTGAGCAACGGATGCTCACCCTTGAAGAACTGCTCAAGAGTAATAAAGTTGTTATAACTCTTGCCCATCTTCTTACCGGCAATGGTAATCATATTATTGTGCATCCAGTAGCGCACAGTTTCATGACCTTGCGCTGCAACGCTTTGCGCTATTTCACATTCGTGGTGCGGGAACATCAAGTCCATACCACCGCCATGAATATCAAACTCCTCACCAAGATACTTCTCACCCATTGCTGAGCACTCGAGATGCCACCCCGGGAAACCTTCACTCCATGGTGACGGCCAATGCATTATATGCTCCGGCGCAGCCTTTTTCCAAAGGGCAAAATCGAGAGGATTACGCTTTTCATCCTGACCATCGAGAGCACGAGTAGTGCTTAGGAGGTCGTCGATGTTTCTGCCGGAAAGTTTTCCATATCGGTGATCCTGATTATATTTTGCAACATCAAAATATACAGATCCACAACTTTCATAAGCATAGCCGGAATCGAGGATGCGCTTTACATACTCTATCTGCTCAATCAAATGGCCCGATGCGTGAGGTTCAATGCTTGGAGGAAGCACATTAAGAGCCTCCATGTCATGATGATATCTATTCAGATAGAACTGTGCCACCTCCATCGGCTCAAGTTGTTCAAGCCTTGCTTTCTTTGCAATCTTATCCTCGCCAGAATCAGCATCATGTTCGAGATGCCCAACATCGGTAATATTGCGAACATATCTCACTTTGTATCCAAGGTGAGTAAGATAGCGGAAAAGAATATCGAATGTGATTGCCGGACGTGCATGTCCGAGATGCGCGTCACCGTAAACAGTAGGACCGCACACATACATACCGACACGCCCCTCATGGAAAGGTTTGAAGGGTTGCTTCACGCGAGTCAGAGTATTATATATAGAAAGTGTCCTCATTACTCGATAATTAATCAATTATTGCTAAAGCCTTTGCTGAGATCAGGTTGCTGACCGGAGCGACGCTGCTTGATTTCGCCGAACTGAGCTTCAAACTTGGAAACATTATCTTGAAGTGCATACATGAGTTGCTTAGCATTTTCCGGGCTCATAATCACACGACTCACAACGGGAGCCTGCGGCATGCCAGGAGCTGCAAAGATGAAGTCGATAAGGAACTCATTGGGGCCGTGGCCAATCATTGCAAGATTAGAATATTTACCGTCTGCTACTTCGGGACGGAGCTGAATCTGAAGCTGATTTTTATTTTCCTGAGGTGTCATATATACAAAAATAAAAAATTAAACAAAAAAATTAGATAAACGTTTCCCACACAAGCAGACGATTGCATCCGCAAAAGATGCCGCCATCTACCACATGACAAACAAAATGCGAAGATAGTAAAAAAATTGAAAAATAAAAAATTATAAAAAGGAAAATAATCTGCAAGAATTGAATCAGCAGAGAAGGCTGAGAGTCCAGACACAGAGAAAACCGACGGCTGAACCTGCAATTACTTGCATTAAAGTATGCCTACGAAGCCATACACGAGCAGAACATAGCATTCCACAAAGGAGTATTGATGCCACAATCCACAGGGTAATATCGCCGGATGGAGATCCCTCCTTCATTATCTGAATAAGAGCAGCTACAATACCCGCCATTCCGGCCGCATGAGCACTAATCTTCCATCGGAAATTAACAATCATATTGACTAATGCGGCAAGAGAACCACCAGCATAGAACATAGCAACCCACATTGGTGCTCCTTTCATAAAAAGGAATAGGCCGGTACCAGCCAAGCAAACCACTGTAATCAAGTATGGTATAGTCCTTTCCCCTCTGCCATTGAGTCCAATATCCTTCACCATATCCATTTTTTTCAATAGCAACACAGCTAGCATTGGCACCACAAAATTGGTAGCAAAAACAATAAGGGTAAACACCAACTTAGTGTCGAAGGGAGCTACCGACAGTATCGACAGCGAGAATATCAGCATAATGCCATATACCGGCAGTAAGAGAGGCACAAATGTCCAAGAAAGAATATTAGACAATAATGTCACAGCCTTTTCGATGTCAGAGTCCGCTTCATCAGTCTCAATCTCCTCATTGTTTTTAACTTGAGGAGCCTGAAGAGGAGTCGATATTGAAACTGAATCAGGTTTCTGTTCAGGCACCGGAGGAGTCCAGCCTTCCGGCTTAGGCATATAGTCGAAATGATCAGACATATTTATAGAATTGAGAAGGGACCGGACATGTGAAATACATATCCTTAAAAGAAATCGGATGGGCAAAGCGCAATGTCTCGGCATGAAGAGCCAAACGATGTAAAGGCCCCGCGCCATTGCCATAACGACGATCTCCACTAATCGGACAACCGAGATCTTTGGCATGCACACGAATCTGGTTCTTACGTCCGGTGTCGAGAGAGAACTCCACCACCGACCGAGTCTTTCCCTTCTTACGCACCTTATAACGTGTTACCGCAAGTTTTCCAGCCCCCTCTTCCTGAGTGCTATAAACCTCATGTTGCGAAGTTTCCGAAAGCCAGGAACGCACTTCACCTTCCTCCGGCTCGGGCACTCCATCAAGAAGCGCAACATAACGGCGTTCGAGCACCATATTGTTCCAGTTGTGCTGTAGAGCTTCTTTAGCCTCCATTGTCTTTGCAAACACCATGAGGCCAGACGTATCGCGATCGAGGCGATGCACTATAAAAATTTTCTGCGATGGATGAACCGACTTCACATAATCACGAAGAATACTATAAGCCGTCTCCACCTTTCCTCCTCGAGTTGAATCAGACGCCACAGACAAGAGTCCATAGCCTTTCTCCACAACAATCAGATCATCATCTTCAAACACAATACGAAGTCTTGAATGTTTGAACACAGGGAATGGTCTGGTGAAATTTAGGGCAACCTCAGAGCCGGAAGACACCGGAGCATCAAAGGCTGTGGAAACTCTACCATCAATTGCAAAATGACCGAACTTCAGCCATTTCTTTATATCACCACGCTTTGCATCGGGGAGTACGAAAAAAGCAAAATCCATCAGACCAATTGGAGTGTCTGACTTATTCACACGACGCAAAATGCGGTCGGGTTGCCAGGAATTTTTTTCAAGCATATCTAAAATAATCAGTTTTCAAAAATCACTGAATGATTTGTATCAATTCGCGATTCTATCTATTTATAACACTCATCAAAGTGTATTTTATTAAGATGCAGGCACTATTTTAATGATTTTTCTAACTTGATAGCCTAAGAATAAAAAAAAATTGCTACTTTTGCATCTTTGAGGATGAATAAAAATCACATTAGAGTTTGATATACGAATATTTCTAACCATCATTATGAATGGTTTATATTAAAGATTTTTAGATAACAAATCACAACAGACGAAATGTAGCATATGAAATCACTAACAAAAATACTTGCAATTTCAATGATATTGATTCCTTCAATGGCTTATTCGCAACTTAATGTAGTAAAAACCGAGAAGACACCACTACAAGAAGGAGCTGCCAAGCTATTCAATAGTATGAATGAACACAATGTTTTCAACACTATAGAAATCGGAGCCAATATAGGCACGACCGGCCTTGGACTGGAACTCGCCAGTCCAATGACCGACTGGGCAAAATTGCGAGTTGGCGTCGACTGGATGCCAACTTTCACAATTCCGATGAACTTCGGCATAAATAGCTATGTAAACGGACAAATCAACGACAAGTTCGAAAAGATACAAGACATCATGTATGGCATGACCGGGATGACCATCGACAAAGAGATACAGATGGAATCGAAGCCCACTATGACCACTATGAGAGTGCTTGTAGACATATATCCATTCAAAAACAACCGACACTGGCACTTAACTGCCGGATTCTTCTATGGAGGAAACTCTGTAGGCAAGAGTCTCAATAAGATGGAAGAAATGCCCACTCTGCTTGCACTCAATATGTATGACCGGATGTATCAGAGTATAACAGCCGAAGACTTCATCGACAATATTATTGACAATCCTATATTCAACGACATTTACCTTGACCCAGAAATAGCCATCGAACTTCAAGAACAATTTCTCTCGTTAGGACGTCTCGGTGTGCATGTAGGCGACTTTAAAGACGGCACTCCATATATGATGATGCCAGACAAAGACGGCACAGTAAGCGCTAAAGCAAAAGTAAACAGATTCCGTCCCTATGTAGGATTTGGATATGGCGGAGCACTGACAAGCGATGGAAAATGGCAGGTTTCATTTGATGCCGGCGTACAGTTCTGGGGCGGAGTACCCAAGGTTACAACCCACGATGGTACAGTGCTCAACGATTTGGACAACCTCCGTGGCAAGGTGGGCGACTACATGAATTTAATGAAGTTCATTCCCGTTTTTCCCACGATAGACTTCCGTATCTCCTATCGTTTCTGACATAAAAACAATACAAGCACACATGATTCATGGAAGAGATATTCCAGTTGCTATGG
>CAYZPH010000049.1:0-5615 GCA_964480495.1 uncultured Sangeribacter sp.
GCACATCTCTTACTAAGAGATGTGCTCTTTACTATTAGTAGCTATTCAGCGTAACAAGCTATTAGTCAACATGTATGATTAATCATTAAGCCATATCTGCTACGCAGAAGAGTCTGACATTATTTGGTGTTCTTAATTAATTTTTGTTATTGCAGTCCGATAAAAGCAAGTGCAATTCCTCACTCCCGGTGATTTCTTCAGGTGGGAGCTTTCGTAGCAAGTGCTTTTGTGATGAGTTTTTACGAGAAGAGGCTGTGTCTAATAAGACACAGCCTCTTTTATCGTTGCAGTCTGAATGCGTAAATTAGCCTTCAGAGATTGCACCGCTCGGGCAAACCTGAGCGCAACTACCGCAATCGATGCAAGTATCAGGATTGATTTGATAGATGTCGCCTTCGCTGATTGAGTCAGTAGGACAAACACTCTGGCAGGTGCCACATGCGACGCAGTCGTCGCCAATTACATAAGCCATAATCGTTGTTCTTTTAAAAGTTTATTGTTTGATTATCGATATTCAGGTCGTTTTCTAATGCAAATTTAAACCTTAAACCGCAATTTCCCAAACATTCAACTATAAAATTGCCCTCTCACCCCCCTAATTTAGACGACGTCTAAACAATCACATATATCCAAAACTCTAACTACTTCTCAAATCCACGAAGGCGTAGAAGAGCCTTTGCATCTGGGGTATGGCCGCGGAAAGCCTTAAAGAGTTCGCCAGCATCTTTATCATCGCCAGCCTCGAGGATATTCTTCTTATACGAATCAGCAGTCTTTTTGTCGAAGATTCCCTTCTGTTCGAAGAGTTCCCAAGCATCTGCCTCCAGCACCTGAGCCCATAGATATGTGTAATAGCCCGCAGCATAGCCATCATCGCCAAAAATATGTTTGAAATAAGTTGAACGATAACGGAAAGTAATCTCATCCGGCATACCGATTTTCTTGGCAAAGGTAGCCTCAAACGAAGGTACGTCTACACCTTTGCCATCAGTCTTACCCCACGCCATGTCAAGAAGTGCAGCTCCGGCAAGCTCTGTGGTTATAAAACCTTGATTAAATTTGGCAGCGTCTTGAAGTTTTTGAATTAACTCCTCGCTTATAGGCTCACCAGTCTTGTAATGCTTGGCATAATATCTAAGCACCTCCGGGGCAGTTGCCCAGTGCTCATTAAGCTGAGAGGGAAGTTCCACTGCATCGCGATCAACGTTTGTGCCGGCAAGCGATTTATATTTCGACTGAGCAAGCATTCCTTGAAGCGCGTGACCGAACTCGTGAAACATTGTTTGAACTTCATCGATAGTTAGAAGAGCCGGAGCATCACCTGCAGGACGCGAGAAATTGCATACGTTATACACAATTGGACGCTTCATACTGCCATCGCCATAAAGGCCGGCAGACTGCATCTGCTCCATCCATGCACCCTGCACCTTGGAGTCGCGTGGGAAAAAGTCGGTCATGAATACCGACACATGCTCGCCTGTCTTGGCATTCTGCACGTCATAAACCGTCACTTCATCCATGTATTTCGGAGCATCAGGCATCTCCACAAGTTTGATACCATAAAGTTTTTCAGCGCAATAGAAAAGACCATTTCTTACGTTTTCAAGAGAAAAATATGGCTGAATCTCAGCGTCGCTGAGGCCAAACTTCTGAGCTTTAACCTTACCTGCGTAGTAATAATAGTCCCATGGGGCTATCTTGAATCCACCACCATTGGCATCAACATACGCCTGCATGTCTGCGACTTCCTCCTTCACACGATTCACCGCCGGTTCAAACACCTGCATCAACAACTGCTCTGCTGCCTCCGGAGTTTTAGCCATCACCTTTGCAGTCTGCATCTGAGCAAAATTGTCAAAGCCCATTAGTTTAGCTTTCTCCGCCCTTAGTGTGACTATTTTTTCAATCACCGGATAGTTGCTGTTTACTCCATAACTTGCAAGGTTTGTGTATCCCTTGTAGATTGCCTCACGCAACCCACGGGAATCTGCAGACTCGAGCACCGGGAGGCGGCTCGGAGCACGAAGCGTAAATACCCAAAGGCCATCAAGTCCCCTTTTTTGAGCTTCTTCAGAAGCCTGCTCCACCACATTAGATGGAAGTCCGGCGAGATCTGCCTTGTCGTATACTGTCACAAAAAACTCATTTGTGGCGTTGAGAAGATTCTTGTTAAACTGAATAAAGAGTCTTGAAAGTTCATCATTAATCTTAACAAGCTGTTCTTTTTTCTCCGGAGAGAGAGCTGCCCCCTGCTCTGCAAACTGCCTGTAATATTTTTCAACAAGGCGTTTCTGCTCAGGAGAAAGTTTCAACTTGTCACGTTTATCATAGACCGACTTGATGCGATCAAACAACATAGCGTTAAGATTTACCTTATTTGCCGCATCGTTGAGAAGAGGGATCGCCTGATCTGCCATTTCAGCAAATTCAGCAGTCTTCATGCAGCTATCGTAGTGATAGAACACTCCCGACACTCTATCGAGTATAGGGGAAAGGTTCTCCATTGGAAGAATTGTGTTGTCAAAGTCAGGAGTTGCGCTATTGCTTAGCAATTTCTCCATATTTGCCTCTTGCTCCACGATACCTGCCTTGATAGCCGGGATAAAGTCTGATGTTTTAATCAGATCGAAGGGAGGAATTTCATACTGCGCCGTATAAGGCTGCAGGAATGGGTTCTGTTCTGCCATTGCCGTGATAGAAGAGGCGCCAATCATAGCGGTTGCCGCCATTGCAAAAAGTTTCTTCATATTATGATATTTCAGGGTTATAATTCATCATTGATGCCATAATTTCAGATTTTACCTCTCCGCAAAGCCCGAGGTATAAAGCACAGATGCTTCCGCAAAGCATTGAAAGCACCATAGTGGTGAGCCATAATCTTAAATCGCTCGATAAGTGACTTCTTTTTATTGTGGTCGGTAAGTCCGTCAGACAAATAATCTGTTACCACTCGGTGAAGGTTGATCCTATTGCCGGGACGCGAAGCCTTGATGCAACGGATGGTCCAGTCATAGTCTGCCGAAAAACGATAGTCCGTATCATAATAAGGAGCTATTTCTTTTCTGACCATGAATGCCTGATGGCAGATAAGCATACCATTGCTAAAAGATTCAAAAGTCAGAATATCCGGTGCAGAAAGATGGCGAGCTCCAATTCTCTTTCCATCTATCGATACAATATCAGTATCTCCATATATTATATCCGGGGTCTTAGCCTTTATCGCAGCAGCATAATGTTGAAGGGTGTCCGGAGCATGAAACGCATCGCCCGAATTAAGAAAAATCACATATCTTCCACGCGCAATGCGAAGCCCCTTATTCATCGCATCATATAGTCCATTATCAAGTTCACTGACTATCTTCACGTCATGCCGCCCCATGCGACGTGCAATTATGATAGTGTCGTCGGTCGAAGCTCCGTCTACTATTAGATGCTCAAAATCAGTAAACGTCTGTTCCTTCACTGATTTCAACGTGACAGGGAGCGTCTGCTCTGCATTAAACGTGACTGTTATGACCGAAATTAATGGCTGTGTAATCATCTTGTTAGTGTTTATTTATCTCAAGAACATAGACCGGTGACGCTATTCCGGCACTTTCAAGCGTCTTTTCTCCATCACCCTGATGTGTACACTGCACAAAAATGTGCAACTTCCTATGCGAATTCCATAGATTGACATCATAAGAAGGCTCCCATGCGTCTACCTGGAAGTCGGTAACATCGTATACAATCCATTCCTTATTGCCAAGACTCGGGGTGTAAGCAAGCGACACCTTGCTGCCTCGCTCTGCATCGCGAAACAAATAATAAGCCTTTTTACCATCAGACACGATACGAGGACGTGATATTGGAATCATCTTTGTGCCACCTCCCGACAGAGAAAACGGAGTATTTCTTTCTCCTACAGTTTCCATGTTCCATTTTTCTCCATCGTGCCATACAAGACGATATTGTGGCACTTTAGAGTCTTTATCACGCCAATAAGTTGCAATATAGGGGTTACCATTGCTGTCGGCAGTCATGCCAGTCTGGTTGATGAGTTCAGACTTCTGTGGAATCTTCCATGCCGTCTCAGCTGTAGCAACAGTAATAGGGAGAACGTAGTCTGTACCATCGCTTCGTTGCCAAGTCTTACCACCATCAGAAGATTTTGCATAACACAAATCATGATTAGTTTCAACAAGCCATGTTTCGCGCCACACCCATGATAGATGCATAATGCCAGACGCATCTACATGCATCTGCCAGTAGGCATTTCGCTTATTTTCTCCATCAATAAGCACATCATGAATACGATTCCAAGACTTATCGGAAGTTGTATAACGATTTATAATAAGATTACCCCTACCTGATGCTCCTGAGCGATAAGCAAAAATCAAATCTCCATCTGGCATTGTGTAGAATTCCGGATACGTCACATCGTCTTCATCTCTGCCTATCATTGAATGAAGGTTGCCCAATTCAAGACTACCCGGCGTCTTTGAAACTGCGTAGCGAAGAGGATGACCGTGATGGTCAAAAGAGACATGCAGATAACCATCTCCGTCAACACCTATGCTTATCACATTATGTGCATCTTTGATGTTTCCTTTGTATTGAGTTTTACTTATAATCCATCTGTCTTCGCTGAGTTTTCTTTTGCCAAGTGTAACAAACCCCTCTGAATCGTAGTATGCCACATATTGAATGTCTCCGTGAGTAGCAATAGAACTACCTCTAAAAACTGCAGTATTTACAGAAGTAGCAGCATATCCCTCACCAATCTCAACAAGCCTTGTATATAAGACATTTCCAAAAGACGTAAGCGTAGACAAAAAAAAGACTAACGCAAACATCAGAAAATTTTTACACATTCCTTTCATAATGTATGAACAATTCTCATTCGATATAAGCATTTCGAGCATCTGATAAACACTCAGACACAAGACATACAAATATATGCAAAGTTATCCATTTATCCTAAATTCTCCAAATTTTCTTTTGATTTTACTCAAAAGTGCTTGTGTGAAGATATTCGATAGCAAGGGTTAATCGGGGGCGAGGATTTTCAAATCCTCGCTAAATCAGGCAGGCTTTAGAGAACTGTTTTTTCTATTGTGAGGAATATAGGTACTTTTGTGGTTAGGAATTACCTACGGTCAAGATAAATGAAGAGGTGGAGCCCTTACTTGTATACAAAAAAAAATCGGGTCTCCTTTGACAGAAACCCCATTCTCTCTAAAGTGGCGATTACCTACTCTTCCGCTTTCGCAGTACCATCGGCGTTACAAGGTTTATCGTCTCTGTTCGGCCTGTGTACAGAAATGTGAAGAGGTGGAGCCCTTACTTGTATACAAAAAAAATCGGGTCTCCTTTAATGGAAACCCGATTCTCTCTAAAGTGGCGATTACCTACTCTTCCGCTTTCGCAGTACCATCGGCATTACAAGGTTTATCATCTCTGTTCGGCCTGTGTACGGAAAGGTGAAGAGGTGGAGCCCTACTTGTATACCAAAAAGCTTATTGGGTAAAATGGGTATTTTTCAACGAAAAAATTCCCATAGGTATTCAATAGGTCACAAAAAAAAATCGGGTCTCCTTTGACGGAAACCCGATTCTCTTTAAAGTGGCGATTAC
>CAYZPH010000050.1:0-5364 GCA_964480495.1 uncultured Sangeribacter sp.
AGAATGCCGGCCTGTCACGCCGGAGGTCGCGGGTTCAAGTCCCGTCCGCACCGCATAGGAAAGAGGAAGAGTAGCAGAATCAACTTTGGTTGTCTGCTACTCTTTTTTTGTTAAGCTCTTCTATTGTTTACTTTTTGGGAGAGAGAGTTACGAGAGGAACAAGCATTTCCTGAAGGGAGATGCCTCCGTGTTGGAAAGTCTCGGCATAATACTGCACGTAGTAGTTATAGTTATTTGGATAAGAGAAGAAGTCTTCATTTGTGGCGAATATGAATGTGCTCGACAGGTTAGGAGCAGGAAGACCGAATTTTTTAGGATTCTTGATTTCATATACCTGCTTCTGATTATAGTTAAGGTTTTTACCAACCTTATAGCGCAGGTTTGTGTTTGTATTGCGGTCTCCAACTACCTTTATTGGATTGTCTACACGGATAGTTCCGTGGTCTGTAGTCAGTACAATCTTAAATCCCATTTCTGCTATTTTTCGGAATATTTCCGAAGCCGAGCTGTGGCGAAACCATGATTCAGTAAGCGACCGATATGCGGCATCGCTGTTTGCCAGTTCACGAATCATTTTAGATTCCGTACGCGCATGACTCAGCATGTCAATGAAGTTCATTACAATCACATTGAGAGGAATATCTTTGAGGGTGTTGAGCTTCGAAAGAAATTTCTCGCCTGCCGTAGTGTCATTGATTTTCGTATATGTAAACTTATCTTTCCTTCTGAACCTGTCAATGAGCGTGCCGATGAGTTGCTCTTCGTGGTTGTTGAGTCCCTCATCTTCATCTTCTTCCACCCAATATTCAGGAAACATGTCTTTAATTTGCAGTGGCATTAAGCCGGAGAAGATGGCGTTGCGAGCATATTGTGTAGAGGTTGGAAGAATTGTGGTATATAGGTCTTCTGAGACATTGAAGAATTCAGATACTAAAGGTTGTATACATCTCCATTGGTCATAGCGGAAATTGTCGATAAGTACAAAAAACACTTTCTCTCCCTTGTCGAGCATCGGAAAGATTCTTTTGCTGAATAAGTCCTGACTCATGAGTGGTCGCTCGGTTCCGGTAACCCAAGACTCGTAATTTCGCTTTACGAACTTTACAAAATTTGAGTTGGCATCACGCTTCTGCATCAGAAGCATTTCGTCCATGTTGCTGTCTGATTCAGATAACTTCATTTCCCAGTATACAAGTTGCCGATAGCAGTCTTTCCATTCTTCAAGGCTTGATGCTCTGTTTATTTCTGCTGAAATATTTTGGAATTCATGCATGTATCCTGTTGATGTCTGTTCTGCTATGATTTTTGCACTGTGGAGGTTTTTTTTGATGGATAGGTAAATCTGCATCGGGTTTACCGGCTTTATTAGATAGTCGGTGATCTTGTTGCCGATTGCTTGGTTCATAATATTCTCTTCCTCCGACTTGGTGATCATTATCACAGGGATGTCGGGATGAGATTGGTTTATCATTTGAAGGGTTTCAAGACCCGATAGCCCAGGCATGTTTTCATCAAGCAACACAAGTGAAACCGCATGTGTGTCGAGCATATCAAGGGCATCTCGACCGTTGCTTACAGTCTCGATGTCGTATCCTTTCGATTTTAGAAAGAGAATATGAGGTTTTAGCAGGTCTATTTCATCGTCTGCCCATAGTATTTTTTCCATATAGCTATTTTCAGTTGAGTTTGATTATTCAGCCAGTTTTTGGTTGAATGGCTGGTTATCCGGTTTTTCTCCCTCTTCAATGACACCATTATCGTCAGGCTCGGATTCTTCTGTATCTTCGGGTGAAACTGAATCTGGAGGTGCTTCCCCACTGATTTCGGTTGAGGCTCCTTTCATTGCAGAGTCCTCTGCCTCCTGCACTGTGGAGTTCTCTTCAAATCGGAAGTATTCTTCAAACGAACGCCCCTCCTTTAGAAGAAGTTCAAAGTTATATTTCGATATCATGATCGGACGTACTCCTTCGGGTAGCCGGAAATCTCTGTTCGCCATTACCTTACGGTAGTTCTCAAGTTCCCTCATGTTGTCGAATCCCTTTACTATCAGTATGCCTACATTGTCAAAACTCATAGTTTCGAGATCGAAGTCCTTAACCTTGAAACTTGAGAAATTGAAACTTGCCACATCAAAGAGCAACTGATTGCCATTGATTTCGTCTCTCGGGAAGGCAAGAACGAAATATTGAGGCGAGTCCGGGTCTATCTCGAACATTGCAGGCTGATTTCCTGCTGTTGATGTTGAGTCGGATGCAGAAAGACGGATACTCCATATCATGCCTCGTGTATTGGCACTTCCGGAGTTGGGGCGTCGTCCCTCATTGAGACCTTTGAGAATTGCACCCGCCATTTCGGTCATATCCGTATCGGGCCACTTGCGAAGCAGTTCTGTAAGGCGATCTTTAAACATATCGTAATTCCCTTCTGTGAGGTAGGAGAGAGCATCGATGAATACGAATTTAGGGAGTATGGGTGACAGCGGATATTCAGACTGCATCATTTGTGTGATGTGGTGCACTTCTTCATTATTGTCTGCGAGATAATCTGCATATGCTTCGTCATAATATTTCTGCTGCTTTGCGTTCATCTGTGTCAGACGATTAAAATAGTCCGGGTCTTGCATCGCCTTGCCGTATGGACTGTCTGGAAAATCTGTGCAAATCATATCTCTCCATTTGTCCATTCCCTGGTTGTTGTCTCGTCGTGCCGCCATGAGATACATGTTGTAGTACACGTCTAAACGATACACGTTGTCAGGATAATCCGTAAGAAGAGTTTCGAATTCCCTGCGGGCCGCATTGAAGTCTTCAAGTTTGTCTTTGAGTATAAGACCCATATTATAGAGACCTTCCTGGATTACATCGTGAGCTGTAGCCTGCATTTCCTTGGTCATAGGGAGCTGTGCCAGGTAGAATTCCGGATAGTGTGGGTCGTTAGCAGTATTCCCCTTTTTCTTGTCTCCGCTTTCCGAAGAGCCTTCGGTTGGAGTTTCTGATTCATTGTCGCCATTGTCGGATTCTGTTTCTTCATCGTCGGTGTCGTCGAAAGCAAAAGAGGTCTTGTTGCGTCTGCGCCAGTCATCTTCCAGTTTGCGAGCGCCCCATCGACGCTGGAATTCGGTCTTGCCTGCCAATTTGGTAGTCTGATTATAGAAATACCATGACTTGTCTGCATTGAACTGCAAGCCGGTGTTGCCGGTCTCCTTGTCGATTGGTGAGTTGCCTTGGTTTCTGTTTGCCATGGCTTCTTCTCGTGCGGCTTCTTCGGCTTCTTTTTTCTCTTTTTCGATAAGCACCTTAGCCTGCTCGTCAGCCCATTTCATTCGCTCTTCTTCTGGAAGTGAGGCTATGTGAAGAAGAGAGTCCTGAAGTTCAACATTGCCGGCATACACGGCGAGCTGGTCGAGCACATCCGATCTTAGTTTTATCCCCTTGTAACCGGGATGAGATTCCGGAAGTTGTGGCACAGCTTCCGAATAGCATGGTTGTGCCTTGGTGTATTCTCTCTTGCTGAAATATATGGAGCCAAGGGCAAGATTGGCGAGTGCCTTGTCTATGCCGTTTCTTGTGGATTTCTCTACAGCGAGAGCATAATTCTCTTGAGCTTTCACCGAGTCTTTCCTTGATAGATAAAGATTTCCTATGGCGTAGTATATCTGGTCGAGATATTCATTATTACGCTGGTAGCGGGTCATGGCTTTGAGTGAAGACACTTCCTTACTTATATCGTTGCCACGGAATACCTCACTCTGTTTAATCCTTGCATTGAATTTTAGTCTGTATGGTGTCGAGGCTCCGCGTCCTGCTTTTTTGAATGCTTCGTATGCCTCATTGTTGCGTCCGGTTTGTCTGTACGTCTGTCCAAGTAGGAAATAGAGTCTTCGCTTTTGTATGCCATTGGCAACCTCTGCCGCATCTTTCAAGAATGGTATGGCCTGGTCGTATTTGACCGACTTGAGGTTCCATGCCGCTTCGACAAGGTTGTACATGTTGCGGAGGTGCTTGCTCGTGAGATCTTTTTCCCGGATTTTTGAGAGAATGTTTTCTGCTTCGTAGGTCCAGTCGAGCGCTGTGTAGCATCGAGCCTGCCAAAGGGAGGCTTCCGTCACTACTTCCGGAAGCCAGGTGAAGTGACGTGAAATATACATGAACGTTGCTGCGGCTCCCATGAAGTCTCCGTTGAAATACTGCCCCTTGCCGAGCATAATCCAAGCGTTGTGGAGAAATGGATTGAACTCCTCTCTGGCTCTAAACGCTTTGTCTTTTGCTGATGTGGCTCGCTTGGCAGGCTTTTTCTTGATTGAATGTAACTGAATTGCCTTCTGCATCTTTTCGATGGTGCGTTTGAAGTTGCCGGTCGGTTTTGTGCGAGTCTCATCGCCAATTGCATCAGCAGGGTGAGTAAGAAGCATGCGCGTGAAATCGTCTTCGTAGGAGTCTTCCATCGCTTTCAATGTCTCTTTGTAGTGCTCGTCTCCGTTGAAATATACATTATATCGGGTGGTGAACGCCTGCCAATTGCGTGACATGGCAGTATTCTTTTTGGTACCACAAGATGCTGTCACCAGTAATGTGGCGGCAAGAATCAATAGTGTCTTTATATGGTCGCGAGGCGGAATCATTTATTGGTTCATTGGGAGACATTGACGATAATGTGGTCAACTGCAAATATATTTGGCGGCGATCTTTGAGGCATCTGTGGTGCCAAGCTTTTTTTTCATGTTGCGATAGCCCGACAGTTGCCAGTCGCGTTGGGGTGATGCCTGAAGCAATGGCGCGAGTTCTCTGGCTATCATCTGAGATGTGCATTCATGCATCAGAAGTTCAGGTACTATCGAAGTCCCGACTATCAAGTTAGGTAGAGACACATATTTCACTTTAAGCACTTTGCTCATAATCTCGTAAGTGGCACGTGACCCGTTGCCACGGTAGCAAACCACTTGTGGTGTGCCAATTACTGCAGTTTCAAGAGTCGCAGTGCCGGAGGTTACGATTGCTGCTACCGAGTATTTCAGCAAAGTGTGTGTCGCTCCGAAAGCAAGTTGCACTCCGGTATCCTGAGCCACAGAACGGTAATATTTTTCAGGAATTGACGGCGCTGCTGCTATAACATATTGATATTCAGGAAAACTTTTTGCTGCCTCTATCATTAGAGGAAGGTTGTTGCGAATTTCTGCTTTTCTTGATCCGGGAAGTATGGCTATTATCGGGCGCTCGTCTGTGATACCTTGGCGCTCAAGAAAATGCTTCTTCGGAGGTATGTGTGCAAGAGATTGCTCAATTTCTTTTACTGTCGGATTCCCAACGTAATATGTTTCAAGATTATGATGTTTAAAATAGCTCGTCTCAAACGGAAGAATACTAT
>CAYZPH010000051.1:0-5319 GCA_964480495.1 uncultured Sangeribacter sp.
AAAAAGACTTGAAGCATCCATTGCTTAAAGACTTCGATTCTCCTTTTGACTACAATATAGACTTATATCAAGCATGAAACGCAACATACTCATCACCGGTGGAGCGGGTTTTATAGGCTCGCATGTGGTTCGGTTGTTTGTAAACAAATATCCGGATTATAACATAGTCAATCTCGACAAACTCACATATGCAGGCAATCTTGCCAATCTTAAAGATGTCGAAGACAAACCAAACTATACTTTTGTGAAGGCAGACATCGCAGATCTCGATAGGATGCGTGAGATAATAAGCAGTCATAAGATCGACGGTATAATCCACCTCGCAGCAGAGAGTCATGTCGACCGCTCAATCAAAGATCCGTTCACATTTGCTCGCACAAATGTGATGGGAACTCTCGCACTCCTTCAAGCAGCCAAGGAATACTGGGAGTCTCTGCCTGAGAAATTTGAAAACAAACTGTTCTACCACATTTCGACCGATGAAGTGTATGGAGCACTCGAACTGACACATCCGGAGGGCGTGCCCGCACCATTCACAACAAAGGCATCGAGTGAAGACGACATGGCATACGGCACGGAGTTCTTTGTAGAAACAACGAAATACAACCCACATTCTCCGTATTCAGCATCAAAAGCAAGTAGCGATCACTTTGTGCGTGCATACCACGACACATACGGAATGCCGACGCTGGTGACTAATTGTTCAAATAACTATGGACCGTACCAGTTCCCGGAGAAACTGATACCGCTGTTCATCAATAATATTCGCCATGGCAAGCCACTGCCTGTATATGGCAAAGGCGAGAATGTACGCGACTGGCTTTTCGTTGAAGACCACGCCCGAGCCATCGACCTTATATTCCATAAAGGCAATGTGGCAGAGACCTACAACATCGGTGGTTTCAACGAATGGAAGAACATTGATCTCATAAAAGTTATTATTAAAACAGTAGATCGTCTTCTTGGCAATCCAGAAGGACAGTCCGAGAAACTTATCACTTATGTGACAGATCGTCTTGGTCACGACATGCGTTACGCGATAGATAGTCGCAAACTGCAGTCAGAACTTGGCTGGGAGCCATCATTGCAGTTTGAAGAAGGAATAGAAAAGACTGTGCGCTGGTATCTCGACAATCAGGAATGGATGGACAATATTACCTCTGGTGATTACGAGAAGTACTACGAGGAAATGTATCAGAATAGATAAATCTTTCTAGTACGTAAATAGCGCAGAACCACAAATACGTTGTACCAATTTGCTTTTTCAATACTTTATTCATAATACGCGACTAACACAGAAAAACAATGCGATACTCTTGCTCTGAGTCTTGAAAAAGCATTGCAAGAGCACGACAACTTGGCTGCATGTATAGAGAAGTCACGTCAAAAAATTGAGATGGAGCGAGAGAGGCATGAAGGTCTTCCGATAAGGAGAAGAAGAATCCGCAGGAGAGTATTATCACGAATACTTCACCATACTGGTATCTCAGCTTACCGATTATGAGAATCTGATGACATGGTCAGAGGTATCACAAAGCTAAATTCTCTTAAATCAATCATCGAATTTTAACATCACAACAACTATTTTGCGGCATTTTATGCCACAAAACATATCTAACTGCCTAAGGAAAGGCGGTTGGACATTTACGTTTTATGTTGTATTGCATTGTTATAGTCCTCTCATTATTCTTGATTTGCTTTGTAAGGAAATATACTAATTCGTATTCTCCTGCATCAATTTTCACATTATTTTGGACAATTCAAATACTTGTCATTCTAATTGGATGGTCTCAATTTTTATGTTTTAATTATATTGGAATTATCTACATTCTATTTTGTATTTTAAGTTTTGATTTGGGATACTTATTGACTCCTAGATTTTTAAATTCAAAAAAAGCAACCTATAGAAAAACGTCTATTTCTTTCAATAATGATATTGGATTAAAAACATGCTATATTGTAATAGCAATAAGTATATTTAGCTGTCTATATGATATTATAAGTAAGGGGGTCAGTCTTATAAACATACTTGATATTACATCATTTATGGAAATGAGTCACCAAAATTCCATAGATAGATACTCGGGAGAATCAACCGGTGGATTATTATCAAAAATACTAGGTATAAATTCATTAGCATGTCCATTCGTAGGAGGATTATTATACCTCGGTTTTCCTAAAAAACATTATTTATCATATATTTCATTATTACCTGCTATCATATCTGGATTATCTCAGGGAGCAAAAATGGGCATAATCACATCTATTTTTATGTGGATAATCGGATACCTAATTTCTGCTCAATTGTTTAATATCAAAATAAAATTTAGCTTAAAAAAATTTCTAATAATCAGTATTGTTTTTATTGCATTCATTCTGTTAATGGGACTTGTTATGATTTTCAGAATTGGAGAATTTAATGAAACAGCAATAAATGATGTTATAGGCAAATCCGTATCTTACATGTTAGCTCACTTGCCAGCATTTGACATTTGGTATTCTAACCAGCATGAATCTTTTGGCAACTATACAATGGGAGCAAAATTGATATATGGAATATCAAATATACTTGGAATTCTAAAAAGAGAGGACGGAGTATACACTGAGATGACAGTCGTATCTATTGATGGAGACGTAACTAATGTATATACCGTATTTCGTTTCTTTGTCGAAGATTTTGGCACAATTGGCTCTTTATTATTTCTTTTTATATTGGGCTGTATAATTCGGACAATCCATGAGTGTTTCAAGAGGCGAATTTACATATACTGGAGTACAACTCTTATGACATTTATATACTTTTTCATATCTTGGAGCTTTGTCACTTCGGTTTTAGCTTATACCACTTACATTATGACTATCGTATACATATATATACTACTCCGCTTTCTTCTTAATATCCATTATTCTAATAATTTTTTTAAACAAAACAAGGCTACAACAGTAACTATTCAGCAGACTTACTGAATAGTTACTAATAGCGATATAATTATTGAATAAATACTTATTAACATCAACAATCATATATTAATGAAAATTTTAGTAACAGGAGCCAATGGCTATTTAGGCCAAGGCATCGTCAATCAATTGATTAACGATGGCCATAATGTCATTGCTACAGATGTTTCTTGTCGGAATATTAATTCCAATGCCACTGCAATTGAATGTGATATATTTTCAATTACTAATCCATTTGAATATTTCGGAGAACCTGATATTCTTTTACATTTAGCTTGGAGAAATGGATTTATACATAATGCAATTAGTCATATGGAAGATTTGCCATTCCACTACAAGTTTTTAAAAAGTTTTGTAGATAGTAAAATAAAGCAAATCGCTGTTTTAGGAACAATGCATGAAGTCGGCTTTTATGAAGGCTCTATTGATGAAAACACTCCTACTCACCCTCTAAGTTTATATGGCATTGCAAAGAATGCTCTTCAGAATGCTCTTAATGTCTTAGCTATAAACACAGACACTACAATTCAATGGATTCGTGGATTTTATATAGTAGGCAATTCAGAATATGGCAGTTCAATTTTTTCAAAAATTACCGCTGCTGAAAAAGAA
Source organism: uncultured Sangeribacter sp. (assembly GCA_964480495.1). Classification (GTDB taxonomy): domain Bacteria; phylum Bacteroidota; class Bacteroidia; order Bacteroidales; family Muribaculaceae; genus Lepagella. The sequence goes on from CAYZPH010000051.1 coordinate 3,571, forward strand.
GGGAAAACAGAGTTTCCCTTTACTTCTGGTCAGAATCAATGGGATTTTATTGATTATGATAAATTCTGTTATTATGTTGCAAAAATCATCGAACAAACAAAAGTAACTGGAATCATTAATGTATGCTCTGGCTTCCCTGAAAAACTTGCAGATAGAGTTGAACGCTTTATCAAAGAACATCATTATAAAATAAGTCTTTCGTATGGCAAATATCCAGACAGGCCATACGATTCAAAAGCAGTGTGGGGAAATGATCAAAAGTTAAAAAATATTATATCATCAACAAACGAATAATCTTATGACTACAAATTTCAAAGATATCTCAATTCTTGTCGTAGGATATGATGGATATAAAGATGTTTGGGATCATTTTTTTACACTCCTAAACAAGAATTGGACTAACCGACCAACAACATATCTCGCATCATCAGAAATAATACCTGATTATGAAAATGTAATTGCAATTCCTGCAGGGAAAGATTCTGAATGGAGCAAGCGCGCACTTGCAGGATTGAGCAGAATCAATACTCCATATACTTTATTGCTACTTGAGGATTTCTTTATTTCCGAACCCGTTGATAATGAAAAATTTGATCATATTTTAACTTTAATAAAACAATATAAAATAAAGTTCTATCAAATATGTGTACAATTGTATAAGCAAAAATGGGCTAAAGGCGAATCATTTAACGGCTATAAACATCTTCATATTATTCCCTTCGGTAAAAAATACCCAATAAATCTTCAAGCGGCAATTTGGGAAACTGATTATTTACGAGATTGTATAGGTAGCGGCAATTATAACGCTTGGCAGTTTGAAATTAATCATATTAATGATGTTAATTATAACTTGGGAAAAGTTGATAGTTTGATTGACGAATCCAATCCCCTTAATATCATACACGGAATAGTACAAAGTAAATATTTGCGAGGAGCATTAAAACAATTGAAAAAGGCAGGTTACGAGATTAATTGTGACAATTCTGTCCGATCTACACTCAGTATTAAGGATAATTTTAATTATAATCTTAAACTGATTATGTACTCTTTCACACCAAAATTTTTAGAGAAAACCTTTAAAAAAGTTGGTAGAATGATGAAAATAGACTTTGTTACCGATAGAATTAACAAAAAGAACTGAATTTGACTCTTTGGATGAGTGTCATTGACATGATAGTTGAATATATCAAAAACAAACTAAAGACATCTTTTGGGAAAGATGTTCTATGTACATTCTTAGGGCAAATTGCTGTAATGATATGCCTACTTATAGTTACAAAGGTTCTAAGCAACAATCTAACAATTGATGACTTCGCACAATATAACATAATCAAACGTAGCTCTTCTGTCATAGCCTTTGTACTATTAGGAGGTATGGGGATTGCACTTCCTCGATATCTTGCAATTTCACGAGTAACACGAAATGCAAAAAAAGTGAGGATTACTATAATTTCCTCTTTAACATACATTTTTATAATAAGTCTTTCAACCTTATTAGTATACATAGTACTGAAGTCTATATTGTGTAAAATCGTCACAGATTCAACTAGTTGGAACGCTTACTTATGGATATTTGCATATTCTTTTGCTTGCTGCATCACTTCTTTTTTTTACGCATATTTGAGGGGGCTAGATAGATTCAAAGATTTCAATATAATACAAATACTTATTAATATTTTATTGCTGACACCTCTGCTATTCTCAAATTATAACACTATTGATATATTTAAATCATGGACTATAATTTAC
>CAYZPH010000052.1:0-4978 GCA_964480495.1 uncultured Sangeribacter sp.
AAATTACTTAATCTTAAGGAGACTTCGGTCTCTTTTTTTGTATTGCTGTTGCTCTTGTTGAAGAATCTTTTATTCAGTTCGCTCTTGGGGGCGGACTCGGCCGCCCCCCCGCTCAGGCATCCCCCTCCGAGGAGAGAGGAGTACCATTCTATTGCGGTTTTCATGCTAAAACTGTGCATTTCTATTTGGATTCTTCAACAAGTCGGAGAGCGATCAATGGTTTCTCGACTCATAAGAAATCAAAACCGCTGCCGATGGTAAGCGCTTTGTTGTCAGTAAAGAGAGAGGAAATCAGTTTCCTCTGTTTCAAAAATATCTTGAAGAAGATTTTGGCTGGTCTCTTATTCAATTGTAATTTTACGTTTTATCATAAGAAATAGTATCACTTCGGCGTTATCCTTACACTTTTCTAATATGTAACGAATATGTCCCAAAATGGTAGGGAATAAGCTGAATGTTTGATTATCAAATTTCCCTACATATATTTGGCAACAACCTGTTGCTAAATTACCAATCTCTCTTTATAAAAATTATACCAATGCAAACATGACTCAGATTGTGATGTAAAAGCTAATTTATATCAGATTTTTTTACTATTTATATATGTATTTTATTGCGGTTGTTTTGCATTAATATCGATATTGTGGTTGGCCATTCTAACTTTTTTTTGTAATTTTGCATTGCGATTCACAAGGTTTCGCGTTGTTGATGTATTTAAATTCTTTTATAGTAATTAGTTATTCTCCGTTTGTGAAAAACTGGGGATTCCTTGAAAATTGGAAGAGTACCGCTTCTATGCAGGTATTCTGTGCATAAATATCCATATATAAGCATCTTTTTTTACCTTATACTTGATAAGGATTCCCATTTATTAATTTAAAATCAAATCTCTTTATGAACAATCACCGATTGCTCACAGGGCTTTTTTGTGTAGCCCTGTGGAGCAGCCAGGTGTGGGCTGTTGATTCATCGCATAGGGTTATTACCCTCGAACATTTGTTCGATATTGCAGAATCCAATAGTGTGCAGTTGCGCCCATCGCTCACAGCCTGTGAAGAAGCAAGTCGTGAATTAAGTATTGCTCGTAGCCAACGTCTTCCGTATGTAAACGCTAATTTGAACCTCAGTTATTTAGGCGACGGATTCACCACTAATCGTTCTTTTTCAGACGTTTCAAAAGCTCCGATTCCTCATTTTGGAAATGGTTTGTTAATTGATGTTTCTCAACCGATCTATGCCGGTGGTGCAATAAAAGCTTCAATAGAATTGGCTGAACTTAAGACTTCGGCATCGCGTTTGTCTGCCGATTCTCAGAGAGATGCTATCCGTTTTCAGCTTACTACGTTTTATCTCGACATTTTCAAATATAATAATCTACGTAGTGTAATTATAAGCAATATTGATCGTGCTCGCAAAGTTCTTGACGAAATGCACGCTCGGTATGATAATGGTGTTGCTCTCCAAAACGATATAACTCGTTATGAACTCCTTCTGTCTAATCTTGAACTTCAACTTGTGAAGATTGACAATTATCTGAATATCACAAACCGAAATCTTGTAGTGACAGTGGGTTTGGATGAGAACACTGTGATTGTGCCGGATTCTGCAATTCTTACGCGTTCTCTTCCTGCTGAAGCTGAATCGTGGTGGCTGAAGGAAGCAACGATTAACTCTCCGGCTCTCGCACTTGCTCAGTCGGGAGTTGAAATGTGTCGTAAGGCAGAGACAATTGCTAAGAGCGATATGTTGCCAAAAGTTAATCTGTTAGCTCGATGGACTATAGATGGTCCGATTCTTGTTGAAGTTCCCCCAATTAATCGAAATCTGAGTTATTGGTTTGTAGGTGTCGGAGTAAACTACAATATAGGGTCACTATATAAAGGAAATAAATCTGTAGCAAAAAGCAAGGTTGCCACTCAAGTTGCAGAACAAAAGTATGAGTCTGTTTCAGAAAATCTTAGTCTTGACATACGCAGAGATTATTTGAACTATCTTGAGGCGTATGAGGAATTGAAAACGCAAGAGAAAAGCGTGGAACTCGCCATTCGCAACTATCAGACTATCTCAACGCGATACTCTGCAGGAATGGCGTTGATTACCGATATGCTTGATGCTACAAACTCAAGGCTTGATGCTGAGCAAAGACTCGTTAATGCTCGTATCAATATAATTCATTGTTATTACAATCTTTTATTCAAATCAGGAAAAATATAAGTAATTATGAACCACCGCAGTAAAAAAATAATATCTTACGTAGTTTCTATTGTAGTTATAGCTATTGCCGCTATTTGGGTTGGTAGCAAATTCCTTCATATTGGTGATGTGGAGTTTACTGATAACGCTACAGTTTGCCGCCACATAGTTCCGGTCAATAGCCGTGTTGTTGGTTACATAAAGGAAATCAGATTTGATGAATTTCAGCCCGTCAGAAAAGGTGACACTCTCGTTATTATCGATGATGCCGATATGATACTTGCCGTTGCAAGAGCTAAAGCAGACTATCAGAATGCTTTGGCTGGTAGAAGAGTAGCAGGACACAGTGTAGAGGGAGCTTCAGCTCGTATGCTTGCAAGCGATGCTTCGATTGTTGAGGCAAAGGCTCTTATGGAGCAGGCTAAAATAGATTTTGAAAGATACTCAAGCCTTCTCGAAAAAGAAGCAGTGACACGTCAGCAGTATGATCTGGCAAAGACGGAATATGAAACACGCAAGGCAAGATTTGATATGCTCTTAAGGCAGAAATCAGCCTCAACATCTGCTGTGGCTGAAAGCCGACGTAGGGTAGGGCAGAGCGATGCTGGAATTGAACTGGCTGAGGCTATGCTGAAGACGTCAGAACTCAACTTGTCTTATTGCGTAATTATCTCGCCCTGCGATGGCTTTGCTTCGCGTAAGGAGATTCAGGTTGGTCAGCTTGTGCAGCCCGGACAGACTCTCCTCGATGTAGTAGATTCTTCGGACGTATGGGTGATAGCAAACTTTAAGGAGACTCAGCTTAAACATATCGAAGAAGGTAAAAAAGTAGAAATATCGGTCGACGCTATCCCCGATATTACTTACGAAGGTGTGGTTGAGGCTATATCAAAAGCTACAGGGGCTTCTCTTTCTATTCTTCCGCAAGACAATTCATCTGGAAATTTTGTAAAAGTAAGGCAACGAATACCTGTGCGTATTGAACTTGACGAAAATCCGGATGATAAGCTTTTGCAGTTGCGTGCTGGTATGAATGTTGAATGCGTGGTGAGATATTGACATGGCTAATTCTCATCAATTACCTCAGGGCCCTTTTGATATCCCTGACGTTTATGACTATATTCCTCATCGTCTTAAACCATGGATATTTATTTTCTTCGTAATAATTATCCAGTTGTCTGGCGGTGTCTACCTTGCGTCTGTCAGTCAGATGGTAGGCACAACTGCACTCATGAGAGAAGATATAATGATGGCCGGATATGCTTCGTTGATTGGAATGTCGATCAATTTCGCTGTGATGTTCCGAATGAAGTTTCGGTTTTCAGTTCGCACGCAGTTGCTTTCTGCTTGTATCGTATTGATAGCAGCAAATATGATTTGTGCCAACACTGATTCTGTAGCTATATTGGTGACTGTTTGCTTTATTGCTGGATGGTTTAGAATGCAAGCCACTTTTGCTTGCAATTCTACAATCCAGTTATGGCTGACTCCTGTGAGAGACATGTCGGTTTTTTTTAGCTATGTCTATTTGGTGGTGGATGGTGCTATTCAATTGAGCGGACTCGTTTCCGTATATACCTCCTTCTTTTTTCAGTGGCAATATATGCACTGGATTATTATCGGATTACTTGCACTCATGATGGTGGTGGTACTCATGTGTATGAGACCTGTCCATGTTCCGCTTCATATTCCTCTTTTGGGAATTGACTGGCTTGGTGCCGTGCTTTGGACCGGTTTTATGATGTGCTTCACTTTCATTTGTGTTTATGGCGATTGGCTCGACTGGCTTGAATCGGAGGAAATCATTATTGCTATTTTCTTGTGCGTTCTGTTCTTATGTGTGAATATATGGCGCGCTACTTTCCTTCATCACCCATATATTTCAATAATGGTGCTTACTAATCGGAATATGGTGCGTGCTATTATAGTATATGTGGTGTTCTACACTCTGATTGCTACGGAACACGTTTTCGAACATGCATATGCGATGCAGATTCTTGGTTTTGACGAGACCAATCTTATAGACCTCAACTGGTATGTATTTGCTGGCGTTCTTACAGGTTGCGCCTTTACGTATATCACATTTGCCAGATGTAAATGGTGTTATCGCACCATGACTATAATTGGATTCTCTCTTGCTGTGGCATATCTCGCTTGGTTCTATTTCGGAATTGACTATGGGGTCGAAAAACAAGACCTCTTTATTCCATTGTTTACAAGAGGTGTGGCAACTGTAGTTATATCAATAGTATTCCTTACTTCTATTGTTCAGAGTGGACTTCCGTTTATGATTTTTCCACAGGCTTTGGCGATAAACGGTTTTTCAAGTGCAGTTTTAGGTTCTGTTCTAGGTAGTGCAGTAATCGGAGAACTGTTGCAATCTGTAATGTCGCGCAATGTAGCTCTCATCGGTAGTTCGGCAACTGCAAATTATTTCTCTTCTCATAAAATTTCTATTGGAGATTTTCAACACATGGTGCAGATGCAAGCACTTGTTGAATCTATAAAAGAAATATATGGATTTTTTCTTCTTTTAGGATTGCTGATTATTATACTTCTCTTGGTAAGTTACAATCCCATTCGTCCAATAGCTATATTCCCGAAATGGAAAACAATAAGCAGTATCCTGCGACACAATATACGTGTATTAAATAGAGTATCGAATGTTTAAAATCGACTTTTTAAAACTGAAGAATCCAAATAGAAATGCACAGTTTTAGCAAGAAAACTGCAATAGAATGGTACTCCTCTCTCCTCGGAGGGGGATGCCTGAGCGGCGGGGGCG
>CAYZPH010000053.1:0-3888 GCA_964480495.1 uncultured Sangeribacter sp.
GTGGCCCATTCGTCTATCGGTTAGGACGAGAGATTTTCATTCTCTAAAGAGCAGTTCGACTCTGCTATGGGCTACCAATTAATAATCAAATTTGCAAGCTGAGCCTTCGGCGTCTCGCTCTCCAGGCCAGCGAAGCTTAATAAAAGCAATAAATTAGAAATGGCAAACCATAAGTCTTCTCTGAAAAGAATTCGCCAGGCTGAGAAACGTCGTCTCGAGAACCGTTATTGGGCAAAGACTGCACGTAATGCTGTGCGCAAAGTCCGCAAAATGGAGGATGCTGCTGAAGCACAGGCTGCATACAATAAGGTAAGCGCACTTCTTCAGCGTCTTGGTCGCAAGAATGTGATCTCGAAAAACAAGGCTGCAAATCTCTGCAGCGGTCTTCAGCTTCACATTAACAAGCTCACGGCAGCTGCGAAGTAATTATCTTCGGGCTTGTCGCATTGTGGCCCATTCGTCTATCGGTTAGGACGAGAGATTTTCATTCTCTAAAGAGCAGTTCGACTCTGCTATGGGCTACTCCCCAAATCCATCCTATCCCCCGAGACCTGTTGCCTCCCCCGAGGCGCAGGTCTCAACTTTTTTTGCATAATTAAATATTTTTATCTAAATTTGTATTTGCATAGGCTGGAAGCCCGGAGTATGGGTGGTGTGTGCTTTTTATATCACTTGAAAATCAGGTCAATACCTGCAGTTATGGCAACTACGCCTCTTCACCGCAAAGTGGAGTTTATAAGAAAAAATATCGTAGCGACTTCTGTTTTGAAGTTTTTAAAACTGAAAAATAGAGGGCCGCAAAGAATTGTCTGAACTTTTTACTTCTGTAAATTTTTGCTATGTCTCAAAAGTCAGGCAATGAGAATCTTACCCTTGAAGATGTTTTGAAAAACCTCCGGAATAGCTTGAAGGCAATTCCAGAAGGTCCTACCGCGAATAGATATTCCAGAGCCCTTTCCATCTTTTCGGCATTTCTTGGTCGCTATTTTCAATCAGACGCTGAAGATGATTTGTATTTCGAAAGAGACAGTTTGCTATGGCGCGACTCTCTTGTGGCAGACTGGATGATAAATCTTTGGCTCACCGGCACCCCTCTAAAGACCTCACTACTCTATTTAGACATCATCAGCAGCCTTTTCGGCTCAGCAGCAAGAGCAGGTATGTGTGCTCCAACCAAAGCATTCTCGCAAGTAAAGGCTATTTTAAAAACTCAAGGAGAGTCTTTATGGAATAAAGGCATCAACGATGAGATTTTCACACGAGTTCTACTTCTCACCAAGAGTGCCCCGCAACTTGAAGGAGATGCAGCAGTGGGAGCCGACATGCTTCTCTACTCACTCATATCCGGTTGCACTCCCATTATGGAGACGGCCATGCTCACTCGCTCAGACATTTCCGATGCCAATCAGGAGGTGCAGGCAATAGCAAGTCGCCGCCTTCAGGGTAGTCGCCGGCAATACATCTTCCCGTTGCAGCAGTCGGAGAAAACACGCCGGCAGGTATCGCTTCGGGTGCAACAGCTCTTCACCGACCTCTTCCGCAGTCGCCGACTTCCTGTTGCCGACAATGTAGCCGACACAATAGAGAGTCTTTGGGCATATGCAGCCCTTCGTTGCGGAGCATCTGCCTCCGAAGTGGCAGGCATACTTGGTCATACACCCGTTGGTGTTCCAGTGTTAAGTCTTGCCTCGCCGGCAGAAGTAGGTCAGACTCTCAGAGCTTCGATAGCATCGCAAGTGGCATCCGCTTTTCTTGTCAACCCCCTTGGATGGTATGCCATGAACATGCGTCCCGGAGTTAAATACGACACCCTTGATGGTCGCATCAAGGCAGAGCAGTCATCACTTCCTCCGCTCACACTTTTTTATCCATGTGAGGAAATAGCAAAGGTAATAAAGAAAAAGGTAGTGCTTCGTCGCCGACCATTTATCTCATCGGTAGTATTCTTTCGCACTCGCCCCACCGATATAGTGCGCATCTTCAGCCGAATCGGAGATCTTGCTTGGTGCTACACCACCACCGGCCGCCCCGGAGCTCCTTATGCGTGCATTGCTCGCCGGCAGTTTGAGCGATTTCAGCAAACCATAGCCCATTTCACCTCCGATTATGAGGTAGCAGACAGTGGAGCCCTATCGCTTCGCGAAAACGACCGGGTCAAGGTTGTGGGAGGACTTTTCAGTGGCAAGGAAGGCGAATTCAAAAATGTAGCCAAGGAGGAAGACAATGTGGTCTACCGCATACAGTTTGTTGGCGACAACGGCATTGACTGGCGAGTTTCCGTCGATCCGCGACTTATAAAAATTGATGATTGAGCATTGCAGACATTTTCAATCATCAATTCTAAAAGCAATTTGCTCCACCATCTCCTCGAATGTTTGCAACACATCCAGCAGCGAAGTCTGAGCCGCCTCGTTTTGTCGGGCGAAGAGTGTTCCGCTCGTGGAGGTAGTCTCTAATTTCCCTTGTAGAGTAGGCGACACGCTGCTGATATCTTCCAGCATCTGAAGTTCAATCTTCAGTAATTCTGCTATTCCGATATTGGTCGAGTTCACGCTCACCTGTGTCGGCATAGGCACACCCGGCGTAGCGCGATATGGGATCACACTATTGAATCGCGCCCACTCCTCTGCCACGTCTTGCAAGTCCCATCCGCGAGGGATACTGCTGTCGGGAAACAGCAGCACACCTTTTGCGCTCGACTTCATGATGAAATCATAGAGTGTGATCAGCCGGTTCACATATCGTTGCTGGTCTATGATGTCGCTGATGTAGGAATGCATTTCTCCGTCGACAAACGGGTATGCCTTGAACACATACGGATGCTTATCGGCACAGATGTCTTCAAGTAGCAGCGTACCGTCGGCAGCGATCCAAGAGTGTCGCCACGTTTGCTTCACTGTGGTGTGGATAGAGAAGTTTTCTGCGCCTTGATTGCTTGTGAGTAGTCTGTCTGCCACCTCCTCCATCGGCATCACAGTCATCTGTCCGGAGATACGGTTGTGAACCGCAGCCAACACCCTCTCTTCGCGGTGCCAAATCTCTGCCACTCGGCAAGGCGAGTCATTTTCCCGGCATCCGCCATATAGAGCCTCTATCCGTTTCAGGTCGTCGGGCGACTTGCAAAACCGCCCCATCAGCGAGCGGTAGCTCACCGCGTGCATCTCGCCGATTAGATCCACATCCCACCCCCTTGGGTCGTAACCATCGGAATGGAAGAAGAAATTGTCTGGTGTCACCGGAAGGATTTGTGCAGTTCCACCCATCTTCCGAGCCGGCATCACTTTCACAGCCACCAGACCCGACAGAAGGAACTCCTCAAACAGTCGTGGCACAAGCTCCTCCATCCGGTTGTCGCGAAAAGTCCGTTTCCGCTGTTGGTTCACCAACTCTCGTATCTCTTGGGGATAAACGTCTGGCGAAGCCTCCGGCACCTTGTAAAACTTTGACCGATACACTCCGATCACATTGCGAATGATACGCCGCAGAATATTGTTCTTCAGAGGTAGCTGTCCATATTGACGGATAGCCTCGTCTTCGGTCATCATAATGCCGTTGCCCATATCTATAGTGTCGCCCCATTGGTCGCCAAACACATATCTTTTGCAACGCTCACGCTCCTCACGATACTTTTTTAGCCCTCGCCAGGCTCTCACTCCTCTTTCAAAAACACTGACCATAGAACAAATTTGGATTTAGGATTTTAAACTCAAAATTACCAAACCGCTCCGCACTTTTCCCCATATCCTCGGTAAATATCACACACAACCACTCATCGAGAGAACACCGGGAGAGAGGAATTTGACTTGCTTTAGCTTGACCGTAGGTAATTCCTCACAACAAAAGCAAACACAAACACACTCAAGCATCAGCTTCCACGGCTCACGGCTC
>CAYZPH010000054.1:0-1933 GCA_964480495.1 uncultured Sangeribacter sp.
TTCATGGAAGAGATATTCCAGTTGCTATGGTCGAACCGGATGCTTGGGCTATCGCTAACTCTTGATAGCGGAGAGAGGCTTCGTGTGCTTGATCCCGGCCAGCTAAATCGGGGTTCCGGGCCCGATTTTTTCAATGCAAAAATCAAAGTTGGAGACAACGTATGGGTCGGCAACATCGAAATTCACATGAGAGCGTCCGATTGGCATCGGCACAAACACGATGGAGATCCTGCATATGATAATGTGATTCTACACGTAGTTGCAGTAAGTGACACTCACATAAAGCGCACGAATGGAGAAGAGATTCCACAGGCAACAGTATCACTACCGGAAAACTTTTACCGCACGTTTGCTTATCTCACCTCGACTGACCCAGAAATAAGATGTGCCACACAATTGCACAAACTTGATACTGTACACCGCACAGACTGGATCGAGAGTCTATCGATAGAGCGACTGCAGCACAAAGCCGAAAGAATAGAACAAGTATTGCGCACCCACAAAGGAGACTGGAATACGACCTGCTTCATAACGCTCGCCCGAGGTCTTGGATTTGGGCTCAATAGCCAGCCATTTGAAATGCTTGCCGAAAGTCTCGATCTCAACTGCTTAAGGCGCCACAGCGACAACATTCTTCAGACAGAGGCTCTCTTTTTCGGACAAGCAGGATTTCTCGACCCGGCACAGAATGCCATGGATCAAAGATACCAACTCATGTGTAGAGAATACAGATTTCTCGCACGCAAATACTCACTCCACCCTATTCCGCGAGCTGCTTGGAAATTCGCACGCACTCGTCCTCAGAATCTCCCATATCGACGAATAGCGTTACTCGCCACGGCGACAGCAGAAACGCCCGATCTACTTCAGCGCATACTCGCCACGGAAGGTGATGATGAACAGCTTCGCCCGCTCTTTCTCTGGGAAATAAACCCTTATTGGAGCAGAAGAATGACTTTTGGAGGAGATTTCCAGACTGAGGCGAGACCTCCGATGCTATCAGAGACCAGCGTAAATCTTCTTCTAATCAATGTAGCAGCTCCACTTCTCTACACATATGGTATTCTGCACGGCAACCATGAGATGAAGGAATCAGCAATCAACCTTCTCCGAACACTGCCTCCTGAAAAAAACGCATTAATAAGAACATGGAAGGCGTTGGGATTCGGCACTGCAGATGCAGCAGAAAGCCAAGCGCTGATACATCTAAGAAAGGAATATTGCGACCACCACGAATGCCTAAGATGCAGATTTGCTCATATCATTCTACGACAAGCGAGCGCAAACTAATAAATCTTATTACTGAACTCGAGCAACGGAGACAGACATCAGCCAACCCTGAAAACCATTAGCCTCGGCAGGGTTTGTAGAAAAAGACACCCTAACATCTCCTATTCCATAGACATAAATCAATTCCTCTTCATTGTCAGGATTGCGATATGCTGTGATCAAGTCGGCTCCATTAAGCCCTAATGAAGCAATAATATAATTGCGCAAATCCTCCTCCATTAAATCACCGACGAATAGATTCCGAACACACGCTTCATCGCCTCCGGTGATGCTAACGCTCCATTCTCCGGGTCTACCTTCCACATCTGTATAAAGAGGTGTACCTTGTCCATCGGTGAGTATTCCATCGAAATTATATACCGATGAATCAAGCTTCTCACCAACCCTCAAGGCATCAACAAGCGAACGCAATGTCATGGCAATATCATTGTCAGCATGAAACATTTCGACCGCCTCTATTTCGGTGTCTTTCACAGCAGTTGTGGTATTTCCGCCACATGAACATGCAACTGTCAGGACAATTGAGAAACGACCCATCTTTGTCATTCCTCCATGAGAATTTTTCAAATGACTGACGTATTTCATACAATCTTTAGAAAAAACTCCGCAAAATTACAAAAAAAATTAATACAATAACTTTTTT